>DFZX01000049.1 GCA_002383695.1 Caryophanales bacterium UBA4045
AATCTTGCTGTCGTAGTTTTTTTTAATATATACTTCATATCTTTTGAAAGACTTCGAGTTAATCCCCCATATAACACGTTCAATTCTTCTGCTCATAATTCACATCAACTCCTTCCATCAAGTAAATTAAGCACTAAGTATTCTCTGGTAAGCGTTATACTTCTCAAACTCATTAAAGGCCAAATCGAACTTACCAAGATGATTATAAACTTCCGCTAACTCTAATAGTAACAATGGAACAATAATCGTATCTGACGACTCCATAATTGCAGATTTAAAGCATCCAATAGCCTCTTCATAATAACCCGTATATTTAAATGCCAATCCTCGCTCCATCCATGTTCTTTGAATAACGAGAGACTCCTTGGTGTAACTTGGTTTCACTACTTCTGTTACTGATGATTTTTTTTCGTTATTGAGCAGATTTTTTTCGGTCTTCTTAGCTTTCGATGCTAGATAGTTGTAACTCATTTCGTGTTCGTCAATGACTTTGTCTATGGTGAAGTTTGCCAACGCCCGCTCACGCGCCTCATCAGCCAATGACCGCCTAAGCTCTGGATCATTTAGTAATCTAATCATCTCCTCTGCTAGTTTTTTATAATCCCTTGCTGGAACGAGCACACCCGTATTTCCGAGAGCTTCTTTAATACCTCCAACATCCGTAGATACAACTGGTGTTCCTGACATCATTGCTTCTACAACAGAATAAGGGAAGGCTTCAGATATACTAGTTAATGCCACGATATCACCACTTTTATAAGCAGTAGCAATATTATGAATATGACCAACAAATATCACAGTCTCTTCTAGTTCTAGAGCCTTTCGTAGATTAATACACTGATCATAATAAGCTGGTACCGATACTGAACCGTAAATCATAAATTTCACATTTGGAATGTGTAGTTTAACTTCCGCAGCAGAACGGATTAACATTTCAATATCTTTTATAGGATCTATCCGGGCAACAGTGACAACCGTAGGATGGGACGGTCGCTCTCCTGTAGCATGAAGAAACACATCTTTATCCACACCGTTGTATATAACTTTAATTCTTTCATTCTCGACGCCAAACTCCTTTTCCCACCTTGTATTGTAGAGGCAGACTGGCGAAATCTGGTCAGCATAGGCATAATTTAAACTTGTTATAGAATGAACTAAATTAATCAAGAATGTATTTAAGAATGAAGAGTACTCCCTTTTAGATAGCGAGATATATTGCTCCCTGAGATAGACTCCATGCTCTGTAAGCATGAAGGGTGTTTTATTCTTCATCTTTGCAATGATACAAGGAAGTCCACAGAATGCAGCTGCAGAGGAGTGTGTAACATCAAAATCAGGAATTGGTGTGTTGATGATATTCAAGAAACGATACAACCACCCCAAACTCTGAATTAAACCATAAATGTCAGGTCTAGACAGATTACTATCCTTACTCGCAACATAATTCAATACAATTCGTTTATAAGCATCCCAAGCTTCCTCTGACTTAAAACTCACTTTATATTCATAATATTGAAAGTATAAATGTAGCTCAAGTATTATCTTTGCTAGTTTCTTTGGGTCTTTAACTGGACTAATTATTTCAATAACTAATTGTTCGAACAATGGGATAAAATATTTATTGATATTGCTTGTAGTCGTCCGTTTCCGAGATAAGAACGTTTGTGAGAAAGGTGTAGATAAATGTTCACTCGGCTCCTCTGTTCCCCACAACGGCATTTTTATTAAGCTTGTGGAATTCGGCAATTCAAACTTCTGTGTAACAAAGGGGTCCATCAGTACGCTAAATATCGTGTAATCTATATTATCCATTCGGTTCACAAGAATATCACACCAAGTGCTTACGCCACCTTGGTGAAATGGATACGTTCCCTCTGTAGTTAAGAGTACTTTCAATTTAGCCACAATAATTATCCCCTCTATTCTTAAGGTGCATAATCTCCTGTATAACTTACAAGTGATGCATCAATCACTCCATCAATCGTTGACAACTCTTTTACAAATTCAGTATTCTCATCAACAATCTTCATCTCTATAACCAATTCCGTATAATCTTTTCGAAGTGTCTTAGATTTGAGTGTATGCTTCAAGCGAGTTATGTGATAATTTACTGCAAAATCGGCTTGCTCGTTGTAATGTACAATCAGTAAATAAGCTTGTCCTTTAACTTTATATTTTGTTAGCAAATAAACGGTAAGTCCTATGAACAACGAGCCAACAATCGCTGTCGGATAAATTCTAGCCCCTGTGGCAATACCTACCGAAATAGCCCAGAACATGAATACAATATCTAATGGATCTTTAATCGCAGTTCGAAAACGAACGATACTCAAAGCTCCTACCATCCCTAAGGAGAGTATTATATTCGTACTGATTGTCATGATAATCATGCATGTAATTAATGACATCAGTACCAACGTAACATTAAAGCTGTGCGTATAAACGACACCACGAAAGCATTTTTTATATATGTAATATATAAATAGCCCTATACAAAGCGCGATGAATAAAGAAATAGCCATTTGAAGTACAGTAACCGCGTCTCTTTCTGAGAAAAAACTTGTATTCAGTATACTATCAAAATTAATCTGTTCATCCATTCGTGTATATCTCCCTCTTCTACATAAGATGATGATGTTTCATATATTCTCTGCAAATGCTATATTTAGAAATCGCTGTTCGAAGTGATCCATTAAAGCAAAGCAGTTCGCGTATAAATGCTGGTAAAAACTCTGTATGCTTAACCTCTAGTATTTCACGAGGGTCACGGAATATATGAATAGGAACTGCATTCCTATCAAATATATTCATCGTATTAAATACTGCTGCTAGCCCTTTATCAAAAGTCACTCTAACATCGCCATGAGGGAAAGTGTAAGCTTCCCGGGTATAATCCACAATCACCTTGGGTTTCAAGCCGTGTACCGTAATACCATAATAAAATTGCTGCATTAATGGCTCCGTTCTATTTCGCAAAAAACTCACATCCCCTCTTTCAATCCGATCGTACTCCTCTCTGGACAACGGGGCTGTCTCTTTGCAAATAAATTCATTGTATTTTGTCTTTCTCTCGAGCTTGATTGAATGATCCGATTTATTATAAATTCGAATTCGATACTTCTTACGATTCATCACTCCATAATTCTTCTCAAATAGGGCATTATCATGAATATCGTCAAAATACAAGCTGCGAATATGATAGCCATCCTCACTAATAGAATTACGGTCGCTTATTAACAAGCTCTTTGCTCGGAGACGTAAGGATGCCCAATCGAATGTATGCAAGTAGAATTTTTGTTCACTTCTCAGCTTCTTACCTTCAAATTGCATTAGTGCTTCACAGCCCTTCTCTTATCTTCCTCTATTATTCCACTATGAATCTCTTGACCCCATGGTAATACTTGCCACTATCCATGTATGTTTCGAATGGAATTTGTTCATTACCATTGATATCACGAATTGTAACAGTCCAGAAGTACTCTCCAGGTGGCATAATATCAGAAACTATATCCAATCTTGTTAAGTTTGTTACTTCCATATATATCGAAGAGAAATCAGGGCTCTTACTTACTTTAAAATCATAGAAAATTTCATCATTCTGCATATCGAAGGATTCCGTCCAATTGAAGGTTATCTTCCCTCCTTCAATCCAAGGATCCCCAATGAAAATCGGTGCAGGTTTTGCTAAATTCCGGTAATATCTTTCGCGATTATTTGTAGGAAGACTCACGATCGAATAATAATTCTCATCAAAGGATTCTATATTCCTTGGCAATCTTACAACATCAGGTTCTGACATTAAGAGTGGCTTTACTATAGGATAGTAAGACTCAAGAAAATCTTTTGTGCGCTCCTCAGTAATAATTTTAGACAAGCTCTCAATCTTCTCACTAAGTGCATTAACATTCTTCGGATCTTGGAAGAACTTTCTCGCTAATGGCCAGCCCAAGTAAAGAGAAAGTCCCTCTCTGTATGGATGCACTGATAAACCATTCCTACCCCAGGCATAGTGGTAATCCCAAGCACCATCATAGTCCCACGGCAAGAAGTACCATTGCTCTGAATAAACAGAACTGTATATAAAAAAATTATTAGAGCTTGTATCGAGATTACCCATTAGAATATTAACACCTATAAATGTAAGAAAGTTATCTCGATTAAAATGCTTATCAAAGTAGCTTTCTATTGATAAGGAGGGATTATTAACATCTTCAAGCATATCGATTAATTTTGCGTGGTACTCTCTTCCACGGATACTTAAATGCTTTTCAAAGGCTGTCTTGTCATAGAAAGGATCATCTCTTTCTCTAAAAGCTTCAGGATAAGTGTAAAACTCGAAGTTGATAGCTTTGTAAAGATATGCATCTGGGTCCATACCTTTGTTCTCCAAATGACGTTTATTCAATTGTTCCACATGTGTAAACAAACCATAATCTATGTAGTCTTGATCATTTGGATTCGAGGTTTGATCCTTTATGAACACCCTCACAAATTGTGTCTCCAAACTAGTTAAATCGGGTATCAATTTCATATAATCAAAGCTCAGTTTATTCCGAACGTGTATATAGTCATATGGATGCTTGTTCAAGTTTATCGTTAACTGATTATTCCAAATAGAATTGTTTTGATCCATGATTCGTATTTTATAAGATTTTTGTTCTGAGTTACGAGTGGTGTTTCCTCTAATCTCGATTGTCGCATTACTGATAGATGGATGTGAATTGGTATTCTTCTCAGTTTCTAGTAAATCTGGTCCATTTTCCGTTCCTGTTTGTAACAAAATTGACATTTGTGGCTCTTGAGATTGACTTATAACTTGGTTTAATTTATTCAGGTCATCAAACGTATACCCGTATACTGGATCTTTCTCCATAATCGTTACATACAAATATTCAAGCGGTTGGGTTTTGTAAGGACTCCGAAATGAGCTCTCTCTAGAATCAGAGATAGGATCATTGAATAATTGTGTAAATATTGTTTTTTTATTCAATAGCTGATTGATTTCAGGCGTGTACCTGCCAATAATAACTGTTATTGCGAGTAAAATTAGAAGTAACAATACTATCTTGGTGCGCACAGGCAGCTTCCTTTATGTAAATTTTTGGGTAACAAAAGGATCCATGAGAATGGCATATAGCACATAATCCACAGATTTTAACTCTTTGACCAGAATGTCGCACCATGTGCTAACACCACCTTGGTGAAAAGGGTACGTTCCTTCAGTTGTCAACAATACCTTGATATTACTCATTTGCTATCACCTTTATGCGAATATGAGTTGACCCATCATAAAATCATCCATAGCAGGTCGTATTTTGTTAAGTATATCTCATATTTATACAAAAAGCTGTAGGTTTTTCAGATTTTATGAATTTTCTCATATCTTTTAGCCTATTTTTATAGTTCTTAAGAACTATTTTTATAGGTACTGGAATTATTTACCGGTTATTTAAGCGAACATTGCCCTGAATCACAGTCTTCTGTCTTACCGAACAGATCATATCGATGCTTAGCAATCCATTGATAAATACGTGATGCGAGCCATTTCATTCCAGGTATACGATACAGCACAGAGACTAATCGAAGAGAAGGTAGCTTTGTCATCACATAAACAATGGCATCAGCACCTCGAATAACCCTACCATTCGACAAATCTATAACGTGTATCTCTCTATCTAACAGATCACGATTATAGCCATCAGGCAAGAAAGTAGCCGTCCGTTCATCTTGTAGTGGTATGGATTCTAGGCGTACAGTTGTTCTTAGCTTCATTAATCGAGCTACAGTTCTAGTACAGAGCACACAATGCCCATCATAAATAATAATAAGTCGATGATCACTCATACATTCACCCGCTTCTCAGGAATTTATAAGGTATCCTCAGGTGGTGTTAACCCAAGATGATGATAGGCTGCAGCAGTCACCATCCGACCCCGTGGTGTTCGTTGCAAGAAGCCAATCTGAAGCAAGTAAGGCTCGTATACATCCTCTATCGTCTGGCTTTCTTCACCAATGGTTGCAGCAATCGTATCAAGACCAACAGGACCCCCACGGAAGTGAGAAATAATCGAACGAAGCATCTTATGATCGATTGCATCTAATCCCAGGTCATCGACCTGCAGGAGCTTTAACGCTTCCTTAGCAATATCGGGAGTAATAATGCCATCTCCTCTTACTTGAGCAAAGTCTCGAACTCGCTTTAACAAACGATTGGCAATCCGCGGGGTTCCTCTCGAACGACGGCCCATCTCACTAGCACCATCACCAACAATACCAACCTGTAGTATATCTGCTGTTCTGCTAATAATGTATGACAACTCATCTACCGTATAGTATTCAAGTCTGCTCACAACTCCAAATCGGTCGCGAAGTGGTGATGAGATAAGTCCCGCACGTGTAGTTGCTCCGATCAAGGTGAACTTCGGTAAGTCTAATCGAACGGATCTCGCACTAGGTCCTTTACCGATAATGATGTCGAGTACAAAGTCCTCCATTGCTGGATATAGCACTTCCTCAACCGTTCTTTGTAGTCGATGGATTTCATCGATGAACAGCACATCACCATCCTGTAGATTCGTAAGTATTGCTGCTAGGTCACCCGGACGTTCGATTGCTGGTCCAGAGGTTGTACGGATATGAACTCCTAGTTCATTAGCAATGATATTAGATAAGGTTGTCTTACCTAAACCAGGAGGGCCATATAAGAGAACATGATCTAGCGCTTCATTCCTCAACTTAGCCGCTTCAATATATATCTTAAGGTTTTCTTTCACCTGAGATTGCCCAATATATTCAGACAAAAAACGAGGCCGAAGGCTAAATTCAAGCGTATCCTCTTCCATCATCAGATTGGCTGAAATTACCCGATCCTCCATACTTCACACTCCTTTTCAAATCATGCATATGTCAATTTATCCTTTATATAATAACTGAAGAGCTTTCTTAATCAAGATATCAGAGCTATCCTCTTCGTTCATCTTAGCTTTAACAGCAGGCCAAATTCGTTCAATCTCACTATCTGTAAAAGAGAGTGCACGAAGCGCTTCCTTTGTTTCTCGGATTACTACTGCTTCACCAGTAAAGCTGGATATTCCTGTTACTTCATAGGAATCATCATTCGGGAAAGCATCACCAAGGTTTAGGCCTGTGGAAACTAGCTTATCCTTAAGATCAAGTACCATTCTTTGTGCAGTCTTCTTCCCTATCCCAGGCATTCTAGTAAGATAGGTTATGTCTTCCCGTTGGATAGCTGATATCAGCATTTCAGGGCGACCTCCTGACAGAACTCCAAGTGCAACACGCGGTCCTATACCCGATACCTCTAATAAGCGACGGAAGAGTGCTTGTTCCTCACGAGAGGTGAAGCCATAGAGAAGAATAGCATCCTCACGCACATGGTAATGAATAAATACAACTACATCCGCATCTTTATTAAGTTGATAGGCGTAAGGATTCGCACAGAACACACGATAACCTACCCCATTAACATCAATTACAATAAAATCAGTTTCACATAACTGGATTTGACCACGTAAGTAATCTATCATTTGCGGACACCATCCTTTATTCTATCATTTAATGAGTTCGAATGTGCATGACATATCGCCACAGCTAATGCATCTGCCACGTCATCGGGCTTTGGAATTTCACTTAGATTCAGGAACATTCGCACCATCTCTTGTACCTGTCGCTTCTCAGCTTTACCATAACCAACGATGGCTTGTTTCACCTGCAGAGGTGTATATTCTGCAATGGAAAGTTTATTCTGTACACCTGTTAGTATGATGACTCCCCTTGCTTCAGCCACGTTAAATGCCGTTGTCACATTCCTGTTAAAGAACAATCTCTCCACTGCCATCTGATTGGGTTTATACTTCTCAATCAATTGAGTAAGCGATTCGTGAATCATCAATAGACGGTCTCCTTGCTCTGTATGTGCTGGTGTCTCGATGCACCCATATTGAACCGGCTTCAACCTACTACCCTCTAGATCAACAATTCCAAAGCCAACGATAGCAATACCGGGATCTATACCTATGATTCTAATAGTCATTCAACTCCTATAAATTTGTGCAATAAAGGCGAACGTATGTATCATTTTGATTATAGCAGATACATGACATGATTACTTCGAAAAAAAACAAAAAAAAGACTGGCTCGTAAAGACCAGTCTCGTCTATTCATTCTTCTCCCTTGCGTAATCACTGAATGATGATAGCACACTTTCATACTCCTCTTCATCAGCTACCTGAATCCCATTTACTAATTGTTCTATGGTTTCTGTTGGCAAACTACTTTCAACAAACTCTAAATCGAGCTGGAACAATCTGCGAACAACCCTACCTTTAGTTGGATAACCATCATATAGTGTCAAATAATCCTGATCATCTAGACTCACATAAGCCTGATCTCTGCAGGTCGGACAAATATCCTGGATATCTAGAAAAACCTCAACACTGGGACCACCTCGTAAGTCCTCTTGCTGAATAACCATTCCCATAATAACAGAGAGGAATATGATACTCGCAAGCAACAAGGCTTTTTTACGTCTTATTTTCTTTTTGATTCGATCTAGCGCTCGTTTAAATCCCATCTCCATCGCCTTCTCGCATGCAATCTAATAAGGTTATTCTCACCTGCGAAGGCATATTTTATGCAATTATGGTTTTCATTTTTCCATCAAATATCCGCTCTCAAGCCCACCCTATCTTTGATTCACCTTATTCCTTGTCTGATGTAGCTTTAATACTTGATCATGAAGTGTATTCTTCTTTGGTTTTGCGGCTACACGCTCCTTCGAGGTTGAAGATGTTCTCGTCTTTTTCTTATCCTGATGCCCTTTGTTCGGTGCCATCTCTTCTTGCTGATGAGTCAGCTGTGGCTCTTCGTTATCATTTGAAAATTGAGGCTGGTTATATTGACCATGAGGCTGTGGGTTACTTGAAGGCCACTCCGAATTATGCTGTGAATTTGCGTAGGTATTATAATATTCATAATTCGTATGGTTCGCATAATTTGCATGGTTCTCATTGTTGGCGTTATGCATAAGTGCAGAATATGGTTGATAATTGGAAGCTAATTGAGGCATTCCTGGGTATACAGAAGAATTCGCGTTAGGAATAGCATTAGGATTGTTGGATAAAGTCTGAGGTATGGAATAATTTGTCATATGGTATGGCGTGTTGTACGCTGTATATCCAGTTGGCATAGACCAATTAGGTGGTGAAGGCATTGAAGCTTCCACAGACAGCGGCGGTGCCATTGACATTGGTGCGGACATTAGTGGTGCAGACATTGGCGCAGACATCTGTGGCGGCATTTGGGTAGACATCGAGTCAGTCATCTGTGGTGTCATTGATGCGGATACCGGCTGAGCTGGCACTGGAATAGAAGCAAAAGGCGGCACCGCCTGACCAGGATAAGTAAATCCCTGATTCATAATACCAGTTGGAGCTAGTGGTGTTGGCTGAACTGTAGATTCTGGCGCTTGAAGCGCTGTTGAATGTGAAGGAACTTGCTCCGGATAAGTAGGAATCTGGGGCGATTGCTGACTTGTAGTTACCTGTGGGGTATTGGGGGCTAAGTTTTCTACTGGCGTATGGATTTGCTGCTTCACTGGAATGACCAATTTCATTCCTGCCATGATTGTATCCGGATCAGTGACAGATGTATTTGCTGCCATAATCGCTTCGACTGTCACCCCATATTTCATACTAATTTCGTATAGGGTTTCTCCTGCTTTAACGAAATGAATTTTCAATGTATTGAACCTCCCGATTAAGTGTCACTTACATCTTATGCTCGGGCTGGGCGTTTGACCCACAAAATTATTAGAAAAGTCGCACAAAAACCATTCGCGATACTTATGCTAATCCAACAATAATGAGAGAACGGGAACCTCTTTACATTCACATATCTTCGAATAATATGTATTCTACAGACGCATTCCAACCATTAAACACCTATGGTTCGGCATGATCATCCAATTTTAACGAAATGAGAATAGATTAAATCGCATTTATCATCCAGTGATCAAATTTAACGAAACGAAAATTCGTTAAATTCCTGTTTGAGGCGATAGGATATTACATTACCCACTTTTAACCAACTTCTATTGCGCTAATTCATCTAGAATCTCTATCAAGATCAATTTAGTCCATTCTCATTGCGTTAATCAATAATATACACACACTCTTACTCGGAAGATCACTGATGGCATCGAAATCTAGGATATTGAAGTCATTGATCAATCAAAGAAAAATAAATACTGAAAGAAAAAAAGGACATTCAGAAGTAACCTTCTGAATGTCCTCTTTCTAAACTTCACTTCTATGCATAAACCTTAACTCCATCTTTATCCACGATATTCCTAAATTCCTGTAGTAGATGTGTTGTGATAGGACCTGCTTTACCACTTCCGATAATCCTTGCATCCACCTCACGAACTGCGATAACCTCCGCTGCTGTTCCAGTCAAGAAAACCTCATCTGCAATATATACATCATGGAGCGTGAAGGGTTCTTCCTTTACAACATACCCTTCTCTTCTAGCAATAACCATAATTGCCTCACGGGTAATTCCTTCGAGTGCACCAATGTAACATGGAGGTGTCGTTAATACACCATTCTTGATGATGAAGATATTATCTCCGGAGCCTTCTGCTACATATCCTTGGGCATTAAGCATGAGCGCTTCACCTACACCAGCAAGATTGGCTTGAATTTTCACTAGAATATTATTGAGATAGTTGAGTGACTTAATCTTAGGGTTCAAGGCATCTGGCACATTACGACGTGTAGATACAGATACAATTTTTAAACCATCAACATAAGCATCGGCAGAATAGATAGCAAGCTGTTCTACGATAATAACGACATTTGCCTTCGGAGAACGACGTGGGTCGAGCCCTAGATCGCCTGGACCTCTTGATACGACTAAACGAATATAACCATTCGTGAGCTCATTACGTCTAACGGTCTCGACTAAAGCCCGCTGCATCTCCTCGGAGGTCAGTGGAATATGAAGCATGATGGACTTAGCCGAATCATATAGCCTGTCCAGATGCTCTTGACACTTAAAAATATTGCCGTCATATATACGGATACCCTCGAATATGCCATCCCCATACAAGTAACCATGGTCATATACGGAAACCTTGGCATTCTCTTTCGTTACATAGTCACCGTTCAAGTAAATCCATTGTTGATTTGCCATATGAACCCTACACCTCCGCGTTTAATGTTTGATACGAGTAAATGGGGTATGAACCCAGAATACGAACTTGGCAGCCTATCGATTCAATTTCACTAATTGCATTAGGTAGTAGCACTGATTGTAGAGACCCTTCGATATCAATATAGAAAAAATAACTACCTAAATTCTTCTTCGTCGGTCGAGATTCAATTTTTGTAAGATTGATTCTTCTCCAAGCGAAGGCAGATAGCACCTGATGCAGCGCACCTGGATAGTCCTCAGGTAACGTAACAAGAATTGTTGTTTTTGATGAATCGCTTGGAGGTAGTGTTAATGTCCGATGCCCCACTGCGATGAATCTTGTGAAGTTATTCTCATGGTCGGTAATGTTAGCAGCAAGCACTGTAAGTCCATACATACTCGCTGCTGTTGAGGTTCCGATTGCCGCATAGCCTGGATCTTGACGTTCTTGTACGATTCGAACACCCTCAGCAGTACTACTGACATGCTCGAATTTAACCCCAGGCAGCTTATCCTTCAAGAATTGCTGACATTGGGCAATCGCAACAGGAATACAGACAATGGTGTGAATTTGCGAAAAACCCACTTCCGGTTGCCCACCCGAATGAATACCAATTAGATTCTGAACAGATGGATATATCCATTCTGCTTGAATTGGCAAATTCACCTCATGAAGTAGCACATCGACATGCGGATTTACCGTGCCATCAATCGTATTCTCAATCGGTATCACACTAATGTCAGTATCCTCATGAACGGTGGCCAAACAAACATCGGTAATCCACTTATAAGGAACGAAAGTATAAGGTTGCCCCGAAAAAAAGTGAGCGGTAGCTTCGTGTGTAACTGTTCCCTCTGGCCCTAAGTAAGCGATCCGTGTCATGCTCTTACTTCTCCTTTGGCTTTCTCGAATAATGTATGAAACTCGCTGTCTACGGATAGTAGCTCAACGCCCTTGGAGCTAGGATTCAACCATAGAAGCTGTGCATTTACATTCTGGCTGCGGAGGGAATTTAATAAGAACTGTTCTAGCCTAGCCTTGTTAGGCTCGTGCTTATCCACAAGGGCCAACAAGGTTGGGCCTGCACCGCTGAGTGCAACTCCGAGTGCACCATGTAATTCAGCATCTCGAAGTATCATCTCCATTCCTGGAATAAGCGTAGCTCGATAAGGCTGATGTAAGGCATCCTTCATAGCTAAGCGAATGGCTGGTAAATTACCCGTACATAAAGCCGCAACCAACAAGGAAGAATGGCTAACATTGAAAACGGCATCCTTCATACTCACTTGCTTTGGCAACACGTTCCGTGCTTTCTCTGTTGCTAGGTGAAAATCTGGTATCGCTACCAAAACCTCTAAGCGATCATTAGGCTCAATACGAATGGATTCTGCTCGTTCACCATCCCAGAAGGCAACAACAATACCACCATAGAGTGAAGCACCCACATTGTCGGGATGATCTTCTAGTTGTGTAGCAAGCAAGAACAGCTCATCATTCGTAAGCTTATTTCCAATAAGTGCATTAGCCGCAAACATGCCACCTACGATTGCTGAAGCACTACTTCCAAGCCCACGTGTAAGTGGAATATCACTATACATCGATATCTCTAATTCTGGATATTCCACACCTGCAGCAGCGAATACTTGCTGTGCTACTTTATATACTAAATTCTTCTTATCTGTAGCAATACCTCGTAGCTGCTCACCATGAAGGTGAATCTTTGTTGTCTCCGCTATTTCCATATCAATCCAAGCATATAGCTCTAAGGCCATACCAAGCGTGTCAAAGCCCGGACCTAGATTCGCCGTACTAGCAGGGATTCGCACACGCACCTTCTGCCGACTCATTCATGTCCACTCCCCAATTTATGTTGTACATCCTTACCATTTCAAATTTATCCTTCAACACGATAAACACTCTGCACAGCTTGAACTACACCAAGCTCATTAAAGGTTGCAAGCACCTTATCCATATTAGCTTTAATGGCATTGTGTGTAATAATGACAATTTCTGCCTTGGGGTTGCTTGTATTCGGCTGTTGAATGACCGATTCAAGACTTACATCATGCTGACCGAACACCTGTGAGATTCGAGCTAGAACTCCTGCTTTATCATCGACATGCAATAACACAAAATATTTGGACTCCATCTGATCAGCGGTCCTCATCTTCTTCTCAACATAAGCATTCGATCCTCGTCGACCGTTAACACCTAATTTCAAATTCTTAATTACCGCAACAATATCAGCAACAACTGAGGTTGCCGTAGGCATTTCGCCTGCTCCACGACCATAGAACATCGTCTCACCAACAGCTTCCCCGTACACATATATGGCGTTGAACACACCGTGAACGGATGCAAGTGGGTGTTCCCGTTTCACCATCGTTGGTTCAACACTAATGCTTACATATCCATCCTGGTTCTCAGCAATACCAAGTAGCTTCATCTCGTAACCAAGCTTCTTCGCATACATGATATCCTCTTTGCGCACCATGGATATACCCTTAACCAAGACATCGGAATAATTAATCTTAGCATGGAAGCCAAGCGTCGCTAATATCGTCATCTTGTAAGCAGCATCGAAGCCTTCTACATCCGAGGTTGGATCCGTCTCAGCATATCCCAAATCCTGCGCTTCTTTAAGCACATCATCATAGGAGGCTCCCTCTTGACTCATTTTGGTTAGAATATAATTCGTAGTGCCATTAACGATTCCCATCATTTTGTAAATGCGATCTGAGGAAAAGCCCTCGACCAATGTACGTAGAATTGGAACACCGCCAGCTACACTAGCCTCATAGAAAACATCACAGCCCTTTTCTGATGCCTTCTGCAGAATTTCTTGTCCGTGTTGAGCCATTAAATCTTTATTCGCTGTTACGACATGTTTTCCTCTTTCCAGAGCTGCAAGAATATATTCCTTTGAGAGTTTAATGCCACCCATAACCTCAATGACGACATCGATTTCTGGATTGTTGATAACACTCCACGGGTCTTCTGTTAGCTTAGCTGGATCAATATGAATAGACCGCTCTTTCGCTAAATTCTGCACAAGTATCTGTTCAATATAAACAGGGCATCCAACCTGCCTTTGCAAATCCTCCTGATGACCTTCAACGATTCGCACTACTCCAGTACCAACAGTACCTAACCCTAATAATCCAATTTTGACCGGTTTCACTTGTATGACCTCCTATAAATTATAGCAACAAAACTTCTTACTAGCCTCTTCCAATTACAGCCGCTTTCTTGACACCTTCATGTTGATTTAGAGCATCTAGCAATGATAATATACGATCAGTCATATTGGATGTTTCGACGGAGATTACCACATTAGCCATTCCTTGTAACGGTATTGTCTGGTTAATCGTAAGCACATTCCCATCAAAGCTAGCTACAAGCGCCAGCACCTTTGAAAGTATTCCTGAACGATGATGCAGATCCATAGATATGGTTATAATTTGTTCTCGATCCATACGCTCCAATGCATGTATACCATCACGATATTTGTAGAACGCGCTTCTACTAAGTCCTACATGCTCGACTGCTTCATGGATGGTTTTGGCCTCACCCTGTGCAAGCAGTTCCTTGGCTTGCATCGTTTTGACAAGTGCATCCGGGAGAATATCCTCATGAACTAAATAGTAGCGATCCATAGGCAGTTCCGTCCTTCTAAGAGAGACTATTGTATTTCTATAGTGGACATTATAACGAAAATACACATTGATAGCAAGAGTCAATCGCCTCATTGCAGCGCATCCTCTCAATATAGAGCGATTGGAGCAACTTGGACAGAATTAAGGCGTCTTCTACGGCTTACAATCAAATTGTTCGCAACCATTCTGCGAATAGAGGCTCCAAGTGCCTCTACTCACTCAAATTCACATAGTTACCAAGTAATAGAGGCTCCAAGAGCCTCTATTCGCCCAAATTCACATACTAACCAAGTAATAGAGGTTCCAAGAGCCTCTATTGAAAAAATACAGCATACCACTTAAAGTGGTATGCTGTATGATTAATCCTAACTTCAAATGTAGCCATCTAACTTCATATCATAGTTCAAATCTAGTTCAAATCTAGCTCAAATCTAGTTCAAATCTAGCTCAAATCTAGTTCAAATCTAGCTCACATCTTTCCTTCGACTCTCTCCACCTTCACTGCACAAAGCTTAAATTCTGGCATACGGCTTATTGGATCTAGAGCGCCGATTGTCAATTGATTAATCGATAGCTCATCTCCCCAGTGGAAGGGGACGAATATAGTTGTAGGATGTATGCCCTCTGCGATCTTAAAAGGAAAGCTTAAGGAACCACGTCGGCTTGTTAGGCGGATGTGATCACCATGCTTTAAACCAATCCTCTGAGCAATAACCGGATGTAATTCAGCAATAGGTAGTGGTGCCTTACGATTTAAGCCTTCGGTCCGACGAGTTTGTGCACCGCTCAGATAATGATTGGCTAATCTCCCTGTAGTTAAGATGTATGGAAACTCCCGATTTATAGGCTCTGCAGGCATCTTAGGCGTAATTGCATGTATTCTAGCCTTACCATCAGAATGATGAAAACCGTTCAAAAACATATATGGTGTACCCGGATGATCCTTAGAAGGACACGGCCAGAACACACCCTTCTCTTCCTTTAATCGATCATATGTGATTCCATTATAGTCCGCTTTACCTCCAGCGGTAGCTCTAGTTAATTCTTCAAAAACCTCTTCAGCCGTTTCGTATTGGAAATACTCCCCTCTACCTAGGTGCTCTGCAAGCTCCTTGATGAACGTAACATCCAGCTTGCATTCTCCTGGTAAATTCATGACTTGAGCTCGATGGAATACACGACCCTCCAAATTCGTTAATGTGCCTTCTGCTTCTAAGAAGGATGAGCTCGGCAAGATCCAATCCGCATACTTGGCTGTCTCCGTCTCGAACATATCAACAACAACTAGCAGGTCTAATTTTTCAAGCATGCGAGCAACAAATCTATTATCTGGACTAGACACAAGTGGATTAGAGCCTAGTACAATCATCCCCCTAATCTCACCTTGCTCAATCTTCTCGAACAGCTCGAAGGCAGAAACCCCTTTATCTGGAAGCTCATCAGGTGTTATACCCCATACCCCCGCAACATGGGCACGTGCAGCAGGATCATCGATCATCCGGTAACCAGGTAATTGATCCGCCTTCTGTCCATGCTCTCTTCCACCCTGTCCATTCGCTTGTCCTGTAACTGCTCCATATCCACAGCCTTTTCTGCCTATCTTGCCAGTGACTAAACTTAAATTAATATAGTTTAATGTGTTCTCAACACCATTTATTTGTTGCTCTAATCCTCTTGCCGTCAACACAATACCACTTTCTGCACGAGCATATCCGCGAGCAATCGTTCTTGTTACAGCACCCATCACTCCTGTTAGACGTTCAACATACTCCGGTGTATAGGGCTCAACAATTTTCCTGAGCTCATCTACTCCGACCGTCATCTTATTGATAAATGAAAGATCTGCTAGATTCTCATTTAATATGACATGTAGCAATCCATTGATGAAGACAGAATCAAATCCTGGCTGAAGACGCACATGTATATCAGATATTTTTGAAGTCATCGTCTGACGTGGATCTATGGTTACAATTGTAGCTTTATTCTTCTTCGCTTCCATCAGATAGGGCATCATGGTAGGCTGACATTCTGCTACATTCGTGCCAGCAAGAATAATATATTGGGCATGAGGTAATTCAGATAATGGCATACTCATTCCTCGGTCAATACCGAATGCTTTATTGGACGCTGCTGCAGCGGAGGACATGCAATAACGTCCATTATAATCAATGTATTTGGAATGTAACGCTACTCTGGTGAACTTACCTAACAAGTAAGAGACTTCGTTGGTAAGTGACCCACCACCATATACAGCTATTGCATCATCCCCATACGAATGCTGTAGCTGTTTGATCCGATCAGATATGTCTACATAGGCCAAATCCCATTTCTTCTGATTCCATTCCACAGCATTCGGATCCTTCTGTGCACCTTGAGATCTCTGCAGTGGATGCAACAATCGACTTGGATGAACAGCATGCTCAGCTACATTAAAACCCTTCTGACACAGCCGACCTGTTGCCACCGGAAAGTCCTGTCTAGGCTTTGCGGTTAACTTCCCGGTATCCTCATCCTTTATTAATTCCACACCACATTGCATGCTGCAGAAGCAACAATGGGTTTGATTGGATAGCTTGGAGGGTGTAGTTGCTTCTTTCATCATAATTACAACTCCTCTGTGTGGCTTAACTCAATCCACCTATTTAAAGTTTTTGCTGCTTCTTTTCGTTGGAGCAATGACTTAGCCAAATAAAAACCTTCCTCATAGGAAGAAACTTTATCAAACCAGAACAGCCTTAAACCTGTATTAAATATGACATGATCCCGTTCTTTCTTTATATCTGAACCGTCCTCACCTTGGATAATTCTCTGTAGAATTAATTTCTGTTGTTCCTTGTTATGCTCATCTAGTGGATCCCCACTAAACCCGAACATTGAAGGATCTATAATGCTGGATTCATCACCATAAACCGTTACCTTGCGGAGTGCACTATTCTTATAGATAGGCAAATCCTCAGAACCTTCAATTCCTTGTACGATGTAGGAGGTCTCAAAGCCTGAGCGAGGCAAAATATGAATCAAATGCTGCATCGCCGTTTTATGATTTACCCCGATAATCAAATTTGCAGATTGCACAGGATTGATAACCTTCTCAACGGTATTAAGCATGGTTCGCAGACCCATCTCTTGACGGATATGCCGAATATAACCTAAGGGCGGACATAGTTTTTCTGTCCACACAAAATTGATATGAACAGAAGAAAATATACGCTCCCAAAGCGCAACATCCACATCGATATTCACACCGAGCGCCTCTAATAATTCTTTAACCGAGGTACCCTCCTTCGGTGGCAATGAATCACCACCGTGGAGTACCTGAGGAACCTGAACGGATGCCATGAGTAGACTAACAGGAATCGTAATCGGGAAATATCGTCTTCCGTCATAAGGCCCTGCACAATTTATGGAGTTTGTGAAGGATTGAATCGGAGCACAATATTTTCTGAGAACGTGGATGAAAGCCATGATCTCATCGTCAGACTCACCCTTCATGCGTTCTGCCATTAGCCATGCCGCAACCTGAGCATCTGTCGCTTCTTTACGAGCTATTATATGAGCAACTGCCGCACTTTCATCATATGTGAGATCGCGTGATCCTCTTCTTCCTGTTCCTGCTGCCTTTATCCATTGTCTCATAGGTCTCAAACCCTTCGATTCGGGTAATTATTAGAAATTCACACCCTTATTTGCAGTTGCCCATGTTTTTCTCCAGCTGACAGATACCGCATAGAATACTAATGTTACAACTAGAATGATTGAAGCTATTGTAAGAAAGCCCGCTACGTGAGTACCCGTGGACTGTTTCAGTGGGCCGAGAATATTATTACTTAGTATATATCCTCCAAAACCACCGGCAGCACCAACAATTCCTGTTATAACACCAATCTCCTTCGGAAAGCGCTGTGGTACAAGCTGGAACACTGAACCGTTACCCATTCCTAAGCAAGCCATCATAATACTTGTGATCAAGAGCATGACGTAGAATGAGCTTGGCATTGTTGAAACTGCAAATGCACAAATCGTAATACAGCTAAACAATATGAGTAGGAATTTCATACCTCCAACCTTATCAGCGATGTAACCACCTAGTGGACGGAAGAAGCTACCTGCAATAACCGTAATCGTAACCAAGTAACCAACCTGCACCTTCGTTATCCCATCTGCGACAGTTGCATCTCCATATATATCATAGAAGAAAATACTGAAGTAACTTGATAATCCAACGAATCCACCGAATGTGATCGCATAGAATAAGGAGAACCACCAAGTATCTGCGTACTTGAACATAGCTAGATAGTCTGCTATCTTCTTAGGCTTCGGTTGATTTGGGCTATCCTTAGCCAAGAATATATAAGTCAATAAAACTAATGAAAGTGGAATAAGTGCTAATCCAAATACGACATGCCATCCGTATGCTTCGGCTAGCTTCGGTCCGAAGAATGTTGCTAACGCAGTACCACTATTACCGGCACCTGCTATTCCCATTGCTAAGCCTTGATATTGTGGTGGATACCACAGACTTGCTAACGGTAGGGCAACAGCAAAGCTAGCACCTGCCATTCCAAGTAATAATCCTACTGCCATAACCTCATTCATGCTATTCGCACCCAACCAGCCCCATAACAATGGTATCATCGTAATGATCATACCGAAGATGCCGGCTTTCTTACATCCAATTTTGTCTGCTAATATACCCATAGGTATACGGAGAATGGCTCCTCCTAGAAGAGGGATGGCAACCATCGTTGCTTTCTGTGAATCAGTCAGTCCAAAGTCTTTTGTAATGAACAAAGCTAACGCGCCACACATAACCCATATCATAAAGCTAACATCAAAGTAGAGAAATGCTGACAACAAACTCGGTTTATGCCCTGATTTCTTAAAACTGGTTCCTTCCATCCCAACCACTCCTCTTTTGTCTGTGTTTAATGTCACTATATATAACATAGGTATACTATACACGGGAGTTTTTTAAATTTCAATAGGTTTTTCGCAAAAAGTTCATATTTTACTGAATTTAGCTCATGATTATATAGTATTTATATAGACTTAACCAATAAACACGTACGATATTTATAATTACAACATATAATGTTCGTGTTTTATCCATAATAAAAGACACCGGTAGTTTACCGATGTCTCATAGTTCCATTACACGCTATCTTTGATCTACAAATTCAAACTCGAATTCTCCGATTCTAACATAATTCCCGTCCTGAGCACCCTTCAATCTCAATGCAGCGTCGATCCCCATCTTACTCATTATTCTTGCAAACCTATCGTGCCCTTCTTGGGTATTAAAGTTCATCCGTTTAAGCATTTTCTCGATATGTGGGCTTTCGACGATATACAGATCATTCTCTCTACGGATGACAAACGATTGATCCTTCTTCTCTCCTGCTTGATATACCTTTCGTTCAGATACACCCTTTACCTCTTCAACAGAAGGTGCATTAGGGATCTTCTCCAATGCATCTGCACATCTATAAAGCACCTTTTGAATACCATCCTTGGTAATTGCTGAGATAGGCAGCACCTCTGTTAGCTCCCCACCAGCAACGAGTCGTTCCTTAAATAGCTCTAGATGCTCTTCAGCTCCAGGACTATCCATCTTATTTGCTACAAGAATCTGAGGGCGTGTGAGCAGGAGCGGATTGTACAACTCAAGCTCACGATTGATCATAACCCAATCTTCATAGGGGTCTCGACCATCCGTAGCTGACATATCGATGATATGTACGAGCACACGTGTACGTTCTATATGACGCAGAAATTCGTGACCAAGACCGATTCCTTCATTAGCCCCTTCGATCAAACCAGGGAGATCTGCCATAACAAAGCTTCGACCATCTCCAACATCAACCACACCTAAATTCGGCGTGATTGTGGTGAAGTGATAAGCGCCGATTTTCGGCGTCGCAGCGGAAACAACCGAGAGCAAAGTGGATTTGCCAACACTTGGAAATCCAATAAGACCAACGTCAGCCATCACCTTAAGCTCTAGAATCAGATATCGTTCAATACCTTCTTCACCATTCTCCGAGATGCCCGGAGCCGGATTAGCAGCTGTTGCAAAACGGATATTCCCCCGTCCTCCACGTCCACCTTTGGCTACAACCACCTTCTGACCATGACGAGTGAGATCAGCCAGGATCTCACCAGAATCCTCATCTAACACAACAGTACCCGGAGGCACCTTGACGATCATATCCTCTGCATTCGCTCCATGCATAGATTTATTCTTGCCCTTTTCACCAATCGGTGCTTTGAAATGCTTCTGATAGCGAAAGTCAATGAGTGTGCGAAGTCCTTCATCTACTTGGAAGACGACATCGCCCCCTCGACCTCCATCACCACCAGCCGGTCCACCCATAGGTACGTATAGCTCTCTTCGGTATGAGACAATTCCGTCGCCTCCATTACCGCCTTTTACATAAATTTTCGCTTTATCTAAGAACATCTAATTCACCCCACCATTTCCGTTAAACGTACTTTTACTTCCACATCCATCGAATGCTCTGTATGTAAGCGAGTAACTTGTATATCCTGTTGTTCATCATGTATACGTTCAATAATCCCCTGGAGATCATCTCTTATTCGCACAATATCAGAGACACCATCATATTCAAATTGAATAAATAACTGGTCTTCCCCTGCATTCATTGTAACAGTTAGCTTATTCGCTTCGCCTTCCCCGTGACCTGCAGCAGCCTTATAAGCTTCTAAGAAGTCAACGACCAGCTGTGCTATCCTTATGCCCTGTTGACCGTAACGGGTTAATGAAATTTCTTGCTCAAGCTTTACATCGAGTAACAGAGCATTCGTATTCGCTCGAAAACTAATAACATATGCCACCAGAAAAGGGACACCTAATTTAGAGATGTTGCTCTCAATTCTCATCTGTTCAATGATCTGCTTCAGAAAGCTTAGAAGCTTCTCCTGCTTATTCAGCTGTATATACCCAAACAGCACCTGAATATCATTCATCCAATCATGTCGATGATGATCCACCGTTCGGATGACCTCACCATAATGCGACTCCCTTGTCGCAGCTAACTTCTTCTCTAGTTGCTTTAATCGCTGGTGAGAAATCCCCATCCAAGCAAGTAAAAGCAATATGATAGCCACCATTACCCACGAGCTGAACTCGGGCATACCCATTTCCCCTCTTCGATTAGTATATCACGAAGATCAACTTCTAAATCTTACAATGAAAAAACCCTGACGATATAATCTCGTCAGGGCCTATGATGTGTAGTGTTGGCCTAAGCCTCCACAGCAACTGCTACAGGATAAACGCTAACTTTCTTGCGGTCGCGCCCCCAGCGTTCGAACTTAACTGTACCTTCTACCATTGCGAACAGTGTGTCATCGGAACCGATACCCACATTGTTACCTGGATGAATTTTCGTTCCACGTTGACGAACTAGAATGTTGCCAGCTCTAACAACTTGGCCGTCAGCACGTTTAGTACCAAGACGCTTAGCATGGCTATCACGACCATTCTTCGTGGAGCCGACCCCTTTTTTGGAAGCAAATAATTGCAGGTCCATTGTTAACATTGGCTTCGACCTCCTTTCATATGATGATTTCTCGTATCGTTATAAAAGCTTGATAAGATAATTCGATTCCTTGTAGCATCACGACCATGGATTCCAAAAGCAATTGACAGTTCTGGGATTGGATCGGATCCATTATTTCAGGAACATCCACAGAAAGATATCCGCTTTTTACCGATGGAATCAAATCCACATGTAGTAATGCTTCAACTGCATTCACTGTTCCGATTGTTACAGCGGAGACACCCGAGCACACAATGTCCTTCCCAGGCACATCATATTCAGCATGTCCTGTAACAGTGAAACCAGAGATCAAACGATCAGATTGACGTCTAATATCTACACGAATCATGTCGTTTCGCCTCTTACGCCTGAATTTTCCCGATTGTTACTTTCGAGTACGGCTGGCGATGACCTTGCTTACGTCGGTAGTTTTTCTTCGCTTTGTATTTAAAGACGATTAGTTTCTTGCCTCTTAAGTGTCTCTCAACTGTTGCGGAAACACTTGCTCCGCTTACTAGTGGAGTTCCAGCTACAAAACCGTCCTCTTTACCAATAGCTACCACTTGGTCAAAAGTGATACTTTCGCCTTCATTAGCATTAAGCTTTTCAATGAAGAGAACATCACCTTCTTGAACCTTGTACTGCTTGCCACCTGTTTCAATAATCGCGTACATGTTAGCACCTCCTCATGTCATAAGACTCGCCGATAATTGGGGTGATGATAACCTCTTGGATATCATACTTGAATGACCCGTTTCGAGCGGTTGCAGCATGTATCTCAACACGCACTAAGATATTTTATCACAACTGATAGATTATCGCAATTTATATTTTATCCGTTGTTAATTCAGCTCTTTAATGTTGTATAAAATGCTTGCCGACGCCTCCGCAATAGGAACAACTCTCGTACATGAGCTGATCCCCATGCGATCGAACCTTCTTACGCGTCATCTCCAGAAGTCCTAGCTGCGTCCAGCCTACAACGATTGTTTTCGTACGATCTTGCTTGACGAACTTCTCCATTAATTGCACAATCGATTGACGATGCTCCTCCTCAAGCATATCAATGAAATCAATAATTAGAATTCCACCAATATCCCTCAAGCGGATCAGACGTGAGATTTGTTCTACTGCTTCTAAATTGGTTTCATAGACCGTAAGCTCTAAGCCGATTGTCCCTGTATACTTGCCAGTATTCACGTCTATGACAGTTAGTGCCTCAGTGTGATCAATATTGATATACCCTCCATTACTCAACCACACCTTAGGACGGAAGGATTTATCAATCGCATCATAGATGCCATAATAGTGAATCATAGATATATCAGATTGGTAGAGCTTTATCCTCTGAATCAATTGAGGTGCATATTGGAGCACTAATGATTCAATTTCTGCTTTCTTCTCAGCATTATTAATAATTAATTCATCGATCTGTTCTGTGAACAAATCACGAATGATCCGTGGAACCATGTCCAAATCCTGGTACAAGCATACTGGCGTCTTCCCATTCGTACCCTTGGAGAGAATGCTTGCCCACAGGTCACGCAGATAATTCAGATCTCTCTCAAGCTCCTCCGAAGAGGCTCCATCCGCAACCGTTCGCAGTATTAAGCCTTCTCCGTCTTTACGAAGCTTGTCACCCATTTCCTTTAGACGCTGCCGTTCTTCTTGCGATTCGATCTTTCTAGATATGCCAACATAATCAGCATTAGGCATATAGACGATCCAGCGCCCGGGAATTGTAAAGTGAGTCGTAATCTTAGCGCCTTTGGTCCCTAAAGGCTCTTTGGCTACCTGGACAATAATTTCTTGACCTTCTCTAATCAGATCTCTAATGGGTGGTTTGTCTGCAGCAACCTTATCCAAATTCGCATCTAATAGATCATCGACATATAAAAAAGCATTCTTACTCTGTCCTATGTCGACAAAGGCAGCTTGCATGCCGGGGAGGACATTCACAACCTTCGCTTTATATATACTTCCCACTCGATCTTCCTTCGGTCGTTCATCGTAATATTCAACTAATTTCCCATCAACCAATAGAGATACCTTCGTTATATCCTGCTCACAATGAACAACAATTTGTTTCATTGTATTCTCCTCCGCATCAGTTTCTTTTCTTCTTATACTACATGAAAAGCTCGGAAACTGCACTTATTGGTCGACGTTCGATAAGAATATTATGAAGGACACGATGCTCGGGTAGCACAGCTTGAATGGAACCATTCTCATTGATCACATATATCAAATGATACTTTTCTCTTCTAAACATCTTAGTGATATTCGTAATACTAAGATCTCCGAGCACAACAATCGGTTGAGCTAAGCCACCTTGTGATAATAGTTGATCTGCCCGACTACTTCTACCAATTAAAAATCGGATGAATTTATAATTCAAATTTCGGTAGCTGTACCAGTTCGTAGTAAGTAAGAAGATCGCAATAGCAAGTAAATTTAGATTAATACCTGAGGAAGAATAATTGTATATAGTAGCAGATAATAACACTCCGCTCATAAATAAACTTATCCATATCGTTATCTTTAAGGTGTAGAAATAAGAAATCCTATAACTAACAATAGCTTGAAGCACCTTTCCACCATCTAATGGTAGGATCGGTATCAGATTAAAGAGAGCTATCCACACATTGGCTTGCACAAAATAATCGACCCACCCATCATTCCAAATGGAAGTCGACTTCATCAATAAAGCAGCAATAATCATCAGCGCATTCTGCAATGGCCCGGCAAGAGCTACAACAATTTCTTCCCATGCTGTAACTGAACCATGTTCTTCGACAACGGCAACACCACCGAAGGGTAACAACTGAACCTCAATGACTTCCCATCCATAATAACGAGCAGCTACGACATGGCCTAACTCATGAATGACAACAATTCCGAAGCAAGTTAATAGCTCGACATAAAATCCAGTTACTACAGATAGAGCCATCATGATAACAAATAGGGGATGAAAGCGATAGACGACACCGAAGCATTTAATCAAAAGGAATCACATCCTCCGGATTCACGTACTGCTCCCCCATCTTCAAGGCGAAATACAGAATATGGGTATATCCAATAAGCTCACCCTCTTCAAGCCAATCATTCCGCTTAACAAGAACAGACTCTAGTCCACCATAAATAGCCTCCATACCATCGGTATGAAGAATTCTTACTGACATACCCTTATTATTGGTTGCTCCTACATATTGAACAAGTCCCCTCCCAATCGAGGAGACTGTGCGATCTGTGGAGGTGCTGAGCTGAAGAATAGCAGATGTTTCAGAATTTCCCTGTACAATCTGACCAGAAACCGGCGATGTAAACTCAGATTCTATTGAACTCCGCCTACGTTCATTATATGCAGGAAGAAAGGATGGCATTGTGCCAATATGCTCTTGGTACCAAGCATTCAAAGCTGCATAGTCGAAAGACTCATTCATTATTGCTTTGATCGTTTGTTGTGTCTTATGTGCATAGGGTTGCTCCAGTTGAAATACAGTCCAGATCAGTCCATAGATGATGACACTGATCAGACATTTATATATAAACTGATTTCTAGGCGGCGCTTCACGCCAATCCTGCCAGGACTTCTGAGCGGTATTCAACTGTTTAATTCTTTGCGATCTCCGTTTTTTCGCATCTATATTCATCAGGCTTGTCTCCCCCACTGATTACTCATTCTCATATGTATGCCAAAGCTTGTCTGGCTATTCGAGATAAGTAATCGAGCAGGCGATCAATAAGTGGAGGGTTGCTCCTGGTGAACACGAATGCTTTGGACAATACCTATACATAGCATATTAATCAGCAACGAAGTACCCCCATAGCTTATAAAGGGGAGGGTAATTCCTGTAATAGGAAGAATCCCCAGGAACATACCTACATTCTGAAATATTTGAAAAACCAACATAGAGACAATTCCTGTAATAATCAAAGAACCACTGAGATGATTACATTGAATGGCAATTAGAATCATTCGATAAACGAGCAGAAAATACAATAATAATAAGGCAGATGAACCAACAAAGCCAAACTCCTCCCCAAGCACAACAAACACAGAATCCGAGAAAGCATATGGAATTCGCCCGTTCTGAAGTGAATTTCCTGCTTTAAAGCCATCTCCGAACAAACCACCCGAACCAATAGCGATTTGCGAATTAATGAGATGATAGCTTTCTTTCTGAGTAACAGCGTCCTTGTCAAGAAAAGTATCAATTCGTTCCATCCAATGTGTCTTATTCTGCTCTTTTAGAAAATCAGATATAGGGTCATGATAAGTTTGGAATAGAGATAGGAATAGGAAGAATAAACCCACCCCAATCGCCAGTCCGATTAGCACATAGGTATATCTGATATTCCCAATCCATAGCATGCCAAATAGAATGACCAAATAGATCATGGCATTACCAAGATCAGGCTGTATGAGCACTAAACAAAATGGGATAAGAACAAGGACTCCTATCGGTAATATCTCTTGTCCGAGCCTCAGCGTTTCCCCTTTACGATAACCAATAAATCCAGCGATTGCGATAATAAGGAGCAGCTTCATAAGCTCAGCAGGCTGGAAATTAAGCGAGCCGGACAATTCAAACCAGCTCCTTGCACCATTCGTGAGTTTACCGAATTTAAGAACTAGTGCTAAAGAAGCTATGCCTATCACATAGATAAGAATCCACAATTTTAATAGAATACGATAGTTTATGAACGCCATGCCTAATAAAACGACGAAACCTAAGGCGTAAAAAATAATCATTTTCCGATCCATCGCCGTATGTTTATATACTAAATTATTATGAATTGCACTCTGGATCAGTAGATAACTAATTCCCATAAATCCAATTAAGATGAGTACAATCATCCAATCAATTTTTCTTATTCTAATAAGCATAAACCATCATCCTAATCCGAAGAACTTTTTGAACTTGGTAAAGGCTCCTTTTTTCTCATCTAACAGCATCAAGGGCACAGCATCTCCCACAATTCGACGTGCTATGTTCCGATAAGCAATGGACGCTCGTGATGTTGCACTCATGACGGTAGGCTCGCCGGAATTTGCAGCTTTGATCACATGCTCATCATCAGGTACAATCCCAATCAAATCAACAGCTAATATTTGACAGATTTCATCAATATCTAGCATATCTCCATTCTTCATCATATTCGCACGAACGCGGTTGATGATCAGCTTTGCCCCACGTAGCTTATTGGCTTCTAATAACCCAATGATCCGGTCAGCATCTCTCACCGCGGCATTCTCAGGAGTCGTGACAACAATGGCACTGTCTGCTCCCGCGATTGCATTCTTGAAGCCCTGCTCAATTCCAGCGGGGCAATCAATGATAACATAGTCGAAATCCTTCTTCAATTCAAGTATGATCTCCTTAATCTGGTCGGGTGTAACTGAATCCTTGTCCTTCGTTTGAGCAGCTGGGAGCAAATACAGCTCATCGAATCGTTTATCCTTGATCATTGCTTGCGCTAGTCGGCAACGACCTTCTGCAACATCTACTAAATCAAAGATAATTCGATTCTCTAGACCCATTACGACATCTAGATTACGCAAGCCTATATCCGTATCAACCATACATACCTTCTTACCCAGTAGAGCTAGAGCTGTGCCGATATTAGCTGAGGATGTTGTCTTACCAACTCCTCCTTTACCTGAGGTAATAACGATTGCTTCTCCCATGGTTTCACACTCCTAAAAGTTTTAGATGTTTGCGTTGCGCTAACAAGGCGGTATAACGACTTCAGAAGCATAAGCTTAAAGTTCTAACGCATCTGGACGAACACGATGGATATTTACAATTTTATCAATTTTCATTTGGTTCTCACTTAAGTATGCAAATTCCATGAAAGCTTCTTCTATTCCCCACTCATCTGGAGGTCTGCTAATGATACCTGCTATGCGCAGCTGAGTCGGCTTCATGTGGGAGGAGGCTATAATTGATTGTTCATTGCCATGAATTCCAGCATGAGCCATCCCCCTAAGTGAACCTAGTATATAAATATCTTGAGTAGAAGTAATCGTTCCACCCGGATTGACATCTCCTAGAATTAGAATATCCCCATCATGATGAATCGTCTGTCCTGACCGAATAATGGTTTTCAACGTTCTTAATTGATTGGTTGGTTGTATGTCTTTCACTATGTCTGGAGTTGTATCTATCGAACGAATAATTAAGTTCCCTCTTTTGGAGATAATATCGGTAATAAGCTTCTTCTGATTTTCTGAAATGATTCTTCTACCTAAACGTATTTGCACTTGAATTTCTGGACCAGATAATATATTCTGATGCGTTTTTGTTAATTTAGTACGGAGGTCATTGATAAGCGCATCAAATTTGCAAGAATCATCAAACAGGAAGATAAGCCCCTCTTTTACACCCTTTATCGTGACGTGATGTTTAATTGCAGCCATACGCTAATGCCTCCTGTTGATTACATTTCTTTATAGCCCTACCAAATTCCTGCATTCGTTTCAAGAGTCCCTTACTGTGTTTCGTCTTCTCTACGTACTTGACTCATTTCCAACCACTTACGTGCAGGTACATAGATGATTACTGCAAATAATAGATTGAATAGAAGCGAGGGCATAATAAAATTAGAGAATGTGGATACAAAAGGTACTTCAATCACTCGGAACATTCGATATAAAGCGAAGTTTGCCACGTCATAGAGTACAATAAAAATGGATATCATGAATAAAGATGAGATCAGTGTGATTTTCATTCGTTTGGCCATGACGCCCGCTGAATAGGCTGCGAGTCCCATGCTGAACGAATGAGGACCAAGCATTGGACTCGCATATACGATATCGTGCATGAGTCCGAACAAGAGACCGAACAACAGGCCAAGATGTCGATTCCTCATGGTAGAAACAAATAGAACTAACACCAACACGAAATGAGGAGCAACTTGTAATCCATTGTACCAATCCGTCGGAATTAGCCAATGAACCAGTGTACCCTCTAGGATGAAGACAATAAATATCGCAAGCCAAATGATTTTGTTATTCATAGCAACCTCACAACTTCAATCATGGTTCTGGAACCTCTATAACAAAAACCTGACGAAGCTTAGCTCCATTCAAGCTTGCAGCCGGTTTAATCATCGCTTTATGCGTAATGCCTGAGTCACTTACACCTCTAGAGACCACTGTTCCTATGATGATACCCTTTGGAAAAACCTCACCATATCCGGAAGTAAGCACCGTATCTCCATCTTTAATCGGATCTGTAGATTCGATCTTATTCATCTCAAGATAACCTTCTGCTGTATATCTCTCTATCATTCCGAATGACTTTACATCCTCTTTTGTTGTTGCCGCGATTGCTTTAGTAGAATCGACTCTATAGTCTATTGCCGATATCAACTGCACACTAGAAGAGAATGGAGCTACATTACGTACAATACCAATTAGACCATCTACCGTGGCTACTGCCATGTTCTCACGTATTCCATCCTTCTCACCTAGATTAATATTTATGGTCTGGTCAAGGGGGTCTGGGCTAGCGGATACAACTTCAGCAAAGTGCCATATATAACGATTTGCCTGCTTCTGCCTTTCTGTGAACGATAGTGCCTCCTCTAGCCGACCAACCTGCTCTTCCAACACATTCAGTCGGATAGCATCAATAGCGTAATCGGATAATTTTCTCTTCAGAGCCTTATTCTCTTCGTACACGTTACTCAGCATTCCCAGGTTGTCGAAGAAATCCGCTGTAATAGCAGCCGGTCTATAGAATAAGCTCTGTGAGAAAGAGACCGTATCTTTAACAAGCTTCTCCGGCCAGGTTAAAGTTTTGCGTTCACCTAAGGTGAGGCCCATAAGAGCAATGAATACAATTAAACATGCTAACAAGAAAATTAGTTTTTTATTCCCTAATAACCTAAACAAGGCATACTCCCCTACCTTAAAAAGAACAAATTAACGTTTCCCCTTACCAAAGCCGCTCCTGTTCTTGAATAAATCGATATTGTCTAAAGCACGTCCTGTACCAATCGCTACGCAATCAAGAGGATTCTCAGCTACAAGAACAGGCATACCTGTTTCACGAGTCAATAGCTTATCTAGGTTGCGTAATAAGGCTCCGCCACCTGTTAATACGATACCTCTATCCATAATATCAGATGCGAGCTCGGGTGGACATTTCTCAAGAGTGACCTTTACTGCATCAACAATACTAGTAACGGTATCCGACAGAGCATCTGTGATTTCATCCGATGTAACATTAATTGTCTTTGGTAAGCCTGTCACCAAATCACGACCACGAATCTCCATGGAGCTTCCAGCATTCGTCTTCAAGGCCGATCCGATATCAATCTTTAGCTGCTCAGAGGTCCGTTCACCAATCATGAGATTATAGGTTTTCTTCACATATGCAATAATGGCTTCATCCATCTCGTCTCCAGCAACTCTTACTGAACGACTTGTAACAATTCCTCCAAGTGAGATGACTGCCACCTCTGTTGTACCACCACCAATATCAACAACCATACTACCCGTAGGCTCCCATACAGGTAAATCAGCACCTATTGCAGCGGCAAATGGTTCTTCGATTGTATAGGCATCTCGTGCTCCCGCTTGACGAGTAGCATCCTCAACAGCACGTTGCTCGACAGCCGTGATTCCCGAAGGCACACAAACCATGACATAAGGATGACGCGGGAATAGCGTTCTTGGTTTCTGTGCTTGGCGCATAAAGTATCTGATCATTGTTGCAGTAGTCTCGAAATCAGCAATAACTCCATCCTTCATGGGACGGATAGCACGGATATTGCCTGGTGTACGTCCAATCATCTTCTTAGCTGAATCACCTACAGCCTCAATCGTCTTCGTATCCGTATTCACAGCAACTACTGAAGGTTCTCTTACAACAATCCCTCTACCTTTAACGAACACCAAAGTATTGGCTGTTCCTAAATCAATTCCTAGGTCTTTCGTAAATCCATCAAACATAATATAATTTCTCCTTTTCTCTCTTATAAGACGATTGCCGTCTACATGAACCCTTGCTCCTTCAAGCTAATAAAGGTGTGATCAGCTACGATGATATGATCGAGTACATCGATACCCACGATACGGCCAGCTTCAATCAATCGACGTGTTACTTCAATGTCCTCAGGACTTGGTGTTGGATCACCACTTGGGTGGTTATGAACACAAATTATGGAAGCACTACTACGTTTAATTGCAGAACAGAACACCTCTCGAGGATGAACAATCGATGCATTAAGACTGCCTACAGATAAGGTTTCGTGACCAGTTACGTGGTTCTTCGTATTGAGAAAAAGAACAACAAAATGCTCCTTGTCCAGATAACGCATATCCTCTTTGACGTAGTCAGCAGCATCCTTAGGTGACTTTACCACATAGGTGGCATCCATTCGAGCACTTGCTAATCGCCGACCAATCTCAATACTTGCTTGTAATTGGATGGCTTTAGCCTGACCAATTCCACGAATGCTCGTAAATTGCTCGATGGTCATTCCAACAAGATTCCGTAAACTGCCGGCTTTGGCGAGAAGCTTGGTAGCCAATTTAACAGCAGATTCTGCAACCGTACCCGTTCGAAGTAGAATAGCTAATAATTCGGCATTACTTAATGCATGTGCCCCAAATTGTAGTAATCGTTCTCTAGGTCTTTCTTCATTGGGTAGCTCACGCAGCATAAGCGTGTGTGAGTCCATGAATTCCCCTCTTTCATCATTTGGATTGTTTAAGTTAATACGTCCATACCCATCTCATATAGCATATCGCTAAGTAAAGATATCGGTAAACCTACAACGTTAAAGTAACAGCCGTCAATAGAGTCAATCAATGTAGCTCCGATACCTTGTATTGCATAGGAACCAGCTTTATCTATAGGTTCCCCTGTTGCAATATAACGATCGATTTGATGAGTTGTCAACTGTTTCATTGTTACCTTGGTCAGTCGATGTTTAATAATGGCATGCTCGGTACGAAGATCCAATAAAGCTATGCCCGTCAATACCTCATGAGTGTGACCCTGAAGAGCAGATAACATCTCATAAGCATGGGTTAAATCTGTTGGTTTTCCAAGCACCTGACCGTTTAAGACAACAATCGTATCAGAACCCAGAACAATACCATCTGGTGCAGATTCCGATTCAGCTAGGATTTGCTCTCTCGCCGTTGCTGCCTTGCGTAAGGATAATTGCTCAACGATGCTCTTGGGTGGAGTTCCAAGTTCAATGGCTTCGTCTGTATGACTTGGATAGATATGTACAGGCAGCTGTAACATACGAACCAATTCCTGCCGTCTAGGTGAAGATGAGGCTAAGTAGATCATTCGTTGTCTGGTGGTACTCATCTTATACCCTCCTGTAAACCCAGTAAGCACCAATTAAGCCTAAGATACTAAGTAAGCTTATTCTTACCTGAATATCAAAATCATACTTAAGAAATTCCAGATCTGCCTGAGGAGACCAGCTAATCGGCATTGATTCAGTAAGGAAAGACAACCATTCAATCGTCACTAGCAAATGAGCCACTAATGATCCTGTCAACAATCCCACCAATAAGAAAATGAATAGCAGTCCATAGCCTTTCTTCAATGCGCTACATCTCCTATCTTTTCCAAATTCTAAATCCATACTCTATGACCATTATACGTATTAACTGTAACCAATACAATCAAGCATTCATCTACACGAAAACAATTTCCGACATTTACCAACACTTTTCATGCATACTTTTCCGACTCATTCGCGTTTAAACTATGATACATACTTTTTAGCTAGTTTTCTCGACAAAGATGGAGGGATATTCATTGTCTAAGCGTTTTATACTCATTTGCTCTATGGTAGTTGTGATGTTGTTCCCAGTTCAGATGTATGCGTTAACGGTTGTGATTGATCCAGGACATGGTGGACATGACCCAGGTGCTATCGGAATTAATGGATTGAAGGAGAAGAACGTAAATCTGGATATCTCACTGAAGCTAATGCAGCAATTAAATTCAATGGGTTATGAGACAATCATGACACGCGAATCCGATCAATTCATGACTTTACCAGAGCGTGTTACCTTCGCAAATCAGAGTGGTGGCGATATATTCGTATCCGTTCATGCCAATTCCCACCCCAATAGCAGTGCAAGAGGGACGCTGATGCTCTATTATGATGATATAAATCAACAAGCGGATTATCCAGCAAGCGCCGCAATGAGAATGCTTTCTGACGAGAATAAGAAGCTTGCCGCCAGCATCCAAGAGCATGTTATCCAGCAGGTAAATACTGTAGATCGAGGGATTATTCCTAGTGGTGTGTTCGTTGTAAGGAATGGAATTATGCCCAGTGTGCTTATTGAAGCGGCTTTTCTGTCGAATAAGGATGATGCCAAGCTACTTGCTTCAGACAGCTTTAGAGCTTCAGTTGCTAACGGAATAGCGATGGGCATTAGCAAATATCAACCCCCAGCTTTTTACGATCTAAAAAATCATTGGGCGAAGGAGCATATTCTAAAGCTCGAATCCTTAGGTATTGTGAATGGTGACAATGGTGCTTTCTATCCCAATCGGCAGATGACACGTGCAGAATTTATTACGATACTAGACAAGCTTTTTTCATTGGACAAACTATTGCTCAATCAAGCTATTGTGGATTCAGTGGAAAGTTTGAATCATGAGAGTGTTGTGGATGTTGTGTATGGGGTTATTGAAGAGGAAGTAGCAGTAAACAGAATATTTCCAGATATAAATTCAGAGCATTGGGCTTATTCGATCATCAATAAAGCTGTGAGGCTAGGAATTGTTAGCGGCTTCGAGGATGGGTCCATTCGCCCGAATAAACCGATTAGCAGAGCAGAGATGGTCGTTCTCTTTGATAGAATAGCTCTATCTGAGTCCCCCCCATCGAACTCGAATCCATTTGACGATGTTCCAGAGCAAAGCTGGTATGCAGGCTCTGTATATAAGATGAGCGAGCTCGGATATGTGCAAGGCTCTACAGTTACCTCCTTTGCACCTAATCGCGAGCTATTGCGATCAGAAGGAGCTACAATCATCTCCCGATATCTGGGTAGCAACTCCGGGACGGTCGTTATGAATGATCTGATGCTTGGATCAGGTAAGTGAGAGATTATTGTTTCATTGAGACATCAATAAACTGCTTTTGAGCGATAATATGCTCAGATACCGCTGCTTGAGCTTGCCATAAGAATACCTCCGATGGATTCTTATCATATTGTTCTAAGGTTAAGACGGCACTATTCAATGACTTGTTCATCATTTGCACAGTCGCTTTAACATCCTCAGGTGCATCCGCTGCAATCTGATTAGCTGCCTCCGTCCATAGCTTGTGCTCTTGCTGTAGAAGCTGTTTGTCGGGGGTTGGCAAGGTGCTTTCATTGATATCTTGAAGTCCTGTAGCTGTCATATCTAATATCATATCCACGAGACTTCTGCTAGTATCCATATATCCTTGAATGTTCCCACCACCCTGATTAGTCCAAGTTAACTGCTGTACCAATGGTAGAACAAAGGGTTTAATGAACACCTCTGACGTTTCATTCTGAAGGTAGTGACTTAGTAATAGTGCATCCTCTCTATCTGATGCAGCACCAGCGAATACACTATATTGATCAGAAGAACTCACTGCCCCGGATAATCCCATATCCTTAAGCAGCTGTACAGCGGTATTGGCACCCTCAAGCGTAGAGAATACCCCATTCTGAATAAGAAAATAAGTTTTCTCGGGAACAGAAACTCCTGTAAGTGAGGTTGACGGATTCACGGCACCCTTATCACCGGTTAAATCCTTATCGCTAATATCTTTTATAGTTTCGCTAGATCCGTTCAGAACAGCGGACAGGCCATTATCTGTTGAAGCTGGTTCATTCGTATTAGGCAGAGGATTTGCTTCAGCTCTGAACATTGATAGCACGAACATACCTAGCACAACACCTGTTAAGATTGCACCGGTAATCGCTGTAGTTAGACTAAACCAATTTGTCGTTTTTCCTTTTTTTCGATATGTCGTACGAACTGGAAGCTCGTCATAGAAATTAACATTCTGAAAAGTTTGCTCGGCTTGAGGAGCCGTGTAGTATGTCGGTGTTTCATGGTCTACTTCAGGGCTGTCGCTATTGTTCATTTCCGAGTTTCTAATCAATTGTTCTATACGCGCTGTCTCGGCATCGAAGGGACTTCGCCATTCACCATAATCGCGCTCCGCGAACTCCGGCTTATCCTGATATAACGGAATAACCTTTGATGGGGAGACATCTATGCGATCTATGCGATCTCTGCTGCTTGTATCTTTCTCAGGAACTCGCTCTTGTATTTCGTTATTATACCGATACGTTATTCTCGCCTTACTCATACGAATTCTCTCCTTGTCCTCAAGTTACTTTTACAGTATGAGCTTGAGAGAGAGATTATGTCTAAATCAATGATTACTCCGAATATCCTTCAATCCATAAACGGCTTAGCTCGCGAACATACCCGTCCTTATCCATGAGAATGTGTGGTAATTTCTTGTACACCTGTTCAAAATCATACCTGCTTATAACAATCCATTCACTATAGGTTAAACAACGTGAGGAATAAGAAATATCTACTGAAATAATAGAAAACGGCAATCGTCTTGCATGTAAGTATAACCAGACAAGCATCGCATGCTGTACAACTAATGATCTTGTGTCACTATCTTTGTTTACAGGGTTAATACCTGTAATAAATAGATTAATACATTGATCATTGTCTTTAACTGAATCGTAATCATCTATTTTTATTACGCAATTTCTATTATAGGGATATATTTCTATGTAACTGTTCGTTGTCATATACTCACAATTGAGCAGCTGCAAATCTTCTCGAAGCATGGCCTCTGAGATACTAGAACCATGGAGGCTTACATGATTACTGTCAGCTACAATCTGTTCGTTGTATGTCATAGTGTCCTTCTCCTCTTGGTTGAAAACTACACATCTTGATACGGCAGGCAACAATAATAGATTACATATTAATCATAAATACTCCATACAAAAAAAAGGAGGACTATCTTTTATAGTCCCCCGCTTTACTTATTCAATTTGTCTCGAATCGCTCTCAACTGATTCTTGACGGTATATATCGATTTCTGTAACTGCTGCGCGATATTCGGCTTGTTGAATCCTTGTAATTTTAATTCATAAACCTTTCTCTCTTCAGGTGTAAGTGAATGCAGCTTTATCTCCTTTTTTGCATCCCTAAAACCACTCTTTAGAACACTTGCTACCTCTGGATGGATAGACGATTGATTATGATGAGCTTGACGAACAGCACCAACAATATCCTGATAATTCGATTTTGTTATGTAATTGTCGGCTCCATACTCGAAGGCTCTTAATATGACCTCTTCATCTGCAGATGAAGTAAGCATAACAATTTTAATTTGAGATTTTCCGTGAATTACTTTGACCGCCTCGATGCCATCCAGGTAATGACGTGATAGATGTATATCCATTAGAATTACATCAATTTCCACCGATACACTAGCTTGTATCGCATCGTCCTTCGTGGTTACAATACCTACAACTTCAATATCAAGCTCCCGATTTAAATCTCTCATGAGATTTTTCTGCCAGAATGGCTCATCTTCAACCAGCAAGACCTTTATCTTGTTCATGTGAGATCGCTACCTCATCTCTATCTGACTTCTGCATATGAACAATACGTTGACTAGGGAGTCGAATGATTACCTTCGTTCCAACATTTATTTCACTATGTATGTCCATAGTACCACCATGCTTCTCGATTACACTGTAACAATAGCTAAGTCCAAGACCATGGTTATTCAGTGTACTTCTAGTCGTGAAGAACGGTTCGAAGACACGTGAGCGAATGTCACTTGGAATTCCGCACCCCGTATCCTCAATCTCAATAATCAATTCCTTCTTTACTTTCAATAAACGCAGCGTCACTATTCCATCCTTCAATCCCATTGACTCAACAGCATTCATTAAGATGTTCATCAACGCTTCCTGAAGCTGCAGCTGATCACACAGAATATCATCATTAGTGCTGTACTCTTGGCAGATCTGCACATTATTCTTCTGCAGATTAGGTTCGATCATGCTAACAGCCGACCTCAGAATTGAACTTAAGCTGTAAGCTCCTTCTTGTAAGGTAATCTCCCCCGTTTTTTCTTGCAAGCGATTCGACATGCTTAGCATGTGGTTGGTAGCTTGCTGTATGGAATTCAACGTCGAATCCAATTCCTGAGTGTCTTGATTTCTTATTGAATCTTTCATTCGACTATTCAAATATTGAATCTTCGTAATTTCATTCTTTATTGTGTGATTCATAATAGCCATACCAGAGGAAAGTGTTAACTCGAATTGTTTGTTGTATGAATCGTTTAATGCAGCTATGTATTGGATAAAGCGGTTGAGGATGATGTATGCGATAATTGCGAAGATTAATATTAATGCGATAGGCAATAAAATCACCATATCCTGCAGAAGAAATCCTGCTAGAAGATATTTGACAATAATCCCTGTTACAACATTATGGTAATACTTTTTGTCTATAAAAATCGGGGAGAAAAGTATGAAAAATACTTCAGCTAAGTTACCACCACTGTAACCCGTACTATTATTCCAGAATACAACCATTTCAGCAATGAAACAAACAATCAAATATCCCCAAAAGAAAAAATATTTAATGGATTTAGGATCCTTCTTATTTAAAAAAAACGCAACCGGAATTAGTAGGTACAGAAATAAATAAGGAAGTAACATAGAAAGACCTATTCCATCCCCTACAAACCTTATAATAATGTAATCAAATATGAGTATGACAGATAACAACAAGATCAAGAATAGTTTAATAGCACGTCTTTCTTGCCCTATCAATGTATTAAATCGTAATGATCTATACATAGTTTTCCTCCATAAATAGTTATTTAAATTAACCACAACTAATTATGGTGTATCCCTAAGAATACCACAAGGTAAGAAAATACAATTGTTTGACCATCCCAGCTTTTTGCTATGTAGAATTAAGGTTCTCTTTATATTTCCTACTCCAGCTATACAATAAGACACCAGCAAAGATTACGAATTGAGCAAAAAAGAGAATAGCATCGAGCCTTAATGAAAGTGATGTTTGTAGAAGCAAACGATCGAAGGATATTGTGAAGGAATACATCAGTTGAGGAATTACATAAAACACCAAAATCAAACCGCTTGCTAACATACCAAATATGTAAATCACAGCATAACCACGAACAATATTCCGTTCTTTATCATAAATTACAGTTGTATTCTTCTGTCGGATAAAAGGGATCTTTTCCTTAAGCAATCCTTCGGTATTCTCCAATAGATTATAACTTCCCGTGACATTCTGGAGTATATAATATAGATCTGTCTTCATAAAGAACATACATTGATATATCGACATCATAATAAGCTGCAAAACGATCAACCCAAAGATTCCTGTAATGATCACAGATAATGATGGTACGAACGATAATATAACAAGGGACAAAAACAGTATGGTGTGGTCAACAATTAAACCTGCTAGCAAGGGAATATTCCTACTATTCCGTGGAAGTCGCCAAATCGATGGCATTTGCGTTTCTATGACAGGCAGGATTAATCTATGACCTAATCTCACATTCGTTTTCAAACCATAAGCTCTCGCTGCTAATACATGTCCAACTTCATGGATCGCGAGAAGAATGACTGATACCACCATAGACACAATAATATTCAGAACCATAGAATCGAAAGGGAAAAGATCACGAGGTTGGGGGAATAGCCCAGGATTACTAATAAAAAAAACAATATTCGCACAAAAAAGAATCGCATACACAGGCATCACCTGATTGCGAAAGAATAATTTGCCTATTCTAGAACTTTTAGAGGTTGAGTACTCTTCAATTTTCAAGTCAAGTTCATTTTCCGAATAAATGGAGTACTCTTTCTCAGTTATTAGAAAACCCATATCTTCTAATTGAGCAAGGAAATCCACAATATTGATATCCTCATCTGGATATTTGATTAATAACTCCTGTTCAATCTGGTTAAGCGGTATTCCTTTGGCAAGAGACTCTATTGCTTCTACAGCCGGCTGTGGCATTTCGAAGAATTCACCTGATACTAAATGTTCAACAATATATTGAGTCTTCTCGAAGACAATTCGGTGAGGTGCGAGTCTTATTGTCTCCAAATAATGCTCGCTTTGCAATACGCTCTGCCTCCTATTCCTTATATATTTGTGTTTGGTTAATTGTTTTAAATGTCAGTTTCCATCTAACATTTAATAAATACTTTAGGACGGGGCATATTATTCCCCGTCCCCTTTACTCTTTACCTCCACCAACAGAAAAAGCAAGTAGGTGCAACCTTATTTAATTTCTTGATCTTCATAACTTCACCTCCCTTCAAATAAAGTTAAATATATACTCCTAAATTGTTACAGCCATCTGAGGTTGATCTTTTAAGTTTTTATCCGATATCTTCATCCAGGAAGGAAAGATTTGTATGAATAGATCTACTAATGCGGGATCGAATTGAGTTCCTCTCCCCTGAATAATCAACTCGTGAGCCTGAGAAGGTGTCAGAGCATTTCGATATGAACGGTGGCTCGTCATTGCATCATAAGAATCTGCAATCGCAGCAATTCTTGCAGTCAATGGAATTTGCGTTTCATTTAAACCCTCTGGATAACCTTTCCCATCCCATCTTTCATGATGATATAGAACAATATCAAGACAAAGCTCCATACCTTCAATATCTTTAATAGCATTTGCTCCAACAATTGGATGTTTTTTGACAATAGCATACTCTTCTTCAGTAAGTCTAGTAGGTTTTATCAGAATTGAATCCGGAGTATGTACCTTCCCAACATCGTGAAGCAAGCAGGCATAATAAATCAACTTTAAGTCGTCTACACCATAAATATTTAAAGATTCAGCTAATTTCACTGCATATTCTGCTACTCGCTCACTGTGACCGCGTGTATATGGGTCTTTCAACTCCAAGGTCGAAACAATACCTTTTACAACGCCTTCAAATTGTTTGAAATATGACTCATTCATTGCTTTAATAAATCCTAGGAATCGAAATAAGATAATGAATGCAACGAGTGCAAAAACCAAGTCTAGTGCCATGGGGAAAAAGACAACTGTCGACTTAAGCAGGAGTCCTTCCAAACAATATTTCACAATAATACTAACAGTAACAGTCCAGCAATATTTTTTATTAATAAAAATTGGGGAAAAAAGAATGAAAAACATTTCTGCAACTGAACTACCCTCGTAGCTTGAACTACCCCAAAACAAATATATGTCGTTAATAAAACTGACTATAATAAATGTTAAAAATAATATGTATTTGATATATCTGGGATTTTGTTTCTTAATGAAAAATACAGCTAATGGTATTTGTAAAAACAAAAAGAGGTAAGGAAGTAGGAGCCTCATACCATAACCGTTAGATAAAACACTTGCGATAACAAAATCAATCAAAAACACAATTGAAAATAACAATATCATGAACATATTAGTAGCACGTTTTTCCTGCCCAATCAAGGCTTTCAATTGCATCCTTCGATTCATGATGTCCCCCCAATGCTAATTGGTTATATTGTCTGTGCTATCTGTTTCTACATAATTGTGGAAATACCTTTTTGATGTCGAGTAATTCATACTTAAGACCTAGTATACATTATTTTCCCAATTGAATTTATTACATAATTTGTCGCAAGCAAAACAAAAAGCACCCATGAATAGTTAACATGCAGAGAACTGCTTGAGCCAACAACAAACAAGGATGCTCTTGAATTTAACCGTTTCAAATTTATAGTTAGGAATGTGTAGCATCTAAACGAAGCTGAAGCTCTTTAGCCAGCCCCTCAGCAGACTTCCAGATATCACCCGCACCCATTGTTAGTACTAAATCACCACTGCGCACATGTCCACTTAGATAAGCATGTACTTCTTCCTTAGTCGGAATAAGGATAACATTCGAGTTACTGTTCGTGCGAATGAGCTCAACTAATTTAGCTGAAGTAACGCCTTCGATCTTCAATTCACCAGCAGGTGAATAGATATCGGTAATAATGACTTCGTCTGCTTCTGTGAATGCACGACTGAATTGCTCGAGCAAGAAGAAGGTTCTTGTATATCGCTGAGGCTGGAAAACGGCAATAATTCGTTTGCCTGTTGATTTGGATGCGGCAATCGTAGCTTCTATCTCTGTAGGGTGATGTGCATAATCATCAATTACCAAGATGCCATCAACGTCGCCAAGCACCTGAAAGCGTCGCTTCGCACCTCTGAATAGCTTAATAGCCTTAGCAATCGCTTGAATGGTAAGACCAGCCTCTAGACACGTTATGACTGCTGCTAGAGCATTGTAGACGTTGTGCTTGCCTGGCACCGTCAACTCGACATTGCCAATACAATCTTGTCCTTTAATAATGTCGAACGAGCATGCTCGGTCACCGAGAAGTAGGTTATCTACGCGATAATCAGCTCCATTTGAGAAACCATAGGTTATCGCTGTTCCACCCAATGTGGGCAAGAGCTCCCTAAGATGGTCATCATCATAACATACGATCGCTTTGCCTCCTGGTTTAATCTGACTAAGGAATGTTCCATAAGCTTTAACCAGATTCGCAAAATCACCACCATAATTCTCCAGATGGTCCGCTTCTATGTTGGTCACTATGGCAAGCTCAGGATGATACTTCAAGAATGAACCGTCGCTTTCATCTGCTTCAGCAACCACATATTCACCCTTGCCAGCCTTGGCATTGTTCCCCACGTTCATAATTTCTCCACCTATAATGTAGGTTGGGTCTATGCCACATTCCTCCATAATAAGGGCGACCATTGATGAAGTCGTCGTTTTACCATGCGCTCCTGCAACAGCAATACCCCGGCGAGCATCCATGATCCTAGCCAGCATCTCTGCTCTATGCAGAATTGGAATATTGAGCTCCTCTGCTGCAAGCATCTCAACATTATCATTGGATAGTGCTGTTGAGTATACGACCATGTTAGCGCCTACTACATGAGCGGCTTCATGTCCGATGTAGACTTGAGCCCCCTTGGCTACAAGCTTATCCGTTAGTTCTTGTGCCATTACATCTGATCCTGATACGTGATAGCCCATCTCAAGAAGGACTCTTGCTATTGCACTCATACCATATCCACCGATTCCGATAAAATGTACGTGTTCCGCAGTATTCAACGTCTGATCACCAACCTTTTTCACTTGTCTTATGATGCAATATCCATGAGCGTACGTCAGAAATTAAGTATAAAGTACCGGACACCACCGCAAGGTCATCTTGACCTGTAAGTGTAGTCAGTTTATCCAGAGCTTCTTGCCAATTCGGTTCAATAATTACCTGTAATCCTGGCTTTGCCCGAGTGGGCTTCATTGCTTCAACAAGCTCAGCGAGTAGGTGAGCATCCATTTTGCTACGGAAATTTGGTTCACTAACGATCAATGTATCCACAATAGGTAGTATATGCCATAAATAATCAGAATGATTCTTCGTCGATAGCATTCCCATCATAAAATGAAGCTTTTCATAAGGATAGATGGTCGATAGAGCCTTCGCTAAGGATTGCGCGCCCTCTGGATTATGAGCACCATCGATAAGGATACGTGGTGATTGCTGCACCATCTCTAATCTGCCAGGCCATTCCGTCTCAACGAATCCCGCTAATAAATGATCGTCATCAATGATAACTGCATAATACTGTCTAAGAACTTCAAGCGTCATTACAGCTACAGCAGCATTCTTCACCTGATGCTCACCATTAAGTGAAACCATCAATGGATTGATCGTGCGGAACGGCCCCGTGAAAGAGAATGTTAGCTGATCGATACGAACATCGTCTAGCTCATAGTCGTAGTCCTGATTAAGCTGGTAAAGCTTACATTGTTTATTCATAGCAGCATCCGCTAGGAGCTGAATTAACTCAGGCTGCTCTACAGAGCTGATAACAGGTACACCAGCTTTAATAATACCCGCTTTCTCCAATGCGATCTGTTCTAATGTCCCACCTAATATATCCATATGATCATGACCAATATTCGTGATTACAGAAACAATTGGGAATATGATATTCGTACAATCTAGTCTTCCACCAAGACCCGTCTCCATCACCACAAAATCAGGATATGCATATCTGGCAAAATAAACGAGTGCAAGCGTTGTAGTTATCTCAAAGCTAGTCGGAGCACCAAGCTCCGTTAAGGCTAACTGATCAGCAATCGGTTTTAATTGATTGACAATATCCTTAAGTGTTTCCTCTGGAATATCCTGACCATTACACTGGATACGATCCGTGTACTTTGTAATATAGGGTGATGTGAATGAACCTACATCATATCCACTTTTGATAAGAACGTTAGTTAGATAAGCGCAAGTGGAGCCCTTACCATTCGTACCTGCAACATGGATAAACTTAAGACGACGATGAGGATGATCAAGTAGCTCCATCATATATTCCATGCGCTTCAAACCTGGCTTAATTCCGAATGGAATGAGCTCAATTATCCATTTCACTGCCTCTTCATAAGTAGCAAATTGCTCGTTATTTATGTTGTATGCCATTGTGACTTAGCCTCTCATCTCAGCAATTCTCGCAATTACTTTATCTCGTTTGTCCGCATAATCCGCTAATTTTGCTTTTTCTTCATCAATGACCTTAGCCGGCGCCTTAGCCACAAAGCCAACATTCCCTAACTTCTTCTCGATTCTCTCTACTTCCGCGTGTAAGGTCGCTAATTCCTTCTCCAGACGAATAATCTCCTGAGCCATATCAATTAATCCCGCAAGTGGAAAATAAAGCTCAGCCCCCGTCACAACCGCGGTCATGGCCTTCTCAGGATTAATTACTTGCATATCAATTTCTAACGATGAGGTATTACTAAAGCGTCGGATATACTCCTCATTACGCTGCAGAATTTCTAGTATCTGTTCATTAGCTGGTTTAATAAGCAATTCAATCTTCTTACCCATTGATACGTTCACTTCTGCACGAATATTTCTGACAGCGCGTATGATATCCATCAGCTGGCGCATCTCTCCAGCTGCAACCGGCTCAGGTTGCTCATGAGCTACTGGCCATTCCGCTAAGCTAATCGTATCACCCTCATGCGGCAGATGCTGCCAAATTTCTTCTGTGATAAACGGCATGAATGGATGTAATAATCGCAAAGTATGATCTAGCACATACAATAATACGGATTGTGTTGTTTTCTTAGCGTGAGCTTCCTCACCGTATAAGCTTAATTTTGCAAATTCAATATACCAATCACACAGATCATCCCATATGAAATCGTATAGGAGTCGGCCAGTCTCGCCAAACTCATAATACTCCATCGTTCTTGTAACATCTCTTGCTGTTTCATTAAATCGGTGTAGAATCCATTGATCAGCCGTACTTAGCGGACCCGTTAAATCAATATCTTGTATCGTAAAGCCTTCTAAATTCATCAAAGCGAAACGTGAAGCATTCCATATTTTATTAGCAAAATTACGCGCTTGCTCTACCTTTTCCTCGCGGTAACGTAAATCTTGGCCCGGCGTACTCCCTGTCGATAGCATAAAGCGCATGGCATCTGCACCATATTTCTCTATGACCTCTAATGGATCAACACCATTACCAAGCGATTTAGACATCTTACGACCATCTGAGGCGCGTACTAAGCCATGAATGAGTACATCCTTGAATGGAATCTTGCCAGTAAACTCCAATGCAGTAAAAATCATTCTCGCAACCCAGAAGTAGATGATATCATAACCCGTTACGAGTACACCCGTTGGATAGAAACGGTCATAATCTTCCGTTTGCTCGGGCCAGCCTAATGTGGAGAAGGGCCAAAGTGCAGAGCTAAACCAAGTATCAAGAACATCTTCATCTCGACGCAAGTTTGTGCTATTACAATGTGAACAGCAGTTGGCTTCCTCTACCGAGACCGTGATCTCTGAACAATCCTGACAATACCAAGCTGGGATCCGATGACCCCACCAAATTTGCCTCGAGATGCACCAATCTCTTACGTTCTCAATCCACTGCAAATAAATTTTTTCGAAACGATCAGGAACAAAGTTGACACCTTGACCCGACTTCTGTTGTTCAATCGCTTTTTCTGCTAACGGCTGCATCTTTACAAACCATTGCGTAGAAAGATAAGGCTCTATGACAGCACCACTACGCTCGCTATGTCCAACTTGATGAACATGCGGCTCAATCTCGATTAATACACCTTGATCTTGCAAATCCTTGACCAATTGCTTACGGCATTCAAAACGATCTAGACCCTGATAAGGACCCGCTTTATCATTCATCGTGCCTGACTCGTCCATGACAAGGATCTGCGGCAAGCTATGGCGAAGACCAACCTCGAAGTCATTCGGATCATGAGCTGGAGTAATCTTAACCGCTCCGCTACCGAATTCCTTCTCCGCATAGTCATCTGCAATGATCGGTATTTCTCGTCCGATGATAGGTAGAATGACCATTTGACCAATCAAATGTTGATAACGCTCATCGTTGGGATTCACGGCTACAGCAGAATCACCGAGCATCGTCTCTGGTCGAGTTGTGGCTACAGTGATTGTGCCACTACCATCCTTCAATGGATATTGCAGATGATACAGGTTGCCCTGCAGCTCCTTAAATTCCACCTCGATATCCGATAGCGCTGTACGTGTAGCCGGATCCCAGTTAATGATCTTCTTCCCACGATAAATAAGACCTTTATCGTAAAGCTTCACGAATACTTCTCGAACAGCTACTGATAAGCCATCATCTAGGGTAAATCGTTCACGTGAATAATCTAGGGATAACCCCATCTTATCCCATTGATCACGAATGGAATTAGCATATTGCTCCTTCCACTCCCATACCTTCTCCACAAACTTTTCCCGTCCCAGGTCATAACGTTTAATACCCTGCTCGCGTAGGTGCTGTTCAACTCTAGTCTGCGTAGCTATACCCGCATGGTCACTGCCAGGTAACCACAGCGCATCATATCCCTGCATTCGCTTAGAACGGATAATGATATCTTGCAAGGTAAAATCGAGGGCATGACCAATATGCAACATTCCAGTTACATTCGGAGGTGGAATAACAATTGTAAATGCTTTTGCAGCTTTACGCTTACCGGCTTCACTATATTTACCTTGACGCCAGTACTCATTCCACTTTAATTCAGCTGCTTTCGGATCATAGGTCGTTGATAGATTCGTAGTCGTATTTGTTTCGTTCGAATTAGACAATGTAAACCCTCATTCGTAGGCAATTTTATTACTCCTTATCATACCGATGTTGAGAAATGGAGTCAATAAGTTCTATTCTCAGCATAACCATGATTGTCCCAATCATAAACATGAAAGATCACTATTCTATTAGAGTCAACTATATATGAGGGAAAGCTGGTGAAAGATTATGCAGCAATGGTGGTACCGTTATCGCTTAACGATTAGAGGCGTTTTATTCCCACTGATCTGTATTCAATTTGTTAGGACAATCATCATTCCGAATCCACTCGACGTGTTCATATTATTCATTCTCTTCCTAATTTACCTTGGCTTTCTCATGAATGTATACTAACCAACAGAAATTGAAAGCACCAAAAAAAGGTCGCCTAAGCGACCTTTTTATTCATGCGAGCTTGTTTATACATTTGATTTGGGTATGTAGATAATCTGACCTTCACTGACATCTAATTCGCCAAGTCGATTGTATAAAGCGATTTCCCTGGGCTGTAGCTCATAACGATCTGCAATCGTCTCAAGCGTGTCTTCCTTCTGTACAATACACATACGAAGCTGCTTAAACTCCACTTTGTCCTCTTTAATGAGGAATAGTCGCTTCCACTCAAGACTATTGTTTGCCTTCTCTGACTTAATGGGGAGATCTACTACGGTTTCTTTAACTGCTGCCACCGGAGACTGTGGCTTAATTGCCACCTTCATATCAGGTTTCGATGCTACCGCTTGATCCGTATCTTGGAGCTTCATTTGCTCGTTGACGTCCATAATAGTCTCAGCCTGCTCAATCGGCTCTGCTACCATCTCAAGCTGTGGTATTACATGCTCCTCCATGACTGGTTGATTCATAGCCATTGATTGGTGAACTATCTCTGGTTCGTCCGCTACCTTTGCTTGGTTCACTATCTTTGGTTCGTCCGCTACCTGCTCCTTAAGTATAACTTCTGCAGTTACCTCCGGGCTTTCTTCATTTCTTTCTTGGTCAATTTGGTGATCAGCATAAAATTCGTCTGAATCATGGGTTAAGCTTTCCATTCGATTCTGCTCCCAGCCTGCTAGAGACAATATACCCGTCACATTTAAGCTCCGATCAGATACCAATTCCACATCAAATTGGTCAATTCGAACTTGAATTTCTTGACTAGATACATCATTTGTGCGGATTGGTAGTGATATCTCAACAGGAATACGATGTATAAAGGTTTGCTTTCCTGCACCTTCTAGAATGGAATCATAGACGGCCGTTAGCTGTAAATTCCCTCTCAGCTGAGTTTGCTCATTACCTGGGATCCCCTGAAAGTATGGTGTCAGCTCAATTTCTTCGAGATCGCGTATCGCTAATGTACCCTCCGGTAGATGAATCCGCTCGTAGATATCAAATCGGAAGCCGATATTCTGTTCAACCACAATCATTCCACCCTTCTTCCCCGCTTGTTCATTCTTAAATATATGGAAGTAGGGAGGGAACAATGACAATTATTTTGCACTAAGTAATTGTATGAGCTTCTTCATATGATCAGGCAGCTCAGCTTGAACACGAATTTCACGCCGATCCAAAGGATGGTGAAAAGCCAGGCTTTCCCCATGGAGCGCTTGATGTTGGATATGTTCGATCAGGCCACCATACATCTGATCGCCTAAGATCGGGTGTCCAATGTGACTCAGATGAACACGAATTTGATGGGTTCTACCCGTTTCTAATGTCAGTCTAACTAATGATGTATCCTTATAGGTTTCAATGATTTCATAATGTGTAACTGCATGATCACCTCTTGAGGATATTGTACGCTTTCCATTCACATGTCTGTCCTTGCCAATAGCTGCTTGAATAGTTCCTTTCGGTTTCTGTGGTAACCCCTCTATCAGAGCCACATACTCCCGTTTGATTGCACGATCTCGCATATCCTGATCCAATCGGTATTGCGCATAGGCATGCTTCGCATAGAGCACAGGTCCCGATGTCCATTCATCCAAGCGATGAATATGTCTCACTGCACAGGTCTGAGCAGATGTCTCATAATAAGCGGCTACGACATTAGCCAGAGATCCGATACCATTCGATACGGTTGGATGTACAGGGATCCCCGCTGGCTTATTAACAACCATGCAGAAGTCATCCTCGAATAAAACCTCAATTGGCATCCATTCTGGTATAAATCCAAATTCACGCACAGGGAAAAACCGGAGCCTAAGTCGGTCTCCGGTCCGCTCTATATCCTTAAGCTTCTTCATCCTTGCAACATATTCTTCAGGAATATTAAGATTACTTGTAAGATAATGATCTAAATTATTATCAATCTGTTTCAAAAATCCCTTGGGTAATCGAACTAATAACCATTCACCTTGACGCTCCATCTTTATCGCCTACTCATTAAATCAATAGCCACTTGCTCGGCACATTGTTTAGCTTGACCAATACAATCTGGTAGACCTACACCCTGATATCCTGATCCTGTCACATAAACACCGGGCATGACCTCAGCAAGCTTACTTCTAAATTGTTTAAGCTGATCAAGATGACCGACTGGATATTGTGGCATAGAGTTTTTCCAACGCGTAACCTCAACGAATACAGGCTCAGCATCTATTCCCATCGTATTCTTAAGATCCGTTCTTACGTTATTTGTTAATTGTACATCTGAAGAATCAACCGATTCCGATGCTCCTGCTCGACCGATATAACAACGAACAAGCACCAGGTCATCGGGTGCGGTATGTAACCATTTTACCGATGTCCATGTACAAGCTGTAATCGTCAGATCCTCACTGCGGGGAACTAGAAACCCTGATCCATCCTTCGAGAGAGCAAGATCTGATTTATGAAACGCCATAACCACATTAGCAACAGAGACATAAGGAATGTTAACGAGAGAATGTTCTTCTGCAAGCTCAGGTAGCATGGCAACAGCAGCATAATTCGGAACAGCTAATACAACAGCATCGAATTGTTCTACAGTACCATCTGATAGCTTGAGATTATAATGTCCTTTATCGTTCCTGGATACTTCTGTTACCGCGATACCCGTTCGTATAGCTGCTTCACTAAGTTTCGTGGCAAGACTATTAACGAGCGTAGATAAACCCTGCTTGAAGGTTAAGAACATGGATCTACTTGCTAACTTGGATAAAGGAATCTGCCCACCTTGCTCCTTTGGACCCGTTGTCACACTTGGTACACTCTTCACATTGAGTGATCGCAGTTTCTTCTTATTAAATATCATGCCTAAGATAATGCTGCGATGCTCCTGCTCTAAAGCTTGGAATTGTGGAAAGGTTGATTGTAAGCTAAGCTCCTTCGTATCACCAGCATAAATGCCTGCCAAGAGAGGCTCCGCAATATGCTCTAATACCTCATTACCAAGTCTCCGACTTAAGAATACACCTAATGCTTCATCACCCTTACCAGACCTCTTAGGGAGCACTAAATCTAAGGCAGCCCGCGCTTTACCGAGTGGGCTTATTAAGCCTGTTCGCAGGAATGGCATAACCTGTGTAGGAATACCAAGCATTAAACCCTCTGGCATCGAATGAAGCTTACGTTTATGAAGAATATATGTTTTTTTGGCCAAAGGATTTGTTGCAGTAAGCTCATCTTCTAAGCCTAGCTCACGTGCAAGCTCGAGCATCGGTAGCTTTCTTGCAAGAAATGAGTCGGGTCCTTGCTCGATCACACATCCATCCCGGTGCAAGGTGCGAATTTTCCCACCTAGCTGCTCATTGGGTTCAAAGATAGTAATCTCCGCCGAGATCCCCTTCTCCATACAGAAGCGTTGAATATAGTAAGCTGTACTAAGACCACTTATTCCTGCTCCGGCAATAGCGATACGTCTGCTGACTTGGCTCATTGTACACTCACTCCTAGTAAACCTAGAACACTATCAGCAAGCACCTTCATATACAGAGAATCCGTATTAAGGGACGTTGTCCGCTCCAAGTGCATCTCAAGCTCCTGTGCTAACTTCTGTGCTTCTATATCTATGTCATATAATACTTCCAGATGGTCAGATACGAAGCCAATTGGAGAGATGACTACATGCTTGATTTGTTCTTCTGCACTTAATGACTTTAATACATCAAGAATATCTGGACCTAACCAAGGTGTTGCTGTTCTGCCTGCACTCTGCCAAGCAAACTGCCAGTTTGTAACATTCGTCTTCGCACATATAGCCCTAGATGTCTCTAGTAATTGCTCGACATAGGGATCATTCATCTCCAGAATTTTGGCTGGTAAGCTGTGCGCACTGAATATAACACGAATCTCATCCTTGGGTGTTCCAGGGAATTTAGCCAGAGCATCCGTTAATCGTATAGCTAATGTCTGAATAAGCAAGGGATGGAGATGATAATTCTGAATGAATTTCATCGAAATTTCCTGCTCATCCACAACCTCCTGTGCACGCTTGATATAAGTTCCCACGCTCATTGTTGAATAGTGAGGAGCTAACACGATACCGATTGCCTCTGTAATACCATCCTCCACCATACGTGAAACACCATCTTCAATAAATGGATAAGCATGCTTCAACCCTTGATAACAGGAAAATTCATACTCGGGATATGCAAGATTTAATTCATCTTGTAAAGCTTGCACTTGGTTATTCGTATTCTCTCTAAGTGGGAACACACCACCAACAATAGCCTCATAACGATCCTTCAATTCCTTCAATTGCTCGGGAGAGGGTGGATTACCACGACGAATATGGGTGTAGTACGCTTCTACTTGTTCAAGACTTTCTGGGGTTCCGTATGACATCACAAGAACGCCTATTCTCCGCTTCGACACTAGACATCGCTTCTCTCTTTATTAAACTTTGGCTACCGCTTTTATCGCTGATCTGGAATATTCATGAACGAATCCAGTGAGCTCCTTCAGCTTTTCCAATGAAGCCTCTGGGAATAAACCATGACCTAAATTAAATATATAGCCCGGTTGCTCTATGCCTTGATCAATAATTTCTCGAGCATATTTTTCAATTACAGGCATCGGTGCAGTTAACACTACTGGGTCTAAATTACCCTGGATAGCATATCGTGGGCCTACACGACGACGCCCTTCTTGGATAGACACACGCCAATCTAAGCCAATTACATCTACTTGTAACGAGGCTAGATAAGGGAGAAGCTCTCCTGAGCTCACTCCGGGAAAATAAATTTTAGGCTGTGGAAGGTGCGACAATGCAGCAAATATCCGTTGAATGGTAGGTAATACATAGGTTTTAAAATCAACTGGAGACAACGCTCCAACCCAACTATCGAACAATTGAACAGTCTGAGCACCTGCAGCGATATGAGCCTTCAGATAACTAATTACCATATCTCCTAATTTATCCATTAGCTTGAACCAGGTAGCCGGCTCTGTATACATCAATTGTTTGGTCAACAAATAATTTCTTGACGGTTTACCCTCTATCAAGTAGCTCGCAATCGTGAATGGAGCTCCAGCGAACGTAATCAGGGGCACTGTTAACTCACCTGCAAGAATACGAATCGTCTGAATCACATGCGACAAATCTTGTTCGATATTAATCGGACTAAGGCGATCTACATCCTGTTCACTACGTATCGGATTATGTATGACTGGCCCAATATTCTTTACAATATCAAACTCTATACCGATCGAAGCCACTGGATTCATAATATCTGAATATAGAATAGCTGCGTCCACACCAAGCTTCTTGACCGGCATTAAGCTAACCTCAGCGGCAAGTTCTGGTTGACTACAAATCTCAAGAAGTGAATACTTCTCCTTTATTTTGCGATATTCAGGATCATATCTACCTGCTTGACGCATGTACCATACGGGCACCTGATCAACGGGCTGTTTTCTGCAAGCTCTGATGAATGTGTCATTAAAGGTCATTTATTAATTTCCTCATTTCCTTGCGATATTACTCATAATAGTATTATAGCCTTAATAGGAAAAAAGCAACAAGTTCATATCCACAGACAATCTGACAATTCAATGACAATGAACATAAAACCGGAACGACTATTCGTCATTCCGGGAGGTTGACGGATTGAGCGTCCTCAATCGCATTGTTATTCTTGTTCACCATCGTAAACAAGATGGATTTGATTTTGGCGACTTAAACTAGTCGAATTCTTAGTAGTACGGATACGGATATGGATACGGATATGGATAGTACGGAGGTGGTGCAAAATAAGGTAATAGAGCTAATGCAGCTAATGAAGCAAGTGGAAAATCACGACGAATAAATCGTCTGAATCTTCTTCTTGGTCCACCATAGCCAAAATATTGTCTTTTATCAGATATATTTTCACTTTCAAGCTCCATAACATCTTCACCAACTAACACGGTAAAACGATTCATATCTACATTTTCAATAATTCCATCAAAACCACTTCCATCTGTCATTGTAAGAGTAACATGATGGTACAAGTGTCGTTTACAGTCATCATGTAAAGTCTGTGTATGCGTATTATAATCATGTCTTACTAAAGTCATTTTAAAAACCATCTCCTTTTGAATACATGATATTCACCTACAAGGAGGAGGGTACCTTTTATTGGAAACTGTATTAAATTAATTCTTTTGATTTCTTACAGCGCAACATGGTCCTCAAGCGAATCAACTAAGTGAACTACTTCAATGGATTTTCATGTAATTTTACAGATCCTGCAGCGCAGTCCTATGCGCTCCTATCGTCGCTTCAATATCTTCATCCGTATGTGCCAATGAGACGAACATGCCTTCAAATTGAGATGGAGCCACGCTAACACCCAATTCGAGCATAGAAGCAAAATAACGATTGAAACGTTGTAAATCCGAGGTCATAGCGGACATATAATCTGTAACCTTCGTATCCGTGAAGAATGGACATACCATCGAGCCCACTCGATTAATTGTACAAGCGATACCACGCTCCTTAGCATTATCCATAAAGCCTTGCTCCAAACGTGCTGATTTGCGTTCTAGACTTTCATACACACCTGGTTCACCAAGCATATTTAATGTAGCATAACCTGCTGCCATTGCTAGAGGATTACCTGACAATGTCCCCGCTTGGTAAATCGGGCCCGCGGGTGCCATCCTCTCCATAATATCCCGACGCCCGCCATAAGCACCAACGGGTAAACCTCCACCAATGACCTTACCTAGACAGGTGATATCTGGTGTTACGTCATATAACCCTTGTGCACAATGAAGATCAACACGAAAACCCGTCATGACTTCATCGAAGATGAGTAGGCTGCCATATTGGCTAGTGACTTTTCTTAAACCCTCAAGGAAGCCATGTGCAGGTGGCACAACTCCCATATTACCAGCTATTGGCTCAACGATCACACCCGCAATTTCTTCACCAAACTTCTGAAAAATAAGATGTACAGCATCCATGTCATTGTATGGAATTGTAATCGTTTGAGCAGCTATTGCTTCTGGAACTCCCGGACTATCAGGTAAAGCTAATGTGGCAACACCCGATCCAGCTTTGATCAGTAAAGAATCTGAATGCCCATGATAACAGCCTTCAAATTTAACGATTTTGCTTCGTCCTGTAAAGCCACGGGCAAGTCTGAGAGCACTCATCGTAGCTTCTGTACCAGAGTTCACCATTCTAACCATCTCTACTGAAGGTACTCGTTCACATACAAGCTTGGCCATCTTTGTTTCTAATTGTGTGGGTGCACCAAAGCTAGTTCCTCTTGCAGCAGTTTGCTGAATAACCTCGATTATAGCCGGGTGAGCATGCCCTAGAATTAGTGGTCCCCATGATCCAATATAATCAATATAAGCTTGACCATCGATATCATAAATCCTAGAGCCTTCACCACGTTCAACGTAGAAGGGTGTCAGTCCAACGGAGCGGAATGCTCGAACGGGACTATTCACACCACCAGGAATCAATGTTAAGGCTTCGGCAAATGCTTCCTTGGAACGAGCATCCAGACGTTTTTTTGATTCTTTCATATTATCGGACTCCTTTTAAATGCTATTCGAATTAGAAGATTGTGTGTTAGAATGTTGGGGATCTTATCAAACAAAGTGGGTGAACACTTCTATGCTCAAAGTATTAAAGAAAGTCTCATTATTCGCAAGTCTAACAGATGAGCAGCTTGAAGTCATTGGTCAACATTGCAAAGGTAAGACATTCAAAAGTGGTCACGTATTATTTCTTGAGAAGGATCAAGGAGCCGAATTTTATGTAGTCATGTCAGGCTCAGTAAAAATATATACGTCTAGTGGTGGTGAGGACAAAATATTGTCGCTCTTCAAGTCGGGTGATAGCTTCGGCGAGCTTTCCTTGTTAGATGGAAAACCTCGATCTGCCTCTGCTGCAGTAGTGGATGACAGTGTCTTATTAACACTTGATAAGATAAGCTTCCTTAATGTGCTAAAGGAGAATTTCGATATTGCCGTCATGATTATGCAAGAGCTATGCCAGCGACTTCGTGATACAAATCAGCATGTCCATGATTTGACTTTCCTCGATTCTCGTACCCGAATTCTAAAGCATCTCATTCAGATGGCCAACAAGCATGGGGTTCGAGATGGCACAAAAATCTCGCTTCGTATTGTATTTAACTTTGATGAGCTTTCACGGATGGCTGGGGTAAAGAAGGATACCTTCATGGAAGTCATCAGAGAGTTTCAAACTAAGGCCATCCTTGTAGTAACTGATGAAGGCTTTACCATTGACCTAGCCAAGCTTAGGGGTTAATCCTTAAGCCATAGTGCTACGTCCTTGGCGAAGTATGTAATAATCATATCTGCACCCGCTCGTTTGAAGCCTACCATCATTTCCATAACAATGTTCTTCTCATCGATCCAGCCTTGTTTACTTGCAGCCTTTACCATAGCGTATTCCCCGCTGACATTATAGACAACAACAGGCAAGTCAAAGTTTTCTCTAACTGCACGAATAACATCCATATACGCTAAGGCTGGCTTAACAATGAGCATATCAGCCCCTTCGCTAACGTCAGATTCTGCCTCACGCAGGGCTTCTCTGATATTAGCGTAGTCCATCTGGTATGTCTTGCGATCTCCGAATTGGGGCGCTGAATTCGCCGCTTCTCTGAAGGGACCATAGAACGCAGATGCATATTTAACTGCATATGACATAATAGGCACCCTATCGAAACCAGCTTCATCTAAACCACTTCGAATCGCGTGTACAAATCCATCCATCATGTTGGAGGGTGCAATGATATCTGCACCTGCTCTAGCTTGAGAAACTGCTGTACGCACTAGGAGCTTGAGTGATTCATCATTATCAATATAAGACTGATTACCAAAAGCATCCTGCTTTACCACACCACAATGACCATGATCTGTAAATTCACACAAACATGTATCAGCAATTACTAATAGATCATTATGCTGACTTTTAATCTGTCGAGTCGCCCTCTGAACAATCCCTTCTGCATCGAACGCTGAGCTTCCACAGGCATCCTTCTCAGTCGTTACACCAAATAATAAAACCGCTTGTATCCCAAGCTTAACAACCTCATCAATCTCTCCATCTAAACGATCAAGCGAATAATGATAAACACCCGGCATTGAGGAGATCTCATTGCGAATATTCTCACCTTCAGTGATGAACATCGGATAGACTAAATCATGAACGGACACGGCATGCTCACGAACCATATTGCGTAGCATGATTGAACCTCTTGTCCTTCTATGTCTAGTAATGGGAAACGTCATTGTTACACCCTCTTATCTGAGTAGATTTTGATGAACAGCTTTCGCTGTCGGATAAAACGTCGCCACTAGCCATTATCAGTTGATTAATCAACAATGGCCTCTAGCAACGAATCAATGGTAGCTTCCTCAGCCATATAGTCAATAGGCAAGCCCCAGCTGCTTATTGTCGCTGCTGTTACCGGACCGATGCAAGCGATCTTAGCAGTCGCTAATAATTCAGCAGCTTTCAAGTTGGAATGCTCCTCAATCAGACGACATACATTATTCACAGTAGAGGAGCTTGTGAAGGTAACGATATGAATATCCCCACGGCTAAGCAGTTCAATTAAATCCTCAATCCCTTCACTACAGATCACATTATTGTACACATCTACTTGTGTAACATGCATTCCTATCTCCATCAATTCATTGGGCAAATAATCTCTTGCCAAATCAGCACGCGGTAAAAGCACTTCCTGTCCCTTCTCTAGCTCTGGCAGGAGTGATTGGAGTAAACCCTCAGCCTGATAGAATGTTGCAGGTACTACCGCCGTCAGCAAGCCGCGACCTAACAAAGCTTCTTCTGTTTTAGGACCTACTGCGACTATCCGAGCTTTAGCCATCTGACGAATATCGATGCCTAGCTGCTGCATACGCATGAAGAAATATTCTACACCGTTAACGCTTGTGAATATGAGCCAATCGTAAAGCTCTATTCCATGTAATGCTTGATCGAGCTTGGCTAGAATGATGGGGTCCGTTGGCTGTTTCAACTCAATAGCCGGGAATTCGTAAGGTTCTCCACCTAAATCATCGATACGTTCCGCCAGCTCACTTGCTTGGCTTCGCGATCTTGTAACTAACACTCTTCGTCCAAAGAGTGGTTTTTTCTCATACCAATTAAGCTTCTCACGAAGCTTAACGACCTCGCCAACAAGAATGACTGCAGGAGGTTTGAAATTATTTTCTTTTACCTTTTCAGCAATATCTGCTAATGTACCAATCAAAGTTTGTTGATTGACTCTCGTACCCCAACGTATAAGGGCGACTGGTGTTTCAGGGGGTTTACCATTTAGGATAAGCTGATCTCGGATATATTCAATCTTCGCTACACCCATTAAGAAAATCATGGTGTCCGTTGCGGGAGTTAACTTATCCCATTTGATATTCATATCTAGCTTATCAGGATTCTCATGCCCTGTAACTATGGCAATGGATGACGCATAATCTCTGTGTGTTACAGGTATTCCTGCATAAGCGGGTACAGCCGTAGCAGAGGTTACACCAGGAATAATCTCGAATTCAATACCATGCTCAACTAATAGCTCTGCCTCTTCGCCCACACGCCCGAATATTGTAGGATCCCCACCCTTAAGGCGAGTGACAATCTTACCCTGCAGTGCCAAGTCAACGAGTAGCTGATTAATTTCTTCCTGCTTCATGGTATGACGATCTGTACGTTTACCAACGTACGTTTTCTCAGCACCAGGTTTTAATACTTGTAGTAATCGCGGACTAGCTAGGCGGTCATATACGACCACGTCAGCCTTCTGCAGGGCTTCCATTCCTCTGACGGTAATCAGCTTTGGATCTCCTGGACCTGCTCCCACCAAATACACTTTACCAATAGTAACCATACGATTTAGCTCCCCATCTGATCTAATATCCGATCAGCACCCTGTGATATTAATAATTCACCTAACATAACTCCAAGCTCTATTGGTTCTATTCCTGTCATCGTCTCTTTAAGAATGATATCACCATCAGGCGACCCCACCATACCTGTCAGTCGAATCAATCCTTGCTCTTGATTGTCCAATTGCTCTAACACGGCGTAAGCGCCAATAGGAACCTGACAGCCACCATTTAATCTCTTAAGGAAGCTCCGTTCAGCTTTTACGGTTAGCGCTGATCTAGGATCGTTTAATAGATCAAGTAATGCAAGGATTTCCAAATCGTTCGCTCGGCACTCAATCCCAAGTGCACCTTGCCCAACTGCAGGTAGACATATCGTTGGTTCCAGATACTCACTTATCCGATCTTCCCAGCCCATTCGGAATAATCCGGCGGACGCCAGCACGATTGCATCGAAGCCTTCACTCTCTAACTTCTTAATTCTAGTATCGATGTTCCCACGTATAGATTCCAATTGAAAATCGGAGCGAAAGGCTTTTATCTGACTCACCCTCCTTAGGCTACTCGTTCCGATACGAGCTCCATAGGGTAGATCCGCTAATTTAAGGTTATTCTTAGTTATCAGACAATCCCGAGGATCAACACGTTTAGGCACTGCACCAATCGTTAATCCTTCGAGTAATTGTGCTGGCATATCCTTCAAGCTATGAACAGCCAAGTCAATCTCTCCATCGAAGAGTGCCTGCTCAATTTCTTTCACGAACAAGCCTTTACCCCCAACTTTGGATAAAGTTACATCTAGAATGATATCCCCTTGAGTGACCATATTCTTCGTGGAGAATTCATAGTCTAATCCGTTCTCGATACTCAAATCCTGAAGTAAACGTACGATCTGATTCGTCTGTGTTAGCGCTAATGCGCTCTTCCTAGTTCCTATAACAATACGTCGTTTCATCATTAGACTCCATTCTCTATAGTTTATTCGAATAATCTCTAAACCGCTGTTCCCATTCATCTGCTTGAAGCTCTTGCTGAAGTATATTTTGCAGCCATAATCGCAGGGGTTGTAGCTTTTCTAATTTGATAAGCTCTATTATATCGAAATTTAGCACTTGATGGAAAATTATCGCTCGACATTGCTCATCCACAACCTCTGCATGTACCCATTCTCGTAATTCTGCAAGAAAGTCGACATATACTTCATATTCAAGCCCATAGGATGCGGATAGCTCCTTACGAATGCGCTTCGCTAATCCAGGACTTGATCCAGAGGTTGAAACTGTCATAATAAGCCTTCCTCGTCTTAATACAGCAGGGACAATGAATGTACTTAATTTCGTATCACCTAAATGATTCATAGGAATTCGCAATGTTCTGGCATCCTCTGCAACCAGATTATTCACAATCTTATCACCGGTAGCTGCAAAAACAAGCTCCGCGGTTTTAAGGTCATCGATGCCGTTATAATGACGTGAAGCTATCGTGACATTACTTTCTTGAGCTAATCGATGAATGTCTGAATGACACTGCGGACTAATTACAGTGACCTTTGCACCAGCCTCCACAAGTCCAATAATCCGACGCATCGCAATATGTCCGCCACCAACAATGATGCAATGCCTTCCAGTCATATTAAGGTGGATCGGGTACAAATTCTTCAACGAAAGTCACATCCATATTCATGAGTACTTAAACTAATTCGGTAAGCATTATATTAACTAGGCTCTGTTAATGAAAGTTCGACAACCAGCTTGCCGTCATATAGTTGAGGAAGACAAGGGAGAAGGCCCCTAAATTAAGCATGGCCAAACGAGGCCAGGTTGTCTTTGAGGCAATCAGCTTCCACAAATAAATGGCATATATAATTAGAATGAGACTAGAAGATATAACCTTCATATCCAATAATAAGCGCCATTCTCTCTCTAGCATAATCCACACTATCCCAAGTATCAAGGAAAGCAAGAGTAAGGGTACACCTATCATAACAGCACGAGAAGCATATCGCTGAGTACGATCAAAACTAGGCAAGCGTTTAATCGTAACTGAATATTGCTTCTTCTTTAGTGCTGCATGCAAGAATAATAACATGCCTGAGAATATCGCACTACAGAGGAAAGCGGCATAACTTCCAACGGCTAATGAGATATGAATGAATAACAACTCATCGCCTACCTCCCAGCTCTTAGCAATCGGAATGATATGCTCATTATCAAAGGATGCAATTGCAGCTACAATAAAACCCGCTAAGCTTACAAGGAATAGAACAAATTCAATTCGCACAAGGAAGGTAAGAGCAATTGATAAGGCAATTAATACCCAGGAGAAGAGAAACAACGAATCAAAAATTGAGAATGAAATCATTTTTCCAGATTGAATAAATTGCGTGGCTAAGAACATAGTTTGCATCATCCATACCAAAACAAGCAGCCCTGTGCCAATCCGCTTAGCACTTGGATTTCGCTGAATGAAATCCGAGAATGTAAACAAAAGGCTCAGGGCATATATATACAGCATTGCATCGAAAAACCAACTATTCGTAATCATTGCCTAGCCTCCTCCTACGAGTGTGCCGGCAGGCTTCGCAGCTTCGGTAGAGAAATTCTTCTCATAGGATCAGGCTGATTAGGCTTAGGCTGATGAGCCTCAGATTCCAACAAAGCATCCTCTGGGAGCGCATCATGCTCCTCAACCCATTCTTCAAGAGCAAATAGATGAGAGAACATCTTAATCGCATCATCTCCATGACGCTCTACGGCTAGTTCCTTAACGCGTAAGATCGGATCGTGTAACATTTGATTAACTATACTTTTACTTAGCTTATTAATCACCTTTAACTCACGTTCATCTAAATTGGGCAGCTTGTTTAATAAACTATCCATCGTTTCTTTATGAATGAGGGCAGCCTTCTCTTGGAGAGCACGAATTACTGGACTGACACCGAGAAGTCTATACCATTGTTGAAATTCAATAATTTCTTGCTTAATAAGCTCCTCGACCTTCTCGCCCTCACGTCGGCGAAAATTGACGTTACTCTCGACAATCGCTTGTAAATCATCCATGTCATATAGAAACACTTGATCACTCTTAGCGATCTCTGGGTCAAAGTCGCGCGGAACCGCGATATCGATCAGGAACAAGGGTTTATTGGACCTCGAGCTTATCACTTCATCCATCTGTTCCTTAGTTATGACGTAATCCTCAGCACCTGTAGAGCTAATTACAATATCAACACCATGATCAATGATCGCGGACTTTACTTGGTCAATTGAGCAGGAAATCCCTTGCCAACGAGCCGCTAATTCTTCTGCCCGTGCTAATGTTCGGTTGGCCACAATCACTTTACTTGCACCATTGGCGTGAAGATGCTTGACGGTTAATTCGCCCATCTTACCCGCCCCAATAATCATGACACTCTTATTATGATAATCACCGAATATACGCTTGCCTAATTCAACAGCGGCGTAGCTTACGGATACTGCGCTCTCACCAATGCCTGTCTCTGTATGGACCTTCTTAGCAAGTGTAATGGCTTGCTTGAATAACATATTGAAGAAGGTTCCTGTAGCACCCTCCTGCTGAGCCGTTAAGAAGGAATTTCGTACTTGTCCTAGTATCTGCGTCTCCCCAATCATCATGGAGTCTAACCCGCAGGTAACCCTGAATAGATGCTTAATTGCTTCTTGATCCTCATGAATACTTAAATATTGAACAAATTGATCTCGTGATATTCCGAACCAATTCTCCATAAATTCGCGCAAATAATGACCACACATATGAAGACGATCAACGACTGCATAAATCTCCGTACGGTTACAGGTTGAGACGATTACACCTTCGAGAATGCTCTTCGTCTGCTTGAATCGATTCAACGCTTCAGGAAGTCTTTCGTCGGAAAATGTGAATTTCTCGCGTACTTCTACAGGTGCTGTATGATGATTTAAACTTATAGCGATGATGTGCATCGGTCTTCACCTGCCTTTCCGACAGAGTTTTATGTTTTTTACCGATTCATTATACCATATTGAATCAAGCTTTTCCTTGAAAGAATATGAATATTCCTTGAAGGATGTTTTTTCGCATTAAAAAAGCCGTGTGAACCCCACGGCTTTATTGTTCCCAATTCCATTCATATTAACGGTTAAACAGCAATTGTTTGACCACGGGTGTTTCTACTTGAATTTCTCCCATGCCACGAACTAGCTTCTTAGCGTGTACTTGACTAGGCTCTAATACAGAAACTAGATAATCAATTGCAGTTTGTGGATCAACAGTATCTCCACAGGTGTAACAATCAATTGCAGCAAAGCCTTTCTCTGGATACGTGTGTATGGAGAGATGACTTTCTGACAGCAGTACTAGAACTGTTGCACCCTGTGGTTCGAATTGCTTAGCCTGTACGGACAAGACAGTAGCACCAGAAATCTCTGCCGCTTCCACCATCTGTGATTGTAACCATTCCGCATCATTCAAGCGATCGAAATTTACCCCCCATGTATCAACAGCAACGTGCCTTCCGAAAGTAGAGTATTCCATCTTCCGGTTCCCCCTTCCTAGGAATAAAATGTTTGGAAATTTCATCCGCTAGGACCTACGTCATTCACTGCTCGAGGGAAAAATCTCTCGCAACATCCAATGTCATGAGTGAATCCTGGTTCCTATATTATTGTCAACGAAACTAAAAGTAACATCTCTTGAGCGGAAATGCAATAGTTTTTTTTGATAAACAACTTCTAAAACGAAAGAAGAGGCCCTTCAGGACCTCTCAATCGGTTCATTCGTTTATCTATTAAGCTTCAAGTACGAACAATTGGTATGTCAATTCTGCTAGCAATGCATCAACCCTTGTGCGTTCGTTCGAATCGTCCGTATGGTTACGCTCATCGAGTAATCGGTTAATGTCATCTCTGACATTTATGATTTCAAGTTCAATCTGTTGATCATTGAACAATTGTTCAAGTCGACCTACCGTGTTCTTGAATTCATAAATGGTTTTCTGATATTGCTCGTTCATCTCTACAATCTTCACAACAATCCCACGCTCATAATAATAAACCATAGTAAAACTGGAGTAGATTCGATTCACGATCGCATTGCCTTTGAAGGCAGACACAGCTTTTCTCATCAGATTAGCAAGTCGCAACGTATTTAATCGATAAGAGCCTTCAGATACATAAATGCCAGCACGAAATTCAAAGCTGATAATGACCTCATCACCGCTATCATCACGGAACACCAATTGTTGATTTCCATTCTCTAGCACCTTAACACGGAAGAAAATTCCTTGATCCAACAACATTCGTTCTAACTGGGTCATTTCGGTTTCTGTTAACGTCAGACTGGCTTTGACATATTCTGTCGATAACCGCTGAGCCATAATATCTCCTCGATTCCTTATAGGAACAACCGAATTACTCGCTTGCTTTGTTATAAAGTAACCCTTTACATGCCATTTATTATACACCATACTCTATTGCTCTGCCCATCAAAGAAAAGCTTAAAAAACACGCAAAAACGCCAGTTTTAAGCGTAAAATCATTCACTAACCAGCGATTTCTCCTCTAATTGTATTGTTTGTTCGATAATGCTCCACAATTCATCCTTACCCTGACTAGTAACTGACGAGAATAGAATAATTGGAATATGCTCAGGCATATGTAATCCATCTCGAATCATCTTCAGATGCTTCTGATATTGAGAGCGTGGAATTTTGTCTGCCTTCGTTGCAACGATACATATGTTCATCCCATTATGAATTAACCAGGAGAACATACTTAGATCCTCTTTTGATGGTTGATGTCTTAAATCGATTAACTGTAGAACTAAACATAGCTTGTCACGCTTCACCATATACTTCTCTATCAGATTACCAAATTGTCGACGCTGATCATGAGAGACCTTAGCATAACCATAACCAGGACAATCTACCAAATAGAGCTGAGAGTCAATATTATAATAGTTTAACATCTGTGTCTTACCAGGGGTTCCACTCGTCTTGGCTATCGACTTACGATTAAGTATACGATTGATTAATGAAGATTTCCCTACATTCGAACGCCCTGCTAGAGCAACCTCCGGCAGGGTTTCTTCAGGTAATTGTGAAAGGGTAGCTACACTCGTAACAAATTCTGCATTGTGTATATTTAAATTCATATTAATTCACCCACAACAGCACTTTGTTTATTCATTAGATGAAGCGGACGGATCAGTGCTTCATCAAGTACCTGATCCATATGAAATACCTGTACGAATTTCAGGTCATTTCTTACGCTTTCTGGAATATCATCCACATCTTTATCATTATCCTTTGGAATTATAATCGTCCTTATTCCAGCACGATGAGCAGCTAGTGCCTTTTCCTTAAGCCCTCCGATAGGAAGAACTCGCCCACGAAGTGTGATTTCTCCTGTCATCGCAACCATTCGTGATACAGGTATGTTCGTTAGTGCTGATATTAGAGCAGTCGCCATTGTAATTCCAGCTGATGGACCATCTTTAGGAATTGCACCCTCTGGAATATGGATATGAATATCGTTTTTCTCATGAAACCCTGGGTCGATCTGGAGTTGAGCCGACCTTGATCTTGTATAGCTGAAAGCAGCTTGAGCTGATTCCTTCATAACATCACCTAATTTTCCGGTTAACGTTAATTTACCAGTTCCCGGAAGAACGGTTACCTCTATGATTAGCGTGTCACCGCCAACCTCAGTCCATGCAAGACCGGTAACAGCACCTATCTGATCTTCCACTTCAGCCATGCCATATCGATATTTCTGTGGTCCAAGATAATCTTTAATGTGATCGGAATGTAGTACCTTCTCAATGAGTTGAGTGGATACAACCTCCTTAGCTGTCTTACGGCATATTGCAGCTAGCTGCTGCTCTAAGTTACGTACACCAGCCTCACGGGTATATTCGCGTATAACCTGCATCATTGAGGCATCGTCCATCTGGAGCTGCTCCTCCGTCAATCCGTGCTCTCTACGCTGCTTCGGGAGTAAGTATCGTTCTGATATTCGTAATTTCTCTAACTCCGTATAACCCGGAATATAGAGAACCTCCATACGATCCAATAATGGACGAGGAATATTATGAACAGCATTCGCTGTTGTTACGAACATGACATTAGATAAATCAAAAGGAACCTCAATATAGTGATCACTAAATGTATTGTTCTGTTCTGGATCAAGCACCTCAAGGAGTGCAGATGAGGGATCACCACGGAAATCCATAGCCATCTTATCAATCTCATCAAGCAAGAATACAGGATTGTTCGAGCCTGCATTTTTCATACCTTGTATAACACGACCAGGCATTGCGCCCACATATGTCCGGCGATGACCTCTAATCTCGGCTTCATCACGCACTCCACCAAGCGACATTCTCACAAATTTACGTTCCAGTGATCGAGCAATGGAGCGAGCTAAGGATGTCTTACCTACTCCAGGAGGACCAACTAAACAGAGAATAGGTCCCTTTAATTTCTTTACTAATTGCTGTACGGCCAAATATTCCAAAACACGCTCTTTAGGCTTCTCTAGACCATAATGGTCTTCATTAAGAATGGCTTCTGCTTTCTGAATATCCAAGTCATCTTCCGTAGCTGTATGCCATGGCAATCCAAGCAACCAATCCACATAATTCCGAATGACAGCTCCCTCTGCAGAGGTAATTGGCATCTTCTCTAATCGATCAATTTCCTTCTCTACTTTCTCTTTAACCTTCTCGGAAAGAGCTAGCTCCTCTACTTGAGCACGAAGCTCCTCAATTTCGCCAGTACGCCCTTCTTTATCTCCAAGCTCCTTCTGGATAGCTTTCATCTGCTCACGAAGATAATATTCTTTCTGTGTTTTTTCCATTTGTTTCTTTACACGTTGGCTAATCTTGCGCTCAAGCTCTAATACCTCACGCTCATTATTCAGGATATCGAGCAGCTTCTCAAGACGCAGACGAACATCTACCGTCTCGAGAATTTCCTGCTTATCTTTAATCTTCAAGGATAAATGACTGCAGATTACATCTGCAAGACGTCCAGGCTCATCAATATCAGATACCGCAGCTAATGTCTCCGGCGTTACTTTCTTAGAGAGGTTGATATAATACTCAAACTGATTTAACACCGTGCGCATGAGAGCATCGATTTCTGGATCCGTTACCTCCATCTCTGGTAACGGATTGGCCATTACTTCAAAGTATTCTTCATTGTGAAGATATTCAACAATTTCAGCTCGAGTAACTCCCTCAACAAGTACACGGATCGTACCGTTAGGTAGCTTCAGCATTTGGCGAATTTTAGCCATCGTCCCTACACGATAGATGTCATCCTTTGTCGGTTCCTCTATATTCACTTCAGATTGTGAGCATAGAAGAATGGTATGATCATCTATCATTGCATGTTCCAGAGCCTTAACCGATTTATCACGTCCAACATCAAGATGGAGTACCATACTCGGATATACAAGTAGACCTCTTAAAGGCAACAAAGGTATACGGCGCTTCATTCTGTTAGTTCCCATTGATAGCACCTCCATAACATTTCTTTCTTAATTGTAACAAAAGTATTTTATAAACACCAATTAGGTGTCTACACCCACTGTGCTCGCATGTAAAACCGAGATCGTGGTAGTAGGGATCGTTTCAATACTTGGTATTCTTGGCAATGGATCTGTGAATGTCCGGGTACCAAGCACTTGATCGAATACCTCGTCAAGTGAATCTACTCTGATAATTTGCACGTCTTTGTAAGCTTCGAACATATGCTGCCAATTTTCCCTAGGAATATATACGGTCTTAACTCCAGCTAAGATGGCTGCTTCAATCTTGGCAACAACACCTCCTACTGGCTTTACCTTCCCTTGAATACTCAGTTCACCTGTCAGCGCAATTGTATTCTCAATAGGAATTCCCAGTATTGCTGATGCGATTGCTATGGCGATCGAGATGCCTGCTGAAGGGCCGTCAATCGGCATACCACCAGGAAAGTTAACGTGCAAGTCATAATCACTAGTATGGAAGCCATATTGTCGAAGCACTGTCATAACATTCTCTACAGAGCCCCGAGCCATACTTTTTCGACGCAGGGTTTTATTACCACTTCCGAGCTCCTCTTCGTCTACTACGCCCGTCAAGGTGATTTGACCTTCTCCGGCTTGGTAAGCAGGTGCAGCGGTAACTTCAATCTCCAGAATAGAACCCATATTCGGACCGTAGACTGCAAGTCCGTTCACAACACCAATCTGAGGGCGTATATGGATCTTCTTCTCCGAACGAGGAGGAATTTGGCTGCTATTGACAACCCATTCTACATCGGTTGCAAATATTTGCTCGCGCTTCTCCGCCATAGCTAGGCCTGAGGATAACTGAATAACATTAACAGCCTCACGACCATTCGTTGCATACTGCATCACAATGTCTACGGCTTCTTTATTGTCCGGAAACCCAATTTTCTGGATCGCTTTTCTAGCAATCATACCAATCTCTTCCGGATTTAACGGGCGGAAGAAAATCTCCATACAACGCGATCTTAATGCAGCAGGAATTTCATGTGGATTCCTGGTGGTTGCACCTACTAGTCGGAAATCAGCGGGTAATCCATTCTGAAAAATGTCGTGTATGTGCTGCGGTATATGAATATCTTCAGAATTATAATAGGCGCTCTCAAGATGCACCTTCCTATCCTCCAAAACCTTTAGCAATTTATTCATCTGCGTTGGATGTAATTCGCCTATCTCATCAATAAAGAGCATTCCTCCGTGCGCTTTAGTAACTGCACCAGGCTTCGGCTGTGGTATCCCAGCCACCCCCATTGCTCCCGCCCCTTGATAAATCGGGTCATGCACGGATCCTATAAGCGGATCAGCAATCCCCCTCTCATCGAATCGTGCGATGGTAGCATCCATCTCGATAAACTTGGCCTGTAAGCCAAATGGAGATAAAGAATTTTTCTTCGCTTCATGAAGCAATACTCGAGCCGCAGCCGTCTTCCCAACTCCAGGTGGTCCATATATCAACACATGCTGAGGATTAGGTCCACAAAGCGCCGCCTTGAGCGCCTTCAGCCCCTCTGTTTGACCAACTATATCTGATAGTGATGCTGGTCTTGTTCTCTCTGATAATGGCTGGGTTAATGATATCGCTCTTAGCTTACGTAATTTCTCAAGCTCTTTTCGCGATTCTTTATCCAGTGCTGACCTACTCGTCCGTTGCCCTCTTAGCAAGCCTAAGAAGTATAAGCCGATGACAACCGCAAAGAATACCTGAACAAGCATTATTATCATATTCAATGTCATTTTCTTACCCCTTTCTAATTAACCATTGCTAGCTATTATTACCTGCAACAAGATAGGTTAATCGGGGAACAAAAAAAAGTAGCGAAAAAAGCCAGTTCACGGATCCACAGCTGAAACATCCATCTAGCGCGATCATCCGATATAACGAAACAAGAATAGACCATGGAGCGAGACTCTGGTGCGGCAATGGAGCTGTAGAGTAGAAAATCGACCTTGGAGAGTGACTTTGGCGCGGGAATGGGGGTATACGTATATAAAATTAACCCTAGTGAGTGACTTGGTAGCTTTTAATGAGTAATAGATATTCCCTAGGGTAGCTATGTGTATGTTAATCTTGAAGTCACAGAAAAAAGAAGCTTCCCTCCAGTAGATTTCTACTTTAGGGAGCCTCGTATTACACGCAATCATCTAGTCACCGATAGACATCCAGATTAGTGCTTACGCCCGGGTATCTTACCCGTACGCTCAAATTCCAAGACGATCTTGTCAATTTCCTTCTTCAACTCATTCACAAGCTCAGCTTCTGGCACCTTGCGAATCATCTCTCCGTAACGGAACAGCATGCCCTCGCCACGAGCCCCAGCAATACCTATATCAGCCTCACGAGCTTCACCAGGACCATTCACAGCACAACCAAGAACCGAAACCTTAATAGGCACCTTAACCTTCTCCAGATACTGCTCAACTTCATTAGCAACAGAGAATAAATCGATGTCTAATCTTCCACAGGTTGGACAAGAGACAAGCGTTGGTGCATTAGCGATCAGGCCAAAGGTTTTAAGAAGCTCTCTGCAAACTTTGATCTCCTCTACAGGATCAGCGCTAAGTGAAATTCGTATTGTAGAGCCAATTCCCATATTGAGCAGAACGCCTAAGCCGGCTGCACTCTTAACGGAACCAGCGAATAACGTACCTGATTCAGTAATGCCTAAGTGAAGGGGATATTGTATCTTCTGTGCAGCCAATGAATAAGCAGCAATCGCCATGGGTACATCTGAAGCTTTCAGAGAAACGATGATATCCTTGAAGTCATACTCCTCTAATACCCCAATATGGAACATAGCACTCTCAACCATAGCTTCTGGAGTAGGGTATCCATACTTCTCTAGCAGATGGTTTTCCAGTGAGCCAGCATTTACCCCGATACGAATCGGAATGCCACGCTCCTTGCACGCTTTAACAACAGCCTCAACCTTCTCACGACGACCGATATTACCCGGATTAATTCTCACCTTGTCTATCCCATTCTCAATCGCTAATAAAGCAAGACGATGGTCAAAATGGATGTCGGCTACAAGCGGAATATGGATCTGCTTCTTTATTTCCTTAATTGCTGCAGCAGCTTCCGTATTGTTAACGGTCACCCTGACTAGCTGGCATCCCGCTTCCTCCAAACGGAGGATTTCAGCAACAGTAGATTTTACGTCCGCTGTCTTCGTTGTACACATACTCTGCATAATAACTTCATTGCTACCACCTATCGTCAGGTCACCAACTCGTACAGGTCTTGTTTCTGTTCTGTGGAACATAACGCTCTCCCCCTATCTTAAGAAAAATGCAATCTCCCAAATACTCCCCAATTACACCAAAAACTCCCCCACAGATGTAACCATGGCGGAATTATGGATTTTATTTATGTAGGCGAAGGGAGCGTCATGCGCTCTCTTCTTTACGTTTAACCGCTTTACCATCCTTATTCGATAATTCAGGATGACTTTTCTCCTGAACAACCTTCTCCGTCACCATACAATGAGTAACATCTTCTCTTGAAGGCACCTCGAACATGACCTCAAGCATGATCGCCTCAATAATAGCACGTAAGCCTCGAGCACCCGTATTACGCTTGATAGCTTCCTTAGCAATGGCTACTAATGATTCCGCATTAAACTCCAGCTTCACATTATCCATCTCAAGCATCTTCTGGTATTGCTTAACCAAAGCGTTCTTCGGCTCTGTCAGAATGCGGATTAATGCATCCTCATCCAACGGCTCCAAGGAAGAGATAATGGGTAAACGACCAACGAATTCAGGGATTAGACCAAACTTGAGAAGATCCTCAGGTAAAACAAGAGATAAATACTCGCCAGCCTTCAGATCACCCTTAATGCTGTCATTTCCGAATCCGATAACCTTCTTACCAATTCTTCGTTTAATTAATTGCTCTATTCCATCGAATGCTCCACCACAGATGAAGAGGATATTCGTTGTATCAATTTGTATAAACTCTTGATGTGGGTGCTTACGTCCTCCTTGTGGGGGAACGGAAGCGACAGTGCCTTCAAGAATTTTGAGCAATGCTTGTTGTACACCCTCACCGGATACATCACGTGTGATCGATGGGTTCTCCGATTTACGGGCAACCTTATCAATCTCATCAATGTATATAATTCCACGTTCAGCCTTCTCAACATCATAATCAGCTGCTTGGATGAGTTTAAGAAGAATGTTCTCAACATCCTCACCTACATAACCAGCCTCGGTTAAAGAAGTAGCATCTGCAATTGCAAAGGGTACATTTAATATCTTAGCCAAAGTTTGAGCTAGAAGTGTCTTACCACTTCCCGTTGGTCCAACCATTAGAATATTACTCTTCTGCAGCTCGACATCCTCTGTCTTACTCTGCGAATTAATACGTTTATAATGATTGTAGACAGCTACGGATAGTGACTTCTTCGCTTGCTCTTGACCGATAACATATTGATCGAGTGTGGAGAGTATCTCCTTCGGCTTAGGTACATCCTTCAGATCAAGCTCTTCCTCATGTCCGAGCTCTTCCTCTACGATTTCGGTACATAGCTCAATGCACTCATCACAAATATATACACCTGGTCCAGCAACTAGCTTGCGAACTTGGTCTTGAGATTTACCGCAGAACGAACATTTCAGTTGACCTTTTTCATCGTTAAACTTAAACATCGAATCACCTCTTTAATTCAGGGTAAAGTTTTCTTTTGAATCCATTTATTCCATAACAACTAAATTATGCAAACGAATTCTTTATTGTGTAATAACCTTGTCAATCAGACCGTATTCCTTCGCTTCCTCTGCACTCATGAAGTTATCACGATCGGTGTCACGTTCGATCTTCTTTAGTGGCTGACCAGTAAAATCAACATACATCTCATTCAGCTTCTGCTTAGTGCGTATAATCCAGTCAGCATGAATTTTAATATCCGTAGCTTGACCTCTCACCCCACCAAGTGGTTGATGAATCATAACCTCTGCGTTAGGCAATGCAAAACGTTTGCCCTTAGCCCCAGCGGTCAGTAATAGAGAGCCCATACTTGCAGCCATTCCCATACAGATCGTGGATACATCAGGTTTAATGAATCCCATAGTGTCCAGTATACCCAATCCTGCCGTTACAGACCCACCAGGAGAGTTTATATAAAGATGGATATCCTTCTCAGGATCGTCAGCAGCAAGGAACAATAGCTGCGCTATGACGGCATTAGCAACATCATCATCGATGGCGCTTCCGAGAAATATGATGCGGTCCTTCAACAATCTTGAGTAGATATCGTACGATCTCTCGCCTCGGTTTGTTTGCTCCACGACGATAGGTACTAAACCCATGCTCCCAACCCCGCTTTCAAATGTAAAGTGTGTTACATGCTCATTTTACCATGATCTAAAGGTCATGTCATTTCTGTCTGTGGTCATAAGGGAAAAATAAGGCACGTTTAGGAAATATACGTGCCTTACCTTTAGTTATATTATGCTACTTCAGTAACAAGCTTGCTGCTTTCCACAAGAAGTTTAACGGTTTTTTTCGTTCTTAAATCCGTTTTGAAATCCTCAATAGTCCCATTGGATTCAATGATGCCGCGAAGCTCATCTGCAGGCTTCTTGTAGACTTCAGATAATCTCACTAGCTCTTCATTCACATCGTTATCATCAACCATTACATTCTCAGCATTAGCGATAGCTTCTAGTACAAGCTGACTACGAACTCTCTTCTCAGCCTCGTCCTTCATCTGTTCTCTAAGTGCCTCTTCATTCTGACCTGAGAATTGGAAATACATCTCCATGTTCATACCTTGCATGCGGAGACGATTACCGAATTCTTCTACCATGCGGTCAACTTCTGTCCCTACCATAACTTCTGGAATTTCCACTTCGGAAGCTAGTGCAGCTTTCTCAATAACAGTTGATTCGACTGTCATCTCGTTATCCTTAAGCTTGCGTTCTTTCAGCTTGTTCTCAATATCCTGTTTATATTCATCAAGCGTCTCGAATTCACTAACATCTTTAGCAAATTCATCATCAAGCTCTGGTAATTGCTTGCGCTTGATTTCGTGTAAAGTCACTTTAAAGACTGCTTCCTTACCAGCTAGATCCTCGGAATGATACTCAGTTGGGAAGGTCACTGTAATGTCCTTGACATCATCCTTGCTCATACCAATAACCTGCTCTTCGAAGCCAGGGATGAAGCTATTGGAGCCAAGCTCCAAGGAATGATTATCCGCTTTACCACCCTCAAAAAGAACGCCTTCAACTGAACCTTCATAATCGATGATTGTAATGTCGCCATTCTCAGCTGTGCCTTCTTCAACTACGATTAATTCAGCACGACGCTTTTGTTGGCTTTCTAGCTCAGTATTAATTTCTTCAGCAGTAACCTCTGCGCTTTGCTCCGGAACTTCAATCCCTTTGTATTCTCCTAATTGCACTTCCGGCTTTACCATAACTTTGGCTTTGAATGTGAAAGTAGTCCCTTTCGAAAACTCATCAAAGTCAATATCGGGACGATCAATTGGATCAATTCCTGTTTCCTTAACTGCTTCCATATATGCATCTGGCAGTATAATATCGATTGCATCTCTATAGAGGCTTTCAATACCAAATTTCGCTTCAAAAATAGAACGAGGAACCTTTCCTTTACGGAATCCAGGAACATTAACTTTTCCCGCTACTTTCTTAAACGCTTTATCCAATGCTAAACTGACTTGCTCCGCATCGACTTCTACTTCTAGAACCCCGATATTCTTCTCTATCTTTTCCCAAGTTGCTTTCATACTATGCTTTCCCCTCCAACATTTACCCTATCCTAGGGTTTAAGAATACCTTGTACGTATGGCGTTCCGCCTACAGGTCATTATAACCATTATATTATAAGCATAAAACTATTTCTTTTCAAGGTGCATGTCTTATATGCTGTTAATAAAGCATTCTTATCATATATAATTATATAATTGATATATAAAAGGGAGAATTAGTTAATGATAAAATTAAGCAAAAAACATCAGCCTGTTATGAATAGAAGAACGTTCTTAAAGCGTGGCAGCCTTACAGCGATAAGCTTCCTAGCTGCCTGTGCAGTGCCATTCTATTCCTATTTCGCTGAGCCCCGTTGGATTGAAACCATCAAGCTACAACTCAATTTTCCACGTTTACCCAAATCTTTTGATGGATTACGAATTGTGCACTTCAGTGATATTCACTACGGATTTTTCTATGACACAACTAGTTTAAATAAATTAATAGCAAAGATTAATGCATTAGAACCAGATATTGTTGTGTTTACGGGTGACTTTTTCGACGCAGCATTTATTCCTTATGTTGAAGAATGTGTCGAAGCTCTTACAAATTTAAGTGCAGCACCGTTAGGTCACTATGCAGTGATGGGCAATCATGACTATTATTCGGGTTACAATCGCTCTACCCCAGTTATCGAGGTTTACGAAGCCGGTGGATTTAAGGTCCTTCGTAACGAGAATATAAGAATTGAGCGAGATGGCGAGTCTATCCAGATTGCAGGTATCGATGACATGCTCTTGGGAAAGCCAAATTTAGAACAAACATTCCAACAGACTGATCCGAATACCTTCACACTATTCTTGGCTCACGAACCAGAATATGCAGATCGAGCCATGGAATTCCCGATTGATCTTCAGCTCTCAGGACATAGTCATGGTGGCCAAATCAGACTACCACTTCTGGGAGCCATCATTACACCGCCCGGTGGCAGGAAGTATGTGCATGGACTGCATGCTTTGAATAGTCAAACGCACGCACGAATGGTGTATACCACCAGAGGAATAGGCACGTCGCATATCCCTATTCGATTTCTATGCCGACCGGAGATAACTGTCCTAACTCTGCGCTCTCAAAATTCATTGTAAGTAATTTGGGAACAATCAAGATACGAAAACCGATGCAATGAAGCTCTTAATTGATTCGTAGGCATGCTCCATTTGTTTGCACTGCTCAGCATTCAAGCTATAACTCGAGTTGATTGTTTCGTCATCTTTAGAGCCTGTCATTGTCTCGATTACTGCTTGATGAAGAGCAGCTGCCCAAGTGTCAACATCCTTCTCACTCATCTGTTGAAGTGGTTCATAAAGGGAGGTGCCATAAATATAAGCAAGGAATTCTTGCCAAGTATGTTCGACGAAATATGTCAGATTTGGATGGTGAACTTCACTAACGTCCTTGATCCGATGAATGACTTGCTGCACACCTGTAGGATACTGATCTAATTGTAAGGGAGTTACTGCAATATCAATCTTCACTTGTTCGCCACATCTGAGAATATTTACGGTTGCTACACATTGTCTCTCACGAAGGGTCCTCAACACTTTAAATTGAACAAGTGGATGGAGCTCTACTTGTTCCAACCAACGGATTAATGTGTCATTAATTTGCGGATGATCAGCGATGACAAGTTGCTCTAGAGCGACCATCTTTTTGTCCAAGCGCGGCTCTGTTAAGATAACTTCCAGCAGCTTTTTCACATAATTTGGATCCTCAGACATCTTCGTATAGAATCGTTGCTTATGTAGATCCTGCTCGGTGATTTCCTCGTCAGAATCCGAATTAGCATCGTCAGAATCCGGAGGAACATCAAGCTCGCGATGAGATGTGAACGTTGATCTTAGCCATTGTAATAGCGCATGCCACTCCTCAGAGGTTTGTTGATCATCATTACGACATTGAAGTAAAAACTGAAGCAGATGCACCGCTTCCTCATATTTCTCAGATTCTAATAGATGGGTTAACTCTTCCTGGTAATAATCAATGGTTCTCGGAAGTAGAATGATATTATCATTACGAATGCTTTCGATGTCCGCCAGCTCCTAACTGTGGGCAATGTATGGTATAGCTCCACTATTATAGCACGACTTACTTGCACAACTAAAACCACATAGCAAAATATTAACATTAAAAATTTTTTAAAAGAGTTTGATTTTCATTCTTTCATATGATATGATGTTGCTTGCTGTAAAAAGGAATCATGCGGGTGTAGTTCAGTGGTAGAACGCCAGCTTCCCAAGCTTGAGGCGAGGGTTCGATTCCCTTCACCCGCTCCAGAGTCATTCTATTAACATGTCCCAGTAGCTCAGCTGGATAGAGCAGCGCTCTTCTAAGGCGTCGGTCGGGCGTTCGAATCGCTCCTGGGACGTAGGTTTAAACAAGAAACTCGCGATGTATTCGCGAGTTTTTTGTTTGTATTTTCACATGAATGAAATGACAGCCGATGTTATTGATTATTCCCACTCTCCATATCTGCTCTTACACCTTCACAATCCAGTACATCAAGAACGAAGCTCTCCCTATCCTCGCTTAGCTGTGAATCCCCAAACATGGAATTTGTTACATCCATATAAGCTAGATGCTCTGTGTTATCGTACCAATCTATCGCCATATCGGAATCATTCTTATAAATCTTTCGTAATTTGTAGGATAAACCACCATCATTCTCTAGCACAGCTACATATTTCTGCTGTCTACCTTCCTGTGAACTTTCCTGTGAACCTTCGAGCTGTTGGCTAGATAGTTCCATCGAAAATTCAACCTCAGCCATTACCTTTCCATTCGTTTCTACAGAACGCATAAATCGAGCATGATTAATTTTGTTCATGACTTGACCCACTCCTTAAGTATTTGCTTTTTGCGTTAGCATATCCAGTTGGACAGACATTTTATTCGTCTAATTCGCATAAGTTTGGTATATCGTCGGGTCAGAACACAACGGAATTTTTGTCGGAAGAGGTGAAAGTCTATGTGTGGAATCACCGGTTGGATCGACTGGAACACGGATCTTACTAAACACCCTAACATTATTGAGAATATGATGGAGACACTCAAACCCAGAGGTCCGGATGCTGCTGGCACTTGGATTACAAGCCATTGTGCATTAGGTCATCGCCGCTTGTGTGTCATTGATCCTGAGAATGGAAAACAACCAATGATCCGTAAACTTGATGGTTATTCGTACGTCATTGTATACAATGGAGAGTTGTATAATGCCCCAGAGCTACGTCAGGAGCTTAAAGTAAGGGGGCATCCCTTCCATACTACTTGTGACACTGAGGTTCTATTGAATGCATATATCGAATGGGGCTCAGACTGTCTAGATCGTCTAAACGGGATATTCGCCTTTGGTGTATGGAATGATAAGGAGCAATCCCTATTCCTTGCTCGCGATCGTGTTGGTGTCAAGCCTCTTTTCTATACACAAGACAACAACGGTATGTATTTATTTGGCTCTGAGCCTAAAGCAATACTTGCGCATCCGAAGGTTCAGGCATCGGTTGGTCGCGAAGGTCTTGCAGAGATATTCGCCATCGGTCCAGCAAGAACCCCTGGTCATGGAATCTACCATAATGTATTCGAGCTAAAGCCTGGCTGCTGTGCAATGATTAATCGGAATGGCTTACAAATACGAACCTATTGGCAGCTCGTTAGCCGTGAACACGAGGATGATCTAGAGACTACCGCGGTCCATGTAAAGGCATTATTACAAGATACCGTTGAACGTCAGCTCGTATCAGATGTACCTATTTGTTCACTTCTTTCTGGAGGGCTTGATTCGAGTGCTCTTACATCAATAGCCTCCGATTACTATCGATTAAACCAGTTAGATCCACTACACACCTATTCAGTAGACTATGTCGATAATGACAAGCACTTCAAGGAGAGTGTATTCCAGCCGAATGCAGATGCACCCTGGATTAAACGGATGAGCGCTTACGCAGGAACGCTTCATCACGATATTACCTTCGACACGCCTGAGCTTGCTGACGCATTGAAGGATGTTGTGCTTGCACGTGATCTTCCAGGTATGGCCGATGTTGATGCTTCCTTGCTGCTATTCTGTAGAGAGATTAAGAAAGGGGCAACGGTTGCAATTTCAGGAGAAGCGGCAGACGAGATTTTCGGAGGGTATCCTTGGTTTCATCGTGAGGAATCATTACAAGCCAATACCTTTCCATGGGCACTAGGGACAAGGGAGCGTGTCAATCTCTTCTCAGCAGATTTTAATGCATGGATTCAGCCAACTCAATATGTGGCTGATCGTTACGAGGATGCACTTGCCGAGGTTCCACGGTTAGCTTCAGAGAGCAAAGCTGAAGCACGTATGAGAGAGATGTCCTACTTGAACATTACTCGGTTTATGCCCACTTTACTTGATCGTAAGGATCGTATGAGTATGGCTTCAGGACTTGAAGTCCGTGTACCCTTCTGTGATCATCGATTAATCGAATATGTATGGAATATCCCATGGGAAATGAAGAATGCGGGCAACCGCGCCAAAGGGATTCTAAGACAAGCGCTTGAGGGTATACTTCCTTATGAAGTGTTGACACGACGAAAAAGCCCATACCCCAAAACACATAACCCCAATTATCTGGATGCTATGAAATCGAAGGTTTTGGACATTCTTGACGATTCATCGTCACCGATACTGTCTTTTATAGATAGCAAAAAAATTCGTAAATTGGCAGACCTAGATGCATCAGAGTTTAATTTGCCCTGGTTCGGTCAATTGATGACGGGTCCACAGCTATTTGCCTATTTGTATCAAATCGATTATTGGTTACGGGAATATAAAGTCACAATCTTAAATGACTAAGCAAGCTATCTAATGCCTTGCCCCGATGGCTTATCGCACTCTTCTCTTCAATCGTTAATTCAGCCATGGTTCGACCATATTCAGGTAAGTAGAAGATCGGATCATATCCGAATCCTCCTCCACCACAGGGTTGGTCTATAATCCATCCGGGGCATGTTCCTTCAACACTGATAATCTGATGCTTTGAAGGATCGTATAGGACTAAAGCACAGGCAAAGTAAGCAGGACTAAGTAGCTTATATCCCAACGGATGGATGGGCTTGTCATTACATTCTCCAGCTGTGGATAGCGAACGGAGTTCAATTAGCAATTTATTCACATTATCCAAATCAGTAGCATGCTCTCCTGCATATCTTGCCGAGTATACACCTGGTTCTCCTCTGAGTGCATCCACACATAAACCTGAATCATCGGCCAAAGAAATCATATTCAGTGCATCACCGATAATCCTGGCTTTGATTTCTGCATTCGCTAGGAATGTATCACCGTCCTCAACAACGGGAGGTAATTCGGGAAAGTCAGACAAGCTAAGGATCTCGTGATTCATCCCTTGTAATCGATGTACAAATTCCTTAAGCTTGCCTTTATTCGTTGTTGCGACAACAAGACCTAATGATGGATTCAGCATGACTACACTCCTAATTTTATTCCCATTCCCTCTAAGGTCGTCTTCTGGATTTCTACAAGCTGCTTAATCCCTTGCTCAGACAGGATGAGTAGCTGATCTAATTCTGCTCTAGAGAACGGAGACTCTTCTCCGGTTCCTTGAATTTCTACTAACGAACCAGATCCTGTCATAACAACATTCATGTCGACCTTCGCTTTGGAGTCCTCCTCGTAGCATAGATCAACTCTAGGCTCATTATCAACCACACCTGCACTTACAGATGCTAGATAATCGGTGACAGGAATACGCTGGAGCTTACCATCCTTCACAAGTTTATTCATTGCAATGATCATAGCTACGAAAGCACCTGTAATTGAGGTTGTTCTCGTGCCGCCGTCCGCTTGTAATACATCACAATCCAATGTCAAAGTACGCTCTCCTAGCTTGTCCAGTTCAACAACGGATCGAAGAGCTCTACCAATCAGACGCTGGATTTCCATCGTTCTACCGCTAAGCTTACCTTTTGCCGCTTCTCGATGGTTCCTAGTATGTGTCGCTCTAGGTAGCATAGCATATTCCGCAGTCACCCAGCCTTTACCTTGACCTTTCATGAATGGGGGAACCTTCTCCTCCAATGAGGCTGTACATAGTACGCGAGTTTCGCCAAACTCAATAAGCACCGATCCCTCAGCATATTTATTCACATTAGGTGTAATGGAAACAGCTCTAAGCTCATTTCCTTTGCGACCATCCGATCTCAATATTAACAGCTCCCTTTAAAGTTTTAATAATTGCACTAACGATTGATAAACCTACGTCGTAAGGTAAGCAATTTTAGATTTTCTTCATTCTACCAAACCCACTCCATAAAAAACATCCATTTAAAAAATCCTTCTCATGCGAAGTGCCTCTACTTTAACGTAGAGGCACTTCATGACATCCTTAATATGATAATTTAAAGTGTATTTTATACTAACTAATAGGATTAAAGTTTCTGAGGATTTATCTGAGATGGGCGGCTTACCGGTGACGAATAATTGATTTGATCCGAATTCGAAACTGCTGCTTGACCATCAATCATGATCTGAACCTTAGGAACTCCAGCCTGCTCAGTCAATGAAAGAACAAGAGCTTGTAGGCTTTCGGAGGAAACCTTCTGATCAGACCCCCTAATATTGCTACCGAAATTAACGATAACTGTATCCTCCTTCTGTTCAACATGAAGCACTTCAGTTGTTGCCGCCATTACACTAGAGAGTGATGATTCCTCCGCGGGTCCCTTCACTAGCTCATGAACAACTGCAGCAGTCATATCATCATTATATTGTATAAGACGTGTGACCGGCACGTAATACGTATAATTGTCTGTATTCTGACTTTGAAAATATAGGGTAACCGCCGACGCCATAGCCGGATTAACATCCGAATGTCGCTCGAGGTTTATCCCCATCCCCCTAGTAAGTGGCTCATCAAGCGGTGTTCCATCTACCGGCATTTGTTTAAGCTCTCTTCCAGCTACCCAAATTTCTACTTGCTTTACCGAATTGAAGCCAGTTAATGTCCATGTGATTGCCTCTAGTATCTTGCGTTCATCCTCAGGATTATACTGCGTGAAGTTTTCTGAGAAATCAACAATAGCCAAACCATCCTTGGTTATATTCATATCAATCGTACTTCCTTTAGGCAGCAGAGCAGTAAATCCGGAAGGCAACATTCCTTCCGATGGTCCTCCATCGACCATATACTCCAATGCTAGCTTCGCAATCCCTTCCTGATAGGGCAATTGCAAGCCGATAGGAGCAACAAAGCCTTGTGCATCCTTGTAATACAATGTTACTGGGGCAAGCTGCCCTGGTTCAGCCATAACCTCTTCATCTGCTACATCTGTGAATATTTCTGTCTGCAGTTCATAATCCACCTGAGGTGGATCAATCTTTGTACTGGTCTCCTCGGCTCCAAACCATCCACATCCAGACAGAAGCAGTGGAATCGATACGAGACCTACAAGTAACAACCGGCGAATGAATCGAATACGCTTCATGGTTACACCCTCCTACATAGTTTTTGATGAATGCGCAAGCAGTCGATAAAACTACTTCATAAGCGTATGCTTAGTTTTGATGCATTCTTTATTCCTATGTATACGAGCCTAGCTTGTTTTTATACCCAATTTGTCCTTGGACCTAGCCTTATATTCTGCCATCATTTAAGAATAGAGTTAAATATGTTACGATGAGGAACATTAACGATGATCATAGGGGGAATTATTAACATGGCATATTATCTAAACAGTAAGAAAGTGGCTGAAGCAACGGAGACTTGGTTAACAGAGAGAGGCGTAGAGAAACATCATATTGCTGAGCTTGTATTATTTCTACAGAAGGATTATTTTCCGAATTTAACTATAGAAGAATGTATCCATAATGTTGATATGGTACTAACAAAGCGAGAGGTTCAGAATGCCGTGTTAACGGGCATACAGCTTGATATCTTAGCTGAGGAAGGAAAGCTTCTACCGCCGTTACAAGAAATGATTGAGAATGATGAGGGTTTGTATGGCTGCGATGAAATTCTAGCCTTATCGATTGTTAATGTGTATGGAAGTATTGGGATGACTAATTTCGGTTATGTAGATAAACTGAAACCGGGAATTTTGAAGGAATTGAATTTGAAAGGCGGACCACGCTGTCATACATTCCTGGATGACATTGTAGGAGCAATAGCCGCTTCAGCAAGCAGTCGGATAGCTCACAACATGCAGGGGAGTAAGGAAGAAGCCGCTGTTGAGAAGCTTGCAGAACAACCGCAACAGCAGCAACAGCCGACAAAGCAACCTAAGCAGCAACAACAGCAGCAACAGTAAAGCAGTAAGTGCAGTAGCAAGGGTACTAAGAAAAGAAAAAGTCAATAAGGGGTGAGATACCACCCTTATTGACGATAGACAACAATATTCCCTCTTAGCTCTTCAGACAGAACGCCTGATTCTCGTAGATATGCCAGATGCGCTAAAGTCTCAGCCATGGCAAAGCGAAGCTGATGGATGGATAATTTGTTCCCGAAAAACTTCAAGCAAATCTCATATGCAGTGTAAGGCTCATCCATCATCACAATCAATCGTTCCAATCGTTCACGATGATGCTCGATGATTTCACGACAACGCTCCGCGAAGCCTGTAAATGGGTCGCGATGACCTGGATAAGCTATATTGACATCTAATGTACTTAAGAACGACAGACTGTCTAGAAAGGACTGCAGTGGATTGTCATCCATACCTGGCATCGATAGCAGACCGATATTCGGTGTAATCTGTGGAAGCACTTGGTCACCACAGAATATCTCGCCGCTAGCTTCATGGTAGAAGATAAGCTGACCATAAGCATGTCCAGGTGTATGAATGGGCTTGTAAAATTGATCGCCAAGTAAGAATCGCTCGTTCATCTTAATGAAACTGACTTCCGGCTGTGGTGATACGAATGTCACAAAATCCTCCATATGCTCAACCAGCATATCTCCAACTTGTGAGTTCATACCATGTAGGGTGAACATCGTATGCAAATCAATAGTACCTCTTCGATATGGCCCCCAAAGATAATCTACCTGCCTTTTCCCAGCCTCGGACATCCATACCTTCGCACCAGTTTCCTGCTGGAGCCAGCCAGATAAACCATAATGATCCGGATGATGATGAGTTAAGACAATCTGTTGAATATCCGAGAACTTCAGATTCATCAGACCTAAGGCTTCATGCCAGCATGCTTCTGCATCGTCTGTATGTATGCCTGGATCAATAACTGTATAACCTTCTACACCCTTTACCACATAAGAATTCACCCAGCGGAGTGGAAAAGGCAGTGGTACCTTAACTTGAAATATGTGTCCAGCACGTTGATCAACAATATTCCGATTATTAGACATCCTTATACCTTCCTCGAGCCAACCATGATAAGTCTTGCTGATGTTGAATGATCATATACAGAGCCGGAATAATCGCCAAATATCTCTGTAATTTCTAATGAAGTTGAAGAAAGCATATGTACGAAATCCGACAATTCATAGAGCTTAACCTGCTCTGAATAACGTCGCTCCACTTTTGATGGTTCGGTCATCACGATATCTTTTTTCACACAGCCATCCTCAATCCGTCGATACTCCTTAATCGTAATATCCCCCTCTAGCCGCTCTGATTGGGGAACGAGATTTCTTCTCACAGCTTCAGGGTTTAGGAAATCGATAAGAAATCGTCCTCCGGGTTTAAGTAAACGCTCGAGCTCTTGGAGCACAAGTGCATTCTCAGCCATATCGTCAAAATATCCAAAGGAAGTAAATAGATTTACAACCGCATCAAAGGACTCCTCCAAAGGGATAGCTCGCATATCTCCGTGTACCCAACGCACTGCTTCTTTCTGATCCGCAAGCCGAGCCTCTCGTAATAGAACCTCAGACAAATCCATACCTGTCA
>DFZX01000064.1 GCA_002383695.1 Caryophanales bacterium UBA4045
ACGGAGCTGAAAAGTAGCAGAAACTGAAGTTACTCAAATGAAATTCTATACGTTAATCTTGCTATTGTAGTTTTTAAAAGCCCTCAGAGAGCAATTCCTGAGGGCTCTTAAAGTGCGTGGTACCCATACGGAATCGCGACCAAATAAAGCTCGCATGAATTATGCGGAGATTATAATTATTCTTTATCTACCAATGAAGAGTTTGAATGTGTTAAGTTTAGAGCATTCTGCAATTGAAATGGGGATAAGTTACTCATATGGAAAATTTGTTTGCGCTTAAATATATAGATGGCGAAGAAGCAACGATATTCGAATTACAAGCAGCTATGAATAGAGGCGAGCTCAGCTCAAGAGAGCTTGTCATGTATTACATGTATCGTATTGCACAATATGATCAGAGTGGGCCTAAGATAAACGCGATTATGGAAATTAATCCGGATGCCATATTTATTGCAGAAGCGCTAGACCTGGAGAGAAAATCAGTAGGAGCTAGAAGCTCCATGCATGGGATTCCAGTACTACTGAAGGAGAATATTGGAACAGGGGACAAGATGCGTACGAGTGCAGGTGCATGTGCTCTGGAACAACATTTAAGTTCAATTGACTCCTTCCTCGTACAGAAGCTTAGAGAAGCGGGTGCTGTAATCCTTGGTAAGACAAATTTAACAGAGTGGGCGAACGGTATGTCCTCTAACATGTGGGCAGGATACAGCTCGAAGGGTGGGCAGGTATTAAACCCTTATGGCGAATTTTTCCCTGGTGGTTCTAGTACGGGGTCTGGCGCTGCAGTGACTGCAAACTTCACCACTGTTGCAGTTGGAACCGAAACGTCGGGCTCCATATTAAGTCCTTCTATTCAGCATTCTATCGTGGGTATAAAACCAACGGTAGGTTTAATAAGCCGATCTGGCGTCATCCCATTCACTTATTCGCAGGATACTGCGGGGCCGATGGCGAGGACTGTTACAGATGCGGTCATTTTACTGAATACACTTATGGGAAGGGATGAGCTTGACCCAGCTACTTGGAGGAATCCACATACTGGGGTGGATTTTACCTCGTATTTAAATCTAGATGGATTGAAGAACACGACCATTGGGATTTATCGGAATGCAAAAGAAGAAAATTTCTGTGATATGGGCGAGTATGATGAGGAGCTATTCAATGCCGCTGTATCTAAGTTAATAGAAGCTGGAGCCCATGTTGTTGAGAGCATTGAAATTCCATCCTTTCATAGAGCGTGGGAGCATAACAAAATGAATAATGAATTTAAGCATAGTGTAGATAATTATCTGCAGAGTCTCCCATCCCACATGCCTGTGCATTCTCTCAGCGAATTAATTGATTGGAACGAGCAGCATGCAGAGACCACTCTCAAGTACGGGCAAGATCAATTGATATATCGGAATAAAATCGACAATCCACTGAAGAATCCTCAGTATATTTTGGAGTCAATAACGGATTTGTATTACTCACAGAATGAGGGTATTGATTATGCTTTGAACAAATACAGTCTAAATGCGATCCTCTTCCCATCCTATGCGGGTGCTGATATTAGCGCTAGAGCTGGGTATCCAACAATAGCTGTGTCAGCAGGGTATAAGGAAAGTGGCAGACCATTTGGTATTACCTTTGCGGGAACTGCATTCAGTGAGCCAACGTTAATTCGTATTGCTTATGCATTCGAGCAGCTGACGAAACATAGGAAAAAACCAACCGGATGCAGGATGGGAATACAAACATGAACAAACTCAATGCAAATATTTTACATTATGAAGGGGATTGAGGAAGAAGTTATTTTAAAGTAGCCTCTCGCCATTCGAAGTCATGAAACAACGAGATTAATGGTCAATCTATGAGTGCGAATTTGAAAATGGTTGAAAACCTGCAATTGTGCAGTTAATTTCTTTACAATTAGTTCCGAGAAGAGTATTCCTGCAAAAGTGCAGCTATTTTCTACAACATCGATCGAATTACTGAAGAAAGCTAAAATACCTGCGTATTTGCAGTCTTTTGATGATAATAAGTCAGATTCCCTTTAAATTACTGTACTTTTGCAGTTCTTTCGCAGGAGGAAATCAAGATCGATGGTTCAAGGAAAACTTAGTCCATCTGCCCCGGCTAATACCGATAGGCTATTTAAAGTTGAGGAGGAATAAAGGATGCTAGTAGAGTTGGCAAAGGAAGAAAGGTTACTAATTAACCATCTATGTATGGGAATAGACAATGAGATTGTTCTTCGGTCATGCCTAGAAGGAAATATGGGTCGGATATTGGTGGATAAGATAGAAAATCCGGGAGGAGCAATTGTTGAAGCAGCTGACTTTTGTTACTTATTGGGGTCTTTAAGTGAATTCGAGCACAATCATCTCATAACGAAATTATCTGAACGATGTAGAGATAAGATTATTATTACTGACAATCCTGATTGGATTACATTTATTGAGAGAGAATTTCCCAATAGATTTAGAAAGTTTAGTCGGTATGCTTTAGAACAGGGATCCAGGACGTTCAATACGAAACTGCTTAATGATTATAGGTTAATGGTAGAAGCTCAATACGAGATTACAAGAATCGATGAATCCATTTATCATTTAGCATTATCAGATGAGTTAATGTCTGATTGCGTCTCGAACTATCATTCATACGAAGATTTTGAGAAGAATGGTTTGGGATATGTCATCATTCATGAGGGTCAAATTATCTGTGGGGCCTCAACGTATACATATTGTGAAGGTAATATTACAGTTACAATTGGTACCCACCCGAAATTTAGACGTAAAGGATTGGCACTCGGATGTTCGTCTAAGTTGATTTTAGCAAGCTTGGAAAAAAACATGTACCCGGATTGGAATGCAGCCAACCTACACTCCGTTCAGCTAGCTGAGAAATTAGGCTATGTATTTAGTAAGGAATATGAAGTGTGCTCCTTCTGACTGGTTTCATAGATGTGAGAGTGAGGCAACGAAACTAATGTTTGAATTAACAGAAGAGGCTTATTATAAAGTGAAACCACTCCTAGAGGGCGGTCACTTACATCCCGAAATACTCTCCATAATAGATCGGAATAACCCAGGCTGGATATTCGTGGATCAGCTGGTATCACCAAAGACTGCTTTGGTTTGGAGTAAGGGTATGCAAGGGTTTTATCTAGTCGGTGATCACAGTAATGATACATTTAACAGGGGACTAGATAGCTATATAACGAATAGCATTGCACCGAGAATGAAAGAGCTTGATGTGAATTTTTTCGAAGTTTCAGCTCAACATGACGGTTGGAAGCTAGAATCATTATTTTCCTTGAGGGAAATCCATCAATGGGAGCAATTGGTTTTCAAGCTTCTACATGTGCCCCCAGTATCACAAGACTCGCAGATGAAGATCGTTAATCTAAGATCGCAAGAATGGGAAAACCCAGAGTTAATGAATATAGAATTTGTCAGAAGGGATATAAATCAATTCTGGTCTTCATTGGATGAATTCAGAAATAAAGGATACGGTTTTATCGCAATCGAAGGACTAGAGTTAGTAGCTATGTGTTATTCAAGCTTTGTTACAGAGGACATGCATGCTATCGGAATTGAAACCTTAGCTGAGCACCAGAATAAAGGAGTAGGAACTCATATCGCTGGTCTGTTAGTGAAAGAAATTAAGGACAATGGCTATATTCCCTACTGGGACTGTTCGTTAGATAACGAAGCATCAAGAAAACTGGCAATAAGATTAGGGTTCGAGCAGGTACATCAGTATACGTGTAGCGGCTTTGGCATATAATATTCATAGTGAGGAAAATATAATAATAATCAATCTTTACCAAGCTAATACCAACGAATATTGATATCATAATGAAAAGACAAGGAGGCTGATGTACTATGAGTAATTTTATGCTGGATGTTAAGAGCAATTATGTTGTAGCTATATCGGTCTCTTCGGACTAGAAAAAATCTTAATACGAGCTATGCACATCACTAAGGTGTAGTCGTAATCGGTTGAGATGTCGTTAGAGACCAGCCTGGTTTCTTGCGGCATTTTTTTATTGTGCACATTATGTTGCGCAATACGATATCCCGCAGGATAACTCTGTGGTTTTTTGTATTTTAGATGATAAGGAAAAGGGGCAATTATTCACATGAACAATCAGATAGCTCAACAAAATTTAGCGATGTATGGATGGAATGAATATTGGGAAGAGCTTGTAAGTACACAGGAAATTAACATAGCAGGATGTGAGCTCGGCAGAGTTATCGCACAGTTTTCTAAACAATACAGACTGATCACACAATTAGGCGAAGTGACAGCGGGGGTAACAGGTAAATTTGAATTTAAAGTAGCTGATCGAAGCGAATTCCCTTCCGTTGGAGATTGGGTAGCTATTGAACACCTTCGAGGAGAGCCTCGAGCTGTCATTCATGCTGTACTGCCACGACGCTCTGTTATGATTCGCAAGGAAGCAGGAAACCGGGTCGACGGACAGGTCATTGGAGCCAATATGGACTTTCTGTTCATCGTAAACGCCTTAAATCAAGATTTTAATCTTCGCAGGATAGAACGGTATCTTGTCGCCGCATGGGAAAGCCAAGCACAACCTGTGATCTTGCTGACGAAAGCCGATTTATGTAGTAATCCTAATGAGCCATTATGATGGATACCCCAGGGATGAGGGAGCTACAGCTATGGGATACAGAAAGCGGATGGCAAACGACATTTGCAGATATTGAGCGCTTAGCATTATTATGTCGTTATAGAGATTGCCAGCATAAATCTGAAAGCGCTTGTGCTGTGAAGCAAGCAATCGAGAGCAATGAGCTTGATTCGCATCGTTATGCTAATTATCTGAAGACGAAGAAGGAGCTTAATTATCTCGCTAGTAAGGAACAAGCTGTTAATCAACGGAGGGAGAAAAAAGATGGACTTAAAAACAAAAAGATTAATCATACGGAATTTTGAATATATGGATTGGCGAGAGGTATATGATTACACCTCGGACATCAATGTAATGAGGTATATACCTGAGGGGGTTTTCAATGAAAAGCTTGCTAAAGAGTTTGTGAGGAATAATATGGATGTCGATGCCAATAAATTTGCTGTAGTATTAGCGGATGAAGGTTATCTCATTGGTCATATTGTCTTTCATAAGTATTATGGAGAGCTTACCTACGAGATTGGTTGGGTGTTTAATTCGAAGTTTCACAATAAGGGATATGCTTCTGAAGCTGCGCTGGCAGTCTTGAAATTTGCTTTTGAGAAAATGAAGCTGCACCGAATCATAGCCACATGTCAGCCGGAGAATATCCCATCTTATCGAGTTATGGAGAACATTGGGATGAAGAGAGAAGGGCATTTCAAGAAGTGTATAGCTCATGGCAATGAGTGGTGGGATGAATATTACTACGCCATGTTACGAGAAGAGTGGAAGAGGTAAAGCTAGAATCATATGTATAAGATAATATTATCAATAGGTCCCTATATATGGTAATGTGTTAGGTATATGGTTAGGAGGCGATAGATAAAGGAAGTAATGATTGATTTGGAACAATTGGGGAGGAATGATTGCCGTCATGCAGCGAATTAATTTTATGTTTAAACAATATTTGAGAGAACCTATGTGGTTTAAGCTACTCATCGCTACAGCATTACTTATCTCGATCATCTTTAGCAGTTCAGCTTTTTCAAGCGGATATTATCAGAGCCTCTCCAAATTAGCCGCCGCTATCTTCTTTCTAACATATGGAATAAGAATGAGAAGGAACACGAGGGTTGCAGCCATCTTCTTTGTTGTTGCAGGTGTATGTATGTATCTAGCCTGGGACAGTTATATGGATATTTAGTAGAAATACTTTTTTTGGTAGGGGACTAAAAATGAGACCATTATTAAAGCTACTCTGCATAATTATTATCATTGTACTTCTTGGTGCTTTTTTAGGATGGGCGATTAATGGTTTAGTTGAAGAAGAAGAGGACCATGCCGATAAGTTATCTATTGAAGAAGCAAGCAAAATAATTCTAACAACGCCAGACTTCTCGAAATTGAGTAATAAGGAAACAGATCTAATTGAAATTACTTCCTCTAGTATTTGGGATAACACAAAGCTTCAGCTTTTTAAGTCTGTGGGTGATTCAAGCCTCGAAACATTTATCGTGACAAATCAAGAAGCTTTTCATATAGGTATTGGCTTTGGTGGATTAGGTGTCACCAGTGTTGTGCCTTACGATGTCAATAATGATGGGACTTTGGATTTAGTGTATGCCTATTCATTTGGTTCGGGCATCCATCGCTCTGTTATTTCGTGGTTTGATCTTAAAAGTTATACGGAGCATACGATTGGAGATCTGCCAGAAAGAACGGAATTTAGAACGTATGATTTGATCTTAAAAATTGAAAGTGATGAAATCGTTGTTTATCGTATTAAAGGCATGAATGAGGGTGAGAACAATTTCGACTTTTTGCGAGCATACCCCACAGAGAAGGATATAGATGACCTAAATGTAGTGAAGGATGGGACTTTGATCCGGGAGAATGGCGACTTATATAATAAACAAGTACAGAATTAATTTTTACTCATGAATGAGCCAAGGGAGGTATTGTATGTGAAGAGAACATTACTTATATCCATAACTCTTGTTGTCATTACAATATGTGTAATTGCTATTCTGCAGCTAGTTCCGAAGCAATATGCAGTATCCTTGGTGGGATTAAAGTATCAATTAGGAGACGAGAATAAGGATTTTGAAGAGCCTATATATATAAATATTGATGGGAAGCTACAAAAGAGTCTCACTGGTTCAAAAACATTCACAGGAACTATTGATATACATGGAGAGAAGATACCAGTACCGCTAGACCAAAGAGAATTAGTGATAAAGTTTCAAGAAGATGGTGCAGGTCATATCATATATAGCTATATTGAGAATGGAATTCCGGGCACGTATGGTTATGGAACTCTTTATATAAATAAAGACTTTAGTGAAGTTACCATCACCACATACGAAAGAGACGAGGTAAACACTTCAAAAGGTGGATGGACATCAGAAGACGGCTTTATGATAACCGCACCTGCAATTACTAGAGCTGAAGCGTTGGAGATTTCGAATAAGCTAATGAAAGATTATTTGAAAAGTATTGTACTATTGTAGCTAAAATATATATTTGGATTCGTATAGAGCAGTATTTTTATTAAGTTTGATTAAGGAGAATAAACACATGACATCTCTGAAGCCAATAAAAAGAAGCTCCTTTAGAATCTATTTGGGCAAGAAATATTATCGTCTAAAACGATATTGTGATTGGTACCTGAGCAAGAAAAAGTATGCTTTACATAAAGAAAATTCGCAATTACCTTATGTGATTTTCACGCATAAGACCCTGTTGCTTCGCGAGCTTAAAGATGTAGATATGTGGCTACAGCATAATAAAGTTAAGAACCTAAAAATTTCTTCGACTAGATTGAATAGAATCCTTGTAAAACCAGGAGAGATCTTTTCTTATTGGCGCTTAATTGGTAATACTACAAAAAGAAAAGGTTATGTGGATGGAATGATATTGTTCTACGGAAAGGTTACGCAGGGAATGGGGGGAGGATTATGTCAATTATCCAATCTGATCTATTGGATGACTTTACATTCACCATTAACCGTCATTGAGAGATATCGTCACAGCTATGATGTCTTTCCCGATTCCAATAGAAGTCAACCTTTCGGTAGCGGTGCAACATGTGCGTATAATTATCTGGATTTACAGATTAAGAATGAAACCGATCAGAATTATCAATTGGTCATCTACTTGACAGATACACACTTAGTTGGGGAATGGAGATCAGATATTCCAACAGCCAAGCTTTATGAAGTGTATGAACAAGAACATCGAATTACCTCTGAGTACTGGGGAGGTTATGTCAGACATAATAAGATATTCCGTAAAGTGTACAGCATTGGAAATGAACTGATTGATGATGAATTTATTACGGAAAATCATGCCATTATGATGTATGAACCATTGTTAACAGATGGGCATTGATGAGCTTTTATTTTGCAAAGTGCTGACAGGTTCGATATGCTATGAATAATAGAATTTCATCATAGATTGGAGCATAATCCTATGTATCGCAATTTAGAAGAATGTATTATCGATCTTGAGAAGAATGGACACCTGGTGCGCATCCGAGAAGAGGTCGATCCTTATCTGGAGATGGCTGCTATTCATATGAAGGTTTTTGAGGGTGGTGGCCCAGCGTTATTATTCGAGAACGTCAAAGGCTCGAGATTTCGGGCAGTATCCAACCTATTCGGTACGTTAGAACGAAGTAAATTCATATTCCGCCACACGCTTGGGGCTGTACAGAACGTAATGACCGTGCGTAATGATCCGATGAAGGCTTTGAAAAGCCCGTTTAAGAATATCAAAACTGGATTTGCGGCGTTGAAAGCTCTACCGCTGAAGAAGACCAAAAGCTCACCGGTCGCTCTGCAAGAAATTAGTATCTCCGACCTTCCGCTTATTCAGCATTGGCCGATGGATGGCGGTGCTTTTATTACATTGCCACAGGTATACACCGAGGATCCGGACAAGCCGGGGATTATGAATTCCAATCTGGGTATGTATCGTATTCAATTGAGTGGTAATGAGTATGAGATGAATAAGGAGATAGGTGTGCATTATCAGATTCACCGTGGTATTGGTGTACATCAGGACAGCGCTAATAAGCAAGGGGTTCCGCTAAAAGTGAGCTGTTTCGTCGGTGGACCACCGGCTCACACATTATCTGCCGTTATGCCCTTACCAGAAGGGATGAGTGAGCTGACCTTTGCTGGATTGCTTGCTGGTCGTCGTTTTCAATACAGCTACATCGATGGCTTCTGCATTAGCAACGATGCTGACTTTGTAATAACGGGTGAAATCCATCCAGGCGAGACGAAGCCCGAGGGACCCTTTGGCGATCATCTGGGTTATTACAGCCTGACTCATCAGTTTCCAGTTATGAAGGTTCATAAAGTGTATGCCAAGCCAGGCGCCATCTGGCCATTCACCGTTGTAGGTCGTCCACCACAGGAGGATACTGCGTTCGGCCAGCTTATTCACGAACTAACAGGTGATGCAATTAAGCAAGAAATTCCAGGGGTGCAAGAGGTCCATGCCATCGATGCTGCGGGTGTTCATCCATTATTGTTCGCAATCGGAAGTGAGCGATACACGCCTTATCAACAGGTTAAGCAGCCAACGGAGATTCTGACAATCGCCAATCGAATTCTAGGCACGGGACAGCTGAGCTTGGCCAAATATCTGTTTATTACTGCGGAGGATAAAAAACCGATTAGCACGCATCATGAAGTGGATTTTCTAGCGTATATATTAGAACGAATTGATCTCCGTCGAGATATTCATTTCTATACGAATACAACGATAGATACGCTTGATTATTCGGGTACGGGCTTGAATAGTGGCAGCAAAGTTGTCTTCGCTGCTTACGGGGATAAGATTAGGGATTTGTGTAGGGAAGTGCCGCATGAGCTTAACGAACTTCGGAGCTTTGCGAATGTTCGATTGATCATGCCAGGGATTGTAGCCTTACAGGCTGCGGCTTTTACAGATTATGATGAAGCCCAAAGCGAGCTTAAGAGTTTAGGTGAGTTTATCCAGAATAAAGGACCTGTACCTAGCTGTCCGATGATCATTGTCTGTGATGATAGCACATTCATGAGTGAGTCCATTAATAATTTTCTGTGGGCTACCTTCACTCGGAGCAATCCTTCACATGATATCTATGGCGTGAATAGTCGCTATGAGAACAAGCATTGGGCTTGTGACAATGTCATTATTGACGCACGCACGAAACCACATCAAGCACCACCATTGATAGCCGATCCAACCGTTGCTAGGAATATAGAGAGATTGTTCGTAAAAGGGGCAAGCTTAGCGGGTATCTAACGTGAATATACTTATAACAATGGGATTAGTAAGAGGATGGTGCATGGTGCAGTTGCTCTAGAAAAAAGAAAGCATCGCTTGTCATAAACGATGCTTTCTACTTAGTTCGAACAACTATTGCATGTTCGGAATTTAACTAAATCGACTTTTCTCAATATGTGCAAGTCCATTGAGTGTTCGTTCCTCATCATCATTCTGCTTGACAGCAACTTGGTCTACTTCTTTCTCTTTCTTGATCATGGAATAGGCTGATTGCACCTCGGATAATCTGATCTTCAGATCTTCATTCTCGGAATTAAGCTCCTTGTTGAGTGATTCTAATCGTTCGTTCTCCTTATTCAGCTGATATGGACGAACCATTCCGAAGACAGTTACAATCAGGCCTCCCACCAATATAGCAGAAGATATGACAACAATCAGGGATACGTCGACCTCACCGAATACATAATTCAAAGGTACAACATCGGTGTTGAATACAGCGACAATAGCTGTTAATAATGCTAGGCATAGCCCGCAAACAATAATCCATTGTGATTTCATAGTAAATCCCTCCATTTAAGTATTTCTATAATAGTAATTACACGGTTGTAAGATATTTGAAACATTCGCGGCATACAACTATAGATTAGATTGAATCATCACATTCTGTGGGATATCACCTCAGTTGACTAAAGAATGAACGAACATAGGCGAACATACATATACTGATTTGTGAAGATTATGGTTTATGTATAGACAAACAAGTTACAATCGCTTACAATACAAACTAATCCAACAAGACTACTCGGGATTAGAAAAGGTGTGGATATCATGATATTAACAGGCATAGCGCTTCTTATCGCTTTATTCTTCGCAATGAATATCGGTGCGAGTGGTACTGCAGCGGCGATGGGTGCGGCCTACGGTGGAGGAGCGGTTAAGAATAAGCGAATCGCTGTAATTCTGGTGGCATTTGCGGCATTGGCAGGTGCAGTTGTTGGTGGAGAAGCCGTCGTTAAGACGTTAGGTAATGGCCTAATTAATAATGCTGTAACCGTTGAGCTTTCAATCATTATTCTAGCTTCGGCTTGTTTGACATTATTCTATGCTAACTTAGTAGGTATACCGCTATCCACAAGCGAGGTTACGGTAGGCTCTGTGGTTGGAGTTGGAGTTGCTTATCAATCACTTGTTATATCGAAGGTTATATCTATTGTTGCGATTTGGATTATATTGCCATTCGTAGCCTTTATACTTGCATTCTTACTTGCGAAGCTTACACCTCATCTAGAGCGGTGGTTACATAAGACTGGTAAACCTGTTCTAGTTCGTAGAATTCTCGTTATCTTCTTAATCGGAGCGGGCTGTTATGAAGCTTTCTCCGCAGGAATGAACAATGTAGCTAATGCAGTTGGACCTCTTGTCGCTGCAGGTATCTTAAACACGACAACTGGAATCTGGCTAGGCGGTATTTTTGTGGGCTTGGGTGCAATTTTATTAGGTGGTAAGGTACTTGAGACGAATGGTAAGAAAATAACAAAGCTATCGCTCATTAATGGTAGCTTTGTATCGATGACAAGCGGAACACTCGTCATTATCGCTTCGATGTTCGGAATTCCAGTACCCCTCACACAGGCAACGACGATGGCGATCTTCGGTGTTGGAATTGCAGATCATGGTAAGAAGCTATGGGATAACAATGTTGTGAAGAAGATCGTTAAGGTGTGGATTATCTCGCCTTTATCTTCCTTGGTCGTCTCCTACTCACTGACCCAATTATTCATTCTGAATAATTATTATGCTTTAGTTGTAGTCATCGCCGTATTCATCATTACAATTAGCTTTTTTGGATTCAAAAAATTACATCACCACCCGACCATGGGGGATGGTATCTAAAGTGTTGTTATATAGTATCGGCCAGTCTGCATCATAAGCTGGGCTGGGATATAACGAGCGCCGTCCTGATCGATCGAGATGAATGGATCGCCTGCATTCCACTGGTGATATCCGGTCACTGAGAATGCATATACGACGGTGTCATGATATAAGTTAGTAACAAACGTTAATAATTGACCTGAATTGAGAGAGGCCTGCAGCTGCTGCAGGTCTTTTATCTTGCTTGGAGGCTCTACGATCCAGCCAAGGTCCAGGTAAGGGTCGAAGGCAGGTAGCTGGACGGAATGCTGAATTTCGCGTGTATCAGCGACAGGTGCAGACCAAGAATGATTGTCTGCCTTGAGCTTTAGGATCTGATCTAGGATGTCGCTGTCTATGGACATGAGATCCCCCGTCTTGGCGTCTAGCTGATAGCTTTCATTCCCTAAGGTGAATAGCCATATATTCTGCAGTGGGCTTAGATAAATGCGTTCTCTCGTCATATGATGGTCTGCAAGGAATCGTTCGAAGGAGATGGAAGGATTAATAAGTTCGTGCTGCACCAATGAACGGTACAGCGTGTTCTCGCTGAAGAGCGGGGAGGGCCCATGTCCATATTCGGAGAGATGGTACCGCTCATCTGTACCTACGGTTACGACTAAATAGCCTAACTCCTTGCCGTGATCTGTAAGGATTACAACCCAGCCATGTAGGCCTGGACCGAGCGGCTGTCTATCCCACTGTAAGGTGGAGCTTTGCCAATCCGCAAATTCATCCTGCTCTGCTAGCTCATCTATCCATTGGTTGACGGTGCTATCGAATAACTCGGTTAATGGCAACGTGGGAGGGCTTATATACATCATATTCTGTTGCTCGGACGCTTCGGACTTCATCACAGATTCAATAGTAACCGCTCTCTCCATAGTTAGCTTTATGGGAGCTTGTTCTATTTGTGGTTCTGAACTCATCATAGTGATGAGTAAGACGATAATCATGAACATCACGTACACCTGCCTTCCTAATAAGTCTAATGAAGGAGCTCGTTTTCTCCATTCTACCTGAAGGACTCTGCAGAGTTTGCTAGTCCTTGTCAGGTTGATAGATTAGATGTTATTGTTTTTTTGCCTCATATTGGCGAATGAGCTTGGAACTGTTAGAAGGCTGTCAGTTAATAGATGGAACCAACCACAATTCATAGCTTTGACTTCGACACGAGGTCGATATTGCCACTCAATTTCTTGCTGTCTTCTTATATATTGATTGTGCATCTCCTCCTTCTGTTCAGCCTCGAGTGTAGTTAATAGCTCGCCATAGTAGCTATGAATACGGCTCACCTCCTCGCTCATTCTTTCGTGAGCGGACCTAGCCCATTCATAATCAGCTTTCTGCAGCTGCTTCTCGAGATGCGTCTCTAGCTGGTGGACAGCCTTCTCGAGGGAGATCACATCTCGGAGCTGACAATGGGCTGGCATCCGTGGACTTAGAGCACGCTCGTTCATATGCTGGTGGAAATCACCAGCAATCTCACCCGTGCTCATACAGATTCCAAGCGAGTGCAGCTCCTCGCGCTTCATATCACAGGTGAATTCAACCTTGTAATTCACACCGAGCCAGGTCGTATAACGGTGGGAGACACCCGATCCGCGTTGTACGGGCGGAGCTTCCTCGAAGAGCTGGAGGAAGCTGCCCTTCGAGTGAGCGGCAGCGAACATCTGATCAAGCCTACGGCAGCCGAAGGTGATCGTCTCTTCGATCATCCGACCTTGCTGAGGGATCATCGGTGTCACACCGAAGTAGCGTTCCAAGATAGACTCGCCCTGCTGGAGCGGGGCGTTAGAGGGTGGTGGTGCTACGACAGGAGCTCGCCCTTGTGTTGTTCCTCTGCCTTGCGGCTCTGGCGGCTTACGACGCTCAGGATCGAAGACGAAGACGAAGCTCATTGTCTCAGGCTCGGCACCTGTACGTTCGACGAAGCTCCAATAATACGAACGTCCAGTTAGATCCTTATCAGCTTCTGGCGATAGCTTAACCTTGACGAAGGCAGGGTTCTTCTCAATGATCTGACAATTGGTTGCGGTTAGGTAGCGCATACAGAAATCCTTTACCTGATCTTGATTCAAGGATGCACCTCCACATTGGGATTCGTAGGCGGCATAATGGGAATCGAACGGTTAATGGGACTCCCAGGTGGTGGCTGAATGCTAGAGCGAATATCGTGGAAATCTGTACCGATGGAGTGCAGATGTTCACGAATCTCATCATCATTCTGCGACTCCAGAATGATCTTCTGTAATTTACTCTCTAGCGTTGTCTGCTCCTCCATATGCTCGAGTATCGTGTCTAGATCACCGATGACGAGCTCGAACATATTTATCTTCTCATGTAGTAGGCTCACGATATGCTCCTCAATGGTTCCTAATGTGCATAGATTGTAGATGAATACATCACTTTGCTGACCTAATCGATGAACCCGACCAATGCGCTGCTCCACCCTCATGGGGTTCCAGGGTAAGTCGAAGTTGATCATGTTATGGCAGAATTGCAGGTTGATGCCTTCGCCGCCAGCTTCAGTGGCGATCATAATCTGGGCGCGATTTCGGAATAAATCCATCATCCAATCCTTCTTCCCGCGATTCATTCCACCCCGATAGGATACAGCGACAAGTCCGTGGTCCTTGAAGTATTTCATAAGATACTCCTGTGTTGCTCGATACTCCGTGAAGACAATAACCTTCTCATTCTTGTCCAGGCTAAGGATGAGCTCAATTGTCTTCTCGGCTTTGGTATTCGCTGTAATCTGCTTGATGAGACTCACAAGCTCCCAAATCTGTGCGCGATGCGGGGAATCCTCAGGTGTCTTCTTCGAAAGATTAACGAGGGTGAGGAACACAGCATCACGACTAGAGCACACCTCACGCTGTAGTGTGACAAGGGAGAGCATACTATTCGTACTACCACCCTCAGCCCCTGCCTCACGATAGCGACCTCGCACGAAGCTGGTTACACCTTCATAAAGCGCTTGCTCCTCTGGAGATAGGGATAGCGGTATACTACGCACATGCCGACGGGTGTATGCAATTCCACCATCGCTTCGTCGGTTGCGGATCATTACCTTAGAGAGCTCAGCTTGCAACAGCTCTTCGTTCTTCGGAACGCGCTTATCAACCACATAATCGGTTTGGAACTGGCCTTGCCCGCCTAACTGTCCAGGCTTAAGCATCGTAATCAGATTATAGAGCTCGCCAAGATCGTTCTGCACGGGTGTTGCGGTAAGGAGGAGGCAATACTTCTTCCGAATCTGGTTGACAAAGATGTAGTTGCTAGTCTTATTATTCTTCAGCTTGTGAGCCTCATCAATAATTAACATATCGTATTCCTGACTGAGCACGATACTTTTATGAGGATCTCTCTTTGCAGTGTCCATAGAAGCAATCACAATATCAACCTGTGTCCACATATATTCCTTCTTCTGCGCAGTTGCGGTGATGCCGAACTTCTGATTGAGCTCACGGACCCATTGTAGGACAAGGGAGGCGGGAACTAGAATGAGTACCTTACGAACTAAGCCGCGAATCATATATTCCTTGAGAATGAGTCCAGCCTCGATGGTCTTGCCTAAGCCTACCTCATCGGCCAATATGGCTCGACCACGCATCTCATAGAGTACGCGGNNGGAAGATGGGGGAGACATTGCAGTTGATCGAAGCTATGGACGAGTCGACTCTGCGTCGCTTCGACACCGAGCATTGCTAGCTCCCATTGGTCCCACGGACCATTCCGTGAGCTCCTTATACTTAGCTCCTCACACCACTCGTGGTTAAAGTGAACGCTGACCAGCTCATTGATTGGACGAATGATATCGGTGGTCGAGTTGAACATGGTAACCTCCTGAATGA
>DFZX01000028.1 GCA_002383695.1 Caryophanales bacterium UBA4045
AATGGGTAGCCTCCTACCCGATTTTCACATAGAGGAGTGTATAAAAGTGGATTATGGAAAATCACTGAATTTACCGTTAACGGAATTCCCGATGCGTGGTAGTCTGCCCCAAGCAGAGCCAAAGATGCAACAGTGGTGGGATGAAATCGATATCTACACGAAGGTAAGAGAGCGCCGAAATGGTAAGCCGAAATTTATTCTCCATGATGGTCCTCCGTTCGCGAATGGAGACATCCATATTGGTCATGCCTTGAATAAATTATTGAAGGATTTCATCATTCGATATAAGACAATGCAAGGCTTCGATGCTCCTTATGTTCCAGGCTGGGACACTCACGGTTTACCGATTGAACAGGCGATATCTAATAGCGGTAAGGTTGATCGTAAGAAGATGAGTGTGCTTGATTTCCGAATCGCGTGTGAGGAATACGCATTAAATTGGATTGATAAGCAACGTCTTGGCTTTAAGAGATTGAGTATTAGAGCGGATTGGGAGAACCCCTATATGACGCTTCAGCCTCAGTATGAAGCTCAACAAATCCGTGTGTTCGCTGAGATGTTCAAGAAAGGCTCCATATATAAGGGGTTAAAACCAGTATATTGGTCCCCGTCCTCTGAGAGTGCGCTTGCAGAGGCAGAAATTGAGTATAAAGAGAAAACCTCAGCCTCCATCTATGTTGCATTCGATATTAAGGATGGCAAGGGTATACTTCCTAATGATGCAGCCATTGTCATCTGGACGACTACACCTTGGACGCTACCGGCTAACCTTGGCATAAGTGTTCACCCTGATTATGATTATGCTTTAGTTGAAGCTAACGGTAAGAAATATGTGATTGCTGAGGGACTGCTTGAGCAAGCAGCTAAACAAATTGGCTGGGACGAATATAATACCATCAGTACATGTAAAGGTGCAGCACTTGAATTTGTTATTTGTCAGCACCCCTTCTACGAACGGGATTCCATGGTTATGGTTGGAGATCACGTAACGTTGGAAGCAGGCACAGGATGTGTTCACACTGCGCCAGGACATGGTGAGGAAGATTTCATCATCGGCCAGAAGTATCAGATCGGTGTACTCTGTCCGATCGATGATCAAGGAAAATTCACGAATGAAGCTCCAGGCTTTGAAGGTATATTCTACGACAAAGCAAACGCAATGATTACGGAGATGTTGAAGGAATCTGGAAAGTTGCTGCACATGTCCTTCATCCAGCATCAGTACATGCATGACTGGAGAACGAAGAAGCCGGTTATCTATCGAGCTACTGAGCAATGGTTTGCTTCAGTAGATAAATTCCGGCAACAAATGTTAGATCAGATCAAGCTGGTCAAATGGACACCAGCGTGGGGGGAAACTCGCCTGCACAATATGATTGCAGATCGAGGAGACTGGTGTATATCCAGACAACGTGCTTGGGGTGTTCCGATCCCTATATTCTATTGTCGTGCTTGCTCTACCCCGCTTGCAACAGAGGAATCAATAGGTCACGTAGCTAATCTATTCGAGCAAGAGGGATCGAATGCATGGTTTGCACGCGAAGCTGAACAGCTGATGCCTGCGGGTACTGTTTGTTCTTCATGTGGCGGCAATGACTTCCGTAAGGAAACAGACATTATGGATGTCTGGTTCGACTCAGGATCTAGCCATAAGGCTGTACTCGAGGCTAGACCCGAATTAAGCTTTCCAGCAGACCTATACTTGGAAGGGTCCGACCAATACCGTGGATGGTATAACTCATCATTGATTACAAGTGTTACTGTAAACGGCGAGTCACCATATCGAGGCATTCTAAGCCATGGTTTCGCACTAGATGGTGAAGGACGTAAGATGTCCAAGTCAATCGGGAACACCGTTGATCCATTGAAGGTATGTGGATCATTAGGTGCAGATATACTCCGACTGTGGGTTGCATCTGTTGATTATCAGGAGGATGTCCGAATATCCGATAGCATTCTAACTCAGACTACTGAGGTATATCGTAAGATTCGTAATACACTTCGATTCTTATTAGGTAACCTGAGTGATTATAATCATGAGCGAGATGCAGTGTCTTATTCAACAATGAATGATTTAGATAAATATGCGATGAACCGATTGCATCGAATGATCGAACGTGTAACAAATGCGTATGACAAATATGAATTCCATGTTGTGTACCAAGCTGTTCACCATTTCTGTGCGGTAGAGATGAGTGCATTCTATCTTGATATCGTGAAGGATCGCTTATATGCAAGTCGATCGGATGACCCAGCTAGGAAAGCAAGTCAAACCGTATTGTATGAAGCACTAACAGCGATCACTAGGCTAATTGCTCCAATTTTGCCACATACAGCTGATGAAGTATGGAGATTTATCCCAGGAGTTGAGGGTGTTAGTGTGCAACTCGCTGACCTTCCGCAAGTGGATACCTCGGTATTCGATGCTGCGAATGAGCAGCAGTGGGGCCAATTCATTGAGCTACGTGAAGATGTATTCAAGGCATTAGAGCAGGCCCGTCAAGATAAATTGATTGGGAATTCACTTAGCGCTTGTGTAAATCTATATCCGAACGAAGCAGCATATAAGCTGCTGCAGAGCTTTGAACCATTGGATACCTTATTCATTGTTTCACAGATTAAGATTTATGCTCCGGGTACAGTGGCTCCCGATTCAGCTGTTAATTTCAAGCAATGTGCTGTGAATGTAACTGTGGCTGACGGTGAGAAGTGTGATCGTTGCTGGATTGTTACAACAGACATTGGTCACGATGCAGAGCATCCAACGGTTTGTAAGAGATGTGCGGAAGTAATAACAATCTAAAGACTAATCATCCTTCGGCATAGAAGGATGATCGATCTCCAAGCCATGATCTCCCTCATTGCTTGCCATATATTTGTGGTATTCATTATTGCGGAATATGGTTGTGGATTGTCCATAAATGTCCGTACCAATGAAGCTCTCTAGCGCCTCAACATAACCGACATTCTCATCGGATTCGATGTACAGATTGTTGTAATCTAAGGCTTCAGGATCTTCAGCCATTGCTGGTGAATCGGAGTTACCCCAGCTCTCGACAATCTGCCAAGCATCCTCACCATCGAATTGTGTTTGATCGTCACGCTCATCTAGACTTGTTCGTCCGAATGGGGGAGTTAAGAACTCCTCCTCAATCGGTCGGCCAAGAGGTATATCTTGGCTCGGTGAATGTTTAATACAATAAGCAGTCCATGGAATTGCCTCTAGACGTGCATAAGGAATAGGTTGATTGCATTCCAAGCATATGCCATATACGCCAGTTTCCATACTCGCAAGGGCAATTTCGACTTCTTCCAAATTATGCTCAGTATTCTCATTCAGGGCGATATCCTTACCGCGTTCGAACCATTCACTACCATGATCTGCTGGATGATTGTCATAAAAGCTGAGTTCACCTAGAGAGTCCCGCATTGACTCTTGAAGTCCATAATGCTCGTTCTGTAATAATTGCTCTTCAATTTCGGTTTTTCGTGCAATCAACTGCTTGCGTAGCCTTGTGCGTTGTTTTTCTGTTAAATTCATTGATCATTTATCTCCTTTCCACACGAGGATCTGTCATTAGGATGCACGAAATGAAGCAATTTCTCACTAGGTAATTCCTTGAATGAAAGCCAATTCTGACAACTCGCAGGTTATTGGACGGGCAAAGTTGCATTATGCTACAATGGGCGAAGATGAGCTTGAGGGTGGAGGCAGTTTGTAGAATGTATTATATAATCGCATTAGTGGTATTTATTCTAGATCAATTTACGAAATGGCTAATAAAAACGAGGTTGAATTTAGGCGATATCCACCCGGTATGGGGAGATTTCTTTGTCATTACATCTCATCGCAATACAGGTGCGGCTTTCGGGATATTGCAAGGTCAACGAGTTTTCTTCTTGATCATTACGGTCGTTTTTGTAATCGGAATTTTCTATTATTTACACAAGACGATTAAGTTGGGCAACAAACTTCTACCTCTTGCACTAAGCTTAATGTTAGGTGGAGCAATTGGTAATTTTCTAGATAGAGCGCTCTATGGTGAAGTCGTGGATTTCTTACAGTTTACCTTCACATTCACTTTGTTCGGCTGGGACGTCGATTACATATTTCCTATATTTAACATAGCGGATTCGGGTGTAGTGGTTGGTACAATATTAATACTATTGGACACATTGATTACTTGGAGACGCGAAACTAAAGAAGCAAAATTAGCAGCAATAATCGGGAAGGATACAACTAATGAATCTGAATGACTTAGATTTAGATGCGAATGAAATCCTGGAATGGGAAATAGATGAGCATACGGCTGGAGAGCGTCTGGACAAGTTTGTAACAGAATCTGTGGCGGATGGAATATCACGCTCCCAAGTGCAAATGTGGATTAAGGATGGCTTTGTTATTGTGGATGGAAAGGCTGCGAAGTCTAATCATCGACTTGAAATTAAGGAATGTGTAGAGCTTACTATCCCAGAGGCCGTAGACTCTATCCTTGTGCCTGAAGATATCCCGTTGGATATTGCTTATGAGGATAAGGATCTCATTGTGGTTAACAAGAGCAGAGGGATGGTTGTTCATCCGGCTGTTGGACATAGGTCTGGTACCTTGGTGAATGCGTTGATGTACCATTGTAAGGACTTATCGGGCATTAATGGAGAATTACGACCAGGTATCGTTCATCGTATTGATAAAGACACCTCGGGGCTAATGATGGCAGCTAAGAATGATAAAGCTCATATTTCACTTTCAAGTCAATTAAAGGAACATTCAGTAATTCGCAAATATATAGCTATTATTCATGGACATTTACCCCATGATCAAGGGACGATTGATGCTCAGATAGGACGAGATCCAAGGGAGCGTAAGCAATTCGCCGTGAATACGAACATCGGGAAACGCGCGGTTACCCACTTCCGCGTTATGGAACGATTTCCGGACTATACCTTGGTTGAGCTTCAATTAGAAACTGGACGGACGCACCAAATTCGTGTGCATATGAAGTTTATTGGACATCCCATTGTTGGAGATCCAGTTTATGGACGCACGAAGGGAGTTACTATGAACGGTCAAGCTTTACATGCGGCTGTCTTAGGATTCATTCATCCCACACAAGGCACTTATATGGAGTATGAGGCACCTCTGCCAGACGATATGAATCAAGTATTAGAGAATCTACGTAATATGTAGATTTAGGATAAAGGTTCGTGTTTATAGCCACTTATGTGGACTTATATTTATCTTAGGAGTGATATTTACAATGACCAAAATAAATCAAAATTACTTGCAGCTACAAGGAAGCTACCTATTCTCCGAAATTGCTAAGAGAAGAACTAAATTCATGGCGGATCACCCAGAAGCTCAAATTATTAGCTTGGGTATAGGTGACGTTACACGTCCTCTACCGGATGCAATCATTGAGGCTATGCACAAAGCGGTTGATGAATATTCAAGCAGCGATTCTTTCCGTGGTTATGGTCCAGAGCAAGGGTACGATTTCCTACTTCAAGCAATTGTTGATAACGATTATAAATCACGTGGAGTAGATATTGCGACCAATGAAGTATTCGTGAGTGATGGTTCCAAGTGTGATGTGGGTAATATTCAAGAAATTTTCAGTCTAGATAGTGTGGTTGCTGTTATGGACCCGGTGTATCCTGTATATGTGGATACGAATGTAATGGCAGGTCGATCTGGTAATTTCAATAAAGATACAAATCGTTATGATAATATGGTGTACTTACCTACGAATGCAGAGAACAAGTTTAAACCAGACCTTCCTCAGCAGAAGGTTGATTTGATCTACCTATGTTACCCGAATAACCCGACAGGTATGACATTAACAAAGGATGAGCTTAAGGTCTGGGTAGACTATGCACGTAAGAACAAATGCATCATACTTTTCGACTCCGCATATGAAGCATACATTCAAGAGTCCGATGTTCCTCATAGCATCTATGAGATTGAGGGTGCGCAGGAGGTTGCAATCGAATTCCGTAGCTTCTCCAAGACCGCTGGCTTTACTGGCGTAAGATGTGCGTATACCGTTGTGCCTAAAGCACTGAAAGCTTACGATAATGAAGGTAATGCTATCGCAGTGAATGATCTGTGGAATCGTCGCCAAACGACTAAATTTAATGGCTGCTCTTATATTACCCAACGAGGAGCGGCAGCTGTATATTCGCCGGAAGGTCGCGAGCAGATTCATGGCTTAGTAAACTATTATATGAGCAATGCTAATATCATTCGACAAGGTCTTACGGATCTTGGACTTGAAGTGTTCGGAGGAGTGAATGCTCCATACATCTGGTTACGTACACCGAATGGCCTTGGATCATGGGAGTTCTTCGATAAATTAATTAGCGAGGCACATATTGTCGGGACACCGGGTGTAGGGTTTGGACAGAGTGGGCAAGGATACTTCCGCTTGACAGCATTCGGTAGTCGTGAGAATACAGAAAAAGCGGTCGAACGGATGAAAAACCTGAAGTTTTAGATTGACTTCTAGTGTCGAAACTGGGATAATCGAATGAAGTTAAGAAGAAACGACTATACTTGAACCATCCACATACCTTTAATTCAGTCCAGAGAGGCTGGTAAGGTTTCGTCATGATCTCCCCAATTTGTTGTATAATGGATGTCACATTCTAGTGTACTCAGTACACCCATTATCACAAACGAATCTGAGATGAGAATTCGAAGCTCTCTGCCTACCTGGCGGAGAGCTTTTTTTAACAACCTAGGAGGGCGAGTCAGAGTATGAATGAGAAGCTTGTGATCATGGATGAAATTGCTATTCGTCGCGCACTCACTCGTATTGCTCACGAAATTCTGGAAAAGAATAAGGGCATTGAGGATATTGTACTGGCTGGAATTCGCACGAGAGGCATCTTCCTAGCTAGACGGATATCAGCCATTATTAGCTCCATTGAACAGATGAGTATGATACTCCCTGTAACGGAAGTCGATGTTACAAGCTACCGCGATGATTTGCTGGATAAAGCCTTAATTAGCAAGCCTTCTGCAGAAGATAGGATATTAATTGAAGGTAAGAAAATCATCCTGTTCGACGATGTCCTCTATACAGGAAGAACGGTTCGGGCAGCGATGGATGCACTCATTGATCAAGGTAGACCCGAGATGATTCAGCTTGCTGTGCTAGTGGACCGAGGACACCGAGAGCTACCCATTCGTCCGGATTATATCGGTAAGAATGTACCAACGTCGAGAGTCGAGCTCATCGATGTAAGTTTAAGTGAAATCGATGAATTAGATCAGGTAATTATTACACGATAATTAGGCAATCTAAATATACTAATCACTGAAGGAGACTAATCAATGGGCATCTGGATCATCAATGGTAAAGTAGTTGAGTCGTCAAGCGGACAATTAGTAGCAACGAACATCTTCATAGAGGATGGTAAGATTGCAGCAATGGTAAGTCCGGAGGCAGGGCTAGTGGAAACTAACAATCACGAGGTTATCGATGCCCATGGAGGGCTTGTATCTGCCGGCCTGATCGACATGCATGTGCACTTACGAGAGCCAGGTATGGAACATAAAGAAACGATAGCTACAGGTGCCCTGTCCGCAGTGAAGGGCGGATTCACCACCATTGCCTGTATGCCGAATACCCGACCAACGATTGATTGTGTTGAGGTTCTAGATGGTGTTTATAAGAAGGCGAATGAAGCGGGCTTGGCAAGAGTTTTATCCTATGCTTGTATATCCAAGAATGAGCTTGGACGTGAGCTCACTGATTTTGCAGCATTGAAGGCAGCGGGCGCTATCGGTTTTACAGACGATGGTGTAGGTGTGCAGAGTGCGCAGATGATGAAGGACGCAATGGCATTAGCGAACAGCATGGGATTGCCGATTATTGCTCACTGTGAAGATGATACATTAATCGTCGGAGCGCCTGTATCAGAAGGTGTGTTCTCCCGCGAGCATGGATTGAAGGGGATTCCGAACGAAGCTGAGGCTATCCATGTTGGTCGAGACATTCTGCTCGCAGAAGCAACAGGTGTACATTACCATGTATGCCATGTCAGTGCAGAACAATCGGTAAGATTGATTCGTCTTGGTAAGCAGTGTGGAGTTAAGGTTACTGCTGAGGTTTGTCCACATCACCTGCTATTATCCGATGAGGATATTCCAGGAATGGATGCGAATTGGAAGATGAACCCACCACTTAGATCGAGACGTGATGTTGAAGCATTGATTGCAGGAGTGGAGGACGGCACGATTGATATGATCGTAACCGACCATGCACCTCATTCGGCTGAAGAGAAAGCCAAAGGAATGATGTTAGCCCCCTTCGGTATTGTTGGATTCGAGACAGCATTCCCCCTGCTGTATACTAAATTTGTATTAACTGGACGATGGACACTTCAATTCCTACTTGACCGAATGACGATTAAACCTGCACAGGTTTTCGGTCTAAGCTCAGGAGTATTGGAGCCGGGACGAGATGCAGACATTACAATTATCGATCTGGAGCAAGAATTGACGGTTGATCCTTCAACCTTCCTAAGTAAAAGTAGTAATACACCATTCACTGGCTGGAAGCTGCGAGGCTGGCCTACAACAACATTGGTGGGTGGTAGGGTCGTATGGTCATTGAAATAAGATAATGACACCAGCCTCTGCTGGTTATAAATAAACACATCGTTGTCCAAAGGGTTTATTCAAGAGGAGGATTTTAATAATGAAAGCAATATTACTGCTTGAAGACGGAACTATTTTTACAGGTAAAGGGTTCGGTGCGAAAACTGACTCCGTTGGGGAAATTGTGTTTAATACAAGTATGACAGGATATCAGGAAGTACTATCTGATCCTTCCTATTGTGGACAAATCGTAACCATGACCTACCCACTTATTGGAAATTATGGGATTTCACGTGATGATTTCGAGTCTGTGCGCCCTTTTATACACGGATTTGTTGTCCGTGAGCATGAGGAAGTACCGAGTAACTGGCGTGCTGAGTATTCAATAGATGAGCTCCTGCAGGAATATGGTATTCCAGGTATTAGCGAGATTGATACTAGAATGCTAACGCGAATTCTAAGACACCACGGCACAATGAAGGGAGTTATTAGTACGTCTGGTAAATCGGTTGAAGAGCTGCAGAAGCTATTAGAGCAATCACCCCTTCTCACAGATCAAGTAGAACGTGTGTCGACGAAAAGTGTGTTTGGTTGCCCAGGTCAGAAGGAGCGTGTTGTGCTCGTTGACTTTGGTTCGAAGAGCGGTATTCTGCGCGACTTAACTTCACGTGGCTGTGACGTTGTCGTCGTACCTCAGGATACAACTGCTGAGCAAATCCGCAGGCTTCGCCCTGACGGCGTATTGCTCTCGAATGGCCCAGGGGATCCTAAGAGTGTACCTCATGCTGTTAAGATGATACGCGAGTTACTCGGTGAGCTGCCGATCTTCGGAATTTGTTTAGGTCACCAATTGTTCGCCCTCGCTTGTGGTGCGGATACGAGTAAGCTGAAATTTGGACATCGTGGTGGTAATCATCCGGTAAAGGATTTAGCTACCAATCGCTGTTATATTACTTCGCAGAATCATGGCTACACGGTTGAAGATGATTCCGTTAAGGGAACCGAGCTTATCGTTACCCATATTAATAACAATGACCGTACGATAGAAGGCCTGAAGCACGCAGAATTCCCAGCGTTCTCCATACAGTATCATCCAGAGGCATCGCCTGGACCTTATGATTCCAGCTACCTGTTCGATGATTTTCTTGAGATGATCAGGAACTGGAAAATCGTGAACCCTGTGCTGCCAAAGCAAGCTCAATTCACAGAGAAAGCATTAAAGGCCGTTAATCAGAATCAGTCGAGAGGAGAAGTGACATATGCCCAGAAATAATACACTCAAGAAAATTCTCGTTATTGGCTCAGGTCCTATCGTTATTGGTCAAGCGGCTGAATTTGACTATGCGGGTACACAAGCTTGTCAAGCTTTGAAGGAAGAAGGCTTCGAGGTTGTACTTATTAACAGCAATCCTGCCACAATTATGACCGATACGAATATGGCTGATAAGGTTTATATTGAACCTATTTCTCTAGAATTTGTCACACAGATCATACGTCAAGAACGTCCTGATGGGTTACTTCCTACACTTGGTGGTCAGACAGGCTTGAACATGGCTGTTGAATTAGCGCGAGCAGGCGTACTTGAGCGTGAGAATGTTAAACTTCTTGGTACGCAATTATATGCGATTGAACAAGCTGAGGACCGTGACTTATTCCGGAATCTCATGCGCGAGCTTGACCAGCCTGTTCCAGATAGCGTAATTGTAACTTCAGTTGCTGAAGCTATCGATTTCTCAGAAGAGATTGGCTTTCCTCTAATTGTAAGACCAGCCTATACACTTGGTGGAACGGGCGGAGGTATTGTTGCGACCCTAGAGGAATTGAAGGATATTGTCGCTTCAGGTATTCGCTATAGCCCGATCGGACAGTGCTTGGTTGAGAAGAGCATTGCTGGAATGAAGGAAGTCGAATATGAAGTAATGCGTGACGCTAACGACAACTGTATTGTTGTATGTAACATGGAGAACTTTGATCCTGTTGGCGTACATACAGGCGATAGCATCGTAGTTGCTCCAAGTCAGACCTTATCGGATCGTGAATATCAGATGCTACGGGCGGCTTCACTCAAGATCATCCGAGCACTTAACATTGAAGGCGGCTGTAACGTACAATACGCTCTTGATCCTCTTAGCTTCCAATACTATGTTATTGAAGTAAATCCACGTGTAAGTCGTTCCTCTGCTCTTGCTTCTAAGGCAACCGGCTATCCGATTGCTAAGATGGCAGCTAAGATCGCGATTGGATTCACATTAGACGAATTAATTAATCCGGTTACTGGACAAACCTACGCATGCTTCGAGCCGACGCTTGATTACATCGTAACGAAAATTCCACGCTGGCCTTTCGATAAATTCGAATCAGCAAACCGCAAGCTCGGAACACAGATGAAGGCAACGGGCGAGATTATGGCCATTGGTCGGACATTTGAGGAATCATTGCATAAGGCTGTACGTTCTCTAGAAATAGGCGTTCATCGCCTTCACTTGAAGGGTTCGGATAAGCTAGATGAAGAGACATTACAAGCACGCCTGATTAAACCGGATGATGAGCGCCTGTTCCTTATTGCTGAGGCATATCGACGTGGATATAGCTTGCAGCAGCTTCAAGATTTAACGAATATAGATTGGTGGTTCCTACGTAAGATCGAAGGGATTATGAAATTCGAGGCTTTGTTAGGTGTGAGTGAATTAACATTTGATCTGCTCTACGAGGCAAAGCGTAAAGGATTCACGGACCGCTCCATTGCTGAGGTTCGCAGATTTGTGAATGAGACACAGGAATTTACAACAGAAGCGGATGTAAGAGCTCTAAGGTTATCCCACAACCTGAAGCCTGTATTCAAGATGGTAGATACCTGTTCATCTGAATTCGAAGCTTCAACTCCTTATTACTACTCAACCTACGAGACTGAGAACGAGGTCGTTCCGAGCACGAAGGAGAAGGTTCTTGTACTTGGCTCGGGTCCGATCCGTATCGGTCAAGGTATTGAGTTTGACTATTCAACCGTTCATGCTGTGTGGGCTATTCAAGCCGCCGGATATGAAGCTGTCATTATTAATAATAATCCGGAAACCGTATCAACGGACTTTAATACCTCAGATCGCTTGTACTTCGAGCCTCTATTCCTCGAGGATGTACTCAATGTGATCGAGCAAGAAAAGCCAATTGGTGTCATTGTTCAGTTCGGTGGTCAGACTGCAATTAATCTGGCAGGTCCTCTGCAAGCTGCGGGCGTTCGAATACTCGGCTCAGATCTTGAAAGCATTGATACTTCGGAGGATCGTAAGAAATTCGAAGCATTACTTCGCAAGCTAGAGGTAGCTCAGCCGCTCGGCTTTACAGTAACCAGTGTGGATGAGGCTGTCGGAATTGCGGCTAAGCTCGGATATCCGGTGTTAGTTCGCCCTTCCTATGTGCTAGGTGGACGCGCGATGGAGATCGTATACTCCGATGAAGAGCTGCTTAGCTATATGGAATATGCGGTAACAATCAACCCAGAGCATCCCGTACTCATCGACCGATATATGCTTGGTAAGGAAGTTGAGGTCGATGCGATCTGCGACGGTACAACGGTATTAGTGCCTGGCATTATGGAGCATGTCGAGCGAGCGGGCGTTCACTCAGGCGACTCCATTGCGGTGTATCCACCACAATCCGTATCCGATGATATGAAGCAGCAGATTGTTGATATTACCACAAAGCTTGCCTTAGGCTTGAATGTAATCGGCTTATTGAATATCCAGTTTGTCATCTATCAAGACGAGATTTATGTAATCGAGGTTAACCCAAGAGCATCGAGAACCGTACCTTTCCTTAGCAAAATAACCAAAATTCCCATGGCCAATGTGGCGACTAGAATTATCCTTGGGGAAACGTTGGAATCACTCGGATATCAGGGTGGATTATGGCCAGAGGATGACTTTGTATCCGTTAAGGTTCCGGTATTCTCCTTCGCTAAGCTACGCCGCGTAGAGCCAACACTGGGACCAGAGATGAAATCTACGGGTGAGGTTATGGGTCGTGACCGTCAATTTGCCAAGGCATTATATAAAGGTCTCATTGGAGCAGGGATGAAGATTCCACCAGCGGGTACAATGATTGCTACGATATCGGATAAAGACAAGGATGAAGCGATGGATATCCTTAAGGGCTTCCATCAGCTAGGATACAAGATCATGGCAACAGGCGGAACAGCGACTATGCTGACCGATGCCGGATTGTTCGTAACAACCGTTAATAAATTAAGCGAAGGCACACCTAACATTCTTGATATGATTCGTACAGGTGAAGCACATATCGTTATCAATACGATGTCCAAAGGCAAGACACCTGAACGTGATGGCTTCCGAATTCGCCGCGAAGCGGTTGAGAACGGCATCGTCTGTATGACATCACTTGACACGGCGCGTGCGCTACTAGAGATGCTGAGAACGATCAACTTCTCATCGGTTCCGATGCCAGAATTCCTAACGGACCATATGCAGAAGAGCTTGTAGAGATTAGAGTGAGTAGTTCTTGAAAGCATGTGTAATCAACATTAGGGGGTAATCATCCTGTCCAAGTACGATGAGGCTGCTGGCAAAATCATGGTTGCTATAGATGTGACAAGCGTAGAAGAGGCGGAATACATTATCCGTGATTTGCATGGCATTCCTTGTTGGATGAAAGTGGGGATGCAGCTCTATTATGCGGCTGGTCCCCAATTCGTGTTGAAATTGAAGGAGCTTGGTTACAAGGTTTTCTTAGATTTGAAGCTGTATGATATCCCCAACACCGTTCAAGGCGGATCGAATAGTATTGCTCGCTTAGGTGTAGACATGTTCAATGTGCATGCAGCAGGTGGCTTAAAGATGATGAAGGCAGCCTCGAAAGGGGTTGATGAAGCGATTGCTTCTGGACAGACTCCTTATGAGAAAGGACAAACCCCAATCATAATTGCTGTTACTCAGCTTACGAGTACGGACCAGTCTATGCTGAATGATGAGATGGGTATATCCGGTACAGTAGAGGATGCGGTTGTTCGGTACGCTAAGCTTACACAAGAAGCTGGCTTGCACGGAGTTGTTGCTTCACCTCTTGAGGTAGCTGTAATCAAGCAGCATTGTGGCAATTCCTTCATAACGGTAACACCAGGGATCCGCCCGCTGGGCGTTTCAATTGGAGATCAATCCCGAGTTATGACACCTGTAGAAGCATTCGCGCAAGGTACGGATTATGTTGTTATTGGCAGACCGATCACCGCTGCTGAGAACCGTCGATATGCGATGGAATCAATCCTAGAGGAGCTGACTTAACCTTGACTAACCAGCTACAGAATACAGCGGAGCTTATTGCTGAAGCCCTATTGCGAATTGAAGCTGTGGTACTAAGACCGGATGAGCCATTCACTTGGACCTCTGGCATTAAAGCGCCCATCTATTGTGATAACCGTTTAACGATCTCATACCCGGAAATTCGTGAGCTGATTGCGGATAGCTTCGTTCAATTAATCCAACAATTGTACCCAGATACTGAGGTTATTGCCGGAGCAGCAACGGGTGGAATCCCTCATGCAGCATGGGTTGCACAGAAGCTGAACCTGCCTATGATCTACGTTCGTGATAAAGCCAAGGGACATGGTAAAGAAAACCTGATAGAAGGTAAACTGAACCCAGGCCAGAAGACAGTTGTGATTGAAGATTTGTTCTCTACAGGAGGAAGCTCAATCAAGGTCGCTCAAGCGGTTAAGGATGCTGGTGGAATTACACTAGGTGTAGCAGCAATCTTTACTTATCAATTGGACAAGGCCGTACAAGGCTTCACGGATGCTGGTTTTCCATATTATGCTTTATCGAATTACGAAACTTTACTTCAAGTGGCTGTCCGTAAGGGCGTTATTCAAGAGCAGCAGCTACAGCTTTTACAATCCTGGAGACTTTCACCTGAGACATACGGAGTTTAAGTACACTGAGCTCGTATAAATATGAAGAGGCTACCAGTTTCTGGTAGCCTCTTCATACGGAAAAAATCGACTAAATGGTCTGGGGAATACTAGGAACTAAGGGCGATAATCCAAAATGCTAACTAATTAGAGGCGAGAAAGTAGCGTAAATCGAGGTCGCCTCTGAGCCAGAAGTAATTTGTAAGTGCAGGAATCGCAGTACATTATAAATTAATGTTAACAAAAAACGAGAAAGATGAAGGGTGATGAACCCTGCAAATATTCGCTTTTGGTGATTATTGGCTAATCTCCGCCTATGGACCGATTGAATATACCCCTACTCAGGGGTATATTTACTATGATCCAGTTAATGAAAACTTACATATCTGGCATAACTGATTCTGTAAATATCTATACAATAGCTTCTCGATATTTTATGAGGTTGGTTAATCAATGAGATGAATGTTATATGGTATATCGAAAATAGTGCGTATATGCAACTAAATCCAGTTGCAGGCGGGAATTCGTGAAAATAGTAACCATATGCACCTATTCGGAGAAAAAACCTTGAAAGGTTGTCATAACCTTGATTTAATTGTGGTTTCGCAACTATTTCTTATTCGGATAAGAACTTCCCTGATTTAGTTGTAATTACGATACTAAATTTACTTTGGATCTGATTTTGAGGGAAGTAAGCTTGTTGGTTCAAGAAAACCCTTGTTCCATCTGCCCCGGCGATTGCCGAGAGGCTATTATAGATTAAGGAGGGATCTATTCTCATGTCAATTGTGCAGGTGAAGGATTTGCGAAAAGCTTACGGCTCAGTTATAGCTGTAGATGGAATTAGCTTTGAAGTTGAGGAGGGTGAGATATTCACTATCATTGGACCCAATGGAGCTGGGAAAACAACGACATTAGAGATGATCGAAGGTCTACAGGTACCTGATCAAGGTACAGTTGAGTTGAATGGCATGAACTGGAAGCAGCATGACGCACAAATCAAACAAATTATTGGAGTTCAACCGCAATCCAGTGCATTATTCGATCTATTGACGGTCTATGAGAACATAGATGTATTCCAGAGCTTCTATTCGAAATCGCGTAATATTACTGAAATTATTGATCTTATCAACTTATCCGATCATCAGAACAAGCGAGTGAAGACATTATCCGGCGGTCAAAAACAACGATTAGCCATTGGCTTAGCTCTGGCTAGTGACCCTGATATTCTATTCTTGGATGAACCGACAACAGGGCTTGATCCACAAGCACGGCGTCATATATGGGACATCATCTTGAAGCTGAAGGAGATGGGGAAGACCACGATTCTAACTACACACTATATGGAAGAAGCGGAGAAGCTGAGTGATCGTGTATGTATTGTGGATCAAGGAAAGATCGTTGCATTGGATACCTCTAAGAATCTGATTCATCGATTGACGAAGGAACGTGAAATCCAGCTGTTATTCGTAGATGGACGTGAAGCAGCGGAGCGGATACTCGGTTTAGCCGGTAAGTTCCCAGCAGTTACCAAATTAGAAATTAACGGATCACACTTACATATATGGTCGTTAAAACCTGAAGAGTCCCTATATAAGCTGTTCCAGTATACCTCGGAGAACAATATGAGTGTAGAACAAATATCAATCAAGGAAATGAGCCTTGAGGATGTATTCATCGCATTCACAGGTAAGGAGTGGAGGGATTAGTATGAATCAACTAATGAAGCTTTTTGCTGCAAATTTCAAGATCACATTCAGAGAGAAGCAGGTTTGGTTCTGGTCTATCTTCTACCCTGTCTTTCTCTTAGTTGTGTTCTTGACAATTTTCGGTGGAATTGGTGGTGGAGATGATGATAGCTTTTCGGCCAAGATTGCTGTAGTCGCACCGCTGGCGAGCGAGACTAGCGAGCAGATGGAGCAAATATTAAGACAAATTAAGGTGTTGGAGTGGAAAGATGAACAGCTAGTAAGCCGTGACCAAGCAGAAAAGTGGTTAAAGGAAAAGGATATTGATGCGATCATTGTACTGCCTGATGGGGAAACCACGAAGAAGGTTGAGCTGATCTTTAATCGTGAGAAGGAGCAATCGGCATCTACGCAGGTCATTAGTGGAATTATGAGCAGTGTAATCGGTGACTTTAGCATGGATGGTGCTCCGGTTACACCAGAATACGCGCTCTCTGTAGATTACCTATCATCAGGTGATGATGATGTTGCCTACTCTGATTTTCTACTTACTGGGATGATTGCGCTATCCATCGCCCAAGCTGGCTTGTTCGGGATGGTGGGAATGGTGGAGATGCGCAGGAATGGCCTGCTTAAGAGACTTCGCATGACACCTGTCAATATGAATTTGTTTGGATTAAGTAGTATGCTCGTACGTTTTATCCTCTCTGCCATTCAGATTACATTGCTTACTTTAATAGGGCTATTATTCTACAATGCAAATTTGGATATCGATATATTAGCTTTTGCTTTAATATTCATTGTGGGAACACTTGCATTCGCAGCTATGGGTTATATGGTAGCGGCTTTCTCAAAGTCGATCGAGAGCTTTATGGGGATTGTAAATTTAGTTAGCTTTCTGATGATGTTCCTGAGCGGAATTTTCTTTGACTATGCGTTACTTCCTAGCTGGCTTAAGCCAGTGGCAGACGTGCTTCCTCTAACTTATTTCGTAAACGGTATTCGCGATAGTATGGTATATGGAATATCAATCATGGATACCACCTTCTGGTTGAACATCGGAATACTTCTGGGGTGGACGCTAGTAACCTTCGCAATTGGGTCTAAATTCTATAATTGGAGAGCTGAGGTTAGATAAGCTAAGCTAGATTAGCTGCTGTTATGAATATGTCCACCAATTAGGTGGGCATATTCTTCGCGTAATTAACCTTTTATCTACGCACACCATCCACTAGATTCATTTATGCTGAAGCTTAACAAATAATTATTAAATCATATGGAACTTTTTATGTGATTATGTCGTCTACATATATAGCTTGGAAAAACAGGGGTGTGAGGGTTGTGAAGCTGTTAGAGAGAATGAAGAGCAAGAGAGAGAGTGGAACACAGAAAGCGAGTGAATCGTATAAAATTGATGATAATACACTTGACCCGGATACGCCTCTGCTGCGTGTGCATGGTGTAGAAAGATCGTTTCAAGTTGGCCATCAGAAGCTACATGTTCTCAAGGGTATACATATGGAATTGCTGCCGAACAAGCTCGTTATGCTACGGGGGCGTTCCGGTTCGGGTAAGACGACTTTGCTGAATATGTTAGGTGGATTAGACGTGCCTGATCAAGGCGAAATCTTATTCATGGAGCAACACCTACATACACTGAATGATGATCAACGAACACAAATTCGACGAAAGCATATTGGTTTTATATTTCAAGCCTACGCCCTTATGCCTCTCTTATCCGCTTATGAGAATGTCGAGCTTGCGCTCAGAATGGCTCGTTATCCTAGGCAACTCTGGAAGGACAGAGTCACGGAGTGCATGGAGCTAGTCGGGCTTGCTAAACGAATGCATCATCGCCCTTATGAGCTATCTGGAGGGGAGCAGCAGCGGGTAGCCATTGCTAAGGCTATCGCCCATCGCCCCTTTCTCCTATTAGCGGATGAACCGACCGCAGAGCTCGATTCTCAAATGGGTGCACATATTATGGCTGTTTTTAAGGAAATCGTCGCTAGAGAGAAGTTAACAATTTGTATGACCACACACGATCCAACGATTCTGGAGGTAGCTGATCATGTCTACGAGATGGTTGATGGCAAATTCGCCAATGTATAAATGGACCCGCCGTACAGCAACAGTATGTTTAAGTTTGATCTTGGCAGCTACAATATCTGGCTGTGCACTGCTTCCTGATGAAGATACAGAGGAGCAGCTTCCGACAATTGCCCCACCCAAGCTATCACAGAAGCCCGTATATGAGGCAACTACGGAAACTCTCGTTACACGCGTTCGTGGTATCGGGCAGCTAAGATCTGAAGAGCAAGAGCAATTATTCTTTGTTAGCGAAGGTAAACGCGTTAAGGAGGTTTATGTCAAGGCAGGAGATAATGTCTCTGCTGGTGATTTACTTGCCTCGTTGGATGTCGCTGAGATGGAACGGGATTTAAGGCAGCGTAAACTGCGTTTCCGTAGTAATGAGCTAGCGATGATACAGACATTACGCAATGCAGACGAGATGGAGCCTGAAGCCTTGGAGCAAGCGAAGATCGATTTTGAGATCGTAAGAACGGAGCTAGTAGATTTACAAGAGAAAATTGCAGAAGCTAGTATCTATGCATCGTTCTCAGGATCGGTCGTTTCTGTGAATATTGCCAAAGGTGATTCTGTTACAGCCTATGCACCGGTAATCACTATGGCTGATCTTGGGCAATTAGTCGTAACAGCAACAATTAGTAAAGAAGACCTTAAGACTGTAGCTCCGGGTATGGATGCTGTGGTAACGATTAATGCAGCGGGTGAATTTAAGGGGAAGGTCAGTCAATTACCAGTAGCTAGTACGACCACCAACCCTGATCCGTATGCACCACCGAAGGAGACGTTAGATCAATTCCTGATTGTTGATATTGAGTCATTCCCCAAGGATGTGAGCTTAGGAACTCCCCTAAGTGTTATTGTTATTACGAATAAAAAAGAGAACGCTACTGTCATTCCTTCCGCGGCACTTCGAACACATGCAGGACGGAATTATGTGCAGATTGTTGAGGCGGACGGTACCAAGCGCGAGGTGGATGTGGAGGTTGGACAGCAAACATCAACCCTTGTTGAGATCATAAAGGGACTTTCACCGGGGCAGAAAGTAGTGGGTAGATAATGGGGTTACCACTATTACGATTTCTATACCGCAAGATGTGGAATACTCGCTGGTTGACGCTCAGTACACTTCTAGGATTAATTGTAGCCGTATCGTTTACAACAAGTATTCCTATGTATGCAGATGGTGCTCTAAAGCGAGTCGTTACCAAATCTCTAGCTGAGAAGAGTGACGGCTTACCTGCAGGATCATTATTGATTCGCTATCAAGCGCCAGGTAATACCCGAGCAGATCTAGAGCAGTTAGATAAGCTTAACCAATATTTGGAGGAAGAGCTTCCTGGTGAAATTGGTTATCCCGCACCTTCTTATGTTAGAACGTATTCCATCCGAAGCACATCCTTATCTGTAGTTGATCCGAACAAAACTGATTCTAGTAAGAAGCGTCAGATGTCAATCGCCTCCATGAAGGGCTTAGTGGATCGAATTGAAATTTCTAACGGCTCCATTTACAAAGAGAAGGCCAGTGACGATATCATAGAAGTTATCGTGCATGATGAGTCACTGCTGCGCAACAATCTCCGAATTGGAGATGAGTTTTTCTATGGTGTTACTGCAGCACCAGGCGTAAAGCCATTGCATATTCGAATCGTGGGTTCTTTCCTGCCAACGAATGATACGGACCCTTATTGGTATCAAGGCTTTGAAGGGATGATGAATAGCTTATTTATTAGCGATCAGACGCTCGAGAATGACTTGTTAACGAGCAAGCAGATTCCACTGAACTTAGCGAATTGGTACTATGCCTTTGATCTAAGGGAAATTCAAACGAGCCAGCTCGGTTCCATGTCCAACACATTAGGTGAGCTTAATAATAAGGTGTATCAATTAATGAAGGAAACGAAAGTTGATATTACATTCCATGAGATGCTTAATGAGTTCAAGAGCCAAAGTGTGCAATTACAGACATTATTGTTCACATTAGCAGCTCCTATGATAGCTATGGTATTCTACTATATCGCTATGAATTCGCGGCAAGCCTTAGAACGTCAGCGCAATGATATCGCTGTATTGCGAAGTCGAGGAGGAAGTAATCGACAGGTAATTTGGATATTCACACTAGAAGGACTTATTCTAGGTGGGGTGGCTTTAATACTCGGGCCGATGATCGGCTGGTATATGGCCAAGAGCATTGGATCATCGAATGGTTTCTTGACCTTCGTTGATCGGCAATCCATACCCGTGGATGTATCTCTATTAACGCTAGGCTATGGCTTTATAGCCGTATTAATTGCACTTGTATTTACGGTTATTCCAGCGATTATCTTTGCAAGGACGACGATTGTTGGACTGAAGCAGCAGATGGCCCGTGCTGATCGTAAGCCTTTCTGGCAGCGTTGGTTTATAGATATACTGATGCTTGGACTTGTAGGCTATGGTTGGTACCTATTCACGGAAAGACAGTTTATTTCCTTGAAGACAGGTGTTTCTGCAGACCAGTTGCAGGTGCAGCCCTTGCTCTTCTTCGTTCCAGCACTAGCTATAGCGTCCTTAGGATTATTCTTCTTGCGAGTTTTTCCTTGGCTATTGAAGCTATTTACTTGGTTAGGTCGCAAATTCCTACCAGTTCCACTCTACTTAACACTAACTCAGCTATCACGGTCATCGAAGGCCTACTATCCATTAATGCTATTGTTAATTCTAACAATCGGATTAGGTGTGTATAACTCCTCGGCGGCTCGAACGATAGATCTGAACTCAAGAGAGCGTACGCTGTATCAATTCGGTACAGATGTATCGATGAATGCCGTGTGGGAAGCGTTCGCCGATGCTCTTCCAACTAACCCTGGCAACGGTCAGGAAGGGGAGAATCCCGGCGGAGAGCAGCCAGGAGGAGAACAACCTGGAGGTCAGCCGCCAGCCAATGAGAATCCGTTCCCCGTTCAGAAGATGATCTATGTTGAACCGCCGTTCGAAGTATTCCGCCAGCTAGACGGTGTCGTTGAAGCTGCACGTGTGCTGAATACTAGAGGAAATGTAGTTGTAGCAGGTCGTACGACCGGTAAAGGGAATGTGCTCGGTATCGATAACGTCGATTTTGCTGAGGTAGCTTGGTTCCGAGATGATCTATATGATTTTCATCCGCATGAATATTTGAATTTACTGGGCTATTATGAGCAAGCTGTCTTGGTCCCAACCAAATTTGCCGAGAAGTATCATCTAAGCCCTGGCGATGTTATCTCCATTGCTATTGAACAGAAGGCGCTGGAATTTGTTGTTGTAGGAACCTTGCCTTATTGGCCGACACAGTATCCGGATGAGACACCGTTCTTCATTACCAATTTAGATTATATATACGATCAGATTCCTATGCTGCCTTATGATGTCTGGCTAAAGATGGAGGATGGTGCATTAACAACACCTCTGATTGAGGAGCTATCGGGGCAGAACATTGACTTGAATTGGGTCAAGGATGTTCGGAATGAATTGGTCGTACAGAGCAAGCATCCAGCTAGGGGTGGGGTATTCGGCATTCTAAGCTTAGGATTCTTAATCTCAGTTCTTATCTCATTCATTGGTTATATTCTTTATTGGTTTTTTAACCTTTCCAGTAGAGTCGTACAATTCGGTATTCTTAGAGCGATGGGCTTATCCAGAAAGCAGCTGTCAGGCATGCTGCTGCTGGAGCAAGGCTTCACCGCAGGGCTATCGATCTTATTGGGAATTGGGATTGGTAAGCTTACAAGCTATATCTTCCTCCCATTCCTTCAGACGGCAGACAATGTCTCCACACAGGTTCCACCGTTCCGTATCGTGTTCGATTCCAAGGACACGTTGCAGATATATGTTGTTGTTATCGTGATGATGGCAGCTGGCGCGACCATGCTATTCTTGCATATTCGCCGGTTACGTGTACATCAAGCTGTGAAGCTTGGAGAGGAGCGATGATGCAATGATCCAATGCGAAGGCTTAGTGAAAATTTACAAAACAGATGAAATCGAAGTCGTCGCTCTCCAAGGCTTGAACATGAGTGTAGGCAAAGGTGAATTGATGGCAATCATTGGAAACAGTGGTAGCGGGAAATCGACACTGATGAATATACTTGGGGGGTTAGATCGTCCTTCAGCGGGTCAGGTAAGGGTTGGCGATTGGGATTTACTGAAGATCAGTGACGAACAGCTAGTCGAGTACAAAAGAAAGACGGTAGGCTTCATCTGGCAGAATAATGCCAGAAACCTATTACCGTATCTGACGGCACTGGAGAATGTGGAAATGCCGATGATGCTCAGCTCTAATTATGATCGCGCGTATGCCAAGCAGCTCTTAGAGTGGGTAGGGCTGAAGGATCGAATGTTTAACAAGCTGCAGCAGCTGTCTGGTGGAGAGCAGCAACGGGTTGCTATCGCTATCTCGCTAGCTAATCGTCCATCGCTTCTTCTGGCAGATGAACCTACAGGCTCAGTCGACTCCCAGACGTCTGATATGATCATGGACATATTCCGTAGACTGAGTATTGAGCTCGGCGTTACTGTAGTTATCGTTACCCATGACTTATCATTAGCAGGCAAGGTAGACCGTGTCGTAGCCATACGTGACGGTCTGACCAGCTCGGAGTTCATTAAGAGGAATCCGAATCTCGAGCTTGCAAGCGCAGAGCTGACCGCTAAGAATCAAACTGTGCATGATTTTCATGAAGAATACGCTGTTGTAGACAGAGTGGGTAGACTTCAAGTTCCGAAGAAGCTGCTAGATGCGTTGCAGATCAGTAATAAAGTGTCATTAGAATTCGATGGAGACAAGATCCTAATTAAACCACCTAAAATCCTGGAGGGGGAAAAGAAATGAGTAAACAAAGAAGCTGGAGCCGACTTATTGCGGTATCCCTGGTTATGATCATGTCAATATCACTGCTAGCTGCATGTGGTAGTAAAGACGCCAACGAGGCAGAACAAGAAAGAGTGCTGAAGATTGCTACCAGCGCGGGTTATGGTCCAGATGATGATTACCTACGCCAGCAATTTACGGATCTATATGAATTCACACATCCCAACATTACGATCGAATTTATATCTACTTATGATGAAAGTCAACGTTATCAGGGTATGGGCGGTAAGATGGAAGATCCGAATGCTGAACAACCTAAGCAGCCTATAGATATTCTGAAGGAAAAGATGAACGGAACGGATAAGCCGGATGTAGTTATCATGGAGTTTGAACACCTAGCGGGTTTAATCCGTGAGAACCTGTTAACAAACTTAGATACGAATATGCAGAAGGATAAGATGGATGTTGCAGAATTTGTCCCAGCGGTCATAGATGGTCTAAAGGAACAGAGTGAGGATGGCAGATTATATGCATTAGCGCCAATGTTCACTGCCAGTGCCTTGATCTATAACAAAAAGCTGTTCACAGATGCTGGCTTAGCGTTCCCTACGGATGATATGACTTGGGATGCAGCGTTCCAGACTGCACGTGAAGTTTCCAAGGGTGAGGGTGCGGAGCGTACGTATGGTCTAACCTTCAATAGTTATCGGTACAGTGATCCATTCTATGATATGAACGTATACACAGCTCCCCTGGAGCTACAGATGTACGATGATAAAGGGGAGAACATGAGTGTAGACACTGAGGAGTGGAGAAAGGCTTGGCAAACGTTCTATGACCTGAAGAAGGAGAAGATATTCCCTGAGCAGCCGAACTGGGAGCAACCACAGCCTGAGCAGCAGGGACCTTTCGACTATCATTCCCTTCTTTCCGGTAAAGTAGCCATGAGTATTATTAACTATTATGATATCAGTGAGATCCTTAGTGCGAATAAGAATGCCGCTAATATAGAAAATTATGAGCCTATCGATTGGGATGTCGTATCTGTACCTACCCATCCACAGGCGCCTGGTGTTGGTGGCCAGGTGTGGTTGAATGGCATCATGGGTGTGAGTGCTACTGCAGAGAATCCTGAAGATGCTTGGGATTTTATCAGCTTCATGATGAGTGAGGAATGGGCGAAGCAGAAATCTAAGAGTGTATCGCAATTTGTTACTTGGAAGAAGTTTAATCAGACACGTGATGGTCTGGAATATAATCTAGATGCATTCTTCAAGAACACACCAGCCAAGAACAACCTTTACAACAATACATTGTATATAGAGAAGCCAGACATTTGGCAGGTACAGAATATTGGTCAAATGAAGTTTAACGAGGTCCTTACGGATGCGAAGACGGTTCCGGATGCACTGAAGGAATGGCAAACCGAGGGTGATGCTATTCTAAAGAAGCTCATGGAGAATAATGGTCGATTAGACCCTTCTGATGGTGGTATGGGTTTCCCAGAGCCAAGACCAATTGATATCTCTGTAGAAGAGCAGGAAAAGTTAATGGAGGCTTCAGGTGATACGATGGTCGAAGCAGAAGCAGTACAGACAGATGAGGCCGTCGAAGTAGTTGAATAAAAGGTGGGAATTAGGAGCTGTTGATCCGCGATTTTCTACGGGTCAACAGCTTTTAAATTTATTATCAATTGTGCCTTGACTTCCACTCCTCATTTGTTGTATAGTTATTTCTGTTGCTCAAAGTATCGCGGGGTGGAGCAGTCCGGTAGCTCGTCGGGCTCATAACCCGAAGGCCGCAGGTTCAAATCCTGCCCCCGCAACCAATTTTAATAAATGAATTGAACTCTATTCTATAATTCGGGCCTTTAGCTCAGTTGGTTAGAGCGGTCGGCTCATAACCGATTGGTCGGGGGTTCGAGTCCCTCAAGGCCCACCAGTAATAAACCTTTATTGTATAAGGGTTTTTTTGTTTTTTAATAGAGAAATAATTGAGAGATTACATATGAATATGAATGGAAATGAATTAATTTATGGATTTGCTAACGGATTTGCTAACGGATGTCTAGTTATCCACAGTCTTAAGAAGCTTTTTTCTGCCTTCACGAATTCGTTCTTCAATTTGAGTGACGGCATCCTCTTGCATGTTTGGTAGTAAATGCGAATATCTGCTAGTGAACATGGCTGGGCTCATTCCCATCCGTTCAGCAGCTATCTTAGGATTTATCCCAATACTGAGTAAGAATGAAGCATAGGTATGTCTCAGGTCGTGTAGGCGAATCTTTATTAATCCTGCTTTTTTGGTGAGCACATTAAACGCTTCGGTAATCCGTTTTGGTTTTATGGGGCCGCCATATCCATAACAACAAACTAAATCGTGATCTTCGTAATTAGTACCATGTTCTATTTTTAAATCATCCACCTGCTTCTTACGATCTTTGAGATCGGCAATTAAGTATTCATCAAGCTTCACCTGACGGTTTGAAGTAACCGTCTTTGGAGAAGGCTGAATGATAATTCCTGAACGGGTCCAGTTTAATGTCTGGTTAATCGTTAGTATTCCCCGGTCAAAGTCAATGTCTTTCCAACGTAATCCCAAGATTTCTCCACGCCTCATGCCGGTATATACACCTAATGAGAAAACGATGTAATGTACATGACCTTCTGCTGCAAAAATAAACTTTGTCCATTCCTCGAAAGTCCAGAACATCATTTCTTGTTTTTGTATTTTAGGAGTACGTATCTTATCCATTACATTCATTTCTACTAGATCAAGAGTAAATGCTTGTCTCATTGCGCGATTTAGGACACCATGAATGTTCCTAACATAATCGGAAGAGTATTTTTCGCTCAAAGTGGCATAGTACTTTTTAATAGCTAAAGCGGTTATTCGTTGTAATTTCATTTTACCCAGCTCCGGGATAATTCGAGCATCAATAATGGTCTTTTCTGTATCATACGATGTAGGTTTGAAATTTGGTTTTGCATGTGTGTCCAAATATAGTTTGAGATACTCTGCCATGGTCATGTTAGAGGTGTCAATATAAATCCCTTTGTTAATTTTAGCGATTACAGAATGACATTCTGACCATGCAGTTCCCTCGTCTTTAAACCCACCTTTAGATTTTTGCTTTCTTTCTCCGGTTAGTGGATCTGAGTCTAAATTGATTACATACGTCCAAGATTTACCTCGTTGATATACATGTCCTCTCAAACTAATCCCTCCTGCGAATATATGTTCCTTTTATTAAGTAAAAAGAAAACCCTTAATAGGGCTGACTTTTTATAAACGTGATATAAAATCATAAGATCTAACTCAAACGAGTGACAAGGGAAAAAGGTTAAAAGTATGTAGTGGGATTTGTTCGACATTTGAAAGTACAAGCTTATGTAACCAATCTCATTCTATCGGTTAATTAGTTGTGAGTAATAGCATTTTTCACTTCGATTGCTTCATGTTCACGTATACCTAAATATAAACATCGAAATGCAACAGTAATTTTAGAAACGCGCAACCACGTCGCCATTTCTGAGATAGTCATGTCGTCTTTACTGAGTTCATAAATGATATCTGGTGGCATGAGAATGCTTGAGCTGAAATTATCTGCTTCAACCTCTGATTGATTGTGTGAGTTTTTTGCCTGTGTAATATCAGAATCATGACCAAGGATATAATGACCAAACTCATGTCCGACTGAAAATCGTCGCCGATTAAGTGGTCTGTCCTTATTGATAACGATAAAGTAGCCCTTGTTGGATCGAATATACATTCCATCAGTTTCGGAATCTAGGCTTTCTTGAATAAAAGTTAGGTTGGTATAATGCTTCAAAATTTTCTTGAAGGAAATCGGAGATGTTGGAAACTTGGTAGAAAGATCAATTCCGACGCTTTTTAAAATGTATCGAATCGTCGAATCGAACACTATTACTCCCCTTTCTTTGCAATCATATCAAAAATTTTAATAAAGTCGGTGAGTTGATTCTTAGATAACTGGGAGGCAGATCTAAGCAGAGTGGTAGCTTCTATTTCAGCTCCTTTCGCTTTGACTATTTCAAAGATTTTTGCCCATTCGGGGTCGATACTTGTCTCGTTATCGGTTGTAGTTGGATAGTCAGACCTACCCATAAGATAGTCAAAATCGACGGAAAAGTAATCGGCCAAAGTACTAATCATCTCGAACGATGGTTCTCTTTCATCACGTTCGTACATACTGATTGTACTCATGCCGACTTTTAAGATTTGTGCCAATTGTTTTTGCGTCAATTTTTTGTTCTCGCGTAACTTTTTAAGTCGTCCGCCAAATGTTCTCAAATTATATCACCCTTCGTTTACAATAACACGTTTCGTGATAAAAATAAATACATTTCACGTTAAGTGTTGACTAAATCGCGAAACGTGAAGTATTATGTAATAAAAGCACGTTATGTGTAATTTTAAGGGGGTGATACAGACTTTGAAAGAGATTGTAGCGCGAAATCTAATTGCATTAAGAGGAAATATGTCTAGAGATGAAGTTGCTCGTTCTATAGGCATAAGTGTAAGTGCGTTAGCTATGTATGAGTCAGCTCAGAGATCTCCAAGGGATGAAATCAAGGTTAAATTAGCAAACTTCTACAATAGTAGTGTACAAGACATTTTTTTTAACGAACAACTTCACGATACGTGTAGTAATAAGAAGGCGATATGAAAGATTAATGAGAATTTTAGAAAAAGAGAGACATGTAAGTTCACACTACGTGCAATGACATGTGGATAGATTAGAATATTCGCTTAGAAGGGAGGTTTTGCAATGAATAACAACGAGGTTCCGATCAAGTTCTCCGAAGCATTATACCTTGCAGCTGAGATTGCCCGACATAACGAAGCTATGGAAGCCGAGTTAACTGAGTTGCGAATGAACATGACCAAGGATGTATTACGCGGTCCAGATATTGTGGAGTTATGTGGTATTTCAAAGTCAACACTTTCGGAATGGGCACAAGACCCAACATTCCCGCATCTAAGGGGTGATTGGGTGAAAGGAATGGCGATCATGTGCAGATCAACCGATTTGTATCAATGGCTCAAAAATCGCAAGACACGTGAGATTAATCATTCATTCCATACCCGTAGGGAGAAGCAGCGCGTGATTTAAAAAACGAGAATCAACATTTACTTTCAATTATTTTGATCTTATCGCCGATTGAATGGAGGTTTAAAGATGGGGGCAGCATTTGCAATTCAAGTATTTACCGGTCGTGAATGTAATGTTAAGAAAATGCTAGATTGGACAATTCAACGAAATGAATTGGGGAAAAACTGGATTAAAGAAATACATACTTTTACCCAAGGCACACAGAAGTTACTCGAAAGCGGTAAATTAGGTAAACGTGTTGAGAAAGCATCTTTGCCAGGGTATATCTTCATCGAGATGAACTATCGGCAGGATGATAACAATACGTCGGCTTATATACCAGCAGAATTATGGCATCTAATTCAGAGCATTCCAGGTGTACTCAGACAATTCACAAAAGCTGGACAGATTATAGGGGCTGATTCGTTCGAATCGTTAATCGGGCGGCTTTTAGGTGAAGACAGTATAGAGGTGGCTGTTGAGATCTCAAACAATGATGCGCAGGTTGCTACAGCTAACCATGCATTTAATGTTGCCTGTTCACCTGAACTGAAGCATGAAGCTGAAAACATGATCGTTCAGCTTGAATCCGAGCAAACGATAAGCGAGCAAATTGATGAAATCACATCAAAGGTGACTGTCCGTGTTCAAGCCTTTATCAAGCATCAAAAGGAAGTTATTCGTTTTCCAATATCACTATTTGAACAAACACTTAACAGCTCAACTGCGAATGGAAGCTCTAAACAACTTCAACCTAGAGATTTTATCCCACTACTATTAAAAAAGCTGCATACAGAAGTGATGCTCAGTTGATTAATAGAAAAGAAGAGATTCTAAAATTGTATATCAAATAACACGTTTAGTTGTAGAAATGAAATTGTGAATGAGCGGTCAGTGCCTAACAAATACAGTCATGAATGAAGAAGTTCCATGTAATGAGTTAGAAACAATTACCTTAATACGTATCTGCTTTAAAGTAATGTATGTATTTTCATTAGAAAAAGTTGAGATCATAAGCTGGCATACAAAGTATGCCGGAGTGGCGAAGCATTGCCTTCAGATGGATATTTTATTGAAACCCACTTCAAATGGACCAAGACTTCTAGGCTAGGTTGATTTTAAGAGTCATCCCATTTTGTTCTTTGGGATTACTACTGTCATGAGCTATGAAGTCAAAATAGCGCAACTCAGGACTTAGGTAACGGAAACTAACTGGGGTAAGGGGGAGTTTGTTTTGGAACACAGCAAACCTATAGAATTGAGTCAAGAACGTTCAATGGACGTTGCCAATTTAGTCAAAGACAACATTCTATATTTGACGGAAAAGAAAGCTTTAAAAGCATCTGAATACCGCTTTTTGATGCATTTAATTTTAATAGCAAAACCATCAAATCAAATCGAATTCGAAACAATCAGCGAGGTTGCAAAGAATACTCGAATATCGGAGAAAAGGACTAGACAATTAATAGGTTCCTTGTTAAAGAAATCGATTTTGCTAGAGGGAATATTATTGAAAGGTATATATATTCATCCTGAAATATGTGTCATTGGCAACCCCGAAAGAGTGTCATTAACGCTGGTAGAAGAGGTTATAAGAATAAGGAAAAGGCTAGATCATCAAGGTGTGATATGGCCATTGGTTCTAATCCCAGGTAAACACCGTGGCCTGTGGCGTGAGAGACTCGAACTCAAATGCTAAAACAAAGGCTACAACAGGCAGAATTAAAAGCTAAGAAGCGTGAACGGATTGATCTTGAAGTAATCGAAAAAGAAATGCGAAAGGCAGATGAGAGAAAGCTTCTCATTATTTCTCAGCGTTCTAAAAATAGAGCGAGGTTTTCACAAATCAACAACGAGAACTACCTTCATTTGGTCTATTGCGAATATATGACGGGAGCAGAAAAGAGCATTTTTACCGAATTGATTGTTTTAACTGAACTTGGAACGAATGCAATCATTCATCCGGTCAAAGGAAAGTTTTGCACCATCACTGAAATCTCGCAATTGTTAAAACGTGAACTTAGAAGTGTTCGTAGGCTTATCACTCCGCTCATAGAGAAGGGTTTAGTATACGAATTTGTGGATCCATCTGAAATCAAAGAATACGGTCGAGTAATGACAGAACGTCCTTTGTATGTCAATCCTGAGATCGCTTATTCAGGGGATCGTAATCGGGTAAATGCCGTATTGGCAAGACAAGTAATGAATTATGATCATATAGAGAAGAAAAAGGTTTATTTGCCTTGGAAGCTTGCCTACGAACCGCATGATGAATATGCCCGCCTGGTAGAACGTAAAGAAGGGCGTACGAAAAAGCATAAAATGAAATGATTTTTTTTGTGCTACAAAGTTTAACAGGGAGTAGTGTCGATGGGGGGTAGGACAATAATGACCTACATGTAGGACATTATTGTCCTACCCTATAATGCTAAAAACCCTTAGTACGTATAGGTTTCCTCGATTTGAAATGGTTATTGATTCTCACTCTATATATAGCTAGATGCTTGAAACTATCTTTTAAGCACCATACATACAACAAACCCAAGGAAGGAGATGTTCATTATTTTTTTTGTGAATGCTGAGCACCAACGGAATTTTGTTCTGCTTGCTAACAAGTTTCCGAAAATTGAAATGAACAAAGAGTATAGATCGGGTAGTTATATAGATGCTCATCCTGATATTTTCAAATGCTTTATTTTGGACAAGCAAGAAAATGGTCCTTTCGATTGGTATTTTGAATGCTTGGCCCACAGTGAAAGTAAATTGGGTAGTGTTGCTCTTTTGACTGGGCAGACAATTCGATTAATTGAGCTCGCGCTGAATCTTTGGAACGGTCATTGGGCCGTAGATCTATCGGATGGGTTAGACAAATGGGACAACGAATTGTACCAAGTTGCACTGCAGGCTATTGACCTGAGACGATCCAAGCCAAGTTTTGAGTTTTGCGAAAATAAAATACAAAGTAATCAGGTAAGTTACGTTTAGATTATGGAATGAAATTGGCCAGGGGGCTGAAGGCATTGTGATCAGTGGTGGTTGGTGATTGAAAGTCAGCAATCGTACATAGAGTCCACACCGCCAGCCCCCAAATACATAGGTAGCAGCTATAGAAATGGAAGTGGGTGAACAAATGTTAGAAGAACTCCTGGGTCGATCGTTGATGGACGAAGAACGTAAAGTTGTTCAATGGCTGTGTAGTTGGGAAGGATCAACCGTCGAGGTATTTGAAAGACTTTTTAGTGAAGTGCATGGAGCAGGTGTTATACGGGGTTTGACTGGAAGGGCTGGTGAAAAGATGTCTGATCAAGCAGGTTGGATTCCAGTTAATATCAATGATGCAGGTAAACTATTTTGGATTCGTTGATGTTGGATCATTGAAGGAAAAGTCGGTCAAATACTTAGATGGGGTGATAATCACTGATCTTGAAAAATGTTTTACATGTATTGAAGGATGGAGGGCATTCAGTTCGGGTAGGCAAACTTGTTTTTTGTTTGTGTATTGAAATTGGACTTAAACAATCCGAAGCTGAGGTAATCGCGAGGGCCAGTAAGTTTCATGATATCGGAAAGGTGGTGATTCCTAACCACATACTAACTTCAAAAGAACCATTAACTACTTCAGAACGAAAATTGATCGAAAAGCACGTTATGTATGGTCTATCATTCGTGTCTTTGTATCAAGGCGAGGATATAGAAGTAGTTAAAGCGATTATAGCGAGCCATCACGAACATTGGGATGGTAATGGATACCCCTTCAAGCTAAGTGGCGAAGATATTCCGCTTTGTGGGCGTATTGTAGCACTCTGTGACGTATATGATGCACTTTGCTCCAAACGCCCTTATAAAGAGCCGTGGAAGCTTGATAGGGTGATTCCATATCTAGTGGAGCGTAAGGGTACACAATTTGATCCATCACTAGTCGATCCGTTTTTTCGGGTCATTAATCAGGTTGAAGTCATTTAGCAAAGGAGAATGTCCATGAATGGAGGATCACACATAGTAGGTGGTGTCACATCGGCTGTATGGTTAGGTTATCATCGTCCAAGTGAATTAGTGGTCGTTGCAATTGCTTCACTCTTACCAGACATAGATCGTCATAATAGTTTGGTAGGGCGGTGTATTCCGATATTACCACGAGTAATAGAAAGTACGGCGGGTAAGAGGACGATAACCCATTCTCTATTCATATGCGGTATAATGACGCTACTATTGCGGCAATTAATGCCGCATATTGCCTCACTATTTTTGGTCGGCTTTATTTCTCATATAGGGCTTGATTTACTGACAGGTAGAGTTGTACTACTATGGCCATTGCCTCAATCATTTGGCATATCGTTTGGTATACCGCCTGTGTTTATATAAACAGCTACAATCGCTCTGTGGGGCGTATGGATGGCGTTTGGTGGATACAAGCAGTTTATAGTCATATATCAGGGAGGTTTTTTTACATGAAAATATTGAAAAGAAGAATACCATGGGTTTTGATTCTATTTTTATTTATGGCAACCATGGTTACTTTTTCTTCGGTGAGCTTCGCGGAAACCATTAAAGAACGGATACAAGGTTCGCAAGGCACAGATGCTTTAACGGATCTAGAAAAGAGTGTTGATGATACTACGTCTGAAACAGTGAAAGTAGCACGTAGAATATTCGTATCGCTTACTTTAATTTTCGGAATATGGCTTGGTATTGGATATTTACGTGCTGGATTTTCACCAGATGCGTTACGTGAAACGAAGGGGAGGATTGCGTTTTTTCTTCTCTTTTTGATTTTGTCATTTTGGACGGAACAGTTACTTGGATTCCTCTTTAAAATGCTTGGTATTGACCTTAGTACATTGTGAGGTGTGGGATATGTGGGGTCAATTCCATCCAATACCTTATAGATCCAAGATCAAAGAGAAGTTCATCTCGCTGTTTGGTATCAGCCTAAATATCAGTCAATCCATATGGTGGGCGATGGGAGGAATATTATCATTTCAAATGAGCAAGGTAGTTCCGCGAATCGGTAGTGATTGGATGTACTCAAGAGTGCATTACTTTATTCCGTTTGGGATCTGTGTATTTTTATGTCAAACGAAGCATCCCAGTACAGGACTTCCAATATGGAAATACTATCTCCTGACGATTACGTTACGCTTTTCGAAACGAATATATGTGTACGACAAAGAGAAGAAAGGAGCTTAATCCCATGTTATCTATATTGGTAGTGGTGACCTTAATCGTGACCACTTTTCTTTACTTGAAAAAAGGAACAAAAACCAAGACTACACAGGATATTATTGGTGGTACTGAGGTCACCCAAAGCGGTCTCATACAGTCTGGTAATATATTCAAAATGGCAATCGAAGTTGAACCAGCTAATCTAGATACTGCATCGGCAGCCGAGCATAAAAACGTATGGGTAAACTTTCTATCCATGATTAACACCGTCACGGTTCCATATACATTTATCATGCACTCTGAGATCTTCGAAATGCGCGATTATACGGATGATTTGGAGAAAAGACTCAAGCAAAATGATTTACCTCCTGCACTGTATAAGTCCGGGCAAGCAACGAGAGATTACCTTATGCAATCCACGGAAGCCATTAATGCAAAAATACAAGACTTCCGAGGGTATATGATCTTGCAATACGATCCTATTCTTGCTTCACAAGGTGTCGCCTTTGAAACTGGTTTACAACAAGTGGACAACTTGCTTGGGAAAACCGGGACGAAAAATAGCAAAATGACGGATATGGAAAAATCGGACTTAGCTGAGCAAATGTTGATGGATGTTGCTGAAGTTGTTTTTCGTTTCTGCGAGCAAATAGGGATGCGCTATCAGTTGTTAAATCGTGTTGGCGTCTTAAATGTATCCTATCAACTGCTTCAACGTGAAATCGCGCCATATGCACGAATGGTAGATGCTATGGAACGAAACGCTTTTCATCCTATAAAACGTTCGATCACTGCGGAAAATGTATAAGAAGTAAGGTATCTGCTATTTCAAAGACAATTATATTTTTTAGAGACTAGGATGTTGCCCTTCTCGGTAATGTCTATTTTGTATGGACGTATCAGAACAATTAATAAAGAAAAAGAAGTAAGGATGTGATGTCGTGTTTTTGAATAAAAAAAAGAAAATCGAGGAGAAGCTTAGATTTCAGAAGGCATACCCCGGAAAGGCGGACGGAGTGGATTTCGCTGGTCCTTCGATCATGAAAGAAATGATTCCTGGGGATTGGTCTCAAGGCATGAGGATGGATGATTATACCGTAGAAGTCGGCGGTACGATCACGCCAGCGCGGTATTTCCGTTCCTTTTTCATAGAGATTACAAGTGGAAATACTTGGGCTGAAATGTTGCAACCCCTAATCTTAAACAGTTATGGACATGGTGATGTGGATTTCGCGATCCATGTACATCCTACTTCTAGCAGTCAGGAACTAGACGAGATCGGTAGACGGATTGCTGGTCTTTTATCGGACTTAGGCGATGAGCAAGACGTTCGGAAAATCGATGCCATGCGTGATGAAATTGTGGATTTAAAGGAACGACAAAAACGGATTCGCTTAAATATAGAACGAAGCTTTCATGTTTCTATCCAAGTCGTTGCAAGTGCACCAGTATACAGGGACTTGATTCAGCTCTGTCGTTCTCTTGTACAGCTATTTTCCAGTAAATCGCTCTATCTAAAGGCTGCTGATGGTAAGCAGCTCGAAGCTCTGCAAGCCCTTTTGCCAACTGCACCGGCCGTTACGATTTCGAAAGAAAAATTCATCTCGTTGGAAAGCTCAAACGTTGCCGATTTATTCCCTTTTGTAGGCGGCTCATTGACACACAAGACGGGTGTTGTGCTTGGAAAGGATACATATAATCGTCCGGTGTGGTTGGACAATTGGCATCCTGAACTTGCGAACTATCACATGTGTATTATGGGTCGATCTGGCGCAGGAAAGACGTTCACAATCATGCTCATCATCCATCGTTCAGCCATCTATGGGAGGCAAGTCGGTATTATCGACTGGAAAGGTGAGTACGGCGATTTTTTACAAGTGATAGGTTGTCCATATATCGCTTTGCATGAGCGATCCGATCACCGGATTAATCCCTATGACGTAGACATAACGGAATTAGCAGATGGAACGCGTTATGTAGATATCGAGGAAAATTCAAATGCGGTACAAGCAGTTGTGTTTAAAATGATATCGATCTACGACCGGTCAGCCCTGACAGGTGAAGTTAAGGTATTCATCGGGAATGCGATACGAGAGCAATATCGAGAATTGTGTATCACCGAAGAATCAGACAGCATTTATGAAGATGTGAAAAATGAAGAAGGTCGATTTTCAACCGGGAAAGCAAGGAAGATGATGCCTGATTTGTTTGGCTTGTATGAGCGGATGTCAAAAAGCGAAATCAATGCGGTACAAAGAGCGGCAGAAATGCTTAAACCTTTTACGAGGGAAGGTAATATGCCGTCCTATGCGATCTTCGATGGACAGACGAATGTAGAGCTTAAAAGGGCTCCCGTATTTGGTTTTGCGATTAATCGGTTAGACCCTGAGATCATGCGTCCCATTGGGTTGTATATTACGACGCGTTGGATGATGGAGCGATGGGCGAAGAAAAATCCATTCACTCAAAAATTACTCGTTGTCGAAGAATGTCAAAATATCTTGAATGATATAGAAGTGGGTGGCCCTTGGGCTGAGTCCGTTTATCGGGAAGGACGTTCCACCAATACGGGGGTTGTAGCAGTTACACAGGGACTCGAGGTGTTTACGCGAAGTCAAGCGGGGATGGCAGCGATCAAAAACAGTCCGGTTAAGATTATTGGCATCCAAGAGTCGATCGATATTGAATCGGTACAAGGCAAGCTTGCGCTCACAGAAGGAGAAGCAGACTTTCTTGTATTTCGAGCGCGTAAAGGCGATATGGTAGTGAAAGTGGATAATCAATCAGCAATTGTGAAAGTCGATGCTTCACCTTTTGAACATATGCTCTTCACAAGTGACCCGAACGATCCTAAATATATCGAACGTAAACAGTACATGAAAGATCTTAAAGGGGCTGGATAATGTATGAAGCAATCGATTCTAATTTGGATTGCGGGTTTTGTGCTTTTCATCCTTATTTATTTGTTCTTTGCCACAACCCCATCAGTTTTTGCAGCTGGTAGTATATGCGCTGTTGATGATATTCAATGTAGGCAAGGGACTGCTGGAATCGATACGTACGAGGAATATATCAAGAATAACAGTATGGGTATTTCCATAGAAAAAGGAGTGATAGGCGAAGATACAAACAACTTTTACAACATTGAAGCAAATGAGCCGGGCTTCATGGAAAAAAAGATATCCGAAACGCTCATATCACCAGCCAATTGGATTTTAAACGCCTTTGGCATGAAGGATGTGACCGTTTTAGTATTCGGTAAAAATACGAGTCCAACGGAATATAAAACGGATCATTTGGATTCACAGGAAGTTGTCACAATGGAAGTGTGTATGCATAATGTTGGTTTTAATGATGCGACAAAAAACTATTCCAATGAAGAAAGAGCCGACCTCATCTTCCAATGCGGGAAGTCCAGTGGACTTATGCCAAAAATAAATTTAGATCCTTTCCTAGTCGGAGATTGTGCTGGAAAATTAGATTGTAGAAAAGATTATACATTAGGCATATTCAATAATGGCATGATGGAAGCCATTGATGCGCTATACAGTGTGTTTGAATTGTTTTTACCTTTTCCCATCATGATCGGTCTTCTTGTTACAGGTCTATTTATGTTTCTAAGTGGCATGAGTTCAAATGGAAGAACAAAGGCAAAAGATTATGCCACAGCTTTTATTGTAGCCTTATTATCACTTCGCTTTGGATATTATTTGTGGAAACTTGTAGCTTACATGGTTCAAACATTTACAGATATTATTTGGGCAGCAATGACTAGCTTTGGGGTTAAACCAAATTTATTTCTAAACATGGTCTGGGGAACGGGAACAGGTGGATACGAAAATCTAATTGCAATAAAGGGACTTGGCGTAGTCCTGATCGTGCTCGCTGCAGCCATTATGACGTTTGCATTAAACTATCAGTATATTCTTCGAACCATTATGTTGATGGTGCTTATTGTATTATTTCCGATTACCTGTACCTTGGCGGTATTTCCAAGATTTCGTCACGCTTTGCAGATATGGTGGGAAGAGTTCATTTCGAATATGATTTTACCAGCCGCCCATGCTCTTGCATTGGGGTTATTTTTCCTGATGTTGCATTATTCAAGTTTAGGTGTATCAGTATGGGTCATCATCGCTTATTTTTTTGGTTTACCCACGATCTATAACCTAATCCGGAAAATGGTCGGTGCACAAGAATCCGGTGGAGGAATATGGGGTGGTGTAGCCGGTTTTGCTGGGTTAGCAAGCATTGGGGCTCTAGGTAAGATGTTTACAACTAAAAATACGAACAAAGCATTTGGGGGTAATTCGCCTGCAGGATCTGGGTCGCTTAGTGGGAAAACGTCAGATTCATCAAGTAATGACAGCGGAGCGATTGGAGTAAACTCTAGTCCTGCTATGGGCAGAATCGCGGGCATGAAAAATGTGGCGAAGGGTATAGGAGGAAAAGCTCTACCATTAGCAGGTCGATTAGCCGGGTATGGACTAAAAACTGCAGGAGCTTTAGGTGGGTTTGCGGTAGGCACAATGACGGGTAATGCAGCTGCAGGAGCAATGGTCGGTGGATCAATTGGAGGTTTAGCCGGAAAGGGGGCAAATTGGACAGTAGGAAAGGCTTTACCTAGAGGCATATCAAGTGCAAGTAGTATGATTTCAAATACTAAAGGATCTATACATTCAAATATTACGCAATCTGTTTTATCTGCATCTGTCAAAAACGATTCATTACCTATTCAACAAACACCTTCAACTGAGCCAATTGCAGTTAGTCAGCCTTCGCCTTCGGTTGAGAATTTTCCGAAAGATTATCGTCCAGCCGGGGAAGATTTTTGGAACCATGTTCGAATGGATGATCTTATAGATAGTCGTCAAAAGGTAGTAGATTTGCACCATAATGAGAGATTAGATCGACAACTTGAACTTGAACAGGCGTTTAATAGAAATGATCCTCGTAATAGAAATAGGGACTTTTATGTTTGAGGGTGGTTGTTATGAATGAACAAATAATGCGTCGATTAGTACAAATGGCTCTTAAAGTAGCAACAGTGGTTTTAAAGGTTATTCTAATAAAAACCGCCCCGATATGGTTGCCCATTGTGTTGATATTCTCTATTACCTGGCTTGCATATATGTATATCTATGAATACCCCAAGATGGCAATCGTAGAGAGTGCAGAAGTATTGAACCATTCAAGTGGGAAAACAGATCAAGCATTTATGGACGTTTCTGAACGGATATTTGCTTTCTATGGCGATGATAAGAAAGTGGATTTACTAGTTTTTGATAAATATAAGGCCGAGGCGATGAAATGGAGCGAAGGGCTGACGCAAGAACAACTATCCCAAGTCGACATGTACTTGCTTGATTGGCAATGGCTTGCGGCGGTGGATCGAACACTAGGAGATCCTGATTTGATCGTTTCAAGAGGCAAAGGCAAAATCAATACCGACCCACAAGCAACTTTTAAGTTGGTCCGTCCTGGGTTTACATGGGAAACGAAGATGAAGAAAATTAGCACACAATCTTGTAAGGAAATGATTAAGCAGGATGATGAAGGTAACGAGATGTTAGATGAAGAAGGAAATGTTGTTACAGAATACACCATTCAAACCGACATATCTGAAGAACCTCAAGTTCTATTGATGAGAGCAAAAACAATGCAAGGGGAGTATGTGTATTCCTATCATTCTGAAACCACAAGTATTACAACTACTTCAGCATGTGGAACTCTAACGATGGAAACAACATTGATGAGTTTAGATCAAATCAAACCGATATCGAATGATTGGGAACCTTTGAAACAAGTTTTAATTAATCATGGAATAGTCTCTGAGAAAGATCAGGAAGACTTATTTGAATACTGGCTAACATTTTTAATAGATCGCGATGGAGAGGAATTCATGTCTTTACCAGGGGATTGGATTCCATTAGAGGGAGAACTTACTTGGCCTACACAAGGTCGCCTTACTTCTCAGTATGGAATGAGGATACATCCGATAACTAGCAAAAGAAAAATACACAATGGGATTGATATTGGTGCACCGATCGGAAGAGAGGTTGTATCTGCTGCTGATGGCGAAGTCATTTATGCAGGATTTATGGGTACAGCAGGGAATACAATTATTATTAAGCATGATCAGCTAGAAACAAGGTATTATCATTTGAGTGAAATAATAGTTAGGAGAGGGCAGATGGTGACAAAGGAAAGTTTAATTGGAAACGTTGGTTCCACGGGAGCTGTAACTGGCCCGCATTTACACTTTGAAACACGTGTTAGCGGTGTTCCTGTCGATCCACTGGATTACTATAAGTGAAGTACTGGGATCAGATCATTATATTATTGGGTTCCTTTTTATAAGATCATTTATAATAAGAATGACTAAAAACTTTATTGATTTCTATTAAAAAGCTCCTTATTACGCTAACTGGCAGCATAGTTTAAGATCCATGTGCGGTGAAAATTAAAAAAAGTAATGGCGAATTTATCGTGAGAAGTCTCTTGTTGTGTAAGTCTTATTTACTTGATAGCATTGGTCAAATGCTGAATATTAAGCTCATAATCTACGGTAATCCGCTTTTGTTCCCAATTGCGTAACCAATCTTTTTCATTGATCGGTTTTGAAAACGGAGAAAGGATAAGAGTACCGATTTGTAGAGGATCCACTTTCCATTTTTGTATGGTTTTCAGTAAATTCGTTGTCTGGTGTTCCAAATAAGCTTCGATGTCATCATCTAGAACCACTAATTGATTTCGATCAAGTATATTTTTATTTCCTTGATATTCTTCAATTCTGCCATTTAGTTTGACTTTAATTGTTATAGCAGTATGGTCCCGATTCAAATCGATGCGAATCTTGGATCGGACTTTACCAAGAGTAACCGATAATGACGGAATGGGCAGCACATCCAGGTAATGATTGTTACCAATAAGTTGAAATATTTGATCATTCATGTTCTGGATGGAGGCGATGTACTTATCGTCATGGAATAAAGCAGTTCCGTCATATGAGAAGTTTTCGTGATTTACTTTGAATACGGGTAGGATGGGATCGGAATAGGGTGAGTACAACATTTTCTTAAATTGATGAAGATTAACTATCGTTATTTGGCCTTGGTTTTCATAATGTTTGAACATGCGATATAGAAAATAATCTAAATCTTGTTGCTTATTAATTTGATTTTTGATGTATTCGTCAAAATTGCCTTTCACGATTACGAGAAAGAGGCGTTGAGAAATATCAGGGTCTATTAGCACTGTGTTAATGAGTGAATGGATCCCTTTCTTAGCCAGTTTTTCATCGATAAGCAACATTCGAAGCTGTCCCGATTTCAACTCGCGGTAATAGATTAAATTAAAATCCTTTCTGCCCTCCTTCAACAGATTTACTTCCTGAATTAGAAGTCGTTTTTGTTCTTTAACAAGAGGGGGTGCCAGAGTACTGATTTTCAATTTTCCTTCTCCAGTTTCTTCTATATACCAGAATAGTACGGGTGCAAGCTCTTCGATTGTATTTTTCTCGATAAATGGGGAGCATCCGGCGATCCATATTATGCTACTTAAAATACCAACTAAGAAAAACCTGTTTAACCGCTTCATACCTAGAATTTCTCCTTTAATTTGGTTAGTGATAGAAGCAAGGCCGGAACGAACAAGTACGTGACTGCTCTTGACCAGACCTCAAGGTTCAGCCATAGAGTCTGCTCTTCTCCTGATTTCCAGAACCATTCATTTGCAATGACGCAACTTGCCAAAATGACAAGCCAACACGTCGTAAAGCCGAATCGAGTTGTCTGTTTATCCTTTGTTCCCAAGACAATTCGGACAGCGCCATAAAAATATAGAATGAAAATGGAGATCACAAATACAAGGATACACAAATGCACAGAGATCAAAATCATATCAAATCGTTCAAGTAGAGGAAATTGCAGGTAACCGATGATATCAACCACCGGAAATCTGGTTTTACCTAAGTAAGTGGAACCAAAAAACATCAACGCAGCGATGAACAAGAGCACGTATTCTACCACAGAGATCGTATTCGCAATCGTCATATACTTTAGCATTTTTTGTTGCGGTTTGAGCCAAGGAGCCAAGAACACTAAAAATTCGGGACCAGAAAGAGCGGACCAAACGAACAACAATTGCTTCCAAGGAGTGAATGACCCTTCGGTTGGAATTAAGGGATATAAATGATGAAGAGATGCGGTCGGTGGAAAGAATAAAGGAGGAATGACGATTAGCATCCAAATGGTACTTAAAAATACGATGACAACAAAAGAAATTGTTTTTTCTATTCCTTGAGCAGCTACGTAATAACAGATAATAAAAACAAAAAGAACTAACCAACTGGCGTTCATCGAGGGAAATATATATTCATGTACAACATCTCCAATTCCGAGTGTTAGCACAGTTATTTTGATTAATAAGATAAACAAGCCGAGAAAAGCAAATAAACGAAGTATTCGTTCTCCAAAAAGTTCCACAAACCCTTGATAACCTCTTGACGCAGCATTGGAAGAAAACCACTTTGATAACAACAATAAATTGAGTTGCGATAAGCTGCCTACGGCCAAGATGACCCAGATCATATAGGGATGTACTAAATAGCTGGGCATGAACAACAGAAAGTAAAGTATTTGCAATCGATTCATTATAAAAACTACATAAACGCCGCCAAACGTAGAGTTTTTATCATATAAAGAAAACGATGCCACAAGATCATCTCCCTCTTTTATATCGGTATTTCTGTAGGGGACGTAAAAATTCAGGACGAGCTTTCATACTAGTCAGGGGTCCGCGTATGAAGAGATCAATCCAGTCTTTCCAGTACAATGGAGCTAAAGGCGCAAGGTAAGGTTGTTGGAGTGAAGTAAGCTTATTGAGATGAGCGAGAATTCCAATAACCCCGAGTATAATTCCCACTATTCCAAGAACAGACGCAAGGACGAGTAAAACAAATTGAATGAGAACGTTTGATTTCGTCATTAAATAATTCGGAACCAAGAAGAAGGCGATGGCGGAAACACCTACCAAAACAATTAATATTTTGCTGGCGAAGCCCGCTTCTACGGCAGCTTGTCCAATCACAATCCCGCCGATGACTCCTAAGGTTTGACTTGTTTTTGTGGGCATTCGCAAGCTGGCTTCTTTTATGATTTCCAGGATGATCAGCATCATTAAGGCTTCCCAGAAAGGAGTAAAGGGCAGTTTGCTTCTAGATTCCAATAGAACATAAAGCAGTTGCAAGGGAATCATCTGGTAATGGTGAACGGTTAGTGCTACATAAAGAGGGATCAATAGTAAGGATATAATAAAGCTGCCATATCGAATTAGACGTAAAAAACTAGCAATCGGCCAGCGAAGAAAGTAATCCTCAGGGGATTGAAAAAGATGGAAAAACGTAATGGGTGCAATTAAGGCAAAGGGAGTATTGTTCACCAATATTGTAATTTTACCTTCCCCCAAAGCATAAGCGCAGGAATCCGGGCGGTCCGTCTGTAGAAACTGTGGGAATACGCTATGCTGATGATCTTCCATAAAAGCTACCACTTGTGAGGAATCCAAAAACTGATCAAAATCAATAGCTGCTATTTTGCTTCTAGCAGTAGAAATAAATTCGGGATTAGTTAATCCTTCAATGTACATGATCACCACCGTTGTTTGACTTAAATAACCTACACTAAACTTTTCAGTTTTGAGTTCAGTTAACGGCAGTCGTCTGCGAAGCAAGGTGATATTCTGATCAATTTGTTCAGTAAAGCTGTCCTTAGAGCCATAAATGACGGTTTCCGTTCCGGAAGTTTGAACACTGCGGCTCAATGGATTTTCAAGTTGAATGGCCCTCCATTGTTTATGCATAGGATTGTTTAAAAGAATGAATCCATGCATCAATTGCTTTTGGGCTTCCTCTATTGTAGTGATACTGGAGACATGGGAGGACGTAATGGATTCAGCTATTTTGTCAAAAGTACAATGCTTTAACGGTTGAATAATCGATTCATTTAAACGCTCCTGATCAATTAACGTTTTTATATAAATGAGTGTAATGGGTTCAGCTTCAGTGGTGTGGGTTTCAACGATTACTGCATCATTCATGTTTTCCAATTTATATTTAAGAGTATCCAATGATATGGCAGTTTTTTGAGTGTGTTTGGAAGATTGATTTTGCTTAAGAAGATTTCCGCTGTTTCCTCTTTTTTTAAACATAATGTCCCCTCGCCTAGCGATGTTTAATTAATGTTGAAATGTGTGGATCCTCTGTTAGTATGCTTTGTTTTCTCCATTCCATTCCGTTCTAATATTTAATAATTCGCCATTTGAGGAGCTAAGGTAAACAAGTATCACAAATAGTGGTAAAGCGGAGGGGTGTGGATATTATTGATAGAAATGCTTTGGAATTTGCGTTCCTACAATAAGACAATAAAAATGACAGCTTGATGAATATTTATTTTCAGCGGTGCCATTGTGATAATTTCGTGAGTTAACGTTCTGCTAACGGGTACGATAGTTTAATAAAGTGAAGATATAATTATGTGTTTGAAACTATGGTAAACCCTTGCTTGTTGCAAGGGTTTATTTCTTTGTGCCTAAAGCTTGTAAATATAAATTCAAGTAGGGGGAGAGCGAAAAATTGAAAATAACTAGTGTAATCTTATGCATCATTTCGATTTTATTTTTATTTTCATCATTGCTGTTAGCGGAGGAAGGCATTGTTAAGGAATCAAGCATCATAGATAAGTTGAATAAGGAAACCAATGAGTTTGATCCTGACGAAATAGGTAATCGACTTGATCAAAAAGCAGAAGAGTTATTCAGTGTGTCAAAGTCGGGCAGTAAATTGTATATAGCAATCTCTCTTGTCGTTGTTGTCTTCTTATTGATCGGAGGTTTGTTCTTCAAAAACCTAGTGAAGGTCGCATTTACAGTGTTATTCGTCTCTTTTGTTGGCTACATGATCCTAAATTACTGGCCTCAAATGAAAGATGGTTTTATTTCGTTTGTAGATTGGCTCTTAGAGAAGGGAGGTGAGGGGACTGATACACTTAGTATTTGATCCAACGCTTTCTAAAGCATTAGAAAATTCGCTTATATCACATGGAAAAAATGTTTCGGGAAAGGATGGTACGCTAGAGCAATTCCGCGATGCAGCTAAAGCAGGGAAGATTGAGGGAAGCACCGCAATTGTTAACACGGTCGCAGGGCTTGTAGATAAACAAGATAGCGTTCGGCTATTAAAAGAAATCCGAAGTTATATGCCTGAATTGCGTATGATTGCCGTTTTACCAGAACATGCGGATCGAAAGTGGATTACCGAGATTGGTACACTCGGCATTTATGACGTATATGCGGTGGAGCAGTTTACAATTGAAGATGTATGTAACTGGCTCGATAAGAAAAGAACGATTGCAGATATATTAGATGATGAAGTTAATGTATCCGGTAAAATCAATTCACTACAACCTAAATTGACCGATCAGAAGTCTCAAATCATCGTGAATACTGTTGAGCGAATCGTGGGTTGCATCACAATAGGCATAGCTGGAATTGATCGAAGATGCGGAAGTACATATACGGCTCTATCCATGGCCTCATATTTAAGTCGTAAATTTAAAGTGGCACTCATAGAGTGTCGAGGATCAAGCCTGCTAAGCTATCAAACACATATCAATTCAAAGTTTGTTTCAGGAGGATATCAAATAAATAACATAGATGAATTCACATCAGAGAGTAAAGACCAATGGATTGCAATTATGGCCGCTGGATATGATTATGTGGTGATGGATTTCGGACATCTTGACTTATCAGACGAACAAGAGTTCATGCGATGCACAACTCGATTTTTACTGACTGGTGCATCCGACTGGGATATCGAATATTTGTACGTAACACTCGACCAACTCATGAATAAATATTCCGGAGCATGGAATATTGTAGTAAATTTTGCTCTCGATGAACGATTCAAAGCAATTTTCAACGGTTTAACATCAAGAGATAGAAGGAATTTGAAGTTAAGAATGATGCAACAGTCCATGCTTTTAGAACCATTTGAATATGTTGACTACGGAGAGTGGCTAAAAGACGTTTTGCCAAGAGAGAGTAGCAAGAGAGGGATCTTTTGCAATATCAAAAAACGGATAAGGAAGGTGTAAGCGTGAGAGAAAAATTACGAATTATCATTTTCGGGATGTTGTTCCTTTTGGGATCAGCGTCCCTATTTGTATTCCAGATTTATATTCAGCCTAAATTAAATACAAAGGAAGTTGTCATTGTTCATGCGGATATACCCAAAAATCAAATATTAACATCGTTTGATGTTGGGATATACCGCATATCGAGTGATGGTTTACCTAAGGGGTATTTAAACACCACAACAAGTGTGATCGGAAAGAAGACAAATGTCGATCTACCTCAAGGGACGGTGCTAAGCCCGGAACTCATAGATATCGACAATATGAATCCTTCTGCGGGAGAAATGATCTTCCCGATCCCTAGAGTCGCTATATACGCAGTAAACGCATCTTTACGAGCTGGAGACTATGTGAGTATCTCTTTATATCGACTAGAAAGTAGAGAGCAGAATCAGGATCAATCTCTCAATCAAGGTGGATTAAATCAAGAAATGGAAAATCATGATGAAGAGACTGAGGACCACCAACTTTTATCCTTGAAAAAGTCAGTGCGTGTTATTGCAGTTAGAAGTGATGCTGGAAATATGGTTCGAGATACGGATAAAGGTAATACCAATGACCGACTTACATCCACAGAACGCATTGGACATTTAGAACTTCTTTTGACGTTTGATGAAGCGAAATACCTAGAAACAAAAATAAGAGGAGGCTATCAAGTGTGGGCCTCGCGTGTGGAGGGGTCAAATCAATGAAGGTATTTGCTCAAGGAGTGGATCCCATATGGATATCTCTCTTGCGTGAACATAAATATGATGCAATACACTGTCGGGTACTTCCAGATGATATTGCACAAAACGTTATCATGGTTACGAGTAAAGAATATTCGATGGAAGGTATTACTCTACTTCGAGGAAAATACCCAGAAAACGAAATCGTATACGCATGGTTGGACCAAGGAATCTCCGGCTGGCACACACCTGCAGCATTATGTGTTTCACATAGGATTCGTTTTCTTAGACCGGGGATTGGTAAAGAATCTTTCTTGGAACAAATGAATGCATGGTTTCGATCAAATGATAAATCCAAAAATCTCATTGGTGTTTTTGGAACGATGGCGGGGGTTGGCGTGACCAGAATCGCTGCTACCCTATCACATATGATTGCTACTGAAAAGAAGGTGATTATGTTAGGACTAAATCTATATAATGCTGGTTGGGAAGGGGATTCCACGATAAGCATCGATCGATGGCGGCAACGCATGATTGCTCATGTTCTTCAGCCTGAGGATCTAAGTCATTTAGTGAAAGTAAATGGCTTTAAATACTTACCTGGGAATGAGGATTTACTTTCTATACTAGATTATGAAGAAAACGAGATTGAACATTTATTACAAGTAGTTGAGAAGGAAGCGGATGTAATTATTGCTGATTTTGGTTCAATACCTGAAAGTGCAGCATGGCTCTGTGGATTACAACAATCAGCTATTCGGATCATGGTGACCCAACCATCGCATACAAGGAGGTTATCATCTTTAATGAGGATTTCTAGTGATCTAGGGATACCCTCTGAGCATTGGCATGTTGTATCGAATCGAGCTGGTAGTGATGAAGTGTCACTTAAAACAATTGCACAGGCTCACACGATGCAGCCATTATTTGCGATGCCGTATAAAGGCTCAACGAATCAGTTAGTTTTACCTAATTCGGATAAAGAAATGGAATCTCTGAAGAAATCATGTCAACCTATTTTGGCAGCATTCGGTATGAATCCAACCCCAAAGAAAGGATGGCTCTAAATGTTCTCACTCAAAGGTCGTGTATTGTCCCAATACAAAGGAACAGAGGACTTTTTCAAATACCTAGAAGAAATGAACGAACATATCAAAAAGAAGATGGAAGATGATGTATCTCTTACGAACATGACAGAGAAAGCACTACTTGGCGAACGAGAAGCGGTGCTTTTTTCATTGAATGAAATAGAAAAGTACTTACGTGTACATCCTTTTTCAGGTATAGCGCCAGCCGAATATCGAAAGTTGGATATTAACGGGGCATTATTTCAAGAGTGGATTGGATTTGCTTCTTGTTATGCATGGTTTCATGATCGTGAATATGCGGAGAGCTCCCAACTGCAAATTGTAGGTCGAAATATCTTTTATGCACATCAAGGAGAATACCGACCGTACCCATTCTCTTTTTCATCTATTGCTCGTACAGAAAAACTGCAACGAGCACTCATTCGACATGATTCGACAATTAAGTTGGATCGCTCAACTCCGACAGCGGAATTTAAGATGGATGATCCGCTATGGCCAGGACGATTTATTCGCATCGCAATTTGGATACCCGATCGCGTATGGGATGGGTTTACAACGATCACATTTCGCAGACAGATTACGGAATATATGACACTGGATGAACAGGCAGGAACAGGACTTATCCCTTATGAGGCAGTGTCGATGTTACGTGCTTTATTAAAAACGTATCCCAATATCATTGTGTCAGGTCCAGTGAACTCAGGCAAAACCACCTTTGCAAATACGTTAGTGGGTGAACAACTCACGTTAGCAGATATTTCAACCGGTGTAGTGATGATCGAAAAGCATCCGGAATCTACTTTACCTTTAACGATTAAAGGGCATAGATTTATTCCGATTAAGGCAGCGGATGATGAGCTTATGGATGTAGGGATTCAATCTCTTCGTCACGATCCAGACATCATGTACATGACTGAAATGCGATGGTATGAGTGGCAATTTTATAACTTTGCTGGTGAAAAGGGTTATCGGGGGATGGTTGGGACATACCATACCAAGGATGCGGAAGATATTCCCTATCAAGGGGCATCTGCGGTATACGCAAACGGCGGAGGTAGTTTAAAAGCTCATTTAATATCCAGTCTTAAATCTTGTGAGATGGTTGCGGTACTTGAACCTCTGCGACATGGTAAGAAGAAGCTGATTAGGCTTTCTGAAATTCGGTATGAAGACGGTGATGTAGCAGCTTACGATTTAATGCGATACGATCATTCAACAGGTAACTGGTCATATAGTTCTCAACTATCAAAGGGATTGCTGGAACGAATGAAACTTAAGAATGCAGATGCTGTTGGCTCACTCATTGACGAATTAATGCAATTAACAAATAGAAGAGAGTTAGAAAATCCAAGGACTGAAAGCAAAAAGTCCAAGGTTTTATTGGAGGCGTGAAATTTGATAATTATTACTTGGTTTTTTATGTTATTGTCTCTTATTAGCTTAAGCGGAATGCTATACCCGGCATTAACCCCATATATTCGAAAGACAAAACAACGCATACGTATGCTCAATAAACTGGGAAAGCTTAAAAAAAGAAACACATCATTTACTCATTTAGAAACGATGCTTTATCTAGTGGCAAAAAATTATGAACCTGTTGCAAGTGTATATCGCTTCTTCATTCTGACCCTCTTATTGTTTGTAGGAAGTTTCTTTACTATATTTTTCTTTACATCTGAACTCACACTGACACTGACCACATCTAACCCATTTGGTAACATGGAGACAATGGGCAACGTGAATCTAGGAAAAGGGTTTTCGTTGTTTATCTCGTCCTTGGTTGCGACTACTCCTTATTTGTTCTTAAGAGTGCGTTACATATCGAGGAAAGTGAAGGCCGGGTACGATTTACTAGAATTGCTTAAAGTTATGTCAAGACATTCTCACTTGGCTGTAGACACAGCCCTAAGTCGAACAGCTGATGAACTTCCGATCTCTAACGTGTTAAAAAGACCGTTAAAATTATTAAGTTTTTCTTTTACATCGTATATGTATGAGGAAGAATTAGGTAGAGAAGCGGAAAGGTTTGTTCGAGTAATTGGCTCAACATTTGCTGTATCTTTCGCTGCAGACATCATTCATGAATATAAAACAGGTGGTGGGATGGGGAGATCTCTAGAAACCTTAATTGCCTCGATGGAAAGCCAACTGTTTAATATCCTCGAAGGAAAATCTGAGATGAGTGATGCGATTCACTTAGGTACTTGGATTAATATGATTTCAATTATTGTAATCTGCGGTGGAACGGCTATGTCTATTGGATGGTCAAATTATGCTAGGCTGCAGTTCCAAACGGTGCAGGGAGTCGTATTCTTAGGGCTTATATTTATATCCACGATGGCATCATTTGTAATTGGACTATTCTTAAATAAACCGAGATTGGATTATAAATAATTAGGCGAATTACCTAAATAGTTCTTGTATTTTTGCGGGTAGTGTAATAATATAGATATATAACCAAGTGGACGAAGTCCGCGCAATTTTTTGTAAATATTTAACAAGTGATAAACCTATATCTTAGATATGGGATTTTTTACATTTCAGAGGCACTATTAAGCCTGGATGTTGAGTTTATTATTGCGATAACGGGTAGATTAAGTGAGGTTTCTCCCAATATATATGTTAAAGTAGGGGTTATTACAATCACAATTATAAGGGTGAATTGTGCATGAGGGAACAACAGTTCAAAGAAGCGGTGCTTCAGTATGTGGTAGTTTCTAATCCTCTTATATTATTAGCAAAACAATTCTTGGTCTCTCAAATTGACGAGGTTACTGATACCAAAAATTTGCTGGAGATATTCACATCAATGCATGGAAAGTCTAACCCAGGTACAATCTCATTTTATGATTCACCAACTCATGAACAAATAAAGCAAACTGCACAGTATATTTCTTATGGTTTGGCCTACTGTGAAGCTGTATGGTCTCTTATACATTCAGGGTATTATTACGGTTCATTAGATAGGCACTATCACTTTAGACCTGATATAAAATATACACATTTACAACACAATGGTTCGAGCAACTTATCAATTATATTCGATAACGCATCATTGCTGATTCCCCATATTCTCGTGATTCAATTTTCCAAGAGAAAGAAAGATGGCCCTGAATTTGTCTTGTTTAACCCTGAAATTTACGCAAATGAAATTGGGTCCAATATTCATAAAGACGTACATGAAGCACTTGAGGACTCTATTTCTTGTTTTCGGCAAGAGTTGTATCGTCCCGCTGTTACATTATTAGGGAAAGCAGTGGAAGGAGCGTGGGTCGAGCTTGGAATCTCTCTCTATAATTACGCCGATGATCAAATCAAGGGTGCAGAAAAACAGAAAGAGAAATTAAAAAACGAATCTAATTTTATGAATCGGATACAACATGTGATCAGCCTTTACGAGAGCAGACAGGACATATTTATAGAAGTGATAAAGCAGACAGGTGTGAAACCTCATCAACTAAAAGAAATTTATTTTTGGTCGGATGTAGTTAGGGATTCTCGGAATGCGATTCATTATGGCATACATCCTAAAATTCCCAACACATATGAAAAGACAGCCGTGTTACTTATGAGTGCTTCGTCTCATTTGAAAACCTTATACCATTTAAAAAATAATGCAGACACTAAAACATTTAGCAGCAACGTATAATCTTAGCTATACGAACCTATCCATTCAAATAAGGACTTAGCCAGCCATACGTTACTAACAAAGAACGAGTTCAAAATAACCGCCTTTTTCTAGGGCGGTTATTTCTTTTGGGTAGAAAGTAAACCCCATTACCAAAGTGAAAGGAGGTGGTTAATATTAATTACATCATTGGTCTTTTAATCTGTATCTGGGCTTATGTTTGTGCAACGTTAGCCTTTCGTCAGTTGCCAGTTAAAAAGTTATCATCACATATCTTTAAGAACAAGCTGCTTCATCGTCAGTTTAATGAACTTGGACTGACGATACCGGTTAAGAGATATCAAGCTATCCGATATGGAATTGTTCTGGGATTCTTTTTAAATCCATGGATTGCTTCCGGTTTTGCATTCGCACCTCCTATGGTAATCTCTCCAATGATATTGTTGTTATCCGGTCCGTCAGGATTAAGATTTATAATGAAGATGAAAAAGAAGCTTGTGCAATATGAAACAAAAAGGGATGGTGAACTTATCGCTCTTGCTCGATTGTACGAACTTCAACAACGAACCAAAAAAGTTCAATTGCCTACCTTTTGTCGCCACTCAGCGGACTTTTTACCGCTACTGAGTGGCGATCTTATTATGTTTGCACAGCAATTGACGACGGAAGGAAGTAAGGCATTCGAGTGGTTTGAGACTAGATTTCCTCCGAATCATCTGTTCTTGCACAAATTATTAAATGCGATCCAATCTGTAGAAAACGGTGCAGAAGATCATAGTTTAGGTCATTTTATTGAGAAGGTATCACAAGATCATTATTTAAAGCGAAAGAAAGCAATTGCTCCAATACTTAACACACTTATGTCACTACCATCGGCTTTAGTGATTTTTATGATCGTTGTGCTGTTAATGCAGTACATTTCGATAACTACCAACAATATCTCGCTGTTTTAGCGAAGAAAAAGGAGAAATGAAAAATGAAAGGTAAAGTTTTTGGGGAATTGTTTTGGACGTTTTTGATTGGATTTTTTGTAGTGGGGATAGCTGCAGTATTTATAGTCGGCTATGTGCGAGGCGTGTTTACAGATATTGAGGACAACTCACCTAATATCGCACCGCCGCCCGCTGTTGCTTTTGTTGAACAAATTGAACTACCTATTTATTTAGCATAGGAAGGAGTGAGCTGCTTTCGAGTGGCTCTATTTTTATAATGAAAAGTAAAATTTTAGGAACGTTATATACAATCCTAATTATGCTTCTTATTGTTGGGCTTACTACCGACTTTTCCTTTGGATTTATCGGGAGAAATCAAGAGGTTATCGTTGATCATTACAAAAAGATTGAAAGTTATTGAAGGAAGGGCTGGACAATGAAGACAACGACGTTGGCTCAACTTTTTTTCTTATGGCTATTTGTGTTCGTGTTGTTCCAGCCACTTATCAGCCATCAAGACTATATGCTGGATGTAGCAGTGAAAGCCAATGCAGAATACGCAGCTCAGAAAGCAGCTCCACAAGGAATAGTCACTCCTGAGTTAAGGCAAGAAATATTAGACAATTTATCAGCTTTAGGATTTGATCCGAGTGAAGTAAATATTGAATCTCAGCTAGAAAAGCAAGAGCGTGGACAACGGCTAGATATCATTATTCGAGCACCGCGTTTACCCATGTTTTTATACCGTTTAGGCAATATAAATCTACCAACTGAATATTATGCACACACTTACACAACGAGCGAGAGTATCTCTTAATAAAGGAAGATTGATATGGGTTCAACTATAATAAAGGTGCTATTTGCTATACTCATTTTCTCTTATACCTGGCTTTTCCAAGAGGAGAATCAAGAGTGGGATCGGTTGAGGCAGTTATTGAAGAGTGCTAATAATTTGTCAACTCATGATGCGGTGCAATTGGCTAGAAAAGATACCATAAATAATGGTAGAATTGTAATAGAGAGTACTGAAGCATATGAGATGTTTTTAGAAACTCTTCGATTGAATTTGGGGCTGGACGCTGATCTTCAACCTAGGGATACCAGCCCACTCACTGAAGAAGTTCGTATTATTCACTTTGAAGTGATAGACGAGCAATCAGTAGAATTTCCTTATCTCTACGAGAATTCAACTTATAGAATTGCAAAATACTTAGAAGGCCCTGCCGTAATCGCGGTCATTGAAACTGCACATCCGAGTTTAATACGCAGAATGGTCGAAGAACAACCTATTCGGATACCAGCCATACATGAGAAAAAAATGAATATGATTCAATAATTATGGGAGGATTAAATTTATGAAGCGAATTTTATGTTTGTTGTTAACAGCAATTTTATTAATTAGCGTGTTCCCAATGACTATGAGTGCTAATACCACTCCAGTGCTTAGTGATATCTCCACGCATTGGGCAAAGACTAATATTGAACAAGCTGTTTCTAAGGGATATGTGAGTGGCTTTCCAGACGGTACATTTCGTCCGAATGATTCGGTAACTGTAGCACAGTTCCTAACGATGATGTTCTTGTCTTTTTCAGAATTGAATGATGATGGTGTACGGGGTTGGGCTGAGTCTACACTTAGCCGTATTCCTGAATCTCCGAGAGAAGACTTTTTCACAAATTTATCATATGACTTTAGTAAAGGGACTCCCTTTTATATTAATCATGTTCAGAGTGCGAAGTTATTGGGAGTGATCAATGATTGGGAGTTTGAGGGTCGTTATGACGAAGCGTTGACCCGTGAGAAAGCATCCAAAATCGTCAATTTAATGGCAGTCTGGTTTGATGGAGTTGTTCATGAAGAATATGCCAAACTTGCTATTACAAAAATGAATGATTTTACAAAGTTTACTCCTGGGTGGGAAGTTGCGGGTGCAGAATCGATGATTCGTGGTATTCTCTTGGGTTATCCAGACGGAAGCTTTCAACCGAAGCGAGCAATTACAAGAGCAGAGGCTATTTCCGTTATCGAGCGAATCAATAACAATAAGATTCGCACACCTATAACAGTGAATTTAGAAGGCGTTCCATATTCCAATGTATTTTATGAAGCAGGACGTGGGCCGAGGATTCATGTATTTGCCAATTGGGAAATGAAAAATGTGTATGATCAATTACGAAAAGACCTTCAGTATGCAACGGGTGCAATTGAACAGTTTGGTGCATCCCATTATTATTACGAGGATTATGAGATGTTGCTAGAGGGGATTGAAGATCGCAGTAATCCTTCACAATGGTATTTAGGAAATATTTATTATGACATGTTAATTAGTATGTCTACAAATACCTATGGAATTAATGTAGCTGGTGCAGAGGTAAGATTTGAAAGACGATCAGATAGCTTACTTCGTTTTCTTAATTCTATATTTATGGAAAAGGGTTCAGAGGTTCATCAGTTGATCGTAGATAGCTTAAAAGATCATAACAACCAGACTCTTACTAAGGTCGACAAGATTATTGAAAATCGCCAAGTCGTTATTTCTTCTAATCAAGGTGGACTTAACATTTTACAAATTTCCATATCCGCGTATGCTGACAGATAGGAGTGATTTATGATGAAGAAACATCGACGTTTAATCTCCATCATCCTAATTGCCATTATCTTAGTCCCAGGGGCTTTCACCATTAAACCGGTGGAAGCCTTTGCAATTACTCAGGTGCAATGTCAGAATCTTGACGCTAATGCCAATCTTAATCCACCACCTACATTTCCAATATGCAGTACGAATGGAATGCCATTTAACACCACCTATTGGAACGATCTAGGGATCGTGGTTTATGGTGATGTGACTAAAATTCCTAACAATCAGTTCAAACCCAAGTGGCAAAATTTAAGTGGTGTCTTGCAGAACGGTTCAAGCGGTGCTCACCCTTACTTTAATGGTGGGGAATACCGCTATTACGGATGGGACAAGCTCGGCAATTTGTTCACGAACCCTTATTTCATCAACGACAAGAATGGTTCTGATCCTGGTGAACGCAAATGGATATACAGGCCGTGGAGTAATAGTTTGTTAAGTGGACATCCGAATAAACCAACTGATTTTTCACCTCTATTAGGAGGTAGATTTGACAATCCAGATGCAATTACTGGTACATCTATCAATATTGTCAACCAAATCATCAAAACGCAAGCCGTAACCGTCCAAAATTCAACCATAAATGATTTAACTAAATACCTATTCAACTATATGTACGTCCAACAAAATCCTACAGTATGGGCTCCAGGTAGTGGTCGAATGTTTTCAATTGGAGCGAATAACAAAGTCTGGTACCAAACGTTCATGCTCGATGAAATAACAAGTAAAGCCCTTACGCCAGTTGTGGCGAAGATAGATCCTTTTCCAGCAGATAATCCATCCATCAATGATAAATACCCGAACGGCAGCAGTGTGGAGTTGAATAGTTTTCCTAGTAATACTTTCAATCTAAAATTCCGTATGTCTGGAACAATTCAGGACGATGCTTTCATGACTGGGACCAGCAAAGATTATATGAAAGCAGCTAACTACACACGAGAAGACTTAGAGAAATGGGAATTGAAAATTGAAGTGCAGCATCAGGGCAAACCGTTGACCACGCTTAAAACATTCACTACTCCGGATGTCATTTTATATGGTAATCAAGGATACAACGACATCGATATACCCGTTATTAAATCTGACTATGCAGAGGGGGGAACACTTAAAGTTTTTCTGACAGCTACAGCAACCTATCACAATAAACAAACAACAACTAAAAAGTCCTCTGTGCCTGTACAATACACGCTTTCATTTGATGAACCAGCACCCGAACCAACTTCTATACCAGATCCACCACCAGAGGTAGTGGTCATCGATCCATTAGTTTGTACGCCTAACATACCACAAGATGCGTTTGATATCGTCCCCTTTGTGGCATCAGATAATACAGATATGAGTAGGGTTCAATCTCGTTCTGTAATCATAGATGGCTTACCTGTAAATGATACACAGTTTTTTAGTGGTGCCTACATTTTTGGTGATGAACAAGATGGTCTGCGCATGGTTACAGTAAACTGGACACCGAAAACTCCGGCATTCGATGGAGATCAAGGTTGCCAAGAGACAAGGTATGTCAAAGTTCATGATACGAAGCCACGAGCGCAATACAAAATGAGTGGTGGGACATGGAAGGAAAACCGCAAAATGACCATTGATAATACATCATTGGATCCGAATGTTAATAATCCTTATGTTATAGCAGCATATCCAATTAACAACTGGTCATGGTCTTTCGAAGGAACAAACGGTTCAAGCGATAGCGATCGGCGTATGGGTATAAATTCGGATATGGTTAAGGAGATGCTCTATAAGAAGAAAGGGACTTATCGAATTACATTAACAGCTACAAATACCCTGGGACGTACCTCGGACCCATACATTGTGGATTTTAGCATTCTACAAGATTATGCACCTGCAGTTATCCTTCATCCGTATAGCAGTCAAATTGGGCGTGGTGAGAGTGTCTCGATGTTTTATGATGTGGTCAGTACCGATGGGGATATCATAGATACGCACTCTATTAAAATTTATTATGATGTCAATAACAATCACAGTTTCAGTCAACTCATTACAACCCTAAACTCGCCACTAGGTAGTGAATACACACCTCCAGCTAATCAACTAGGTCGATATAAGATTGTAGCTACTGTAGATGAGAATTTCGGTCAAGATACACTAGCATCACATATCACAACTGCAGATAAGAGAATAACAACGGTAGAAACGGTTTTTGAAGTGGATAATTATATTCCATATAGTGATATATTCACAAATATTCCTTTCGAACGTGCCGAAGTAGATCTCTACCTGATGCTTGATCGGAACTTGACCCAGAGTAAGATCAATTATGTGAATGCCAATGGGGTGACGATTAATAACCAGTTGCGGCTTGAGAGCATGGATCCACAGGTTAACTCGTGGGATTTGCATACGTATACGTACAGTCAACCTGCTTCAACCTCATCATCGACGGGAACATCCTATCCACCAAGTTCCGTATCCTATTCAAGTAATAGTTACTCTGGGACGTTATCGCGTTCTAGCGTAAGTAATAATGGGTATAATTACGACTACGGAGGCTATCAGACGGTTAATGAGAGCAAATCGGCATCAGATTCTCGAAGCCAGTCTGGATCTGGTATTGCTTGTTCGCAAACCGTATCTAGTACCATTCCAAGTTCTGTTTCCTATAGTAGTGATGGGTACTCTGGTACTTTGAGTCAGTCGAGTTATAGTTATTCTTCTACTCCTTGTACGGCTGCAAGTGGGTGGAAATATAGTTTTTCACGGAGCGCAAGTTATAGTGGTACCGTTTACCGTTCTCGTCAAGTATGGGTGTCTAACATTCAGTATGTAAACCAATATACGGGTTATTATTCTGGAACGATCTACAAGGATGTGAGGCAGTCCTACACCAATCCATTTACTCGTATAACATCAAATAAGTATATGGTATACATTTCAGACGGTATTATTAATGATTTAACAGATTTCAATACAGCCAGGGCACAGTCGGATGCAAAGATCATTCTCGTGGGTTCTAATAGTATCAAAACACAGACAACTTTTGATCATTTCATTCTGAACACGGGCCAGAGTATTGAAACAATTATTGTGAGTGTGGTAGATTATATCGCTTCATTTAATCCACCTATCTCAACGGAAACCGTAGAGCTCAATGAACTGTTCAATCTTTATACACAAGAAATTGATTCCGAGAATGATCCTTTGATTACTCAACAGACGATGTATATCCATAATCCTAGTTTCTATGATAATCCGCAAGGAACAGCGGCTTATGCAGTAAGCTCATATAATGCGAATGCATGGGAGCCTCAAATGCTACGAACATCATTTACCTTGCCGGGTCAATATACGGTCTATCGACGTGTCCAAGATCGACCATCGATCAGCCCGGCATTTGCTCCTTATAGTTATTTTTCAAATGAATCACATATTAGAATAAATGCTCATCGGAAACCGATAGCACTAGCAACATTGGATTGGACTTATACTACGAACTGTAGTTGTTATCGTACGGTATGGGTCGATCAATCATATGACTTGGATCATCAATTCAGTGATAAAGACAAAGGCATCATAGATCGTAAAGTCCGCTATCGACAAGGATCTGGAAGTTGGGTTTATGCAATTCCAGATTTTTTATCTCCGGGAACATACACCCTTGAATATCAGGTTAAAGATTTGGAATTAGCATGGTCTAATGTGTATACGCTCAATTTTACTCTAAGCTCTACTCCATCGATCCAACTAACAGCTAATGCAAGAACAGAGCTTGGGACATTCACAATGAGTAGCATACCGGCTAGTGAACAGTTACGAATATATAATATATGGACCCGGTATCCGTATTCGCACTCCCTGAGTGTGGCATTGTTCCAAGGCAATACTCAGATGACTACAGCACAAACGGTATCCTATTATACCGGCACGAAAACAGGTGATGACATTACATGGAATGATATTGTCTATACAATACCAGCTTCAACGCCTGACGGAATTTATAATTTAAGACTTACAGCGATTGGTCAAGCTGGTCAGACAAACTATTTAGAGTTTCCTGTGACTGTGAATACGCCAATCAACTTACTGCCTACGGTTCCTGCATCAGGAGATACCATAGTTGTTAATCAATCCTATGGGTTAGCTGCAGGCACATCTAAATATGCCTCAACAGTTACAGCATCGATGTTTTACGGATCTGCATCACCGGTGAGTCGAACTTTCACGTCTACAACACAAGGGGCATTAAAGAGTTGGTTAAACTCGTATCTCATTCCGAGTAGAACAAACGGTAATTATATAGCTCGGTTCACAGCTACGACTCCAAGTGGTAAAACGCAATCAGTAAACGTGCCATTTATACTTATAAACAACCGACCTCCTGTAGCCAACTTTGATTGGTCACCAAAACCTGTCTGGGAGGGAGATACCATTAAGTTATCTAATCTATCGAGTGACCCTGATGGTGATTCGCTTTCCTATCTATGGACAATCAAGAGACCGAATGGGACGACCTATATGAACTCAACAATTGCTCATACGATTTATAGTCCAACAACAGGGGCATATGTAATCACTCTTAGAGCAACGGACACGCAAGGAAGTAGCCATACCATTACCAAGACCGTTAATGTAGGAGCTTTAGGGATTACTGCCCAAGTCGGTCATACGGATTCTTGGAATGATAAACGTGCAGGATATAATATAAAGTATCCAGACGATGCGAGAACCGACAACCAGTTTTGGGCAGGAGAAAGATTTGATTTATCAGCGCAGACAACGGATACTGGATCGGCAACAATCGCTGAAGCAGTCTGGACAGAAGTAAGCGGGACGGCTTATCCTATTACACAGCCTTATCAATGGCACCCAGCATGGGGATTATTGAATAGAAATCTCTCTTATACGAATGTAAAACGTACGATATGGGAAGGAGAGGTCAATGATCCTCCACTGGATGATTTTCGATTCCCTGATTGGACGAAACTCGAACAGCTAGATAATGGTTATCTCGATTTTGTTTTTAAGGTGCAATACAGTAATGGTGTTATTAAACAGACACCTGTTCGGATTCACATTTTAAATAAGTGGACAGATATGTATCAAATTCATAGAGTGCAATGATTGTGAGCCTCTACCTTCCGGTAGGGGCTTTTTGCATATAGGTAAAGGGATAGAAAGGAGGGAAGCAACATGACCCGAGAACAGATATTAGATTGCTTATTAGGTAACGCAGGTAGTGGGTTATGGATTATGGCTGCTTTAAAACTCAATGGAAAGCCAATAAACAAAGAAAGGTTAAGAGAAATAACGAATAGTCACTTTTTATCCAAAAAAGGTGATGCATACGATCTACCCATACGGTCCCGACATACGCTTGATCAAATGACGGCAAGATTGGAAGGAGCCGGACTTGTAGAGGTATTTGGTGTAGGGCGAGCAAAGATGTATTCGTTATCTGAATTAGGCCACGAAATCATCCGATTTAGTCAACTTCAAGATAGGGGGAATTGAGGATGGAGATCAGTTTAAAATACGGATTTCTTGGACTTGGTATGGGTGGGTGTTCGATAGCCAGTGAATGCGCTTCGATACGGCTTAATGTGCGAAATAATATGAACCCGTATTCAGCGTTTCTAATCAATACGAATGAAGTGGATCTCCGCAAAGTACCGGATCGTCCGAACTCAATCAAGTATGTGCTTCGCGGCTACGAACGTGGAGCTGGTCGGGATATTCATATTGGAGAAGAGGCGTTCTTAACGTATAAAGACGATATTGAAAAAAAAGTCACAGATTATTTTGCGGATCGTGATTTCGTTTTTGTTGTCTGTGGACTCGGCGGAGGAACAGGAACCGGTTCGGTTATTCAAACTATTAGGTTGTTACATGCAAACGGCTTCGCAAAGCGTTCAGGATTAATTCTTACTCTTCCAAGAGATCAAGAAGGATTTCAGGTTCTAGATAATGCGATTCAACGCCTACAGGTTATAGCGAAAGCGATACGTGGACTTGGGAGCATATTGATTGTGGACAATCAAAAGCTATTTACCGATTATTTGAAAGAAAATTCAAATGGAAGTATCTCATCATTTCTGGATCACAGCAACCGTTATATTGCACAAACGTTACATGAACTGAACGTGGTCACAGCGAATTACAATCCCATTTCAGGATATCACTTTGACGGATCTGAGTTACTTAAAATGTTTCAATCGTCAGGCGTTGTTACGTTTGGGAAATGTTTGATAGATGAACACGCAGTCGATGCAGATAATCAAGGAACGTATTTGCATAAGATTAAGCAATCTATTGAATCAGGAGTGTTATCCGATGGATATGATTTTCAAGATGCAACGCGATCAGCCGTTAGTATGATCGCCAGCCATGCGGGTGCTAAGAGAATGTTCACTCTGGGAATGGTGGATACTGTAGAAAAACAGTTGTTGAGCTATGCACCATATGCTAGCGAACGCCCAGTCGCAACATACACTGATGAGCATACAAAGCAGCTCATTGTCTATTCGATATTTGCAGGTTTAAACTTACCTATGCGAATAAAGGAGTTAGTGGGAGTGATCAAACAATATGAACGTCCAAAAAAAGAGGACGGCATATTTAATATGCTGAATGATTATCAAGCTAAGGCAAGAGAAGAACACATAAATTTAGAATCTATTCTGTCTGGTGAACATGAGAAACCATTGGTGAAACGAAATGCTAACGATCCTTTCGACTTCAATTGAATGGAATCTCATTTGAATGCCGCAATAGGCTTCAGTTCATGCGTTTTATTGCGTCAATAACTGCGGCAGTTAAAGCCATTGTTTGACGGCATAAGTGCCGCACATATATAGATTGGAGAGATTTAGAAATGACGGATGAAGATTATCAAAAGTATCATGATAGGAATTGGGACGCTCTTGATATGGATGAAATGGAAGAAACGTATAGGATGATGGTAAGATCAACGCTTTCAATAGGTAAACAGATCGCACTTAGACGAAGAATGATTTGGACTAAAGAAGAATTGGAGTGGGAAGAAAGAGTATTTGATAATAATGGAGTGGAGAAAGAAGATGAAGTCAATAAATATAAACCTTCTTCAACAGCTGTTACTCCCTATCCACGCTGTACGATCACGAACCACGATATTCAAGGTGAGAACGTGATTCAATTATCTTATGAGGGAATACTTCCTTTGTATTTTCAGAGAGAACTTGCTTTAAAAGAAAAGGATATGGGCATTTCTTCATATCTAAAAGCAGTGGAACATAGTTACCTTCTAGCAACCAATGATGCACTTTCACTCCAATCAGCAGCAGAACGACCTAAGTCTAAAAATAAAGCATTTCTTTATGTATGTCACTTTTATTCGGATTTGAAGATTCGTGATTTAGATAACCGCAACCGAAGCGCATTAATAAATGCTGCAAGATATGGCCGTTTGATTGATGGTGATGAGTGGGGAAAACTATCGTACATGGAAGAAGGATTTTTAGATGTGGATAAGAAAAATCATATTTCCATGTTCATATCTAGCCGGGAAAATGGCTTAAACACAGTTGGATATGTGAATGGCCTTTATCAAAAGGGACATCATTTTCGTATATAATTGGTAACGAAATTAGTAATCCGAATAAATAACCGATAAGAACAAGAATAAATATATGATAAAAATCTTATAATTCAAGTGTTTTCAGGCTTATCTCTCAGGAGTTGAAAAGCGATAAGCCTGTAGGGGGCTTTCGCGAAACGTAGTTGAGTGTGAAGACCCCGTAAGGCAGCCCATGCACAAACTCCTTCATTAAACTAATAAAAATATTCCTGCACACGTAAGTGATTTTAGAAGTGATATAAAGGGGAGGCAGGATAGTATAGGGAAATCTGGAATATAAAACATGTGCTATGATACAATTGAGTTGAGGGGGATGAAGATGAGAATAGGATATGTTATTTGGGCTATTGTTTTAATAATTGAGGTTGTGTGGGTTGGTAATATTACCAGTAATGTTCACAACACAGCCGATTTATTCTTCGCATCAGTATTAGTTCTAGTCACAATTTCACTAGGTGTCGTAGGAGCTATTACTTTTCAACGCAAAAGATAACTTCTGATAAGAAGTATGAATATCGCATTGACTTGATTAATATGGATCAAGAAAACAGTCATGAACAATTATATATAAGAAACATTCACACAAGTAAGGAAATGCACATCTCAGTTGAGATAAATACCGATGAACTTAGAGGGATAGCGCTGGGACCAGGAGAAAATTGGACTTGGGTAGTGTTGACCTCTACAAAAGATCCGAATCAATATGAAACTGGTTACAACTGATAATTTAAGGATGCCGAAAAAAAGTTTATTATTGATATTGAAGCAGGCATTTCACATAGATTAGAATGAATGATGACTCTTATAAATTTGAATAAAATATCTTAATTATAATTTTTTCAAGTAACGAGTACGTTAGCACAATCAGGCTGCGGACATCATCGGAAGTTCATTGAGCTAACAGGTATTAGCCTAGTTGCTTTATAAGAACATTTCTTTGGAGAAATAAATAGTAAATCACGAGGCAGATAATATATGATTAAATGGTAGAATAAACAATCGGAAAAGGAAGATAATATGTGGATTGATGAGTACAACCGATTAATGTTCAAACCAATTAATAATCACGCGGAGACAATCCATGCTGTAAATATAAAAAATCAGAATATGCCTGATATTGTTTATAAGTACAGAGCCGTCACTCCGCATACTATCAATGCGCTCGAAAACGGATTTCTTATAGCGTCTTCTCCCTCAAACTTGAATGACCCAAATGAAGGAAGGATGTTTATTGATTATAAAAACCGGTGGAAACTGATATATCAAGGGTTTATAAATACGTTTTATGAGAAAACAGGTTTTAGAATAGCAGTTGAAATTAATGAATATGAAGAGCGGGATGGTTTTATTTTACGACTCTTGGAATCATTGTCTATTCCAGAAGAGCACTATGCAGCGTGGATTCGCATATGGAAATTCACTGATAAGCTGCTGCAAGATAAACTTAAAGAATACCAGAATGATCTAATAGAAATTAATGATGAATTGCATCGGATTTGTAGTTTTTCTGAAATTCGTAATTCAACTTTATTGTGGGCGCATTATGCTGACCAGTCCAAAGGATTTTGTATTGGTTACAATTTTAAGGAACTTAAAAATGATTTAACTGAATTGTTGTTACCTGTAAGATATAGTGATTCTTTAATTGAAGTAGACGATACATTTTTTGAAGGTCAAGATATTAATAAGTCTTTTTTGATAAATTCGCTTACCTTAAAATCTTCAGACTGGCAATATGAAAAAGAGTGGCGATTATTGCTATTAGCTGAAAAATCCGAAAAAATGCAAAGAGTCCAATTGCCTGTTCCAAAAGAGATTATTTTAGGTCTGAATATCACAAGTGAGAATCAAGCTAGGTTGATTGATATCGCAAATACTAACAACATTATTTGCCACAAAGTGGAAAAAGGGAGCAATTCATTTCAATTTAAATTTGAGAAATTAAATTAAAAGGCAACATGAATTAATCAATTATCAAGCCAAGAATACAACAAGGCATTAAATGAACTTACGGATTACGATAGCTCAAAACAGACAATGGCAGTCTAGGACGTTATTTTCTCGTCCATGGACTGCTGTTTGTGGTTTATAGATATTGATTATAATTCTTTTTCAACTCTCCTATGTCCAAAACAGAACGCGAAAGGGGGTGTATAGGTAAGTGAGATTAACAGAAACGGATCGACTTGTATTGCAAGAATTGAGCCAAGCGCAAATGAGAACGTGGAATGAGGTATCTGAAAAATTCTTTAGTCACAGATCTAATTATTGCTATAAGAGAATGCGTCATATGCGTTTATCTGGACTTATATCCTCAAAGGTCGGAAAGGTTGGAGATAAGACGAATGTGCAGTATTCGATCTCAGAATTAGGCTTATCAATCTTAGGTGGAGGAAAGTTACCTCTTCCTACAAATGAAAAATCTCGTCCGAAGAAACGAAATCGAGCAAGGGAATGGACAGCAAGAGATATCACATTGCTCGAGCAACTATATCGTTTAAGGGAACTGACGAAACATCAAGTGGCTGTTCAATTCTTCGAAGGAAGTAAGAATCGAGCAGGTGCAAGAATCCATGTTCTGAAAATTGAAGGATTAATTCATGCGAAGGTGAGCTGGTCAAGAGAATCAAAGAAACTAGAAGCTCACTACCGTATATCAGAACGGGGAATACGGATATTGGTAGACCGTGGAATCATCGAAAAAGGTCAAGCTCGAGCGCGGGACTTAGAACTATCCGAGAAACAACGTTCTTACATCACTGATGCCAACGAAATTGCTTTTAAATGTAGTCCTATAACTTATTTAGATTCTAGAATGATAAAGCGCAAGTACAGCTTGAATCGTGGGGACTTGGTATTAGGAGCATTTTCTGTAATTAGTGGCGACTATATGATTTATATTCTCGCTCAACAAGCCTACGAGATCACAATCGAACGAATCATCAAAGAAATCCAAAGCGAGAAGAAAGACAAATCGAGTATCACTGGCTATTTAGTGTTCTACAAGGATCAATCTACCAGGGAAACCTTTGAAAGACATTCTAAAACAATAGGATTAGTTACAGGTGGAATACCGATCTATCTTCTTCCTTTTAGTGATAGGGGGGTATGGATAATACGGGAATTCATATTTGGGGACCAGTTGACGAAGTGGTTGCAGGTTGATGGTCAGATTAAGCAGGTGGCTGCTAGCAAACATCATTTTCAATATGGAATCATATTTAACGATGGCACGAAAAAATATGCAGTCGAAACACTAACCGGTGATAACATGTTGCTTGAACGTATTCTGCGTGAATACAAAGGAAAGACAGATAACAAGGAGCGCATGAATGTGCTTCTTTTTTGTTGGGCTGAAGAGGCAGAATTCTATCGAAGTAAGGTATCAGGGGCACATTGGATGGAAATTATGCCTATCCCTTGGAATCCGAATCACTAATAACTACTGCTACCCCACCATCCAGACCTTCAAAATGCATTTTGAAAGATAATCAATATAGGAGGAATACAAAATGCTGCGTTTTCTGTGGTTGACTTTATCCTTAACGGGATGGGGTCTTATTTTATATTATTTGCCACGTATGCCGATCTATCTCTTTTTGATAGCCGTATTTTTGAGCATCGTGGGTTATTTGTATGGGTGGGTTATGCATAAATGGAATTGGCTCACCTACTTTTTTACTACCTTACTTTGGATTGGGGTATGGGTAGCGTATGAAGTTATGAGTCGATGGGATGCATGGAATGAGCGTGTGTTGCCATTTACCATTCCAGCCAATGCTGTAGGAAAAGTAGGTCTGATCACCACACTCTTTATTGCAAGCTTCCTGACGTTTACAAACTACCGGGTATCTCTTAACTTCATCCATCGTCGAGGTAACTTTGATAAGGAGCAATTAGTTAGGCTGCACAATGAAATCAGTCCTTTCAAGAAGTGGATTGGGCGTAGAGGGGATGAGCAACAGATTCGATTAACGTTAGGCAAAGAAATTCCATTCAAAAATGAGTAAAGGGGTGATGATATTTGATTTCCTGGGGAGGGAGCGATTGCTTTACGCATATGTTGATTGTAGGGCCAACGCGGTGTGGCAAGACAGCAACTTTGTTAAAGCCAATGATCTATCAGCTATTACTTCAAAAAAAGAAAGGGATACCACTAGGCTTATCCATTGTTGAGCCTAAAGGTGATGTTGCGGCCATGGTCTATGAACTATGTTTGGAAATGGATATACCTTGTACTTATGTCGATCCGGCTAATCCAAACTCAGATAGCTTTCCTGTGATGAAAGGTGATACTGATGATGTTGCTGAAGCGACTGTGACTGTACTCAAGTCCATGTTCGGAAAACAAGAAGCCTTCTTTGCAACGGTTCAGGAGTTAGCAGGTCGGAATATTACAAAGCTTTTAAAACGTCTTTACCATGATGATGTGAATCTTGGTGATGTACTTCGTACAATGCGCGATCCAGTATTGCTCGAAGATAAGGTAACAGAGCTGGCACGAAAGGAAGGTGAAACCGATCTTATTCAGTTTTTCCGCTCTGAATTATTAGGAGCACAGCGTGAGAAATACCAACAGTTTGTTATTGGTCTACGGGCTCAACTTGAGAATCTAACGTCCAATCGCCATTTAGAACCCATATTGACAGGCCAATCCGACTTCGACATGGATCGACATTTTGCTGAAGGTGGAGTTCTAGCAGTTAGTACAGCTATTGGTAAGCTACGTAAAGCAGGGGATGCGTTTGGACAATTCGTTATCATGCACTTACAAAGCGGGACATTTCGTAGACCAGGCACAGAAAACACTCGAGTACCCCACTTTATGATCGTGGATGAATACTCGCGGTATATTAATCCGGACGTTGAGCTATTTTTATCTATTGCTGCTGAATATAAGACAGCCGGAATATTTGCAATTCAGTCCTTAGGCCAGCTTGAAGTCGAGGCAGGTAAGATCAATGCCAAAGCCATGAAGCAGTCCATCATGACGAGCTGCCGTAGTAAGGTCGTGTTCGGTGGTCTATCTGCTAATGATGCGATGGAGTTTAGTCGGGAGTTTGGTAAGAAGCAAATTATCCGCAGGGAGAGTACGTTTAAGCAACAAACGCTAGTACCCAACGTCTTACCAGAGAGCTATCGGGATTCGGAGAAAGAAGAAGATCGAGTAAGCTATACACAGCTGATGGACGGATTACCGAGATTCCATTTCGTCACCAAACTATTAATTGAGGGTACCCCAATGCCACCACAATTAGGAAAAGGCTCATTTATTCCACAGGATTGGAAACAGCAGAGGGAATGGGAACATATACACTGGATGGATCGATTTCGATGGAAGAAGAAAGATGTTTTAAAGAAAGAATCCATTCCGATTCATTCAACTTCTGAAGTCTCAAAGGAAAGGAAATTCGAGGATGATCCTAATGAGTCGGTATTATTCACACCCGAATCGTCACCGATTTTCGCGGGGCCGAAATTCATCAGTACTGAACCAGCATTTGAAGATGCGGCACAGCCCATTAAGACTTTAACATCAGCCCCAGAAGGTAAAATAAATAAGATAGCCACACAACCATTTGAGCAAGACCCATTTGAGTAAAGATACCCTTTTCGCATTTTAGGAAGGGTATTTTTTATATCCAAACTAGCCTACGGGCAAATCCTGAGGAGGAATTGACAATGAGTGAGTTAAAACGTGTATTAATTGAAGGGTTTAATGAGGACAAGATGGAGCATCAAAATTATGATCAAGGATGGGCTCAGGTCTATGCAGCAAGGCAAAACAATTTAATTTTGCAATCTGAAATGATTGGTTGCGAGGTTAAATTAGACAAGCTTTGTGCAGTTGTTGTTGTTGGCGAAGTTCGCGGTTATATCCCGCTAGAATTCTCAGGTGTTAGTGATGCAAAAGAGCTACGCAAAATGATCGGGGAGCCGATTGCTTTCAAGGTGATTAACTATGATCGTGATGGGGATACATTCATCGCATCTCGTAAAGAGGCAATCGAACACATGGAAGTTATGACATGGAAACGGTTGGAGTTAGATGCGGTTATTACAGCAGTTGTAAGAAATGTAGATAATAAATCACTTAAGATCGATATTGGTGGTATCCAAGTAGATCTTCCTGTGCAGGAATACAGCTACGGTTGGGTTGAGGACTTGCGTGAAGTCGTGCAAGCTGGTGATCACTTTAAGGTAAAGGTTATCGAGTTAGATAATGAAAGCAAAACCGTAACAGTAAGCAAGAAAGCGGTACATGCATCACCATGGCCTGACTGCACTAAACGGTATATCAAAGGAGGCGAATATGTTGGCAAAGTAAGTGGCGTTGTCGAGTACGGTGTATTCGTCAACTTAGAACCAGGTGTCGATGCACTTGTTCCGCACATGCGCTTTGATCATGTAAAAACGAGAAGTCGGGTATTTATCCGTATCCGCGAAGTGGACGCGAAGAAGCAACGGATTCATGCGAGAATAATAAGAAAAATTTAATGAATTGTAAGATAAGAGAGGGACGGAATAAACCGTCCCTTTACAATAATGTAGGTGGTGATTCCTTTGAATAAACGTTCTCCATTCTCAATCGATCATGATTGGAGGTTCGAACCGACTCTATTAGAAAATGATGTAGCCGGAAATGCCCCGATCCGTGTTTCACAAGAAACAAGAGCGATGAAGGCAATTGGTCGTATTGGTATCATAGGCAGTGTACAGATTAGCAGACTGTTTGGCTTTAAGCGTCATCATATACGTAGAATGATTCAAGACAAGAAGCTTGTTCAGCACCAGCTAGTCAAAAATAAAAATGCAATTCCCGTCTTTACAATAGGCCCGCGAGCTGGGAAACTACTGAGTCTATCTTATGAACATAATAAGTGGCGAACTTGGACAGTCGAACAAATCTTACGAAAACTCGTATTCTTCCAATTATGCTGTGCGCTACATGACAAACAAAAGGCATTTCAAATAGATAATGCAGCTTTTCCGTTTACAGGTAAGCTCGAGATAGGACAAGATATTCGACAAGTGCTTGTTATTCGAAAAAAGCTAGAAAAGCTAGATGAGGAGATACGGCATAACACGCTACCGATTATCGTCATAGCGGAGTCTTTTGATCATGTTCAGCCCTATAATCATTTATTGGGTTCGGCTAAGTTGCTTTTGGATGAGGACTTGGGGAAGGATTATAGGTTTTACATCTGGAAAAAAGATGAATGGGTACGATAAAGAAATATAAAAATCGAAACTCATTTCAATTGTTTTTTTATGAGTCGACTAACAATCTTAAATACACCTAATTGGAAGTTTCTAGTTGTGATATGGTCTGAACTGGTATAATAGATTTAAAGTGATTATTAAAGATTCCCCAGAATGTTGCCACAATCATTTTTCCCAGAGTATATATATTAATAATAGCGAGTGTAAATTATATTATGAATTGAGCTAGAACAATAGGATGAAAGATTACTTGTAAATGGTCTAGTTAAGGGGCGGAAATTTCCGGCTATGTTATAGTTATTTGTAGCAAGTAAATGGTAGTTTACGTAAAATATTTTTAACCTGTTCGAAGCACGCTATTTTACAAAGAGGTGATATGTGTGGCATGGAAACTCATTGATCCCATTGGTAATGAGTTTACTGGTAAGATAACGAAACTGACATTAAGCGAATTACGGAGTCTGGGATCTGACTGGTTTCCCTGGAACACATATATGCAGCCGTAAGGACAGGTCTCATGTAAGTGTCTTTAAGCTGCAGCGAGTAGGGTATATGGACATCCTAAGTATCGTTTCTGTTTTCTATAATGATGGAGTTGTTATCGACTCCCTAGAGATCGCTCCACATAGTAGGAGATTACCTAATCCGCAAAGGCGTTATGTGAATCTATGTGACATCATGATTGCCTTTGCAGTTCTTTATGGTTTTGAAAACTTTGGTGATAGCTTTATTGGTCTTGAGCCGAAAACGGGATTGAGACGACATTATATTCGTAAGTATAAGGCACAGCCTATGGGCGTTCTTTATGGTATTGATCCTATTGTTACATCCAAGCTAGTTAGGTTATACTATATATAAGGAGATGATCATTATGCCAAGGAATAGAAAGATCGGTCATGGTGTTCGTGTTGTTCGTGGTTTACATGCTTTGACGAGTGATCCCTTTCAAGGATTAGTAGCTGTTCCTATTACGGCAAGTCAAGCTGAGATATCCACTGCAATGAGAGAAGGCAGAGCTCGCATGATGCGCAAGCACGGTTCTACTGCAATCCTTAAAGCTATGTCTGATACACATGAACATGTGAATCGTATAAATCACAGAGGGGCTCGAGTTTAATCGGGCTCTTTCTATTTCATCTTGATAAGTACTATATTAGTGGATCACCCATTAAGAAAGACTAAATGTTCTTCCAATGCAATATATATATGAGCATCATACGGATTACATGTATAGGTCTTTATTGTTTCATTTGGTGAGTATGAGATATTGACTGAATTCTTTACGAACATACGCTTGCACCAATGTGAAGAGGATGTTATAATTTTCGTGTAACTATCTTCATCCTCACACTCTCAATTGCTAGAGATAGGGGCGTCCCTCACTCGTAACTTTAACATCAAAAGTTAATATGAGAAGGGAATCTGATTCGAAAGAAACAGACTGTGCAGTACCCTCCCCATCAACCTGAATTCGAAGAAGAACGAATTGTAGGTAGGGTAAGATGGGAAAAGATATTTACCCGTAACTCTCTGATTTGAATTCAGTCGAGCAAGAGATAAGGGCCGCGAAACAGAAATGATCGTGTAAAATGATTTGAGCGCATTCGTATGCGTTTAAATATAATAAACGTTTAAAGGCCGATTTTTTAGCATGGGAAACCTATGCGAAGAGACCGGCTTTTTTGCGTTTAATAAAACCCGAAAATGGAGGATGATGAAAAATGAGTCGTGAAGTTCTGTCTCTGCTAGAAGAAGCGTTGGCGATCTTAGATGATGTCTCTCATGAGTCCGATGGTGAATTAAAAGAAGAAGTAAGCGAGGTATGGGCAAGACTAGATAACCTTGTGAAAAAACAAAAGCAGCAAACAGAAGATGAATTGTAAGTAAAAGTTTGTTCTTAAAAACGTATTTGTCCCTACCGAGGGAGTGATATGTTTATTTATTCAAAAAATCAAGGAGGAATGTAAAAATGTCAAACAACAAGGCGCTTGCTGAAAAACCAGTGGTTGATCTCTCAGTGATGGAGAAAGTGGTCATTCAAGGCGACCTATCCTCTCTAACCCCGCAGGATCGTTTCGTATACTATACAAAAGTTTGCGAATCATTGGGGTTGAATCCACTGACAAAACCATTCGATTACTTACAACTAGACGGCAAGCTGGTTCTATACGCCAAGCGCGATTGTACAGATCAGCTGCGTAAACTTCACTCAGTAAGCATTGCTATTGTCAATCGTGAGAAGATCGACGATGTATATTGCGTTACAGCAAGAGGTACAACACCAGATGGGAGATGCGATGAGTCGATTGGAGCTGTACCTTTGGTAGAAAAAGAAAAAGTTTGGGATCCTGAACGGTATAATTCAAACACCCAAAAGAAGGGGGCTTATGTTCCAACTGGGAAGATGATTCCTTTGTCAGCAGACAGTCTAGCTAATGCCTTAATGAAAGCCGAAGCTAAGGCGAAACGTCGTGTTACCCTCTCGCTTGTTGGACTAGGAATGATGGACGAGTCGGAAATCGAAATTGCGGAGAACGCTGAACGCATCATTATTGAAGAACAGCCTCCACAGGATCGAAAAACGTCTGAACCGGAGAAGTCGACAAAACCCGATCAAACTGAAAAACCGTCGAAAGCGTCAAATAAGAAATTTGAGCAACCAGCAAAACCACAATCACCATCGAATGAAACGGGTGAATCAGTAGAGTTAGCTTCTACAATTGAACCGGAGAACGAAAAGCCTGAAGTGTTCCGCTTGGTCAATTCAAAAACGGGTACTTCACCTTCGGGTACGGAATACGCACAACTAAGTATTATAGAAGTTACAACAGGTGAAAAAATGACTGTTCTTGCCAAAGAACAAACAGTTTTAGAAACGGTTAAAACACTCAGTATCGATTCGAAATTCGGATTGGCATTCACCTTAGAAAACGGATTTAAAATCGCTAATTCGATTAACATCATTGGAGATGCAGCGTGATCGCGTTCACTGATGGGGTTGCACTTATTTGTGCGATCCCGTCAAATACGCAAAATGGTGTATATCTGGTCCGAGCAGAACCGCAAGGCAATAAGCTGATCGTCAGCCATGATTGTCCTGCAGCGCGGTTTGGTAATGAATGTAGGCATGTTCCTGTCACTGTAGCAGCCTATGAGCGTTATCACTGGTGGGAGCCTAAAAAGCGAGTCGTCATTGTACCGAAAAGGATTGTACTCCATCCGGATTGGCAACAGATCGAATTGCCATTAAGTCCAGAGGAACTTGTTCGGGCGGTGATCGGGTATGTTACCTGATATTCTAAGTATTGCCGATCAACACGCGCTCATTGTAAATAACAAGACGAGGCATCGTGAAGAAGCTGAGTGTAAGTGTCCGTTTTGCTATGAGGATTCCAAACCCCCAAAAAAGCGAAGATACTACCTATCTCTTAATACCAAAGACCAAGTTTTTAAGTGCTGGTTCTGCGGAGAGAGCGGTGGTGTCCTTCGCTTTATTTCGCTTTTAGAAGGGGTTACGGAAGAAGAGGTTCGTTCACGGTTTCGCAAACGCAAAGTGGAGCATCCGGCAGAACGGCTTACTCGCAGACAACGTAAGTTGATCGGTGAGAAGGTAGAGCCGAATTGGGCTACGATGAAAAAGCGGGATCCGGCGTACTATATTCTAACGATGAACTGGATATGGAGCGAGTGGAATGCCTTTGTTAAAACACAAGTAGAGCAAGCTTTCTTCTTACTCTTGCTTGGCATTCGTTTCGGGAAGTATTCCGAGTATATCGAAGAAATAAAGAAGTTAGAAAAGGTGATAGAATTCCCGCTATTAAAGGAGGTTTTGAACATCTATTCTTGTGCAAAACGTCCAGTGTGGACTGAAAGAATCGAGGCGCTTATTCGGCTTGAAAAATCATCCGTAAGTCCTGAATCCAGAAATGTTCAGGCAGAAAAAGGAGAAATGAAATATGTTGAACAAAATTATCTTAATAGGTCGTCTTACGAAGGACCCCGAGCTGCGCTATACACCTAGTGCTGTGTAAGTTGTAATTAATTTTGTCACCATATTGAAGATGATTTGTCATCACAATTGAATTTAATTTGTCATAGGTCCGTGCCTTTATGGGAGGCCACTGAAGAACTCGCTG
>DFZX01000100.1 GCA_002383695.1 Caryophanales bacterium UBA4045
ATCTTGCTGTCGTAGTTTTTTTTGTTGTGGATTTAGAGTTGTTGTCATGCAGAGTTGCGTTAGATGATTAAATATAGATTTGTTCTGCAATGTGAGATTGATACGATAACAGGCTTCATCTAAGTAAAGTTGGAGGTAACGGGACGTGAGTCCCTTAAAAGTCGCCGTTATTCGTTTCATAGCATGATCGACCATATTCTTAATAGAGCGGAATTTATAGAAACGAATGCGTTGAAGTAATTGAACATCCTCAGTACCAGCCTTAATATGATGATCGGTAAAGTCTTTCATAGCAGCGGGGTGTAAATGCTTAGACCTTATATGTTTTCGATTAACCAGCTTTATCTTAATGATGACTGGTTTTTCGTGTTCATCTATCGTTGCACCGATGAGAACAGGCTTCTCCTGTGGATGAAGTACTGATGTGCTGCTGTGAGCGAGTTGACTAGAGAAACCAAGTCCACCACGAATAGTGCCAGTAAGAGGTTGCTCGTAATCCTCCTTGCTGATTGCTTGCCGGATGACATGTAGCATTGACCATGAAGTTTTATATGTGACATTAATCCTGGATTGAAGCTGAATTGCATTGATACCTGAGTCTATTCGAGAGATGAGGAAGAAGGCGGTCAACCATTTAAGCAATGGCGTGCGACTATTCTCCATAATAGTACCAACGGTGAGCGAGGTCTGATGACAACAAGATTGACATTGGTAGAGTGGCAGTGTCCGTGAGTTAATAACATAAGCGTGATGATCATCGCAACGAGGGCATCTGAAGCCGTTAGGCCACTTGACATGGTAAAGAAAAGCAATAGCATCCTCCTCCGCCGTAAACTGCGCTTGGAAAGCCTGCCAATTAGCTACATGTAGTTCGTTGAAATTTAGATGAACTAGCCGTTCCGATGTAGCATCCATAATACTCAGAACACCTCCAATCAAATAAGAACACATGTTCTAAAACAACTATACCAAACATACGTTCCTAAAGCAAGTGGATTGGTAAATTTTATTAAATAATTTTGTGCTTCTGAGTGAAGGGGATACAAGTCATAAGTGATGGAAAAGAAGGAAATAAAGGCTGAAACTACGATTGAGATTGAGATTGAGATTGAGATTGAGATTGAGATTGAGATTGAGACTGAGACTGAGACTGAGATTGAGGTGGGAGGAAGGGCTGGAAGGAGATGAAGTGGAGATATCGATGAGAAAGATGAAGTAGATGTGGGGAATGGGAGAGAAGGAAGAGGAAGAGGAAGAAGAGGAGGAGGAGGAAGAAAGTAAAGAGTTAGGGTTTTAGTAAAGTCAAAGGGGGGAAGATGATAATGAGTGACCAGATAATGAAAATGTGAAAAGAGAGGAGACGTGGAAGAGAGATGTTCTATCGTCTTATTCACCCTCATAGACTTATAACGGGTTATGAGAGATTTAGTAGGAGTAAAAATACTTCGGAGGATAATTAGATGAAAAATCAACGATGGCTTCGAGAGCTTAGAGTTAGATTTAAACAAGGGGTGCGGGTTATTGCCCAACATCCTATGATAGTGATAGTTTCTGCATGGATGATGACTTTGCTGATTGCGGTTACGCTAATTCCTTTAATTGTGGTTAATCATCAGCCCCAAACTATGGGGAATACTAGTAGTCAGATAGAAGGACCTGAGGCTAATAAGAATGAGAAGATCGATGAGATACCTATACAGGTAGCTATTTATTTGGTGGATGAGAAGCGGATTGAGAAGGTGTCCTTAGAACAATATATTCGTGGAGTGCTTGCCGCAGAGATGCCAATAGAGTTTGAATTAGAGGCATTGAAGGCGCAGGCAATTGCAGCAAGAACGTATATCATTAGGCGTTATGTTGAGAAGGATTTCAGTAATGTACCCGTTGCAGGTGCATGGGTGACGGATACGGTTACTCATCAAGCCTATTTAACTGAGGATGAGATAGCGAGGAAGTGGAATAAAAGTCCAGAACAAGCTGCCAACCTCAAGAAGCTCAATCGAGCTGTAGATGAAACTAAAGGGCTTGTGATTACTTATAGCGGCTACCCGATATTAGCATCGTTCTTCTCTACTAGTAATGGCTACACGGAGAATTCGGAGGATTACTGGACGTCTGCACTACCTTATTTGCGTAGCGTAGTGAGTCCGTGGGAGGAAGCCTTGTCTCCCAAATATAAAACGACGATGAGCTATTCAACAGATGAAGTGATACAAAAGCTCGATGTAGAGGCTATTCCTGCAGCTGCTAAGCTATCCATGAAGGTCATAGAACGTTCGGATGGAAAACGGATTAAACGAATCCAGGTAGGCAGCAAGATTCTGAGTGGTCGCGAAGTTAGGGAGAAGCTGGGATTAGGCTCGTCGCAATTCACTTGGAATTCTAAGGGGGATACGATTGAATTTACTATTTTCGGAAGTGGACATGGTGTTGGAATGAGTCAGTGGGGAGCGCAGGGTATGGCGATAGAAGGCAGGAAGGCGCAAGAGATTATTGCACACTACTATAAAGGAGTGAGTATTGAGAAGATTCATAGTTTGGAATCTATTCTATAATTCATTGGATTACCTCTAGGTATAAAAGATTCCGATCTGGCAACAATGTTTAATGAGGTGATCTACAATGAATGAGAATAAAGGTAAGGAAACCCGTCAATCGACTCCTAAAACTAGCATAGGAGCAGAAGTCGTTCAAACTTCCAATTGGAAGAGATGGCTTGCGAAGAAATGGGCATTTCCGGCAATGTACATGGCGGCTGCGGCTATCATTCTAGCATTAATGTGGGTCATTCAGGACTCGGGTAAAACCGCCCTGGATGCCAACGATCTAGCGATCGACACGGAATTGCAGAATGATATGGTGGTAGGCGAAGGGAATAACCCAGAGGCTCTACCCGTCAACACTCAGGCTGAGATTATGCAATGGCCTGTGCAGGATCGAGATCAAGTAGAAGTCATCATGCCATTTTTTGAGGCAGATGCAAGCAATGAAGACAAGCAAGCTGCGATTATCGAACAGGATGACACCCTGGTTCCTAGTATGGGAATTGCGCTACAGCGTCCGGATGATCAACCCTTTGATGTTCTAGCAGCAATGAGTGGCACGGTGACCCGAACCGAGAATGTTCCATCTGTGGGAAATCTAATAGAGATTAAACATGACAATGGACTTGTAACGGTGTATTACAGCTTATCTGAGCCAGCGGTTACCAAAGGACAAGAAGTCGTACAAGGTGATGTTATTGCCAAGGCGGGTAGGAATGAGATGGAGAAGAATCTCGGTGTTCATGTCCACTTCGAAGTGATCAGTGAAGGCGAGCCGGTTAATCCAGAAACCTTCATTGTTTCGACTACTCCTTAGTTTTGATGCTTCTAAGTCACTAAGGCAATTGTAAGAGTAGCTGTACGAGCATTTGTGAGGTTAAAGCAAGGTTGTATATGTGATCGGAGTATCAGCGCTTTATGCGTGGGTACTCCGTTTTTTTGGCATTATTATTATAATTAAGCTTGTCACGAATGGAAACAAAGAATATATAGCCCTTCCCTTCATATAATGTACCAAACTATCTCGAGCTTAAGGGAGGCGAGGGGCGTGCACGATTACATCAAGGAACGTACGATACGAATAGGTCGATGTGTGGTGGAAACGCGGAATACGGTTCGCACCATTGCGAAGGAGTTTGGCGTTTCGAAGAGCACGGTGCACAAGGACTTAACGGAGCGACTGCCTGAAATCAACCCAGATCTGGCTAATCAAGTTAAGACGATATTAGAGTATCACAAGTCGGTAAGGCATCTCAGAGGAGGAGAAGCCACGAAGATCAAATACAAAAAGTCACGGCAGAAAAAAACAGAGCCTCTAGTCTCTGTAAGAATGTAGTCACTGTAAGAGTGTAGTTTCCCAATTGACATGGCCCAACCGAAAGGCAAAAAAAATAGTCGAAATTAGAGGAATTTCGTAGAGACATAGCGAATGTAATTACAAATTACATGACGATATATCACCCATGTTTCTCTAAGCTGGTGGAGGTTACCTTCTGTTGTGGTAACCCTCTACCAGCATTAATGGATTGGGCAATCGGTTTGGGAGGAAGAATAGCATGTTTAGTAAGGATATAGGAATCGATTTAGGAACGGCCAATGTGCTTATTCATGTAAAAGGTCGAGGAGTCGTTCTTAACGAGCCATCCGTTGTCGCGATTCAAAGTGATACGAAGCGGGTATTAGAGGTTGGAGAAGAAGCACGTCGCATGGTTGGACGTACACCTGGTAATATTATTGCTATACGCCCATTGCGAGATGGAGTTATTGCTGATTTTGAGATCACTGAAATTATGCTTAAGCATTTTATAACAAAGGTTGGCGGAAGAAAGTGGTACAGCCACCCGCGTATATTAATCTGCGCCCCAACGAACATTACGTCTGTTGAGAAGAAGGCCATTCGTGAGGCAGCAGAGCGTAGTGGGGCGAAGGAGGTATTCCTCGAGGAGGAGCCTAAGGCTGCTGCGATAGGTGCAGGGATGGATATTTACCAGCCTAGCGGTAATATGGTCGTGGATATTGGAGGAGGGACAACCGATGTGGCCGTCTTGTCGATGGGCGATATTGTGACATCTTCTTCCATTAAGGTTGCGGGAGACCGCTTCGATTCCTCTATCATGAAATACATAAAAGATAAATATAAGCTACTCATCGGTGAACGGACAGCTGAGGATATTAAACTGAAGATAGGTACGGTTTATCACGGTAGAAAGGAAGAGATGGACATTCGTGGTCGTGACATGGTGTCGGGACTACCCCAGACGTTGACGATTTACTCCAACGAGATTCGCGAGGCCTTATGGGATCCGATTCTTGCGATTGTTGCTGCTGCTAAGGTTGTTCTTGAGCGAACACCTCCCGAATTATCAGCGGACATCATAGATCGAGGGGTTATTCTAACAGGTGGAGGCGCTATGCTACATGGCTTGGATCAGCTGATGGCAGATGAGCTTAAGGTGCCTGTATTAATCGCTGAAGACCCTATGCATTGTGTGGTTAAGGGAACAGGCATTATGTTAGACAACCTGGATAAGGTTTCCAAACGCAGGCTTTATTAATCATCAGGCAATTTGATGCCGATATAGATATATATATATATATATAGATATAGGCGTGATCATGATTTTGATATCGATATAAATATAAGCGTGATCATGTAGATGTGGATTTCAAGATAGGTGGTGTACTTCCGATGCTTAGAGGTTTATACTCGGCAACGGCTGGTCTTATAGCCCAGCAACGTAAGCATGATTCTGCAACCAATAACATTACAAATTTAAATACACCTGGTTTTAAGCAGGTGAATGTGGTGACGCGATCTTTTCCAGAGATGCTCATTTCTTTGGTGCGTGGTGACTCTGATCAGGCCACGAAGACGATCGGGAAGCTTAATGGTGGTGTGTTCGCAGAGGAAGGCTTGTCTTCATTCCTTCAGGGCGACATTATGCCAACTGAGAATCCCACAGATATTGCGATTCTCTCGAATATTCAAGTTCCCGGTCTGCAGTTCGATGCTTCTGGCAAGGCGTTGAATGATCAGGGGGAGTTGGTATTCCAGCCACAAGCCTTCTTCACGGTTGAGAATGCGGAAGGTGAGGAGCGTTATACGCGTGATGGCAAATTCTCAGTGAATGAGGATGGCGAATGGGTAACTCCTACAGGGCATCGTTTATTAGGTGCAAATGGGGATCCGTTGGTCATTAATAGCACATCGGGGAATATTCAGATCTCGCCTAACGGGCGGATCTTTGATACAGTTACCGGACTGCAGGTACTAGCGGCTGATGGGGTTACACCTTTGTCGATTCGAGTATCGGTCATAGAAAACCCGCACGATCTAATTCGTGAGGGTGATGGGAATTATCGGTTAGCTCCGAATGCAGAGCCAGCTCGATTGCTGTTAGATACGGACACTGTCGAGTTGCTGCAGGGCTACATGGAGAGATCGAATGTGGATGCAACTGCTCAGATGGTCGATATGATGTCGGCTTTACGTGCATATGAGGCGAATCAGAAGGTTGTTCAATTCTATGATCGGAATATGGACAAGGCCGTGAATGAGATAGGTAGAGTGTAGGCATAAGTGTAGGCATAAGTGTAAGTGTAAGTGTAAGTGTACATGTATAGGAGGTAATTACATGAACCATTCTATGATAAGTGCGAGTGCGTCGATGAACGGACTTCTGCAGAGGTTAGATGTCATTGCTAATAATATGGCTAATCAGAATACAGATGGCTATAAGCGCAAGGAAGCTTCGTTCGAGGATTTGCTGACTACAATCAAGCAACAGCATGCTAGTCAGCAGCTGCCGGGCAGGCAGTCTTCACCTGGGCTGACGATAGGATCTGGAGCGAGACTCAGTCAGGTTCAGATCAATATGTCCCAGGGTGTGTTGAAGACAACGGATAATCCATATGATCTAGCGCTTGAAGGTGACGCGCTATTCGAGATTGGTCTGCGTACAACAGATGCCGACGGTAATGAGATTACCCGACCTGCCTGGACACGTAATGGAGCGCTTCGTATCGCTCTTATCGAGGGTGATAATCAGAATAGTATGCTCACCATATCGGATGGAAGCCCGCTAATAGGCGTGGATAATCAACCGATTTATGTGCCGAATGGGCGACAAATTAATATTGATCAGCAAGGTAATATTATTGCGATAGAAGCGAACAATCCTCAAGGAGCAGCAGAGATTGTAGGCCGAATTAAGATTGTTCGTGCTACACGACCACAATTGCTTGAGTCGCGTGGAGATAATCTGTATGTGCTACCAGATGCATTATCTGAGCCTGGACAGGTTGAGCAAGTAATGGTTCAGCTTGATCTCACACAGTTTCAAGAAGGAAGTGCACCGGTTCGCATAAGGCAAGGCTTTCTTGAAGGCTCCAATGTAGATTTTGCAGCAGAGATGGCTGAGCTTATCCAGGTACAGCGTGCTTTTCAATTAAATGCTAGGGCGCTTACATCTGCGGATACAATGATGAATCTGGCCAATACTTTAAGAGGTTAGGAGATATAACGCATGACGAATCAAACAACAGAGAAACCATCCGGCTGGGTTATGCCGACTTGGTTGCGAATTACCCTGAGTATATTAAAATTTCTACTCATCCCCGCTCTATGCTTAGGAGCATTATTCATCGGTCTTACGATTGGATATGCCACTATTGGAGGCGGCGAAGCTTCTGCAGTATTCAAATTTGAAACGTGGAAGCACCTATATAACTTAGTATTCGCTGAATAGGCTCCTTCCTTGTGGAAGGAGTTTTATTTTTGCAAATCAGAAGGTATAATAAGTTAGATTCCCTATAAATAACAGCGAAGTACTTTGTAGAATGTGAAAAAGCATATTCATAAGTGGACGGACACCAATGAATATGCTCCCTTATCTCAACCTGCACTTCTGCAGAAGTGAAGGGACATCCTTAGCATGGGTGTTTCTTCAATTATTTATTCATGTAACAAGAGTTATTCATCCTAGAATGAAAAAGGAGATATCGCATATGTTAGATATACAGCAAATTCAAGCTATTATTCCACACCGTTACCCATTTTTGCTGATTGATCGTATTCTGGAGGTAGAGGAGGGTGTGCGTGCAGTTGGGATTAAGAATGTATCTATGAATGAGCCTTATTTTGCAGGACACTTCCCAGAATTTCCGGTTATGCCTGGTGTTCTAATTGTAGAAGCTTTAGCGCAGGTAGGTACGGTTGCCATGTTGATGGTGGAGGCGAATCGGGGGAAAATCGGCTTTTTTGCAGGTATTGATGAATTCCGATTCCGTGGTCAGGTGGTTCCAGGTGATACCCTTCACCTTGAGGTCGTCATTACACGTATGAAGGGTTCGATCGGTAAAGGACATGCTACGGCTAAGGTTGGAGACAAAATTGTGGCCGAGGGTGGACTCATGTTCGCTTTGTCGGATCCGAAAAAGTGATTTAGGTGTAGGTGTTTCAAAGTCATCGGAAGTAAGTTAGCGGTAAGCGAGAAGAAAAAGTAAGTTAGAGGTAACTATACATAAACATGAGGAGTGTATTTATGAGCGAAGCGGTAGAACGGTATAATCAATGGTTAGCAGATCCACTAATTGATGCAGCCACGAAGCAAGAATTAGAGCAGATCTCCCAGCAATCGGCTGAGATTGAGGATCGATTCTATCGTGACCTGGAATTCGGAACCGGGGGATTACGTGGTGTAATAGGCGCGGGAACGAATCGGTTGAATGTATATACGGTGGGCAAGGCGACACAAGGCTTTGCACGTTTCTTGCTGGGTCAAGCAGCAGGTCGAACCGCAGATCCAGCATTAGGTCAATCCATGGGGCAGTCCGTTAACCAAGTGGCTAAAATTGAAGGTGCATCGGAAATTATGGCATCCGTGGTGATTGCTTACGATTCTCGTTTTCAATCTCCTGAGTTTGCTGAGGAAGCCGCGCTAGTGCTCGCGGGTAATGGCATTAAAGCGTATGTGTTCGAATCGCTACGGGCTACACCAGAGCTGTCTTACGCCGTAAGACATCTGAAGGCAACTGGCGGTATTGTCGTTACCGCCAGCCACAACCCACCTGAATATAATGGATACAAAGTATATGGGACAGACGGTGGGCAATTGGTTCCGCATCAGGCGGAGACGGTCATTAGCTATATTCAGGAAGTGAATAGCTTATCGGAGATCCGCCGCATCACCCGCGCTGAGGCTGAGCAAGCGGGCTTGCTGGAGTGGATTGGTGAGGACATCGATAAAGCATTTATCGATGTAGTGACGGCGACGACACCAAGCACGGAAGAGATAGCTGAGGCGGTCAAAGACCTCAACGTGATCTTCACACCGCTGCATGGTGCGGGGAATATGGCTGTCCGTGCTGCGCTTACGCAAGCCGGCTTTACGCAGGTGACCGTGGTGCCGGAGCAGGAGCAGCCGGACCCACGGTTCTCGACCGTCGCTTCACCTAATCCAGAGGAGCGTGCAGCGTTCACCTTAGCGATTCAGCTAGCTGAGCAGCTAAAGGCTGATATTATCATCGGTACAGACCCGGATTGCGACCGGATGGGAGCAGTCGTCCGCAACAATCAAGGCGAGTATACCGTCTTAACAGGTAACCAATCGGGCGCGATTATGGTTCATTATGTATTGAGCCGCCTGAAGCAGCAAGGCAAGCTACCCTCAGATGGCATCGTGATTAAGACCATCGTAACAAGTGAGATGGGTGCCGCCATCGCCAAGCATTACGGGATGCAGGTGCTCAGCACGTTAACAGGGTTCAAATATATCGGTGAGAAGATGACCGAGTTTGAGCTAGCCGGCACACCTACATTCTTATTCGGCTACGAAGAAAGCTATGGTTATCTAGCCGGCACCTATGCACGCGATAAAGATGCCGTACTGGCCTCTTTACTAATCTGCGAGGCTGCAGCTTATTATAAGCAGCATAATCAATCCCTGTACGATGTGCTACAGGAGCTGTATGAACAGCATGGCTATTATCTTGAAAAGCTGGAGTCACGTACCTTGAAGGGTAAGGACGGAATGCAGCAAATTCATGGCATTATGAATCAATGGCGCGAGCAACCGCCTACTGAAGTTGCAGGTGTAGCTGTCGAAGAGCTACTGGATTATTCCAAGGGGATCGAAGGATTACCCGCTGAGAATGTGCTGAAATTCAAGCTAGCCGATGGATCATGGTTTTGCCTACGACCATCTGGGACAGAGCCGAAGATTAAGCTGTATTTTGCCGTATGTGGAAGCTCGCAGCAACAATCGTTAGATGCAATGGAGCAGCTAACTCAATCCGTTTTATCACGTCTTTAGGAGGCTCCCTTTGTGTTGAAGCAATATGAGAAATGGAATCGATGGATTAGTAAATGTCTCTGGATCCTGGTGATTGCTGGGCTTGTAGCTTCAGCTCCTCTGATCGCAGGACGAGTAGAGATGGAGAATTCAGCGAAGCAGGTAGATTTTGTATTCGATTACCGCGATTTAATTGAGATATCAACCTATAAAGCACAACCAGCATTGTTCATTCAAGAACAGCTGCTCGCCATGCGCGAAGCGGGTGTAACAGGCTTGGCCATCTACGAGAGTACATTAACAGAGCTAGAGATGAGCGGTAGTATTGAGCTTATCTCTGCTGAAGATGTCAGGCTGATGAATGCTGATCCAAGCAACGAGAATTTCCGGGGAAATAATCATACCTTCTTAGTATTCTCGGATGAGCAGGCTGCTGAAGCTTTGGAGCCTGTCATTCGGGAGGGATTCTCCCTATTCGATATTGAAATTAATCCTTGGAGCTATAATGGAAAAGAAGGATTAGCAATAGCTGTCGATGAACGAGAGGCAACAATTATCCCCTTAGATCCGGATCCTGTGCAATTAGCCTCGCTGCAGGAATATGGATTCCGTCTCGCGGTTAGACTGTCCGATGCAAGACCTTATAACCAGGCGCGAATGGATGCATTATTCAGCCGATTGACGGATGCGGGCGTGGGCTCGATTATTTTTGCCGGTAGCACTGTAACTGGGTTTACAGAGGACGCCAATAAGCTTGCTTTAACGGGTATGGCGGAGCTGATCGAGAAATATGACATTGAGGTAGCGGTTATTGACCTTACCTTAGCTAAGCAACAGAAGGGGATATCCAAGCTAGGATTCTTAACCGATTATAAAGCGATTCGGCTACATTCGATCCTTGAGGAAGAAGCTGTGACGGATGCGAAGGTGTTGGCAGACCGTTTTGTCTTGGCAGTGAAGGACCGTAATTTTAGAATGATTTACTTGAATGCACGGGTGAAGGTGGACAAGGAGCTAGGTACAATCACAGAACCAATGCATAATGTATATACGAGCTTGAAGGATCCAGATTTCGGGGCGATCAAGCGAATCGAAAATCTAGGGTATTCCATAGGGCAGCCTGAGCCGTTCAAGCATCAGACCGCATCAGCATGGGACAAGCTATTGAAGGCAATTGTATGTATGGGTGCTGTGGCGCTGATTACGCGACTAAGCAGAATGTTCTTCCCGCGACTTACACTACTTGTGCTGCTATCGGGTCTTGGGTTTACAGCTATGCTGTATGTGTTAAACTCAACATTAGCTATTCAAGCCTTGTCGTTGTTGGCGGCGGTTAGTGCTCCAGCGGTTGCTGTTATCCTTGCGATCTTCTCAGCAGAACGCCGTAGGGAAGGACAAGCAGTGCAAGCAGAGCAAGCAGGACAAGCAGGACAAGCAGGACAAGCAGGTTCTTTGGCAACCTTCGGTTGGTCATTAGGCGTCTTCTTGCGAACCATTGTTTTGTCGCTCTTCGGAGCTGTTTATACCGTTGCGTTGTTAAATCATATCTCGTATATCTTAGTGTTAAATCAATTCCGGGGTGTAAGTGTTTTACACACTTTGCCGATGATTCTTGTAGCGCTTTATGTGGTTTTCTTCCATAGGGCAAGCACATTGCGGGATGTAATACAACGCATTAAGAATTTGCTGGTACTAAACATTCGTGTGCTTTGGGTGGTATTGGCTGGACTTTTAGGCGGTATTCTCTTCTACTATATGTCACGAACGGGTAATCAGGGGTCAGTGCTTCCCTTCGAGAAGATATTCCGCTCCTTGCTTGAGAATACCTTAGGGGCAAGACCTCGGTTTAAAGAATTGTTAACTCATCCTTTTCTTATTGTAGGTATTTATCTATCTGTAAAATATAAAAAACAAGCAATTCTAGCGCTTTTCGTTGTGGGTACCATGGGGCAGCTGTCCGTTGTTGATACCTTCGCTCACTTGCATACACCGCTTGGTATTTCTATGCTTCGTGTGATTTACGGCGTTATTATTAGTAGCTTTATTGCACTTCTCTATGTAGGAGTGTGGGAAGTTCTTGTGAGGAGCTGGCGTCGTTGGCAACACCTGGTTTAAGAATAGCGATATCGGGGTATTACGGTTTTAACAATAGTGGAGACGAAGCGGTTCTCCAGTCGATCATTATGGCACTGCAGGCGGAAGGGGAGAAGGCAGGTATCCAAGTGATACCTGTTGTGCTATCCGCCAACCCCGAGCATACGGCTCGCCAGTATGCGGTAGAAGCGGTGCATCGGATGCGAATTGGCGAGGTAATCGCCGCCCTTCGCTCCTGCGATGCACTAATCAGTGGTGGCGGCAGCTTGCTGCAGGACGCCACCGGGGTTGCCACGATCCCCTATTACCTCGGGATCTTGAAGCTCGCTCAGTGGCTAGGTAAAGCCACGTTTGTCTACGCCCAAGGCGTTGGCCCCATTGGGCGCCGCCCCTTCATGCCGATGATCCGGCATGTATTCGGGCACACCGCGTACGTATCTGTACGCGACGAAGGATCCGCGCAGCTACTGCAGCGGATCGGGCTCAGGTCGGACACCGTCTCGGTGGTGCCCGACCCTGTGATGGGCTTCCCCCTGCTGCAGCGGGAAGATCAACCCACCAGCCCCGGCGATGCCGCGGTGCCGGTGGTTGGCGTGGCGGTGCGCTTCTGGCGCAACGACCGCCACGAGCTGACGCAGCTCGCTGATGCGCTATCGCGCCTCGCTGCGCATAGGCGCGTGCGCCTGCGGCTGCTGCCGTTCCACCGGCCGTACGATGATGAAGCCTCATCGTACGTGCTGGAACGGCTCGCACCCGGCGCTCGTGCAGACGCCAGCATCGTCCACGGTGTGGATACACCGCTGGCGATGCTCGAGCAGGTCGCAGGCTGTGACCTGCTCATTGCCATGCGGCTGCATGCGCTAATCTACGCCGCAACCCAGCATGTGCCGATGCTAGGCATATCCTATGATCCCAAGATTGATCAATTCCTACATCGGCTAGGGCAAGCCCCAGTAGGGTCCACCGAACAATTGGACCCTGCTGCAATTACCGAAGCAGCGACCCAGCTGCTCGACAACAAGCTCGCTTGGCGTGCCGACCATCATGACGCCATCGAAGCGATGCGGTCACAGTCCCGCCAGCCAGCGCAACAAATCATCCACTTATTGCGTAAATAAGAACAGACATTGGAACCTTCAAGAACATTTCACATAACAACAAGAAGATAATCAACCACGAAGAATGAAATTCGATAACCGACAAAGGATGAACCCATAGATGCCATCAACAAACAAGGAAAGCTCAATAAACCCAACAAGCTTATTGAATACTACAAACGCAAACGCAATGTTAGCAACAATCCCCACCGTGTCCCTATTCGGTGTTCGTGTGTCTAAGCTAGGCATGTCCGCAACCGTCGAATACTTGTCTGAGGCAATTCGAACGAGATCACCTCATCAAGTAGTGACAGTGAATCCAATCATCATGATGAATGGGTTGGATCAGCCGGCGTTCATGTCCATTCTGCAACGAGCAGAATTTATTGTTCCTGATGGAACAGGAGTGGTCTGGGCCGCACGACATATTGGGAATCCCGTAGCAGAGCGTGTCGCTGGCTATGATCTTCTACATCAATTAATGGAGGTGGGTAGTAAGCGGGGCTGGAAAATATTCATACTCGGCGCTTCCCCCGAGACCATTAAAGAAGCACATAGGCGCCTCGCTCGACAATATCCATCCATTCAGCTTGTTGGTTATCGAGATGGATTCTTCGATGAGGCGCAGGATGCGGAAGTTATCGCCATGATCCGGGATGCGAATCCAGACATCCTGTTCGTAGGTCGCTCGACGCATACACAGGAGCCGTGGATTGACCGATACCGTTCGCAGCTGAACATCCCGGTCATGATGGGCGTAGGGGGTAGCTTTGATGTCATATCCGGCAACCTCAAACGCGCACCCAAGCTATTCCAAAAGCTTCAACTGGAATGGTTATTCCGCCTAATTCGCCAACCGTGGCGCTATAAACGTATGCTCGACCTTCCCAGATTCGCATGGAGAGTTCTCCGCAACAGCAAGTCGATGAAAAGCGAGTAACCAGAACCAGAACCAGAACCAATTGGCTCGTTGGCGTTACCTTAAAAATTTCCTTCTAACCTCTATCCCCTTCACTCAGCAAAAAAAGTTGCAGTAAAGTGGAATACCAATGTAAACATGAGGAAGTAGGGGGCAATTTATATTATGCTGAGCTTAGGGGATACAACCCTTAAGGGTTTAAAAAGTTGGTTTAGGTGGTAAGGAGTAAGAGGTAAGAAGCAAGTTGTAAATAGTAAGAAGTAAAGAAGTAAAGAAGTAAAGAAGTAAAGAAGTAAAGAAGTAAAGAAGTAAAGAAGTACAAGAAGCAAGAAGCAAGAAGTAAGAAGTAAGAGGTAAGAAGAAGCAAGAAGCAAGAAGAAGCAAGAAGCAAGAAGCAAGAAGTAAGAAGTAAGAAGTAAGAAGTAAGAAGTAAGGAGTAAGAAGTAAGGAGTAAGGAGTAAGAGGAGTAAGGAGTAAGGAGTAAGGATAAGAAGTAAGAAGCAAGTTGTAAGAAACAAGTTGTAAGAAGTTAAAAGAGTAAGAATTAGAGGTAAAAAGGTAAAAGAAGTATGCGGTCGTGAAGAGCAAGGAGCGCCAGATCATCTAGGGTTAATGTAAAGTTATGACAAATGGGCTTGAATGATTTAGTAAATCATGGACGTGGTGACGTAAATCATATGTAATCACACTTTAATTGCAGATAAATAGCTTGTTTTGGCTAAATACGGTGATGGTGTTTCTTCAAATAAGAGTATATAATCTGCTACGGGAGAGAATAGAGAAGCATGACCACATAGATGTTGTGTAAATGTAAAGAATCAGTGAAATTTTATCGGGTTATAGTTTGGTTATGGATATGGTTATGGATATGGTTATGGTTATGGATATGACAATGAAGCTTGAGATTGGAGGATTTACAAACATGTACTTATTATATGTTGTTGGATTTATCGTAGCATTTTTATTAGCAGTTTTACTTACACCCTTTGTCAAACAATTAGCCATTATGGTGGGTGCCGTTGATGCGCCTAATGAACGTAAGGTTCATTCGAGGATTATGCCTCGGCTTGGTGGGATTGCGATCTTTGTGGCTTTTGCTGGGGGATTCTTTGCCATTAGTCCTTTTTTTGATTCCATTAATGCGAATGTAGCATGGGGCTTGATTGTTGGGGGAGCCATTATCGCAATAACTGGCGCGCTTGATGACAGGTTTGAATTATCACCTAAGGTGAAGATGCTCGGCATTGTTGGCGCTGCTTGTGTGCTTGTGTTCTATTTCGACATGAGGGTGAGCTTCATTAACATACCCTTTGCAGGCACAGCCCATGCATTGGAATGGCTCAGTGTTCCACTTACGATCTTCTGGATTGTTGGTGTAACGAATGCGATTAACCTGATTGATGGTCTAGACGGTCTTGCAGCAGGTGTATCCGCTATTGCGATTAGCACGATTATGGTGCTCGCTATTATGATGGGTAATGTTACGGTTATCCTACTCAGTGCAGTTATTCTTGGTAGTATTATTGGTTTTCTATTCTTTAATTTCCATCCTGCCAAGATATTCATGGGAGACTCCGGTGCCTTGTTCCTTGGGTTCTGTATTGCTACGCTATCCATGCTTGGGTTTAAGCAAGCTACGTTAGTATCTTTTGTTATTCCATTGTTGATCATTGCTGTACCTTTCTCGGATACGATCTTCGCCATCATTCGTCGTAAGGTGAATAATAAGTCGTGGACTACTGCAGATAAGGGACATCTTCACCACTGTTTATTACAATTGGGTCTTAGTCATCGTAATACGGTTTTATTGATGTATGGTCTTTCTACATTCTTCGGCTTAATGGCTATACTGCTATCCCAAGCAGCCTTATGGGTTACGGTTATTGCCATTGTTGTTCTACTCTTAGTTGTTACTATCGCAGCCGAGCTAATCGGTGTTATTCATAAGAAGAAGAGGCCCGTGCTCACCTTCGTTCGTTGGCTCATTCAGGTGAAATAAGAGCTGCAGGAGTGAGTCGATGCTTTTCCATTCACCGAACTTTCTGATCTTCATGCTTCTGCTCTTAATTCCTTTCTATCTGTGGAGGAAAGGGCGCATACCGTTACTCGTTGTGGGTAACGTTATTTTTTATGTGGCGAATGGTGTAGGTGTGTTGCTCTTATTCCTGAGTGTAACCCTGGTCACCTTCCTTGTTGTGCACCTGATGCAGCGAGAGGGCTGGCGATGGTTATTCTGGGTGGGTATCGCAGTGAATGTCGGTAATATTATATTCTATAAATATGCTTTGATGCTCATGGATACGCTCGAATCTCTAACCGGACATTCTTATCTCATGACGGTTCAGGTGAAGGAATGGCTAACGACGGAGCAGGGTACGACCTTTATGGTTGTGGGGATTTCCTTCTATACGTTTCAATTAATCTCATACCTTATAGATGTGAGACGTGGCACGACGAAGCCAACGAAGAGCTTTGCGCGATTCTGGGTATATATTTCACTGTTCCCACAGCTGATTGCTGGACCTATCCTGCGAGGGGAGGAGCTTATTCCACAATTGGACGAGCTTGCACAGAAACGGATTCGCTGGCAGGAAATTCGCTTCGGACTTTATTTGTTCTTCATCGGATTGATGAAGAAGGTTATCCTTGCTGACAATCTGGACAGCATCGTTAATCCGCTTTTCAAGGATATCGCGGTCCTCTCGCCTGAGCAAGCTTGGATTGCGGCGTATACGTTTGGGTTTCAGATATATTACGACTTCTCCGCTTATAGTGATATGGCATTAGGTCTTGGTTATTTGCTTGGTATCCGATTAATTATTAACTTTAATACGCCGTATCTGAGCAGTAATCCAAGTGAATTCTGGACACGCTGGCATATCTCATTATCGCGTTGGATTCGGGATTATATCTACATTGGTCTTGGGGGTAATCGTAAGGGCCCGGCGCGGACACTTATACATCTGTTCATTGCCATGCTGATTTCGGGATTGTGGCATGGGGCGATGTGGCATTTTGTGGTATGGGGAGCTGTTCATGGTTTGCTACTCATTGTGTACAAGTGGACGCTCGAGCTGAATCGCTTCAATAAAATTCGTGAGCTGCGGCAGCATTGGCTATATCGGATTATCGCGATAGCTGTATTCTTCCACATCATAACGTGGACCTGGGTATTCTTCCGTGCGAAGAATATGGGGGAAGCGCTCGAGCTTACTAGGCTTATGCTGCATGTCGATGTAGTCGCACTGCTCTCGCATCCGTACATGCCCCTAGTGGCAGGCTTATTCATCCTGCACATCATCGAATACCTGATCCGTCGATATGAATCGATGTCTGGACGTATCTGGCACTGGGTCCCTTCACCGATACGAGGTACGGTGTATGCAGCGCTGTTATTCATAGTCTTCTATAATATGAAGGGGGTGTCCTATGACTTCATCTACTTCCAATTCTAAGTATAAGTCGCGCACTAAGAAGAGCCTGCTTCCTACTGCGGAGGATAGCTCCGCTCCACGTCCGAGTCGTTTTCGAAGCTTTCGCCGGCTCGGTTGGGGGCTCTTGATCGCACTGCTGTTGCTTGGAGTGGCGGACGGGTATGTTTTTCGTAATGCCTATATGTACGATATGGGTGTGGGCGCACGTGGTGGCTTCATTGGCCAGTGGGCGCATCTGGATCGCTCGTTCAAGGCAACGGATCCAGGTTTAATCGAGTATGCCGTCTTCGGTGACTCGCAGAGTCTTGATGCGTTCCGTCCTGACATCATGGCTGATGAATTAGGTGTGTCCGCGGAGAGCATCTTTAATTTCAGCGTATCAGGTGGTAAGCCGACGGATATCGCTTACACCTATAGCAAGTACATCGATCAGTTGCCGAATTTAACGCATATCCTACTGGTTGTGAATGAGCATCAATTCAACAATGTGGATGCGGGGCAGGATTCCAAGTTTAAGTTCCACGCTAGCTTCGGTCAACGCTGGCAGGCCGTGAATAAGGACAATTATGGGGAGCTTATGAGTGGCTGGGTGCTCCGGTCGTTCGGTATGCGTGCGGAGTGGCAGAAGCACGTGGCGCGCTACGGGTCGGGTGAATTACCGGCGAGCCCGCCGGCATTCCCTGGGGGCATTCAACCCTATACGTGGTCGAAGCCAGAGGATAGAACCGCGGAGTTTGCCCTGACGGTCGCGGATCGCTGGTTCAAGGGCTGGCAGCTGGACGGTGTCTATACGGCTGCCTTTGACGAATTTGTTGGCCAAATTCGTAGCGATGGTATCCGGCTTACCATCGTGCAGATCCCTCGAACGGACTTGTTCGAGCGGGAAATTCAAGCCCAGTACGCTGTGCAGCAGCAAGCGTACCTCGCGCACATCCGCGGCGTCGCGTCAGCCCACAACGTAGAATTCGTTGTGATGGACGGGCCTGCTGCGGATGGAGACGACGCCTTGGGGCTTACGCTCGAATCGTTTCGTGACACGAATCATGTGAATCCCCAAGGGGCAGAGCTGCTCAGCCGATATGTGGCTGATCGCTGGTGGCGGTGAGGGGAAATCCCCGCTGAACGAGATGAAGCTCCCCATATACGGGAGATCGTAACAAAACTGTGATGTCCAACATGTATATTGTTCTGCATTTCTATAAATTTTCCTGTGATAAATCAAGTGTATCATAAGAGAAACTTATGAATTAGCATAATCACCCTCATGACTGGGATGACAGAGCGCTAACCTTACGAGTTCTATCCCCTAAGCTCAGCAACGGCCAATACCCCCTAATCCAATCAAGCAAAGGCTCGGTACGGTACCCTAATGTCATATATCCAAATACTCACTATACATAAATCTACGGTTTCGTAATCCTCTTATGCCGCACATCCATCAGCCGATCTTCGTACACACTATTTGTTCAATTCATAGTAGGAGGGTCTAATAAATAACCCCCCTAGAGCCGATATACTCCTATACGCGAAACTTTCCACTCGCTATAGCAGTCTAACCATATATCACCATTGCTGTTATGAATATGACATACGAGGAGAGATTTAATTGAAGAAGATGGGAAAACGATCGATAAGTACTATACTGATAATGGTGTTATTAATTTCGCTCATGCCCCAGCTTGCGCAGAAGGCGAGTGCTGCGGTGAATTTAGCGATTACTCAACCATCAGCCGCGACCACCTCGCAATCGAACCCAAGCAATGTGACGACTAAACTGATGAATATTCAATTCCAATATTCAGATATATCGGATACAGATCTATCGAAAGTGTTCTATGAGATTAAGAACTATACTACGGGTGGAGCAGCCCGGACGGTTAAGGATAACCCTCCAGTTAAGATGGGCTCTAATCAAGCCGTAATCCAGAATGTAGAGCTTACAGAGGGCTTGAATAGCATCTCCATCATTCTGGATTCTTCGTCTCAGCCGAGATCACTTCCGCTTTGGTTAAACTATACAGAGGTAACAACGGTAAGTGGTTTGAAGATTGATGGCAGGAGCTTTGTGAATGGTATATTCGTACCTGCTAGCAATACATTAGCCAGTGGCTTAAGCACGCTATTCGTCGAAGGTACTGCACCGAATGCAGCTCAGGTTATGGGTTATTCCACGATGACACCAGCGGGCATAAGAAGTAACTTCTTCCTGCCAACTACTGGTTTGTTCTCTTTCAGTACGGGAGAGAATGCCACAGATGATTTGAAATTACGTCCCGGTGATAATGAAATGACGATTGTTGGCTCCAATGCCTTCAAGACCTATCGATCGGAACGGAAATTCGTATACAATAACGGTAAGGGCTTCTTGTACAATACGAAGATTAAGACCGTTGCTGCCAATAACAACCTTAAGAGCATCGATACCGATTTATTCCGACAGCCTACTCTTGAAGCAACGAATGCTAGTGGAACTTATACCTACGATATTACAACGGATGTGAAGATCAACCGTGATTCGCTAGGTATGACACACGATGGTTTCGATCTAGGTGTTGGCGGTGCAGTCATTCACGCCAATTTCTCGAATGTAGTGGGAACCAGTGTAACGGTCGATGTTCAAACTGTAACAGGCAATGTTTATGGTTCTACGGTTACTACGAACCATACCGTTGATGCATCTAACCCGGAGTATTATCTGATTAAGAATGTTAAGATCAATAATGTTCCTGTTAATGGTACTAGCACGCAACAAGATGCTAATATCACATTCAATCCAATAGGAAATTATTCGGCGCAGTCACAAGGATTTAAGTATTCTTTTGTGAATGAGCATGATCCTTATGTATATGAGGTTTCAATGGAAGGTGGACAAGCCTTCTATAGCGGAATGGAAATTTCCATTATGAGTTCTACGTTTGACCTGAACATTGATACAGTGAATGATGTTGATGAGATAAGGGTTTACTTGCCTAACAGCTCTACATCTGTACCTATTGCGACTTCAATAGGAACACCTGTGACGCTAAGTACACCAGTTACTCCTGTAGTAAAACGATTCAAGATAACACTGGATAAGGACCAATTGCCAGAAGGAACAAGCTTACTTCGTTTCGTTCCGAGTAAGAGTGGCATAGCTTATACGATTGGTGCTAAGGAATTTCTGGTCAACTACAATCCTTCCCCCTATGTTTATGTAACAAACATATTTAATGGGAAGATGTTTAAGGATGCAATCACCGAGCCAAAGCTGATTATTGATGGAGCTGAGGTAGCGGGCCAAGGTCCTGTGCTGCAGATGATTCCTGTGAATATACCGAGTATGCAGTATGGAGATATTAGGGTGCGGCTGAATGATAAATCGGACAAAATTAGAACAAACAGCTCTGGTTTCTCAGCAAGTAGGGCCACCTATCCGGGATACACTTCTGTAGGCGATGTGCTAACACATACAGCATCGAATCAATTCACTGAACTACGCTTTCAATTTGGTGCGAGAAGCCACTCGAATAGAACGGATTGGGCATTATTAGAGGGCCTGAATGAGGTATTCATTGAGGTGTACGCACCTGGTTCATTGAATGGATTGGGAGTACCATTGAATGGGGCATTACCAATCACATCATACAGATACGAGCTGTTCTACTTCACGACAGATTTGCCACAAGTATCGAAGCTAGATTTGGAGCCAGCCTTTGCTCTGAATGCCAAATATACGCAGGTAGAGGGCGAGAGCTTTCGTTATTATACACAGGACAGTAAGCTGCAATTCCAAACCTCCTTCGCTGAAGCAGATACGGTTGATATTAAAGTAACGACTAAGGATGCCTCAGGCGCACCGCTTGTACGTTCTGTCTCGCTAAAGTGGAATGGATCAAATTTCGTCTATGATGGTGGTTCAGCAGAGCTTTTCTTGAGTACTTCGAACCCTTCAGTCGGATCAACGAATCTGAATGGGAATGGCACGATGACCTCGAGACAGATTGATCTACTGGGATCGGGTACGAATGTTGTAGAGGTAACATCGACCAACAAAGCAGGTAACTTCGCTACACGCATCATGGAGATTGTACGCGAACCGTCTACGTTCGTTATGCATTATCCGAGAATCGATCAGAATCCAATAACCAAACAGTGGGTAGGCCGCATTAATGGTAACTACACACGTATATATCTCGAAGCCGAAGGCGCAACTAAGGTTATCTATGGTAAGAAAGAAGAAATTACACAGACGCAATCCATGGTGTTGAACGGAAGTTCCCATGATGTGTATATTTTCGAAGTGAAAGGCTTGAAGAAAGGCGATAATAAGATTGAATTTACAATTATGCGAGGGACAAGAGAAGATGAGGTAACTGTTACACTCGTCAACGCAGATATACCGGTACCTGGTGCGGAATTCAAGGAAAGCATCGCGAAGTCAGCGATCAAGGCTTTTAACGGCCAGCTCGAACTGAAGTTTCCTAAGGGCACTGTGCTGATGCGTAATAATCCAACTGCGGTTGATCAGTATCTGGCACCAACACGTGATTTGTTAGTTGCTATAGCAGATCCATTAGATGGTCGTGTTAACAAGTATATTCACCCGGCTAACAATGAGATATCGATCTTCCCTCGTAATTCCCAATGGGAATCGAATTTTGCACGGGTACAGAGTCCATCACCGCGGTTCCGTAAGATCAGCCCGCTTTACTGGTTGGATGGCGGTTATATTCCAGGTACTGACCCCACTCAGGGGGACGTATTAGGCGGTAGCGGAATATATCCTTATGAGCTGAACAAGGAGTTCTACATGCGTAATGCGATCAATGCGAACGACCAATTCATTGCATCGCAGACGGGTGAACTGAAGCTATCCTATGATCCGAATATGGTACAGTCCAGCTGGCGATATGTAACAGTCTACCACTACGGGTATAATGAGAATTATATGGGACTGAAGCAATACGAATGGAAGAACCTTGGTGGTACTGTTGATCCGAAGAAGAATACGATCACTGTACCTATTCAAGAATTCGGATACTATGTAGTCATGTACATGGATCAATCCTTCGACGATATTATTGGTCATCCTTGGGCGCGGAACTACTTAGATACCTTATACTCGAAAGGTATGATGCTCAATAAGGATGGACAACGATTTGAGACTAACGAGGCTATCACACGTGGAGAATTCGCTACATTATTAGTGAAGGCTTATAATTTACCACTTAATTACGAAGGAGCAGGTACGTTCTCCGATGTAAGTAGAGCCAATCCGTTCTCGCAAGGGTTGTATGAGTACAAGTATATTGAGACAGCAGCCCGAGCAGGTATCGTACGTGGATCACTACAGAAACGCTTCCAACCAGGAAACACGATCACTCGTGAGGAGGCAGCTGCAATGATAGCACGGGCGGGGAACTTTAAGCTAGACACGAATGAGACTAAAGTGAAGACAGCTATTGAGAAGGAATTTACCGATGCAACGAATTTTGAGTCCTATGCGATGCCATCCGTATTGGCGGTTGCTAAGGGCAAGCTGATGGAAGGTAAGCCTAGCATCACGAACGCAGGTGATAAACCAACATTTTACTTCGATCCGAAAGCTAACATGACTCGTGCGGAAGCTTCTACCGTAATGATGAAGGTATTATTAAGAGAGAAGAAGATACCTTCACTATAAGCTGCTAGGCATTTAATTACATCTTGGACTGCCTTTTCTTATAAGGCAGTCCATTTTTAGTGCGCCCAGCATGGGCGCTATCTATAGGGTTCAAGTCCCGAATGGTGAAGGCAGTAGTAGCCATAGCTTAAGGCAAGGGTGTCCACCGTGAGGTGGAATCTGAAGGAAGCCAGCGGCAAATCTCCGGTCTGAGGAATACGAACTTCATATAAGGCTAGCGCACGTTGGATGAGGTTGCTAAGCAAACCAAAGCCCATACTGCCGAAGGCGTGCGTAAGTAAATGGAGCAGATAGATGGAGAGGAAGATAGCGTTCTTACCTGGGGAGATCTGTACAGTAAGCGGAGCAATCTCCGTAACCCTACTTGTGAAAGTAGGCTGAACGTACAGAAGTCAGCAGAAGCCATAGTACGCAGATTGATGCATCAATCTGCGGAAGGGCTGAACATGAAATAGGAATTGAATAGCTGGACGTTCAAGGGTGGGCAGTGAAAGCAGACAATCCGAAAGGACTTGCTCGAAGGAGGAAGCGGTGAATCCGCAGGGGACTTGGAGAGGGCAGAGTTCATCCATGGCACAAAAGGGAAAACAATTCACGCAAGGAGTTGTATGAGGATGATTCAGGAACTATTGTCACGAGAAAACCTGCTATCGGCACTAAAACGTGTCGAAGCGAACAAAGGAAGTCATGGCGTAGATGGCATGTCCGTAAGAACCTTACGCGAACACATTCTACAGAACTGGTACCAGCTTCGACAAGCGATAGAGGAAGGAACCTATGAACCTAGCCCAGTCCGAAGGGTCGAAATCCCGAAACCCGATGGCAAAGGCATCAGGTTATTAGGTATTCCTACCGTGACAGACCGATTCATTCAACAAGCGATTGCCCAAGTGTTAAATCCAGTGTTTGATCCACAGTTTTCTGAGCATAGCTATGGGTTTCGCCCAAAAAGGCGGGGACATAATGCTGTTCGGGAAGCTAAGCAGTACTTGAAAGACGGGTATCGATGGGTTGTCGATCTTGATCTGGAGAAATTCTTCGATCGGGTGAACCATGACAGATTGATGGCGAGATTAGCGGAGAAAGTTAAAGACACAATGGTCTTAAAACTGATCCGTAAGTACCTGCAATCTGGTGTCATGATCAATGGAGTGGTAATGGATACGAAAGAAGGAACCATGCAAGGAGGTCCACTTAGTCCGTTATTATCTAATATCGTTTTAGACGAGCTAGATAAAGAAATGGAAGAACGTGGGCATCTATTTGTAAGGTATGCGGACGACTGTAATATTTACGTGAGAACACGTAAAGCAGGAGAGCGTGTAAAGAAATCTATTACAGCTTTCATTGAGAATAGACTGAAGCTGAAGATCAACCAAGATAAAAGCGCGGTAGATCGCCCATGGAAACGCAAGTTTCTTGGATTCAGCTTTACAATGAACAAAGACCCAAAAGTTCGAATAGCTTCTCAATCTATGAAGAAAGTGAAGATGAGAATTCGGGAGATTACCTCTCGGAAGAAACCACTTTCGATGGAACAGAGAATTAAAGAACTCAATCAATACCTCACAGGGTGGGGAGGCTACTTTGTCTTAGCAGACACACCTAGTGTCTTTCAAGAACTAGATTCGTGGATACGGAGGCGACTTCGAATGTGTCTCTGGAAACAATGGAAGAAACCCAAGACCAAAGTAAAAAGGCTATTATCTTTAGGAATACCTAAAGATAAAGCCTTGGAATGGGGCAATACTCGTAAAGGGTATTGGCGTACGGCTTGTAGTCCGATTCTGCATAGATCACTAGACAACCAATACTGGAATTCTAATGGTTTAAAGAGCTTAACGGACAGATACAACCACTTACGGAATATTTCGTGAACCGCCGTATACCGAACGGTATGTACGGTGGTGTGAGAGGTCGGGAGTTAATCACTCCCTCCTACTCGATTGTTCTCTAATCCATATACGTTGGAAAATCTTACGTCATGACTTACAGCATGGCTGAATGTATACTAAGTCATGTACATGATTGATATACCAAACATACTGATAGACACGCAACACATAATTATTTTCGAATAGCGCAACTTTTCAGAACGAATAGCGTTTAATACTGTGAGAATAAGGTTAAGTACAATCATATGGTGAGTTGGAACAATTTCTCAAAATATGTCTTTACGGTACTAGACAGCACATGTATAATGTTAAGAGGTAGTTTGTCTATCCGTATTTTTCTGCGTATTTACTAGTTTCTGGGGCAGCGGTTAGGCCACAGGGAATTAAATAAAAGAATTTTGCTCTACTCTGGGAAGGGGGTGAATACACTATGAGGAAAACGAGCTTCTATTATTCTAACAAATTAAACAACTATCGACAGATTTACCAAGGAGGAGAAAAAAAGGTTATGAGAAAAAGTTTAGCACTAATACTTTCAATAGCAATGGTATTCTCAATGTTCAGCTCACTAGCATTTGCAGCTGATGCAGTAACAGCAGAAGAAAAGTACGAAGCATTAAAGACAGCAGGTATCTTCGTAGGTATGGAAGATGGTTCCGCTGGTTTAGATCAAGACATGACTCGTGCACAATTCGCACGTGTTGCTGGACTATTACTAGGACTTGATGTTGATGCTGCGGTATCCGTATCCAAGTTCCAAGATGTTAAAGCTAATCACTGGGCAGCTGAAGAAATTCACGCCATTGATGCAGCAGGTATTATGAATGGCCATGGCAACATGACTTTCACACCTGAAGCTGACGTAACAATCGAACAAGTTGCTCGTGTTCTTGTAGACGCTCTTGGTCTTACAGTTGACGCAGACGCTGAAGTAGAAGGCGCATCCGATTGGGCGCAAGGTTATGTGAAAGCAGCAGTTGCAGCTGGTTTAATCTCAGCTAGTGCTGATTTCCAAGCTAACGCTACTCGTGAATTGCTAGTAACTTCATCTTATGCAGCTTACCAAGCTATTCCTGGAGTTAACGGTACAACTTTCACAGCAGCAGCTACTGCAGCTAAGAAAATCACTGTAACGTTTAACGGAGCTGTTGATACTTCGAAAGTTGTAGCAACATTATGGAATGGTACTAACCAAGTTAATGCTAAATCCACAACATTTGCAGATGATAAGAAATCCGTAGTATTGGAATTCGCTAACAATCTTCCTGCAGCTGAGTACACGGTTAAGGTTGAAGGTTTAACTGATACAGCTCAAACTGCTAAAGTTAAAGTAGAAGCTGAGAAAGTTACTAAGATCGAATTTTCTTCGGAAAAAGCAGCTCTATCCCGTGGTAACAGCAAGGTAATCACAACAGGTTACAACGTAACTAATCAATACGGTGAGAAGATTAACAACACTACATTATCAGCTACTGCTGGTAAGGGAACTGCTACACCTTCTAGCGGTACATTGACTGTTACTGCTGCAACTGATTTCGTTCTTGGTGAGAAGGTTGTTCTTAGCCTTGTACATTCAGGAGGCACATTCGCAACGGCAACTGTTGAAGTTGGTTCAGTAGCACAAGTTGCTTCTGTAGCTATCACACAATTGTACAATGCGGATAAGAAAGAGCTAATTGCCGGTACAGATACTGCTTTCCATTTAGTACTTGATCTTAAGGATCAATATGGTAGCTCTGTAACTAGCACAACTTACCTGCAAGACGATATCATTGTTACAGTATCTAACCCAACTGCTGCTACATTAGTTGGATATGGTAGTAACACTGCAACTTATTCTAATAACTTAGATATTGCTGGTACTAAGTATGTGAGCTTAACTGTAGCACCTACAGCTCGTACTGCTGGTACATCAACAGTAATGCTTATCTCCAAGTCTACTGGTGCTAAGGCATCATTCGACATCGTTGTTAAAGAAGTAGTTAAAGTTGGTACACTGACATTGTCAGCTCCTGCTTCAGCTCCTGCTTCATCAACAGTTAACATTCCTTATACTGCAGTTGATCAATTTGGCGCAGTAATCAAACATCCTACTAATGATATGCTTACATCAAGCAGCCAAAGTGCTGTTGCAACAGCTGGTGACAAGCCTACATTCGTTAAGGATATTGTTAAGGATGTAACTAATCTTCAAGTTAAATTGCCTGCTACTAAAGGCGCTTTAATCATCACAATCATTTCTGGTACACAAGTAGCTCAATTAACAATTGATGTTACAGATGCTAAGGTTGCATCAGTAATTTCTGGTATTAAAGATGCTGATACAGCTATTCTTGAAGGCGGTACTGTTGCTTTAGGTACTGGCAACGTAGTTGTTAAGGATCAATATGGTAATGACATCACTCCAGCTTGGGGTACTCTAGTTAATCAATACCGTGTAGCGATTGAAACTTCAGCCGCTGCTAAAGTATCAACTACTAATGCTACACTACCTACTACACTTACAGGTGTTGATAATGGATCTTCCACAATCTCACTGAAGCTTCAGAAGAATGTAGCTGGTACTTGGACAGATGTTGATAACAGCTCATACTCCTTCACTGAAAAAGTTGTAGAAAAAGCTGATATCACTGCTTACACTGCAGCTATTGCTGGTACAGTTTATCAATCTAACACTACAGATTATGCTAAAGCTTTAAAAGTTACTGGTACTATTGCAGACGGAAGTTCTGTAACAGTAACTAACACTACTTACAACTATGTAGTAGATACTCTTCCTACTGGAGTAACTTACACTGATGGTAAGTTAGCAGTAAACAGCTCTTACACAGGTCTTGCTGGAGACAAAACAGAAGCTAAAATTAATGTTATAGTTATCATCAAGACTGCTAGCGGTCAAGATGTGAAAACTGTAGAATTAGTTGCTTCTGATGTAGCTCCAGCGGCAGCAACAGTTGCTGTTAATGTAAGAACTGGCGGTATCGCTTCAAAAGTAGATGCTAACATAATCTCGGTTTCAAAAGCCGGTATCAATGCTCTTAATGGCTTAACAACATTGATTAACGATGCACTTGAGACTAAAGACCAATATGGTGTTGTTATAGCTGATAGCTATTCAAACTATGTTAGTAATTTCTCAGCAACTGCTCGTAATACAGTTGAAACAGTAGATGCAGGAGATACTTTCAACGTAACTTCAGTTTCTGGTGGTAAGACAATTACTCTTAAAGTTATCGTTACTGAGTAATATTACAACACTAAGAAGGTCCGGGACATTGTCCCGGACCTTTTTTTTGTGTATGTGAAACTATTAAGACTCGATATGCGTCTTACATACATATATACATAAAGCAGGAGGTAATTAAGAATGACGTTTACTAAGACAAGAGCGATATTAGCAATGATTATGGTAGTTAGTTTATTACTAAGCTCGATTTCGATATCAATGGCAGATAGTACTCTACCAGTGAAAACGACAACGATCGGTCAGGTTAACATTAAACAGAATAGTAAGATTGAGTTGACGAATGTTCAGATGATACCAAGCAATAATCAACAAACGGTAGCCTTTACGATTCGCATCGTTAATAACGAGACAACCGGTATAAATTTTTATGATTACTGGGTGAAGCTAAAGTTAAGTAATGGAGCTATCATTCCAGTGAAACCATTTGATAGTAAAGCTGATGATGTGGTTGCACCTCAAACTACGAAGAGCTATACATTCTACGGTGTGGTGAACAAATCGACGAAGTATTCGGATCTAGGTCTCCAGCTTATACAATGGGATTTCAGTCAGCCGGATTTCACAAGAATTCTAGGTACGATCAAAGTACCCGTCACCTATGACCCTGCAGCAAGTGAGAATGGCTTGACTGTTGAAGGCTCCAAGATAAATGTAACATTTAAGAATATAAGTCAGACGACAGTCTCAGAAGATATTAAAGTGCAATTTGAAACGGTATTTCGCAATGAAGGGCAGAGGGCTGTTAATATTCCTACATACAAGTATTATCTTCAAACCGAGGGTAATTTATTATATGAGCTTACTGCTGACAAAACGACTGTCCAAGTTCAGCCCAAGGCAACCTCTAGCATTAAGCTGAAGAGTAATATCCCCAAAGAAGTGAATTTCAAGGATGCGCACTTTATTATTGCCCAAGTTGATGAGGTTTCGAAAATTGAAATTCCTTTACTACTAACAAAGATTAACCTAAACCCAACGGTTAGTCCTGACGTTACGTTAGATATTGGCACAGAGAAAAGTGTATTAATCGATGATAAGAGCTATATGATTAGATTGGAGTCTATACAAGAGCTGCCATGGGAGGATGAGAATATTCTCTCAGCAATCATTTCGATAACCAACAAGTCGAAGGAAGCATTACCAATTCCAGAATTCAGTGGTGTTTTCTCATTAGATGGTGTAGAAATATCGGGTGAGGCAACGAAGATCATTAATTTAGATAGTGGTATTGGCATACCTGCTCAGAGTAAGATTAGATTATCCTTGTACAGTAAGCTTCCGTATTCATACAAATACTCCAATATTAAATTTGAGCTTTTCAATAATATCAAGGATGGCGAGGAGACTTCAACGGAATCCCTTGTAAGTTATAATGTACCTAAAGCCGGTTTTAAACAATTTACACCAGTTCTTGTTGATAAGACATTTGATACATCTACAATTGGAAAAGCGGCATCTTATAAAGTGAAGAGTCTGAATACTTACCATAGTAACAGCTCAGATATATTCGATGTTCTACTAGAGGTTCAGAACAACGAGTATCGTTCGGCAAATCTTTCAAAGCTAACAGGCTATTTTAAGAGCTCGAATGGAACACTTTACCCGGTACAAATCACAGAAGTTAAGGATAAAGTGAGCCCTTCAGCTAGAGTACTCTTATCGGTAACGGCGAAGATTCCACAATGGGCGAATACGAATGATCTGAGACTCGTTCTAGGTGAGTTAGACGAAGAGAATAAGGTGTACTACAGTGCAGCCGAATTTCGTCTTCCAGGTGAGAACATTGCAACGGTCGATGGTGATTTAAAAGGTAAAATTATTTATCCGTATACGTTCAGTATCAATTCTATTAATATCAACCTGACTAATAATGCAGATGTGAAGTTCCAGTATACGCTGGAGAAAACTAGCGAATATGAGACTACTCCTGAAGGTCATACTTTAATCATGGAATTAGTTGATGGTGAAGTATCATATACGAAAGAATTTGTCTTCGAAACTGACTTGAAGCTTGGAACACAAGTTACTTCAATGGTTGCTGAAATGGATATTGAGAATCCGAATGATAAAATATTAAATATCGATGGTTTTACAATCAATATCTATGATCAATTTAATGGTCACAAAAAACTGTTAGCCAGCCGGAAAGTTTACTCGATATTTATAAGATAATGAACAAGAAAGGAGCGCTACCTTGAGAGGTAGCGCTCCTATTCTTTGTAGCTAGGAACTAATAATATTAATTCATAAAACCGATCTCTATCAAGTAACGTGATAGCATTGCTGCTGCTTCTGCACGTGTAGCTGTTGCGGAAGGAGCAAGCTTATTGTTACCAACGCCGTAGACAATACCGGCATCGATTGCAACGGCTAGGTCTTTAGTAGCCCAAGCAGCTTCAGAAGAGTCTGTAAAGCCTTTTAAGGCATTAGACTGTTCAGCAGCAGTTATGCTAGTGTCGCCACCTGCATAAGCCATAGCACGGACAACTAGGGAAGCTAATTCAGCACGAGAGATCTTCGCATTCGGACGGAATGTTCCATCCTCATAACCAACGATCAATCCTGCTGCAGTTGCAGTTGCAACTTCTTCTGAATACCAAGCATCTGCTGATACATCATCGAAGCTAACTCCTGCAGTAATAGATAGACCTAGTGAACGAACAACAAGTGCTGCGAATTCTGCACGAGTAACGTCTGCATCAGGTGCGAATGTATTCGGAGTCACACCTGCAATAACTAATTTACTAGCTAACAGCTCAACCTCTTCTTTACTCCAATGTGATGCTGGAATATCTGAGAAGGATTTGTTTAGCTCTACTACAGTGTAAATACTGTTACTATTACGCTTTAATGTAGCTGTTGTTTTGCCATTCAATGTAGAGAATGTTGATGGTACGAATGCTAAGTCGCCAGTTTGTGGGTCATACCATGCACCAGTTGCATGGGTAGTATTAGCATTCTCATTCAAATTAAGCGTACGAGATACGTAAGTCTTACCGAATGATTCTAGTGGACTTTTCTTATTGTCTTTACCTTCGAAGTTAATAGTGAAATCGATAGAATCCGAAAGTAGCTTAGCCCCTAATGAGGTTGCTTTAGTATTAATTTTAGTAGCAGCTTCATTGGAGACCATCTCCATCCGTACTATCATAGTTAGATCAGTCATACCAGTGTCTAACACAGTTGCAAAATGACTAAAGTTTAGTGCAGATAGTGGAAGGATGTAAGAACCGTTATCTGTAATAATCGTAAGACTTGTACCTGGTCTCTTGGCAGCTTCAATTAAAGCTGAAACGGGTACTTCTAAGAAATCACCTTTAACAGTAACGGTAACATCATCTCGATCGGCGAAGGCTGCTAATAAAGCATTTGCAGCAACTTCGTTACCAACGGTGATATTGAGTACACCATCTTGTGGGGTTGGAGTCGGAGTAGGATAGTATCCGCCACCGCCACCGCCACCGCCGCCACCGCTCGTTTGCAACGTCAAAGCAGGAACAGCATTCACGAGGTAGTAAATACCATTGTGCTTCTCAATATCAACATTCTCAGTGACTGCATGGGAGGTTGTACTACTGTAAGAACCGCTAGTTGCGGTAATCGAGTAGGTTCCCGAGGGTAGACCATCGAATGAATAGTGAAGCTGAGATCCGGCAGCCATAAAATTGGTAGCGCCATATGTTGCAGTTACAACTGTATTGCCACTAGTAGCAGTTACCGTTGTACCAGCTGCAGCAGCACCATTGAGATTAATGTAACCATGAACGTGATGGCTCTGGGCATACACCTCTTCAGTTACAGATGTCACCTGCTCTTGAATTCTAATAGGAGTAGCATTGTTGACCTGGCCAGTAGAAGCATTCTGGAAGGTGTAATATCTAACTCCGTTCTCCTCATTACTGTAGGTTGCTTCTACAACTCCGAGTGAAGTACCATTAAGATCTGTAACATCTAAATAAACACTGTTCGCTACAGTCTCACCTCCATCGTAATACACCGTGCCTGTTACTGTTCCATCGGAATTGTAAGTGATTCCTTGGAAACCACCAGCTGCAAAAGCGAGTACAGGAACTAATAAAGAGATAATCATTAAAGCGATGAGACCACGTGAAACTTTAACCAGTAAAGATTTTCTTGCCATTTGTTTTCGCTTCCTTTCTAGTGAAGTAGTTTAATAGGTAGAGTAAACAAGTTGAATACTCTACCTAAGTATATAAACAAGAAAGCTTAAGATGAAACATTTACCAGAGTAATGTAGTAATTAGGAGGAAGAATTTAATCTGGGGGTCATTCCCAGATTTGCTTGCACATTCAAATTGATACACGTTATAATGATAAAGTTGACGAATTGTGTAGTATAAAGAAATGTATAGAATTATATATCTAATAATATGAATATACCTAGGAGTGGAAGATTACATGCAACAAGAAGAAATCAGTTTACGAGAAATCATAGAGACAATCTGGAATGGTAAAGTAATCATAGCGGTTGTAACTATAATAGCTATGTTAATTGCCGGTATATACAGTTATTTCGTGTTATCCCCAACTTACGAAGCTACATCAACAGTAAGGGTATTAACAGAACCAGAACAATTGATTCAATTAAATTCATTCGCTGAGTCATTGAAAAGTGATGTGGCTATGAACCGTATAATAGATAAGCTGAAATTAGATAGAGCTGTGTATTCAATTAATTCAATTAGGAATAGTATACATATTGATGTTATTCAAGATACAAGCATCATGAGACTAAACGTAGAAGGTGTCGAATCTTCGAAGATTACAAGTATTGCAAATTTAATGGCATTCGAGCTCGGAGCAAGAATTGAGATTTCAGACCGATCGCAGAAAATCGTTGAATATAGAAATCGACAGATTGAGTTAGAAGATCTGATTATTATTGCAAACGAGGAGCTAGCCGAATCGAATAAACAATTGCAAGAAAACCCAGAGAAGCTTACTACTACACAAGTAGTAGCGAGTGAGCCATACTTGCAATCTATTATGGAAGATTCGAATAATAATACCAATAGAGATCTTGGTGCACTGCAGCTAGAGAGTGAGGATATTAATCCTGTACACACTAGCTTGAAACAAAGAATTGCTGATACAACGATCAATTTGGCTATACAATTAGCAGAGAAAGAAACTCTTACCACTAATATTCTAAAGAATGAAACGAAAATACTGGAATTAGAGCAGCAAATGGATGAAGTGAAGTTGAAAACGTTGAGCTCTGAGAGATTATTGAACGGATTTAATGCTGTATTCATATCACCTGCTATTGAGCCAACAGTGCCTGTAGGACCAAGAAAGATGATGAATATGGCAATTGCAGTTGTGGTTGGTATAATGCTTGGCATCATGATAGTATTTGGTAGACATTACTGGAAGAACAGTTCGGTGCCAAGATCTACAGGTAGTGGAATATCTGCATAAGATAATTATATAACTCATTACTTCAAATCATAATGATAGATGTAATGAGTTATTTACATTAGGAGGATGGCTATTTTGGTTAAGCGGATGCGGGTCGTCGCACTCTTGGTAATTGATGCCCTATTAGTCTCTATATCTGTATATGCGTCTTATTTGTTGCGATTTGATTTTAATATAAGAACTGAATTTATTGGGACGTTACCCTACGTTATTACTATGTATGTAGTATTGATTACTATTAGTTTTTTTATCTTTAAGATATATAAACGAATTTGGCAATATGCAAGTATTGGTGNNCTGCGTTATTCACTATACACCAATTCGCTATACACTATATTTATTCTGGTATTGTTGTTCCGCGAAGCATCTATGTACTTACAACCATGATTAGCTTTCTAACTATTGCGGGATCACGACTGATCTGGAGAATATTTCGTGATAATTATATCAAGATACAACCTCATCACCGCAGAGCTTTGATAGTAGGTGCGGGTGAAGCAGGCGTCATGGTTGTGCGGGAGCTCAAGCACGGTTATTCAAAGCTTTATCCAATAGCATTCATAGATGATAACCCGCAAAAACAACATTATGAAGTGGTCGGTGTACCTGTTGTTGGTACAAGAGCTCATATTCCTCAAGTAGTTAAGCGATATGATATAGATGATATTATCGTTGCGCTTCCGTCCACATCAAGAGTGGAAATCGCTGAGATACTGAATATATGTAAGGAAACAGGATGTCAGATTAAGATTATTCCTAGAGTGAATGATCTAATCGATGGCAAGATCTCGATTAATATGATCCGTGATGTGGGCGTAGAGGATTTATTAGGAAGAGAGCCTGTGCAATTAGACCTTCATTCGATATCCGGTTATTTGTCAGATCATGTGGTTCTAATCACAGGTGCCGGCGGCTCAATAGGCTCCGAATTATGTCGTCAGATTGCCCAATTTAAGCCAAGNNTCTTCACGCCGTGCTCTAGCTTCTACTGTTGGGGCATGGTGAGAACAGTATTTATGATATTGAACTTGAATTGAAGAAGAATTACCCGGACATACCTTTGGTGCCGATCATTGCCGATGTACAAGACAAGCAACGATTAACTGGATTATTCAAGCAGTATAGACCTCAGATTGTATTCCATGCAGCAGCTCACAAGCATGTTCCGATGATGGAGGCTAATCCATTAGAAGCAGCGAAGAACAATATATTAGGGACTCATAACATAGCGGAATGCGCGCACGAGTTTGCTGTTGAACGTTTTGTCATGGTTTCTTCAGATAAAGCTGTAAATCCCACGAATGTTATGGGGGCAACGAAGAGAGCAGCAGAGATGATTGTTCAGAGTTTGGACCAGATAAGTAACACCAGCTTTACCTCTGTAAGATTTGGTAATGTGCTAGGGAGTCGTGGAAGTGTCATTCCGATGTTCAAGCGTCAGATTGAAGGGGGAGGACCGGTCACGGTCACTCATCCTGAGATGATTCGTTACTTTATGACAATCCCTGAAGCCGTGCAGCTAGTAATTCAGACAGGAGCAATAGCAACGGGCGGAGAAGTATTTATTCTTGATATGGGAAAGCCAGTTAAGATTGTTGATTTAGCTAGGGACCTTATACGTCTCTCTGGTCTTGAACCAGATAAAGATATTAAGATTGTCTACTCAGGAATTAGACCAGGAGAGAAATTATTTGAGGAATTGTTAACAACAGAAGAAGGAGCGGCTGGGACCAAGCATGATCGAATTTATGTAGGTGTACCGTCACATCTTCCTTATCTGGAAATTAAGCGAATGTTGCATCAATTTGAACATTTGGCTTTAAAGAAAGAGCAGCCGGCCTCGAATGAGGTAAAACAATTATTGAAGGATTGGGTTACAACATATAGAAGTTCTGATAAATCAATTTCAAAGCAAGATCATGTTTTAGATGAGGCATACCTCGCTTCATTAGAGATCATGGTTACATTGGATAACAAGTAAGGGGAAGTAATTCATATGGCTAAGTATTATATAAAAAAGAGTAATGATTATGATGAAAATAAGTCGATCGTATTTTGGGCCATGATGACTTTTATTGTGTTATTTTTATTTGTAGCTCCGTTCTATAAGGCTTTATTCAATGGATATCAGTCTGGTTTTGAAGGTGCTGTTTACTCAGTTGTTATGTGGTCAGCTATAGCGTTGCTTTTTCTGTCTATACACTTCTTCCGTCATTGGCAACTTTCTACTCACCGTGATTTGTTGTGTGTATTCGTTTGGTTAATTCCACTTACGTACTTCATGTCCACATCCGGAGCTGCCTCTAGCCATCTGGCAATGAATGAAGTGTATATTAAAGTGTCGTGGGCAGTCTTTTTTCTGATAGGAGCTTATTTCGCAAGCAGTACGCTAGGTTCAAAGGTCTTTCAATATGGATTAATTGGCTCTGGATATATGATAGTGATATATGGTTTTATGAACTGGTTCGGAAATGTTTCTTATCAAGATGCCATTCTTACAAGTGATCGTCTATCCAATGTATTTCAATATCCAAATGCTTATGCAGCATACCTGATTGCGTTATTGATATGTTCTCTAATTTTGGTAAGTGTAGCGAAGAGATGGTACTACCAGTTGATACCCTCTATTATGCTCGTTCCGATATTCCTATCTATACTGCTCACATTATCTCGTGGTGCATTATTGGTATTGCCCATATTTCTTGTCGTATACCTAATCTTTATTCCTTGGTACAAGCAACTTATGAATTTGTTATACCTTGGAACCGTTGGGATTACTTCACTGATTCTCTTCAATCAGGTGACTGCGATACGTATTGAGCTAACTGAATATTACTCTTTAGAAGTGTCACTAAAGGGATGGCTTCTACTTGTTATAGTTTCTGTCGTAGTGTTCGCTTTCATATATGTATTGAATCGTTACATGGGTCAATTTCTCGCTATCAAATTCGAACAGAAAAATGTGAGTTGGAAGAACGTTATTCTGCCAGTATTACTTGTGTTAGTTGCAATAGGTGCTTATTTACTTTTAATTACAGGATCCACAGTTTTTGAGAAATTGCCGGAGGATATAAGATTAAGAGTTGAAAGTATCAATTCGGAAACCAGAAGTGTCTACTTGAGGAATACATTCTACGAAGATGCAATAAAAATTGCGAACGACTATCCATGGTTTGGAGCAGGCGGTGGTGGATGGTCAGCCTTATATTATTCATATCAGAGTTATCCTTACAAAAGCACTCAAGCTCATAACTTTTATATGCAATACCTTGTGGAGGCTGGATGGGTAGGCTTAGCAATACTATTCATATTAGTAATTTATGTATTAGTACTCTTTATTAGATATGTAACATCTAGTCATCAAAATGAATTTGATGAAGACAGATTAATTTTCCCTCTGTTTAGTCTTATCATACTAGGACATAGCTTTATAGATTTTGATATGAGTTTTGTATATTTATCATCTATCGTTTTCTTAACATTAGGAATATCCGTGTCGAAAGCAACGGAATCCATACATTGGGTGCCAGGTTTATCTAGAGCATCCATATATCGAAACATTGGCAAGGGATATTCAGGTTTGCTACTCGTTATATCTGTTGTAGTTTTATTCCGAATGATTCCTGCACTCCAAGCGGACTCGCAGTATAGAATCGCACGGGATATTGCAATGCAAACAGGCAACTATAATCAATTTCAACCACATCTAGATAAAGCACTTGATCTAAGTCCGCAACATCCAGAATATAACATATTTAAGGCAAACGTTCTTATGCAGTTGTCTCAACAAACCCAGGATGGTAAGTATGTACAAGAAGTAGAGCATATATTACAGAAACTTGGAGATAAAGAGCCATTCAATCGTAATCTAGTGGAATTAAAATATGCACTTCTAGTGGATAAGCAAGAACTTGAACAAGCACTTGAAATAATGGAGTCTACTATTATGTGGTATCCTTGGGACATTAACTTATATGAAAGAACTACTGAATTATATTATACCTTGGGTAGTCAAGCGGATGAAAATCAGTTGCTGGAAGTAAGGGATAAGTATTGGGATGATGCGATTTCACTAGTTGAAATTATCGAGTCAGGTGCCAACTTTATTAAGACATTACCACAGAGTGAACGATATGCAGGTATAAGCTTTAAGGTAAATGCGAAAGTTTCATTACAAGTTGGAAAGATACACATTTCAAGGGGGCAGTATGAAGAGGCAAGTCAACTTCTAAAACCACATCTGTCCAAAGATCTAGACGTTCCAGAAAACAGAGATGTTCTGCGTTGGTATTTAGCTTCAATGAAGATACAGGATAAAGAAGATGAAGCATGGTGGAAATTATTAATAAGTAAGGATTCAAAAGAAGAACAGCGTGTACAGATGATAGTAAATTCCTCCGAAGTTCAATAGTAATTTATTTGGATTAATGCGATGCAGCCATTTCGTTGATAGAGCCCATATTATGTGTTAACATAAGTTTGAAATCAACAAATTTCAACAAGTATCGGCAATTCACATGAACTAAATTTCTGATATGTCATTCCTTGTCGGAATAGTAAAGAATAACACGATGTCTACTACACCTCTATCATTGTGACACTCGGTTATTTGTGGGTATCTTAAGATGCCTTAGACTTGGAGGGTCACAGGTGTAATGGTGAGGGGGTAAATGCCCTTTGAAAATCGTTTATTATTCGAGATTTTGGTATCTCTATTACAGCATTCTCTAACTTCTATGAAGAAGTATCTTAATATGATTGAAATGAAACTAAGGAATCGATTAATCAAATCAAATTTAGCTGTTTCACATGAGATTTTTGGTGAATAACATTTGCAGAGACCCTTGAAACTTTATCGGTAACTATACTGATATTAATGTATGATTCAATGTAATATTAGTTTAGAGTAACAAATGTTGAATTGTTTCACAAATTGTCCATAGCCGTTCAGTGATAGTTGATCAGCTTTATGGAGGTTGGGTAAGGTTTGTGCTTATTTCTTAATAAGACAAAAATGATAAAGGATGGTCCTTATGGAGATTTACCCTATAATTAAGCGTTGTATGGATTCAGTTCTATCTCTTATTGGGCTGATTGTATTGCTACCTGTGTTCTTGATATTAGCCATACTAATAAAGCTAGATTCCAAAGGACCTGTTTTCTTTAGGCAGAAGCGTGTTGGCAAACATAAGAAGCACTTCTACATATTAAAGTTCAGAACAATGAACACGGATTCCCCACATGATAGTCCCTCGCATCTAATAAAGGACCCTGATAGATTCATTACCAATCTAGGTAAGTTTCTGAGGAAGACAAGTTTGGATGAGTTGCCTCAGTTGATTAATATACTAAAAGGCGAGATGAGTATTATTGGTCCAAGACCTGCATTGTGGAATCAGTATGATTTAATAGCAGAGAGAGATAGATACGGGGCTAATGATATATATCCAGGGCTTTCTGGCTTGGCACAGATTAATGGTAGAGATGAGTTGCCAATTGAAATTAAAGCAATGTGGGATGGAGAATATGTCCGACATATGGGTATTAGAATGGATATCAAATGCATGTTTGATACTATTGTAAGTGTAGTTAAATCTGAGGGGATTGTAGAAGGTGTGATCAGAGATAACAAGGAAGTTGCTTGTAATAAGGAGACGCTGAGCAAATGACGAGTATATGGATTTTTAATCAATATAACATGCCGCCGGAATACGGGCATCTAAACCGACATTTTAATTTTGGGAAATACTTAAATAGAATGGATTACAAACCAGTTGTGTTTGTTGGGAGTTTTTTGCACAATGTCAATAGACAGATGATTCATGAAAATGTCCCTTACAAAAAGTATGAAAACTGTGAGTATCCTTATTTTTTTGTAAAAACCTGTGATTATTCAAAGAGTAAATTGAAAAGAGTTTATGCAATGTTCGAGTTTTATAGGAATATATTTAGGACAACGAGACATATGGATAAGCCCGATATTATTCTTGGATCTACAGCCCATCCACTTGTAGCTATTGCGGCAATTCGACTTGCTAAGAAATATGGGTGTGAATCAATTGTTGAAGTTAGAGATTTGTGGCCTGAGAGTTTTGTAGCATACAACATTATAAAAAAAAATAATCCAATACTTAAGTTATTATATTTGGGTGAAAAATGGATTTATAAAAATGCTGATAAGTTAATTTTTACAATGGAAGGAGGTAGAGATTACATCATTGAAAAGGGATGGGATAAAGAACAAGGGGGTCCAATAGATATTAATAAAGTACACCATTTAAATAATGGTGTTGACTTAGAAGTTTATGATCATGATAAGAACCATTTTGTATTAGATGATGAAGATCTTAATGATGAAGAGTCCTTTAAAGTTATATACACGGGTTCCATAAGAAAAGTAAATAAAATTGATAAAGTACTTGATGTTGCAAAAGTTATTAGAGATAAAAATATTAAGTTCTTACTATGGGGTGAGGGTGACCAACTTGAATCACTAAAGAAACGTATAATAAATGAAGGAATTGATAATGTTAAATTTAAAGGAAGAATCGACAAAAAAAAAATTCCGTATATAACTAGTAAAGCTCAGTTAAATATAGTGTTTGGCGAAAATATGCCATTATTTCGATTCGGTGTGTCAATGAATAAAATGTTTGATTATTTTGCATCTGGAAAACCGATGCTTTTCACATTTAAGGTTAAATATTCGCTCATTGATAAATATAGTGCGGGAATAGAATTAGAGAATAGCAATGCAGAAAGCATTGCTCAGAATATTCTATATATTAAGAATCTAAAACAGTCCACTTATGATAATTATTGTAGGAATTCGCGTAAAGCAGCAGTTGATTATAGTTTTAATAATCTAACAAATTCCTTATTGAATATTATGAATTCCCAAAACTGAGATTTAATATTTATGAAAGAAACGATGTATTATTAAGGAATAGAGGTACTTATGAATATAATATTTATATCTGATGGAACATTGGAATACGATGGAAGGTTAAGAGAACTAATAAAAGTTGCTAAAGAATTAGGAAGCACAATATATTTGACTAGAGCTATTAGTCCTAAAAGCAAACAAGAGAATAGTCATATTATTATATCTAAACTAGGAAATGTTGGTTATTTTTATCTGATATTAAAATCCTTAGTGGTGGCAATTAACATAAAGAAAATAGATGTATTATTTCTTGACAACAGAAAATCGATTATTCCAGGAATGATCGTAAACTTGTTAAAAAAACCCAAACATCTAGTTTTAGATGTAAGAGAATTATACATGCCTAAAGAGGTAAAGCATCTAGTAGGTAAAATTGGATGCTATTTAGAGGCAATAATGATAAAAAAGGCAGATGTAATAATATGTGCAAATAAATATAGAGCTTCAATTATGAAAGAATATTATAGTTTAGAAAAGGAACCATTAGTTTATGAAAACATAAGAAAATTGAAAAAATCTCATGAATATTCAGATGGTGATTTATTCGAAAAATATGGAGATATATTTAAGAAAAAAACGATGAAAGTAATATCAACATCAGGTTGGTCAATCAGTAGAACGAATGATCAACTGGTTAAAGCTATGAGAACGTTAGGGGAAGGGTATGAATTATATTTGGTAGGTGGGGGTACAGAAAAGGATGAACTAATTATTAGAAATTTAGTTGAACAATACCAATTATATAATGTTCATTTGATTAATATAGTAAACACTGATGAACTTATATACTTAATAAATAATTGCAATATTGGAGTAGTAAATTATAATCAAATAGATTTAAATAATAAATACTGCGCATCAGGAAAAATATTTGAATTCTTATTTGAAGGATTGCCTATCATTACAACTGAGAACACTCCATTGATGGATATTTGTGAAGTCTATAAAATAGGAATATCTGATAATAATTATTGGAGTGGGATACTAAATATTGTACAAAACTATGATTACTATAAAAAAAATGTTAATGAATATATTAACAATATAGATGTTGAAGAAAACAATATGAACTTGAGAGATAACATATTAAGTGCATTAAGCGAATGAAATTTGCAAGTTATTATTCACATCACTGGATTATATATCTAAACTGAAAACTCAAGGATTGCTAGGGATTATTAACATACAAGTTAGGAGGGATGGAAATGAGAGTATTATATATTGATCTATTATGTGAAGCTGGACATAAATCATTTAATGAGAATATGATACGGGTTCTAGAGAAAACGACTCTTACAGATAAGGCCTTTATAGATGGTTACATTAATTTTGTGGATATAGATGAGTCGGAGATTATTAAAATACCAGGAATAATTACAAATTACAAAAATCGATTTGACTATAGAGTTAAGCAATTAAAAATTATTAGATGGTTGAGTAAGTTAATTAATATAAATCCCAAAAAGTATAATGCAGTTATTATATCAGGGTATGATACAATATCTCTTGCATTTGGATTATTTATCAATTCAATTCCATTACCAGTTTACGTAATTAACCATAATAATATAGATCAACTTGAATCAATAACTAAAAAATTCTTATATAAAAATATGAGTAAAAAAGTATACCATATCGTATTTGAAAAATTTATAAAGGATTACTTAACAAACAAAATTGGAATTAATAGTGAGAGGGTATATGTTGTTAAACATCCTTTAAGTCATAACATGTACAAGAAAGAATCTGAAAGCTCGAATCTAATAATTGGAATTAGTAATAGCAATGATGAAGATTTCATAAAAGAAATTGTTGATTATGAATATAAATTCGGATTTTGCCGGAGAAATAAAATCGAAATGGTGTTAAAATCCAAAACAAATATTCAGTTTGATAATGGTTATTTAAAGGTGATAAAAGGTTTTCTTACAAGTCAAGAATACAGTGATTATTATGATAATTCGAAAATTGTTTTGGTGCCATTTACAAATGAATTCAAATATAGAGTCAGTGGGACACTTTTAGATGCATTAACTAGTAATAAGTTTGTAGTTGGTAACAACATTCTATTAATGAAAGAGTTTGAAAGAAAGTTTAAGAATATATGTTATACATATTCTTCAATTAAAGAGTTATTGATAATAATATTAAAATTAATAGATGAGAGCAGCAAAGATGATGACTATATAAAATTCACAGAAGAATATTCTGATAACTGTATATCTCAGGGCTGGAACGAATTGTTTAAAGACATAAAAAAAATGGAGATTTAGATACAAATGAGAAACTCTAGCAATAGCCTTTATAAGTATGTATTAATTATTGTAATTATATCTGTATTTGGATTTTTAAGCACAAATAACAATATAATTGGAACGTTATGGGTCTCTATACAATGTATAATACTGCTAATACTATTGTTAATAAACAAATTTAAAAAGTTCTATATTTTTTATGTTATATTTACAACTTCGAGTATAGAATTCTCTTTTGATACTTCATACACTAGTACATTGTTTAATTTTAGGAATTATAACATTATAGGAGTAAGCACTTCAGTGATATTTGCGATTATTGGTATAATCTATCTAATTATTTTCAAACAAAGAGCTAGATTAATAGTAGTTAAGAATAATTATTTTTATAACTTCTTATTAGTTCTATGTATTACAGGTACATTTGTAGGACTGTTTAATTTGTATAATGGCGCTGCTTTTCTGGAATATTATATTAAAGATATTTATTATGGAATTTATGTTTTATTAATTTTATATATGGCTGTTTATTTGGTGAATGAGAAAAAGGAGAATAGCGAAGAGTTAAAAATAGTATTACAAGCTATGATTATCGGAAGCGTTGTCAGTTCATTAATTTCAATTCCGTTAAATATAAGCTATAGTTATGGTGGCGTTGATATTTTACCATATACACAAGCTATATTATTCTCACCGTTTTTAATTCTAATTGCTATTTATGAAAAAGGACTACTTGGAAAAATTCTAATCTATAGTGGAATAATTGGATCCGCATTAATTGTATATTTCAATGCATCAGGTAAGGGGTTATTAAACATAATAATAACCTTTATTTTGCTTTTGTATATTTTATATAGAAATAATAATGTTAAATTATCTAAACTTTCAGTGTTTGTATTGATATTTGTTCCTCCAATTGTATTTTTAATTTTCAAGGACAATATTACTGGCAATGTACTTTTCATGTCTAAACTTAATCAAGTTGTTACATTGTTTAATTATCATTTTGATCTGGATTCTATCGCCAATTCACCAAGGTATAGAATAACCGAATTTATTAATATAAATAGAGAATTATTCAACAATCCAATATCTCTAATCTTTGGAAAGGGGTATGGAGGAGGATTTGAAGATTATTATGGTTATTTCAAATCTGGAAACCTCGGAGCGTTCTCTGCGACTGAATATAAATTAGGAGTTTACTTTAATCCGCATGAAGCTTTAAATGTTATTTTATTAAAACATGGGTATTTGGGATTAATATTACTGATTTTTCTATTCATTAAGTATTTTAGATATGTAAAACAATCGGGTTTTATATTTATCGGGCTTTATTGGGTACTAATAATATATGGTTTCTCGAATGTATTCACTATTCTAGGGGTTATTTCATTTGTAATTGGAATAGTCGAAATAAGAAAAAAGAGATTGTACCAAGGTAATGCAGTTTAAATAAAAGCTTGACGAACTATCCTTAATGAATATGAGTACTTATTTCAGCAGGAATGGACAGTTTAGTGTTATGAAAAACAGGAAAATTCAAATTGAAAGGAATCTATGTGATGGAAGATTATTTTGAATATAAGAATAACTCCAAAAGATACATTGATATAAAATCAAAGTTGATTTTGGGGAGTCCAGACAGAAAGAATAGACTATTTACAATTGCAATTCCAACATTTAAAAGAACTGAACTTTTAGAGCAGGCATTACGAAGTGCTTTAAATCAAATAGATGTAGATGATTATGAAATAGTTATTGTTGATAATGACAATAGCGGTTCTAGTTCAGAAAAGATTGTCGAAAAATATTCGAACAAGCGTGTCTATTACTTCAAGAATGATGAGAACATTGGAATGTTCGGTAATTGGAATAGATGTATAGAACTTGCAAAAGGTCAATATATTACAATACTAAATGATGATGATTGGTTAAGTGAAAATTATCTAAAGTGTTGTAAGCAATTTTTGAAAGCAGATTTAGATGGTTTATACTTTCCTTCATATAGGGTGGATTTTAGGCAAAACTATATTGATAACAGAAAATATCAAATAATCAAAAAAATAATTACGCCTTTTTCTAAAACCCGAAAAAAATTGACGTTATTTGACTTCTTTATGGGGAATATGAGTGCCGGTTCATTGGGAGTTTTATTAAATACAGAGTATTTAAAAAAACTTGGTGGATATAATCCGGATTATTTTCCATCTAGTGATTACGTATTACATTCAAATTACTGTCATCATTATAATGTCTGCTTTATAAATATCAAATTAAACTACTATAGAATAGCAGAAAATGAAAGTGCAAAGCAAGAAACTCTTACGAAATGGGAATACCTTGATAATGATATTAGGAAATATTTTATAAGTGTAATCGCAAGAAATGAAAAACTCCTTAGATATGTAAATAAACTAATCCAAGAGAATAGAGTTGAGGGGTTGGTTAATACTTGGAACTATTATTCAGTTAAGAAAAGGAAATATAATTTAATGCGAAGAGTTCTAAAAAAGATACTCACTATAAAGTACATCCTTAACAGATAAATCGAGAATAAAAAAACCAATTAATGAAAAGGTGTAATATTATGGCGGTAAATATCACTAAGAAAGACATCGCGTGGAATTATATGGGCAACACATTGAATATTGGGATGGGTATATTATTATTACCAGCTATTCTCTTAATGTTAACATCCCAAGAAATTGGACTATGGTATGTATTCGCTAGTATGTCTGCATTAGTATTTTTGGTGGATTTTGGTTTTTCCCCAACCATATTAAGGAATATAACATATTCATGGAGCGGAGTTAAAGAATTATTACCTGAAGGTACCCAACATATTGAACTAGATGGAAAGCCGAACTTATCATTATTAAAAAGCATTATCATTTCAAGCAAAAAAATTTATTTAATATTAACTATAATTTCTGGGATATTACTATTTAGTTTTGGGACATGTTATATATATGGATTATTACCAGAAAAGGAGATTGAGTATCTTATAGCATGGCTAATATATTCTATGGCAATTATATTAAATTTATATTATAGCTACTGGACTCCATTATTAAAGGGTATAGGGGCTATTAAAGAGGCAAATCAGGTTCTGATTATATCTAGATTGATTTACTTTATATTTTCAATCATAGGATTAGTATTTGGAGGAGGCCTTATATGGTTGTCATTAATGTATTTAGTGTCAGGATTGTTGCTGCGAATACTATCAAAAGTCTATTTTCTGAGATTACTAGGTGATGATTATCAACAAGATATTGAGGTAAGATATAATTTCAAGACTATCTTTTCTATTATTTGGCCAAACGCAAAGAAGTCAGGTATTGTGACAATTGGAGCGTGGCTTATTACAAGATCAACAACACTGTTGTGTGCAACGTATCTAGGCCTTGAAATGACGGCGCAGTATGGATTGAGCCTACAAATAATGGGTATAGTAGGTAGTTTTTCATCATTGTTGTTTAATGCGTATATACCTGAAATAGCATCTTCTAGAGTTAGTCATAATGCTAAGCGTTATAATCAAATTTTTTCTAGAGCAATAACGATACAATGGGTAGTTGGTTTAATCGGACTGCTTGGTGTTATTTTACTTGGACCCACCGTTTTAAGTTTAATAGGCTCGAATTCAACTTTATTACCTAGTAGCATACTAGTATTGTTAGGAATTGTATTATATCTGGAATGGAACCATTCAACTTTCGCTACTTTAATAACCATGTCTAATACTGTGCCTTTTGTTAGAGCATCAATTTATTCAGGGATTGGAATCATTGTGAGTTCTCTTGTAATGCTTAATTTTACGACAATGGGGATACTGGGCCTTATTATATCACAAGGAGTAGTACAACTTGTTTATAATAATTGGCGTTGGCCCAGATGGGTATTTAAAGAAAATAATAGCTCCGTGTATAAGATATTGAAGGCATCTATTAATGAAATAAAAGAAAAGCCTATATAAAAGAAATTGTTTAACCGAAAAATGTAATAACGGAGAATTGCAGATAATCTTGATAAATATATAAGTTATCAATTACAGATGAATTTAGTGTGCATCCAATGTCTTCAAGATGGTGATTATTGGTAGATGGTGGTTTCAGAGTTTATATGTTAAATTATAGTACATGGAGGCTAACAATGAGTAAGTTAAAACAAAAGTTATTAGAGAAAACTGCAATATTAGGTGTGGTTGGTCTAGGCTATGTAGGCCTTCCCCTAGCTGTAGAAAAAGCAAAAGCTGGTTATAAAACCATTGGATTTGATATACAAGAATCGAAAGTTAGTATGGTTAATATAGGAAAAAACTATATTGGTGATGTAGTAAATGAAGATCTAATGGCCATTGTCCAGTCAGGGTATCTCTCAGCCACAACTGACTTTGCAGAAGTAGCCCTTGCAGACTGTGTTTGTATATGTGTACCAACTCCATTGGATGCATATCAACAACCAGATATAAGCTATGTTAAGGCTTCTGCAGAAAGTATTGTTCCATATATGCACAAAGATATGCTGATAGTCTTGGAGTCTACTACATACCCTGGTACGACTGAAGAACTACTAAAACCAATACTTGAATCATCAGGTTTGAAATGCGGGGTGGATTTCTATCTCGCATTCTCACCAGAGCGTGTTGACCCAGGTAACCTTATATATAAGACGAAGAACACGCCAAAAGTTGTAGGTGGTATCACGGACCAATGTACCGAATTAGCTGCCACAATGTATGAAAGTATATTAGAAGCACCTATACATCGTGTTTCCTCTCCTGCTGTCGCAGAGATGGAGAAGATACTGGAGAACATATATAGAAATGTTAATATAGGTCTCGTTAATGAACTTGCTATGCTATGCAATAAGATGGGTATCAACTTCTGGGAAGTTATCGATGCAGCAAAATCGAAACCATATGGTTTTCAGGCATTCTATCCCGGTCCAGGGTTGGGAGGGCATTGTATACCACTTGATCCATATTACCTTTCATGGAAAGCTCGTGAATTTGGGTTTCATACATCAATGATCGAAGCGTCAATGATGGTAAATGATCGTATGCCGGAATATTGTGTCGAGAGAGCAAGTAGGATACTCAATCGATATAAAAAAGCGATGAATGGTGCAAGAGTGCTGGTGCTGGGAGTGGCATATAAACAAGATATTAGCGATTATAGGGTAAGTCCTGCAATAAGAGTGATTGAAGAACTGGAAAAAGAGGGTGTTGAAGTAGTATACTATGACCCATTTGTGCCAGAATATCGTCAGCATGGAAATATTATAATTGGTGAAATAGAACTGACCGCAGAACTGATAGAAAATGCGGATATGGTGATGATTACTACAGCGCATTCCAAAGTAGATTACGATTTTGTACAGAAACATGCTAAGATAATCTTTGATACTAAGAATGCCATGAAGAGCGTCAATGATAGAGGGAATATAGAATTATTATAGGAGGCCAATATATGAATCTTCGTTATGCACTAATTGGATGTGGGAGAATTTCACCAAATCATATAGCTGCAGCTATCGAGAATAATCTCGATATTGTTGCCTTATGTGATATTGTGCCTGAGAATATCGATGATAAATTGAGTGAGTTCAATCTATCGGATAAAACACGTATATACACTGATTACAAAGAGATGCTAAATAAAGAGAAACCACAACTTGTGGCAATCGCAACTGAGAGCGGAAAACATGCGCAAATTGCTTTAGATTGCATTGATGCTGGTTGCAATATCATAATTGAAAAACCTATTACTCTTTCCCTTGAAGATGCTGATATGATCATTTCCAAATCCAAGGAGAAAGGTGTAAAGGTTTGTGCTTGTCACCAAAATCGATTCAATAAGTCAATTCAGAAAATTAGAGAAGCAATGGAAGACGGACGATTCGGTAAGTTATTCCACGGAACCGCACACATCAGATGGAACAGAGGAGAGAACTACTATAAACAAGCTCCTTGGCGTGGTACGTGGGAGCAAGATGGCGGTGCATTGATGAATCAATGCATACATAATATCGATCTTCTACGATGGATGATGGGTAATGAGATTGTTGAAGTTATGGGAATGACGGACAACCTTAATCACGACTTCATAGAAGCAGAAGACCTAGGAATTGCTATAGTAAGATTTGCTAATGGAAGCTATGGCATTATAGAAGGATCAACCAATATCTACCCGAACAATCTTGAGGAAACGTTATACATCTTTGGCGAACAGGGAACTATTAAAGCTGGTGGGAAATCTGTAAATATTATAGAAGAGTGGCGTTTTGCTGATGGAATTGACGATCCTGATGAAGTAAAGGCGACATACCATGAAAACCCTCTGAATGTATATGGTTTTGGGCATAATCCGCTTTATGCAGATGTTATTGATGCTATTAATAATGACAGACAACCTTATATTACTGCTGAAGATGGCAGACGAGCATTGGAACTTGTACTTGCTATATATAAATCAGCATCAGAAGGTGCAAGTGTTAGATTACCCATGAATAAATGCAGTACTATTGATTTTAAAACAGGTAATTCTACTATCGATGATTATAATTTTGTTATTCAATAGAGGAGTGGGGTAGATTAAATGCGATAATAAAGGCCATATGGTATTACCTACCCAACAGATACTAGATAATGATCGAATCGCCAGCATTTATGATAACTGGAACAGTTGAGAAGGCTGCAATATGTTGTATATTTTATGTATAAATCCTAGTAGAAATATACTTGCTTTTTAATGTTAGTTGCACAAAGTCCAGATTATATTCTTCCTACAACAGTGTATCCTACAAGATAGATTGGGTATACCAAAAAGTGCAGGAGCAATTGATATAGTGGAGCATTTAATATTTTGTGATAGCGTAGTTGTGAAGAAGAACTCCTATATTGGATGAGAACAGTTTAATTGGTCTTAGTGCAGTTGTAGTCAGCAATGTTGATGATAATAAAGTTGTTGCTGGAAATCTTGCTAAAGTAAAAAGGAGATTTGAAGATTGGGTTACTTCGTTCATGAGAGCAGTTATATCGATGATAATGTGATAATAGGCGACGGAACCAAGATATGGTTTTTCTGTCATATTCAGAAAGGTGCTGTTATTGGAGAATACTGTTCTCTGGGCCAGAATGTAAATATATCCAATAATGTGAAAATTGGTAATAGCGTGAAGATTCAGAATAACGTTGCTGTATATGAAGGAGTTGTGTTGGAGGATTATGTATTTTGCGGTCCTTCCATGGTATTCACTAATGATTTAATACCTCGTTCCAAATATCCGAAGGGTACTGCAGGATATAAAAAAACCCTAGTAAAGTGGGGAGCTTCAATTGGAGCTAATGCAACTATAGTGTGTGGCAATACAATAGGAAGATGCGCCCTTATCGCTGCCGGTGCAGTTGTTACCAAAGATGTGAATGATTATGCAATTATGGCAGGGGTCCCAGCGAAACAGATAGGTTGGGTCTGTGAATGCGGTGAAATATTGAATAATGAGCTAAACTGCCATAAATGTGACAGGGAGTATGAAGAAAATAAAGGAGTTTTGAAAGAGAGGGCATAAGTAGTGGAGTTTCGTGATTTGAAAAAACAGTATCAAGTATTAAAAGAGCAAATAGACAAGGCTATGTTAGATGTCGCAACTTCAAGTGAGTATATAATGGGTAAGCAAGTCATAGAGCTTGAGGTTACTCTTGCTGAATATGTTGGGGCAAAGCATTGTATTACCTGTGCTAATGGAACTGACGCGCTTACTTTGGCGCTAATGGCGTGGAATGTTGGGGAAAATGATGCTCTATTCGTCCCGAATTTCACATTCTTTGCTACGGCTGAAGTTGTTACATATGAAGGAGCAACACCTGTGTTAGTTGATGTAGATGCTGATACGTTTAATATGGATCCATTAAAGTTGGAGGAAGCTATAGAAAAAGTTTTAAAAGAGGGTAAGTTGACGCCGAGAGCCATAATTCCTGTTGATTTATTCGGGCTTCCAGCCAACTATCCTGCAATTAGACGGTTTGCGGATAAGTATAACCTATTGGTCCTTGAAGACGGTGCACAGGGATTTGGTGGACGTATTCTCGACAGGAAAGCTTGTAGCTTCGGAGATATCTCGATTACTTCGTTCTTTCCAGCAAAACCGCTCGGATGCTTTGGTGATGGTGGAGCAATATTTACTGATAGTGATGAGTGGGCAGAGATAATCAATTCGCTAAAAGTTCACGGCAAAGGTTCTTCAAAGTACGATAATGTAAGGATTGGTCTGAACTCACGTCTGGATACCTTACAAGCCGCAATACTGCAACCCAAATTTAATGCATTCAAAGAGTATGAACTTGATAAGGTAAATGAGGCCTCTATATTTTATTCAAAAAATCTAAAAGGGTTAGTAAAAACCCCCAATATTCCTGATGGTTATTATTCAAGTTGGGCTCAGTACACAATCATTCTTGAGAATAGAGGGCAAAGAGATGGATTACAAGAATTTCTCAAGGAAAATGGTGTTCCCTCTATGGTGTACTATTCAAAACCAATACATTTACAGACAGTATATCGAGATTTAGGTTATGATATAGATGATTTTCCAATATCTGAGATGCTTTGTAATTGCGTTCTTTCACTACCGATGCATCCCTATATATCGGAAGAAGACATTAATAATATATGTGATCATATAAAGGCCTATTTAAAACCTAAATTATAGTGGTAATAGGGTCTATTCTATTTGAACAGATGATTAAAAAAATAATTTTCGCGGTATTAGGGGGGAAGTTAAATGAAAGTAGTTATCTTAGCAGGTGGTTTCGGCACAAGAATTAGTGAAGAGAGTCATTTGATACCAAAGCCAATGATAGAAATCGGAGAGAAACCAATTCTTTGGCACATCATGAAATACTATTCATCTTTTGGGTATAATGATTTTATAGTGTGTTGTGGGTACAAGCAATATGTTATAAAGGAGTTTTTTGCCGACTATTATTTACATATGTCGGATGTAACATTTGACTTTACTGCTGAGAACAAGATGGTTGTTCACAATAATAATTCCGAACCGTGGAAAGTAACGCTGATTGATACAGGGTTGAATACTATGACTGGTGGACGCATAAAGAGGGTCAAGGATTACATCGGTCATGAACCCTTTATGCTTACGTATGGGGATGGCGTTTCGAATGTTAATATCAAGGAATTGGTAGAGTTTCATAAATCACATGGGAAAATTGCTACCATGACAGCGATTCAACCAGGCGGACGATTTGGAGTACTAGATATAGATGACAATGAAGGTGTTAGCAGATTTAAAGAAAAATCTATAGAAGACGGTGGCTGGATTAACGGTGGGTTTATGGTGTTGAATCTCGAAATTTTTGATTATATTGAAGGCGATTTAACAACACTTGAAAAGGAACCATTAGAAACAGTCGCTTTAGAAAAGCAGCTTAAAGCATTCAGACATCATGATTTCTGGCAATGTATGGATACCATGAGGGATAGGGAATTATTAGAGAAACTTTGGGCGAGTGAAAAGGCACCTTGGAAAGTGTGGGATTAATTAATGTTAGACTTTTATAAGGATAAGAAAGTTTTTGTGACTGGTCATACGGGATTTAAGGGAACTTGGCTTTGTAAGATGCTCATCAATGCTGGAGCAGAAGTTACAGGCTTTGCTCTTGAGCCACCTACAGATCCAAGTTTGTTTAAGATTAGTGGAATTGAAGATCAAATGAACTCAGTCATTGGGGATGTTAGGGATTTAGTGGGATTAGAAGAGATATTTATTAAGATCCAACCAGAGATAGTAATTCACTTAGCGGCTCAACCTTTAGTAAGAGACTCATACTCTGAACCTCGCTATACATATGAGACAAATGTGATGGGGACAGTAAATATCTTAGAGTGTATTCGAAAGGGTAGCTGTGTAAAGTCAATGCTTAACATTACGACGGATAAAGTCTACCAAAATAATGAGTGGGTTTGGGGTTACCGAGAGAATGACCCTCTCGATGGTTATGATCCATACTCAAATAGTAAATCATGTTCAGAGCTTGTTACACATAGTTATATAAAGTCATTTTTTTTAAATAGAAATATTAGTATATCTACTGCAAGAGCTGGAAATGTTCTCGGTGGTGGTGATTTTGCAATTGACAGAATTATTCCGGATTGTATTAGAGCGGTTGAGAACAATACTGATATTATTGTTCGTAATCCGCACTCGATAAGGCCATATCAGCATGTGTTAGAACCCCTGTATGCCTATTTATTAATCGTTCAGAAGCAATATGAAGATGTTAAGTATGCTGGCTATTATAACGTTGGACCTGATGAAAGTGATTGCATTACAACTGGAAGATTAGTTGACTTATTTTGCGAGAAGTGGGAATCTATATCTGGGAAAAGTCAAAAATGGATAAATCAATATGATGGAGGTCCCCATGAAGCGAGTTTTCTTAAATTAGATTGTTCAAAACTTAAATCAGTTCTTGGTTGGCAACCAAGATGGAATGTTGAACAAACAATGGAGAAGACAGTAGATTGGGCTAAAACCTATTTTGATGACGGTAATATATCCTCGATAATGGATAAGCAAATAGGTGAATTTTTGAATACTTAAAGGTGGGAGTTAATTGAAAATTTCTACAAAAAGTCTGGGTCTTGCAGGGTGTTATGAATTGTTGCCTTCTATACTAGAAGACTCACGTGGATCTTTTGTAAAGACATTCCATGATGAAGCTTTTAAAGAGAATGGTTTTGAAACTTGTTTTAAAGAGGATTATTATTCATGGTCGGTTAAGGATGTACTTCGTGGCTTACACTTTCAGGTTCCCCCCAAAGATCATGTCAAATTAGTTTATTGTCCAGTTGGAATGGTAATGGATGTGATTGTTGACTTGAGAAAGAATTCGCCGACGTTCGGACAATATATAACGCTTGACCTTAGTGCCGAGAAAGCTAACATGGTATATATCCCAGTAGGTATGGCACACGGATTTTATGTGAAGAGTGATAAAGCTTTAGTTGTATATAAAGTATCGAGTGTATACTCACCAGAACATGATAGAGGTATTCATTGGAATTCGTTAGGTATAAGTTGGCCCAATTTAGAACCTATAGTTTCAGGTAGAGATAATAAGTTTATTGGATTTGATAATTTTGTCAGCCCATTTATCTATAATGAATAAAGAGGAGTTTATTAATGGTAAATAAGTCACATTACTCTATACTGGTAACTGGTGGGACTGGCTTTGTTGGGTTACATCTGATTAAAAAATTATTGCAAGTGGATTTCAGGGTGCATTTAATCACTCGAATTAATTCAAACCTCAAACAATTTAGTGAGCATGAATTAGACAGATTAAACATCCATGAATTTAATGGGTCTTATGTATGTATGGACGAGATAGTGAAAGAAGTAAAGCCGGATGTTGTTATTCACTTGGCATCTTTGTATATAACTGAACACCAATCGGAAGATATATCTGCTCTAATAAATAGTAATATTCAACTCGGCACTATATTAGTGGAAGCTATGGCGAAAAACAATTGCTTTAAACTAATAAACGTAGGTACTTCATGGCAACATTATAATAATGATTCGTACAATCCCGTCAACTTATATGCGGCAACAAAACAGGCTTTTGAAGATATACTTCATTATTATACTGAAGCCCATTCATTAAAGGTAATTACAATAAAGTTATTTGATACATATGGTCCTGGAGACAACAGAAGGAAATTGCTAACTCTACTTTATGATGTAGCAATAGGAAAGAAAACATTAAATATGAGTAAAGGTGAGCAATACATTAACTTAGTGTACATAGATGATGTTGTAGATGCTTTTCTTTGTATGATAGAAAGGATTAACGGCCAAAAAGAATTAAGTAGTCGTGAATCTTTTGTAATATCGAGTGAGGAAGTAATAAGATTAAGTGACTTCGTAAAATTATTCGAGGAATTAGTTGGGCTAAAGGTTAATGTTCAGTTCGGTGCTAAAGAATACAGGTTAAGAGAAGTTATGCTTCCATGGAATAATGGTGAATGTGTTCCAGGATGGAGTCAGAAATATAACTTAATACAGGGGCTTAACGAAACACTTAAATCAATACAAAAAGAAAATATAAAATGAAAAGAGGCGCAATATGTATCAATTAGGCGATGTGTTCATTCTAAACAAACAATATTTTGCAGTAATAGAAAGATATCAAAGTTTTTATCGTGTATTTAAATGCAATCACATAGATCAGCAATATATAGTTGATAGTTCTGAAGCTTTTGAATTTAAACGAGATGAAATTGAACCAATGAATAATAAGACAGGGGAAATTTCGAATTCTGAACTTGAAAAAGCCAAGAGAGCAATAATATTTGAAAAGTACGAAGAGTTTTTTCAGTTATTTCATCAACGAGCCCCATTCGTATCAGAAGAAACACCGCTTAATTATGCGGGGAAAATATATGATGAGCGTGAAATGATTGCCTTAGCGGATGCTTCTTTAGATTTCTGGTTAACTTCAGGAAGGTTTTGTAAGGAATTCGAGCAACGATTTGCAATGTATTTGGGTGTTAGGTATGCGCTATTAACAAATTCAGGGTCATCCGCTAATTTATTAGCGATTTCGGCATTAACTTCTCATAAGTTAGGAGATAGAAGATTATATCCTGGTGATGAGGTTATTACCGTTGCCGCGGGCTTTCCGACAACCGTTGCTCCTATAATTCAGAATAGGTTAATACCTGTTTTTGTTGATGTCGAACTAGGCACTTATAATATTAATGTGAATTTAATCGAACAAGCTATTTCAGAAAAAACAAAGGCTATAATGATTGCACATACAATGGGTAACCCGTTTGATCTAGGTGCAATAATGGAGATAGCTCACAAGTATAATCTTTGGGTTATAGAAGATAATTGTGATGCACTTGGGGCTAAATTCAATGGTAAATTGACTGGAACACATGGGCATATTGGTACTTCTAGCTTTTATCCGCCACATCACATAACAATGGGTGAAGGCGGAGCTGTCTATACAAATGACCCTAAGCTTAAAATGATTATTGAATCTTTTCGTGATTGGGGAAGAGACTGTTGGTGTCCATCAGGCTGTGATAATACATGTAAGAAACGATTTGATTGGCAACTTGGAGAACTCCCATACGGTTATGATCATAAGTATACGTACTCTCATATTGGTTATAATTTGAAAGTCACTGATATGCAGGCAGCAATCGGACTAGAACAGCTAAAAAAACTGCCGAGTTTTATAGAAAGAAGAAATCACAATTTCAATAGATTAAAGGCAAAGTTAAAAGCAGTTGAGGACAAAATTATCTTGCCAGAGGCCACTCCTGGAAGTGAACCAAGCTGGTTTGGATTTATTATAACCTTAAGAGAAAGTAAAGAAGGATATAGAACACGGATTACAGAATTTCTTGAAAAGTATAAAATTCAAACTAGAATGCTATTTGCGGGAAATTTAACAAAACAACCTGCGTTTCAAGATGTAGAATACCGCATTGCTGGTGACCTAGTGAATACAGACAAGGTGATGTATGATACATTTTTAGTTGGGGTCTACCCAGGCTTAACTGACGAGATGGTTGATTATATGAGTGAGGTTATTATTAAAGCATTAACATACAATTACTAATATGCCGCAAGTGGTAGTTCAATCGCTCTTATTAATTAGGAGAACATTTGGTTCATGTGTAGTTAGTTACTGAATGGTTGAATAGTGAGGAGTAACAAGATGAAAATAATCTTACTTTCAGGTGGGTCAGGGAAACGTCTTTGGCCTTTAACGAATGACTCACGTTCTAAGCAGTTTTTGAAGATTCTTCAAGATTCTAATGGAGAATCCGAATCGATGGTTCAACGAGTATGGAGACAGCTTGAACGTGTTGGTCTGGCTGAATCAACTCTGATTGCAACAGGTCAGTCTCAAGTAGACATGCTACGTAACCAACTTGGGGATATTCCCATGATTTTAGAGCCGGAACGAAGGGATACGTTCCCGGCGATTGCATTATCTGTGGTGTATCTATATTCAAAACTTGGTATTGACGTTGATGAAATAGTTGCCATTTGCCCAGTTGATCCTTATGTGGAAGATACTTTTTTTCAACAATTGTATGTCTTGGAAAATTCACTGATTAGGGATGAACAAGTGGAACTATCATTAATTGGGGTACGCCCCACATATCCTTCTTCCAAGTATGGATACATCATACCGGGAGAGCTATATAGGCAAAACGACTATCTTTATCATGTGGATCGATTCCAGGAAAAACCGTCTGAAGCTGTGGCTGCAAAATTGATTGAACAGCAGGCAATGTGGAATTGCGGTGTATTTGCTTTTAAGATGAAATATATGTTGGACTGGCTCCGAGGTAATCAGTTGCCTATAGACTTTCATGAACTCCGTAGAAACTACCATATTCTCCCGAAAAATAGCTTTGACTATGAAGTTGTTGAAAAAGCAAAACATGTGCTCGTTTCTCCCTATGAAGGCTATTGGAAGGACCTGGGAACCTGGAATACGCTTACGGATGAGATGACTACGTCTGTAATAGGTAAGGGTCGAATAAGTTTGGATTCGACCAATGTGCACATCATTAACGAGATGGATATTCCGGTCATCGTGCTAAATATGAACAATATTGTTGTCGCATCTAGTCCTGATGGGATATTAGTCTCTGATAAGGTGGCCAGTCCACGGATCAAAGAAATGCTTGTTGAGTTTGATCAGCGCCCAATGTACGAAGAAAGTGGTTGGGGTTCTTATCGTATTCTGGATTTTGTGAAACATGATGAGGAAACCGAGGTGTTAACTAAAAAAGTCTGTATCTATATAGGTAAAAACTTAAGCTATCATTATCACCTAAAGCGAACAGAAATTTGGACGATTACAAAAGGAAATGGCCAATTTATACTAGATGGAAATGTTGATGTTGTGAAGCCAGGTGATGTACTACGTATCCCACCTCGTGCTCTACATGCTATTCTGGCCGATACTGAACTCGAGTTTATCGAGGTTCAAACCGGTTCAGAGCTAGTAGAAGAGGATATAATCCGGGTAAGTTTAGATTGGGAAGAGATTATTCAGATATCACTGCAGAGTTAATATACTTATGGTTAGATGTTGATTATAACGGTTTACTATCATAAATCTGATTATTTCTCCCGCATGCTCAAGTCACATTTATTACATTTTATATTAATTAATGTGAAATATCGCACAAAGGTATATTATCAATAAATATTATTATAGAAACATAGACTAATGCTTCGTTTACTAACCCGAGTCTAATGAGCCGAGTGAGGCAATCAATCTGACAAGCCATGAGATTTTATGAAACTAATTACATAAGGCTCGTTGTTTCCGGAGTTTTAGGTTATCGCTGGGAGGAATAAGAAGTCGATCGAGATCATTTTGACAAATCGGTTGAATTGGAGCTTGAGCTGCTGGCTGAGGTGCAGAAGATTTCCGACAGGGTCAATATCCGTTATATCCGGTAGAAAGAGCCCGGAGGGTTAGGGCATGCAATCTATTGTGCGAAGAGCTTCATCAGTAATGAGTCGTTCGCAGTTATTACTCGGTGACGATATTGCCAGCGAGGAGAAGCCATGCCTGCAGCAGCTGATGGGGGTATACCAGCCGGTATAAGTCTTCGATCCTCGGTGTGTGTAGCAGGTGGAGCATTTGGAAGTAGACAAGTACGGAATAATCGATGGTGTAGTTGTGGCGTATAGTCTTTACAGCTTGAATGGATTTATAGAGAAACCACAGCTTTTGATAGATTAGTTTTGAAGGATGGCAAAACTAGTATTTAGGAACACTCGAACTCTATAAGGAGTTGAGTGTTTTATTTTGTACACATGAATGTGCAATATTTGTCTTTTATTGTAAAGGTAAATCTGGTACAATTTCCATGTTGTAAAATTAGGAAGAAAGGGTGAAATTTTTGTTAAAAAGTAAAGAATGGAGAAAGAAAATATCTATTGCACTTATTTCGGCCATGATTGTTTCTTTAATGGCACCAGTACTTGCATGGGCGGCTATGCAGGTCAGCTTCACTTACGATGCGGAGTCCGGGATTATATCTGGTAGTGTCTATGTACAAGATCCGAATTCCGTTACACTCAATGTGTACACAGAGGAGGGTTCGGTTTTTCCAGGATCATATGATAATCTTGTCGTTACGGATTATTACGATGATGAGAATAATCAATACTCCAGTGTAACCTATGAGGTATATGTTGGAGGAGAAGTGCCAACGAATGTTAAGATTGATGATGGGCACGAAGTCATCAACTTAAACAACTTGGGTACATATGGTATAGACGGTAGTCATACCGTAACATTGGACGTGTATCGTATGCAAGGGAGTCTACTTCTCTCAAACTTAAATGAGGGTAGCTATATTGCTGCTGGAAGCGACTTGTTCAATTTCACACCAAATATCGGTGGAGCAGATGTTGTTGAGTTTATCTTACCTCACAATTATTTCTCTAAAGGTACATTAAACAGTTTGACGGCAAATGACTTTGTGATTGAGAACTTGACTACTGTTGGACAAGCCGTCTATGTGGATCAACTGGTTACAGGAAGTTATTGGCCTTCGAGTTATTCGAACTACATCGTTCGATTACAGCTGGACGATAACCTTAATGCAGAAGATCAGTATAAGGTGAGTTTAGGCAGTTCAGCGATCAACAAGATCCAGTTACCGACTATTGTGAGCAATGATAATAATTTCACTTCAGTTGTAACAACGGGTTCTATGACTGTAATAGGTTCAACCTATTATTATGACAAGACGAATTCTGTGTACTTCAATAATCTTCAATTGACTACTGCTTCCAACAATACTGGCGGTGGATATTACCCACCAGCTAACTCAGACAAGGAAACTGTCAATGAACCGAGTCTGAAGAATGGCAAGGATGGTAAGGTTGCCATTGCTATCGCTAACGGTACGAAGCAGGTTCTACTTCCAGCTAACGCTGCAAAAGTACTTGGCGAGAATAGTCTGGAATTGAAGCATGAGAAGTACACATTGGAGATCCCTTCCGAGGTGTTAGCGGCTCTTGCTGGTCTTGTAAGTGAAGAAGACTTGGTAGGTGCTAATATTTCCTTCACAGCTGAGGTTGTTGCTGATCAGGTTTCTTTAGTCGGTAACATCAACAGCAAGGGTGAGTTGAAATCGGCAAAGGTGAAGTCAGCTGGTGAAGCTATTGATTTCACGCTTTCCTTAATTACTAAGGATGGCAAAGAGCATAAGCTTGAGAAATTCTCCAAAGCTTTAAAGCTGAAGCTGAAGCTATCTGCTGATGCGAATGCGAAGCTAGCAGGAATTTATTTCATCGGACAAGACAGTAATGTTGAGTTTGTTGGCGGCAAAGTAACTGATGGTGAAGTTAGTGGAAATGTAACTCACTTCAGCACTTACGCTGCACTCGAGTATGACAAAACCTTCGATGATGTTAAGTCCAGCTTCTGGGCTTCAGATGTCATCAAGAATATGTCTGCTAAACATGTAATTGCAGGTGTAACGGATTCCCAATTCGTACCTAATCAAGATGTAACGCGTGCGCAATTCGCAGCATTCTTGGTTCGCGCTTTGGAGCTGAAGGCTTCTGGTGCTTCAACATTCACGGATGTTGCAACAGGTAAGTGGTATGCAGCAGAAATTGCTGCAGCTGTAGAAGCGGGTATCGTAAGTGGTCGTTCAGCTAAGATCTTCGCTCCAGAGGATGTCATTAGTCGTGAAGAGATGGCGATCATGATCGTCCGTGCTCATGAGTACATGACTGGTAAGAAGGTTGCTGCTTCTAAGGAATCAGCGTTTGCTGATGCTGCTAAGATTAGCACATGGGCACAAGCTTATGTGGATGCTGCTTATGAACTAGGCTACATTCAAGGTCGCGGTAATAATCTATTCGCTCCTGCTGGACAAGCAACCCGTGCGGAAAGCGCACAAGTTGTTTCCTTGTTAGTGAAGTAAGTAGAATTTAACCTCGTAAATATCATAGCTATAACAAATAATGCTCCCCAAACTTAGGTTTGGGGGGCATTATTTTTTTTATACATATTGTTGCCACTAATCTAGTAAATGTTAATCTAGTAGTTTAGAATGAGTATAGTTAAGAGATTGACAGCTAGATTATGGGAATTTGTAGAGGAGAAGGTTTAATGGAGAAAGTGGCAATCGACAACATGAAGTGGGGAAGTTCGCAAGTTTTAAGGAAGATGACGATGCTCGGGCTAAGTCTTCTTCTGATTACCTCGTTATTCTTATCGGCAGCAGGAAATTTATTGTATGCGGCACCAACGTCAACAGCTTCAACAACAACGATCTCTGCGAGTGCAGTAACGGTGTTGGAAGGCGAATCTATTACGTTCACGGCAACGATAGGTGGAGCTCCGTCTCATACGACTTCTTACTGTATGATGTACGATCCTATGATGGGTGGTTGTATGATGTCCAATTATACAACATCCTACGAAGGTAAAGTAGAGTTTTTCAATGGTGCTGTCAGCGTGGAAGCAAACAAGGTATTAACAACAAGCGATATGATGTTTGGTGTTATAGGATCAACGGCTTCAACAACGATATCCAATTTATCCGCAGGCACTCATACGATAAAGGCTGAATATAGCGGATACGATGATGATTATGAAGGTACATACTTTAACGTTGCGAGTAGCTCCCATACTATAACAGTCACCGTTATAGGTGACACAGTTAATAGTATAATCGATTCAACAACAGCAAGCTTTGACAAGAACGCTGCATCAGATCATTATGCAGACGTTGAAACCACGCTCACATTGAATGGGAATACATTATCAAGCATTGTGAACGATTCAACGGAGCTAGTATTAGATGACGACTATACGATTGTAGACAATGTAGTAACGATCTCAGAAGGTTACTTGGCTAGACAAGCTGAAGGCACAACAAGCTTAGTTTTCAACTTTAGCGCGGGTGACACACAGACGTTAACGATCACGATTAGTGATACGACACCAGCAACACCGAACGCACCGGAATTGCTATCTGCGGTTTCAGGAGACTCGCAGGTGAGTCTTAGCTGGAATCCAGTTGCTGGAGCGTCAGGGTATAACGTATATAAGAGTAATGTGAGTGGCGTATATGAAATGAATACAGCATCCGTGACAAGCTCGGTATACAGCTATGATGTCACAGGCTTGACGAATGGGACTACGTATTATTTTGTTGTAAGGGCAATTAATGTATCGGTAGTTAGCGAGCCATCCAACGAGATGAGTGCTACCCCTGCAACGGAAGCTGTACCGCCAATTGTATTACCAGCTATTCCAGTAGCCCCAGCTGTCCCGACAGGAGTCGCTGCAGTAGCTGGTAATGGTAACGCAACGATTAGCTTCACGGTACCAGCTGATGATGGAGGAAGTGCGATCACTAGTTATGTAGTGACATCATCTCCAGGCAATATTACGACGACAGGTACTGCAAGTCCGATTATTGTTAATGGATTGACGAACGGAACAAGCTATACATTCACAGTGAAAGCTGTGAATAGTGTGGGTACTAGTGCTGCATCTGGAGCTTCTAGTGCAATAACTCCTACGGCACCAGTAATTGCTCCACCAGTAATTGAGCCAGAGCCGGATCCAGAAGTAACAGAACCGGAAGTAACTGAGCCAGAAGTAACAGAACCAGAAGTAACTGAACCAGAGCCAGATACAGCTGCTGAAGTGATCGTTAACGGCAAGGCGGAGAATGCGGGTACAGCTAGGACAACGACGGTGAATGACCGAACGGTCACAACCATTACAATTGATCAACAGAAGCTAGAAGAGAGATTAGCTAATGAGGGTCAGCGTGCTCTAATTTCCATCCCGGTGAATACGCAATCCGATGTGGTCATTGGTGAATTGAATGGCGAGATGGTCGGTAAGATGGAACAGAAGCAAGCCTCCATTGAGATCAGAACAGGGAGAGCCGTCTATACATTACCTGCACAACAAATTAATATTCAATCCATCTCCAATCAATTAGGTGAGTCGGTTGATCTTAAAGATATTGCGGTACAGATTGAGATCGCTACACCTTCAGCAGACACGCTTCAAATCGTGCAGAATGCTTCGGGTAATGGACAATTTTCGATCATTGCCCCTCCGTTAAACTTTACGGTGAAGGGTGTTTATAAGGATAAGACGATTGATATTACTACATTCAACTCATATATCAAACGAAGCATCACTATTCCCGATGATGTCGATCCGAATACAATTACGACGGGTATTGTCGTAGAACCCAATGGAATAGTACGTCATGTACCAACGAAGATTATCCAAATTGATGGTAAGTATTATGCACAAGTAAAGAGCTTGACGAACAGTACGTACACAGTCGTAGGGCATCCGATTGAGTTCAAGGATGTTGCCAAGCACTGGGCGAAGAATGTCGTCAACGATATGGGTTCTCGGATGGTCATCAGCGGTGACCATGATAACCTATTCAATCCAGATCAAGCTATTACACGTGCGGAGTTCATCTCCATCCTTGTTCGAGGACTGGGATTGAAATTAGAGAATGGCGAAACGCCATTCACAGATATCCATACCTCAGCATGGTATAGTAGTGCGATTCATACCGCTTATACTTATAAGCTGATTAATGGATTTGAGGACGGTAAGTTCCATCCGTCTGATCCTATCACAAGAGAAGAAGCAATGGTCTTGATTGCTAATGCGATGAACATTACCGACCTAACAGCAACGCTTGGATCGAGAGATGTAGCCGCATTGTTAGGAGCGTATAGGGATGCACATCAAGTAGCTTTATGGACAGAGGAAAGTATAGCTGACGTACTGCAAGCGGGTATCGTAACAGGTAGAGGCAATAACCTGCTTGCACTGAAGGCGCACATGACACGAGCAGAAGTGGCTGTTATCATTCAGAAGCTACTTCAGAAATCCGAGTTAATTTAATTGCTGTTTCTAAGGAATCGGCATTTGCTGGTGCAGATAAGAATAGTGCATGGAAAGCGTACAGGTTGTTTTTCTTGGTAGTGAATAACATGGTCAGAACAATAATGCTCCCCAAACCTTGGTTTGGGGAGCATTATTGTGTCTCCATTATTCCGTGAGAGTATCCATAGATTTTACTAAAGCATATATTTGCTCCAACAAATCCGTATAAAGTGTCTGTTCAGGTACCCCGATAGAACTTGAATTACAGATCTCCTCGAGATATAATAGGAACAGGAGTTCTTATTGTGTCGCCCAATAATCTCTACCTATTCGACTGAGATTCAATGCGCAAAAGGAACCAACCATGATATAATGGGAGGAACTAAGAATGATTTTACGGCGCAGACTGAATCCGAAGAATGATTTTCTCTTTAAACGATTGTTTGGTGAGGAAGAGAGCAAAGAGCTGTTGATCGGACTGTTGAATGCGATATTCCGAGATAAGGGCTTAAGCCCAATCGTGAATGCGACAGTGATCGAGAACAAAGAACTGACGAGGAAGCTCATTGATGATAAGGAAGGTCGGCTTGACGTTAGATGTGAGACGAATGAACGCGTGCAGATCAATGTGGAGATGCAAGTCGAACGGTTTTCACACATGGACAATAGAAGTCTATTTTACCTCGGAAAGATGTATGTTGACTCCATTCAAATGGGTGGAATGTATGGTGAATTGAAGAAGACAATAGGAATTAATATCTTGGATCACAGTTTTCTTCCATTAGAGAGCTATCATAGCTGCTTTCACCTGTACGAGGATGATCAGAGGGCATTTATGCTCACGGACATTCTAGAGGTCCACTTCATCGAATGCACGAAGTTCAATAAGATAACATTCGATATTAATAATGATCTGCATAGATGGTTGAGATTTATGGAAGAGTGTGTAACAGAAGAACAATTGAAGGAGCTGGTAGAGATGGATTCATTGATCCGAACAGCAGAGGAACGACTGGCTTTTCTTAGTGGAGACGAGCAGATGATTCGCTTGTACGAAGCGCGCGAGGAAGCCCTATACGATCGGAACAGCTTGATGGATGATGCTATGAAAGAGGGAAGAGCAGTAGGCAGAGCATTAGGAATAGCAGAAGGTAGGTCTGAAGGTAGGTCTGAAGGTAGGTCTGAAGGAAGAGTGGAAGAAAGAGCGAATCTAATATCTTCTATGCTGCAAAAAGGACTGTCAGCCATACAGATTGCTGAATTTACAGGATTGACCCTAGAAGAGGTTATGCAGGTCAAGCTATAAGTCGCATAGATTTCATGTAGCTTCGTGGCTACATAATAAGATGGAGTTAACGGCATCACTAAGAATTATCCTGCGAACAGTTTGGTCACACAGCTAACGGGGTAATTCTTTTTTCTGACTATACGGAGCGACAGGGTATAACGTATATAAGAGTAATACGAGTGGTGAATATATAATGGAATCAGCATCCGTAACCAGCTCGGTTTATAGCTATGATGTCACAGCCGGGATGATCCCGCTGTATAGACAAGGTATCACGGATGGTGTGTGTCTGAGTCGTAGATTGTCGTAGGAATACTAGATCGTATGCTAATTGCAGATAGCAAAGTCTGTCTATTATGTTGTATACTATAGTGAATATATAATAATACATTTGCGATTTTACTGACCGATTGATTTGAAAACACGAACGTATGTATGGTATAATATAGGAAAATTTGAAGCATGCTTTTACTTGTGGAGGGATGGAATGAACGTTAAGTTTGCGTATGAAGCACCCGCACGCTCCTGGTATAACGGAGTGATTAGAGAAGGGAAGCCGCCTTACTCGAAAGCCGACTGGATCCATCAACCAAATGATAAGGGATATCAGTATTTGTTATCTCATAAACACAACTTCGTTGAGCTACTTCAGAGCTTTGTGCATGAACCGTGGGTGAACCAACTTGCTGAGTCAGAGATTGAGCGATTAGATAAATCCTTCATCTTAAGCAAATAGCAAATCTAGTTAATAGTTGGGATGAGCCAAGCGTGCGCATGTTCAGCACATGGATGAAGAATATCGCATGCAGAGGATTGGATGCAGATCAGCAAGACGAAGTGAATCGGATATTAGACCAGATGAAACCTAAGGAGGCCAAGCAAATGATTTACAACCTTGAGCGAACACTGAAGAAAGCTTTTAAGGATGCTACTGTAGAAGGAAAGCTCGAAGGAAAGCTCGAAGGAAAGCTTGAAGTTGCCCAACACATGCTGCATGAAGGGTTTGATTTAGATGTTATTCTGCATGTGACGAAGCTAAACAAGGATGATTTGCAGGGTTTGAAGCCTTGAGAGTATCCATAGATCTGGCTGAAGTTTGAATTTGCTCCAACAAATCCGTATAAAGTGTCTGTTCAGGCACCATGGCGTGGGCCAGCTGAAGCTTTTCCTCCGCTAACTGATAGTAGGCAGTGTCACCGGTTATGTTACCTTGATGCACATATCCTTTGGCCGAGCCGTAGAGCACGGACGACGACCAAGGAAGCATCTGCTCTGCTCTTGCGAACGATTGCTGAGCCTCCGTATATCGACCCTGTTCGACGTAGGCAGTACCTGCCTGATGATATCCATATCCGATTGCGAGCCAGCCCCATAAACAGATGATCCCAGCTGCTATTGGCAAGATCATCCCGAGGGCGAGGTTAGGCACATGTAGCTTGAACAGCTTACCACCATAGGGAACGGTCAGGCATACTAGCATGCCAAGCAGGAATGGATAGGTTAAATCGAAGTCAAATCCAGCATGCAGGAGCATCGTGGTTACAAGGAGTAGTATTCCTTTGTACCAGATAGAGGACTCTTCAGCCCCAATATGCCTAAACCGCTGAATCGCGGTCGAATAGAAAATCACAAGCCATACGATGAATATGGCAAGTCCGAATACCCCAATATCCAAAGCGATCTGAACATAATGGTTATGTACGAATTTCACATAATAATCCTGAGACCGATACAGATGGACCAGCACATTCCATCCGCCGCCACCCGTACCACCCCACCAATAGTCGCGGATCATCCCTAGGCTGGCCTTCCAATAAACAAGTCGAATCTGAAGCTCGGAGGTATTGCTCTGAATGGTGGAGGCCCGCTGCCAGAAGAATAACCAATCCCCCTTAATGAGCATCGCAAGCCCGAGACTACATAGATGAGCAAGTCCGATGTATAGCCATGCCGACCGCTTACGCTTCTCGAACAGCCATACAACCATTACGCAGACCATAACCAACCACAGCACCCATACCGAGCGAGAGAAGGTTAGTAATAAACCGACAGCGTTGATCGTAAGTAGGAGCATATATAGGCTGCGTCGCTCCTGTAGAAACAACAATATACAAATGATGATGCTCACTAGCAGGAGGAGGGCCAATGCATTCGCATAGTAGAATGTCGATTCTAGTCGGCCGTTTCGCTCCATTCCGAACAGAATGCCCACAATTACGGTAGAAGCACCGATCGATGGCCACATCTTATATAACCCTGTGAGCTTGTCCTTAGGAAGCAGGACGATCATCCATGATAGAGGAAGTAAGCCGGACACCCGACCCGCCTCTAGCACCGCTTGCTCAACATCCACCGCAAACAGGACGCTCACCCAATATCCGGCGACGAATAGTAGAATGACTATATGAATTTTTGAGATAATAAAAGCCCGACTCAACGCTAGATTCACTATGAATCCGATATATAGTAAAGCATTCAAGCTGAAGAAGGCTGTCTCTATGAAATACCCTTTCGAGAAGGCCCCTATCCAGAAAAAGATGATCAATAATAGGAATATCATATTGCTTCGCACGGTTACCTCATTCTTCCACATCGTTTATGCTCTAACCATATACGGTAATTGTAATAAATTCAATATCATAACGTTGTCTTATTTGGGAATGATGCTTGAATAATATGCCAATAGCGTTATACTAGGTTTAGGGCTAAGGACCTATTGCAATTGCACGTATACCTTCAAATACCGAAATGCCAAACCTGCATCTCTTCGATTGGTCGGATTTTTTAATTCAAAAAATAACCAGCTGGAATAGGATGAATGATCATGAGATATACAGGAAGGTTGACGACAACCCTAATAGCAATATTCGTATTTGTTATCTGTTTATCTGCGAGCCATTCCTATATGCCCATCCAGCTCAAATACTTGCTTCTTGGTGTTGCAATCCTATCGTTCTCCATAGCTTGGTATCTGGGTTATCATTATGACAAGACGAAGTATGTATCGGAGCAGGATAAACTCACCTGTGCCCTTAATCGAAGCTATATTGATCAGGTTTTCCCTAAGTTGATAGCACGAATGAAGAGAAAGCGTTCAGTGTGCTCCATCACCATCCTAGATCTGGACGATTTGAAGACGATTAATGATACAGAAGGTCATCAGAAAGGCGATGATCTGCTGAAGCGGGTATCTCACTTAATTCGTAGCAACATCCGACAATCCGATATCTTTGCCCGCTGGGGCGGGGATGAATTCATTATTATTGCCCCATTCACGAGCTCTGATCAGATGGATACCATGATCGACAACATCATGCACATTCAGTTTGCTAATAAAATATATTTCTCTTATGGGGTATCGTGTTACCCGGAGGACGCACAGGATCTAGATGAATTGGTGAATAAAGCGGATGAACGAATGTATCTGATGAAAGGAAATAAGAAGGTGGGGAAGAATTTCAACAATCATTCGGAGGACTCCCCCTACTTTAATAGCTCTTTTACTTCTGAATTTCTCCCATGATATAATTAAAGCAAAAAAAAAGGTTGATTATACCATGACAAAACCCATTCTAATTACAGGCTGTGCCGGATTCATTGGTTATCACTTGGCAACAAGACTACTTACAGAAGGTTATACGGTTATCGGAATCGATAGCTTGAATGATTATTATGATGTGCAGCTGAAGGAAGCGCGCTTACTGAACCTTCAAGCTTATTCTCAATTTACCTTCCGCCATATGGCGTTGGAGCATCGAGCGCCCTTGGAGCTGTTGTTCCAGGAATTCAGCTTCTCAACCGTCATCAACCTAGCCGCACAAGCTGGTGTCAGATACAGCTTAGAAAACCCACATGCCTACATTGATTCCAATATCGTAGGCTTTACGAATATCCTCGAGGCTTGCCGTCATCATCATATTGAACATCTGATCTATGCATCCTCCAGCTCAGTGTATGGAGCGAATCGCAAGCTGCCCTTCTCCGTTGAGGATGCTGTCGATCATCCGGTCAGCTTATATGCAGCGACCAAGAAAGCGAATGAGCTTATGGCTCACACGTATAGTCATCTATATAGTCTGCCTACAACAGGTCTGCGATTCTTTACGGTATATGGGCCATGGGGGAGACCGGATATGGCTTATTTTTCTTTTGCCAAGGCGATCTTGTCAGGTACACCCATTCAGATCTTTAACCACGGTAACATGAAGAGAGACTTCACTTATGTCGATGATATCGTCGAAGGTATGGTTAGATTGATCCCTAAGCCTCCTCAGGCTAACCCTCAATGGGACGCACAGAAGCCGGTAGCTGGAAGCAGCCATGCTCCCTACAAGGTATATAACATAGGCAATCATAGTCCAGTGAAGCTGTTGGATTTCATAGCGATATTAGAAGATAAGCTGGATGTTGAAGCTAAGAAGGAATTCCTACCGATGCAGCCCGGTGATGTGGAAGAGACATTCGCGGATGTGAGCGAATTAATGAATGATGTAGGCTTTAAGCCGTCGACTCCGTTAGAGGTAGGCTTGGCGAAATTTGTCGAGTGGTATCGGGATTATTACAAGGCTTAGCGGAGAAAGGGTCTACTTAATGCAGCAAATTTAGGTTAAATTCGACAGCTCTCGCAACTTATGCCCACTATGCCTCGTATATTGGTTAACTGCTAGATTCCTGGAGGGTATATGATGATAAAACGTTATACGAAGATATTCTGGATTGTTGTGTTATTCGGCTCCGGCCTATGGATAGGATCGATGTTCACGTCTAATGCGGATGGATGGGTTGATCCGAATATGCCTGGAACGGCGAATGATCCGATTGTGACGAAGAGCTATGTAGATCAAGCGATACTAGCAGCAGGTGGTGGCGGTGGAGGAGACGGTGGCGGCTCATTGAAGTTAGTTGTCGTCGAATTAACACTAGGCCAGAAGCTATTCGGCGGTGAGGGTGCTGAGTTTATCGTTCGTACGGGTAAAGCGATTGCCTTTAGCGGTGATGCTAGCGGTATTCCAGATCTTACGGGTGCTAAGGATTTAATTGCTGGAACGGCTATTCCGCTGAATCACCATCTACTATTCCCTAGAGAAGGCCGAGGCATTGAGGTTGATCCGAAGGAGAAGAATACCATATTCGTCATGGTGCGTGGACCTTATCGGCACATGGATGTGAACGGGGTTCAATTGAATCAATAGCCATTATTTGTGAGAGTCGGCTGATGCTGGCTCTTTTCTATTCCATCAAATCGTGATATCATTTGCAAGGAACTTGATTTCTTTACATAATATTAAGAATTGGAGCTGCGCTATATCTCATGAGAAAGTCTATTGTAACCATAACCATAACTGTAATCATAACTGTATTCGTTTCCTTCCTATTATTCTACTTCAACTCAACCTTCTTCGATTCCGAGCCTATCGAGTCGGAGACGCTTAACCCGCTATCAGACCCCGTCAAGCCGTCGTATGATGTGATTGTATTCGGTGGAGAGCCTGAGGGCGTTGCGGCTGCAGTAGCTGCAGCTAGGAAGGGCGCGACAACCCTACTCATTGATGAACGAGAGCAGCTAGGTGGACTATTCACATACGGCAAGATGAACATACTAGACTTCCCTTTTGAAGACCGCAAGGATGAAGGGATTTTCGGGGAGTGGCATGAGAGGGTTGGGGGTAAGGATATCTTCGATCCTGAGGAAGGCGCGCTGGCCTTTCTTGAGCTAGCACGAGCCGAAGAGAATTTGAGCCTGCTCTTTAACACATCCTTAGTGGAAGTAACGAGAGACACGAGCCTGATCAAGCAGATCAAGGTTAATCATAATGGGGAAGAGCTCATACTCTCGGCCAGCCGCTTCATAGATGGTACGGATGATGCGGATCTTGCTGCGATGGCAGACGTTCCATTCTTCATTGGGAATGGTGATATTCATCCGAAGGATCATCAGATGGCAGCATCTCTGATGGTTCATCTGAAGGGTGTGAATTGGAAAGGGATTAAGGAAACCGCAGACAAGAAAACCTTCGGAGAGGCTTATGTGAAGAGTGACGTTGCCTGGGGCTTCGGAGAGCTATTAAGACAGTATAAGCCCGTGTTCGAGGACACTAGATTACGAGGATTAAATTTAGGTAAGGTTGAGGATGAGTATTACATCAATGCGCTGCAAATTTTCTTCGTGGATGGGTTGGATGAGGCATCGAAGCAACAAGCGATAGAGAAAGCTAAGATCGAAATTGATCATATTGTGAAGTTTCTGAATGAGGAATTTCTCGGCTTCGAGAACTCGGTCGTGGCTAGCTACCCAAGCGAGCTGTACATCAGAGAATCCAGACACATTCGTGCACTCTACCAGCTACCCCTGTCAGATATATGGGAGAACAAATTTCATAAGGATACGATTGCTTATGGTGGTTATCCCGTAGATATTCAAGCTAGAATCCTGTCTGAATTCGGGACCTCCTTCGTCAATCCTGAGAAGTATGGCATTCCGTTCCGTTCCTTGGTGCCGGTGAATACTGACAATTTATTGGTGGTCAGCCGCTCAGCAGGCTATTCATCACTTGCCGCAGGGAGCGTTCGTGTAGTACCTACACTCATGGCAACAGGTCAAGCAGCAGGCGCTGCTTCTGTATTCACGCAAGAAGAGAAGCTGACCTTCACAGAGCTAGCGCATGATGATGTGAAGATGCAAGCGTTCAGAGATCAATTAACGAAGATGAATCTGAAGGTCGCGAAATTCGAATTAGACTTTCCTTACAGTGATGCAGCCTATTATCCCTATATGAAGCATCTCATCAACGCAGGCGCATTGCCAGGTGGATATGACAACGATATTGGTGAGGATCGAACGATCTCCAATCACACCTTAGTCAATCTAATGCAACCGATTTTCTTTACTTACTATCCAGATGATGTGAGCATACAAGCCAATATCGATTTTCTTAACGCCTATAGACAGGCGAATGCCAAAGCTGATCTCACTAAGCAGCAGGTCGTGACTATCATTGAGGGCTTGCCCTATAAGGAATTTATGCTACGGAACAATGTGAAATTTGCAGACCATTATAGTCAAGTCATAGCGCGTATTGAGGATCAAGACCTATTCACATTAGCAGACGGCATCATAATCCTCGGGGACTTATTGAATTGGGAATAAGAGTAGAGCTTAACAAGGAAGGAAGCAGAGAATGAAATTTTTGAGAAGCACGGCAGCCTTCATTACTCGACAAATCGATGTCGTTATGGTCATAGGGTTTTTAATGTTCAAAATGTACCTGTTCGCCAAGTTTCTAGACCTGGTGTTCGTTAAGAAGAATATGATCATGGTTTCCCTGGGGTCCGTTCTACTATTATGTCTCATTCCTCTGCTGTTCAGAGGGCGCATTAGGATCATGATGATGTGGATTGCAGCTGCATGGGCTACATTCGTTATCTATGCGGACCTTGTCTATTTTCGCTACTTTGGCGATTTGATCACAACCCCCGTGCTCATCCAATTTAAGCAGGCTAGCGCATTAGGTGGCAGTATTGGTGAATTAATGGCATGGAAGGATATCATCTTCTTCATCGATATCATCGTATTATTCCCTTTATTGCTGATTTTATATAAGAAGCCTGTCTTTAATAACGTACATTGGATAGAACGAATATCGTTAGCTGGCATTAGCTGTATCGTGGGGCTGTATTTGGTCACAACGCCTATTCAAGATTATACGGACAAGTATGGCAAGAATCTCTTCATTAACACCTGGTCTAATGTATCGGTATATAATATTACGGGTCAATTAGGCTTCCACGCCTTCGAAACCAATAAGTATATCAAAGAGAATGTGTTGAATAAGCCTACCATTACCGCTGAGCAGAAGGAAGAAATTAAGCAATGGTATGCCGCTCAGCAGTTCCAAGTAAACGAAGAGCTCCATGGCGTATCCAAAGGTCATAATCTCATTATTCTGCAGCTTGAATCGTTTCAGAACTTCGTTATTGGTAAGGAAGTAAACGGCAAAGCGATTACACCGAACCTGAATGCATTGATAGAGGATAGCATGTACTTCAACAATTTCTATCATCAGGTAGGTCAGGGTAGAACCGCAGACGCTGAGTTTCTGACGAATAACTCGTTGTACCCGCTGCCAACGGGCTCCGTCTATATTCGATATGCCAACAATGAATATAATTCCTTACCGAAGCTTCTGAAGCAGGAAGGCTACCATACGAATGCGTTCCATTCTTATGCTAAGAATTTCTGGAACCGAAGTATGATGTATGCCAACCTGCAATTTGATCAGTTTTATGGTCAGGGTGACTTTGAAGAGGGCCAGCTCGTAGGTCCATTCAGCTCATTGGGTGACGACGGTATATTCCAACAGATGATCGATAAGACGAAGGACCAGCAGCCCTTCTATAACTTTGTAGTGGCTTTATCTAGCCATCATCCTTACTCCCATCTCCCTCAGGAGCATAGAGAATTGAATGTAGGCAAGTTTGAAGGGGACATATTCGGCAACTACCTGCAAGCCACACATTACGTGGACAAGGCTGTAGGGAATTTAATCCAACGGTTGAAGGACGAAGGAATCTGGGATAACACGCTATTGGTCATATATGGAGATCATGATAGTGGTGTGGACATCGATGAAGAGAAGGCCGCATTCATTGGACTAGAGACGGATGCATTCACGTTAGCAGAGGTTAAGCACAATGTGCCCTTGTTCATCCGGATACCGGGCAATACGAATACGGGTCAGCTTGAGCATACAGCTGGAATGATCAACGTTGCCCCAACCTTATTAAATTTGCTGGGCATTGATGTAGCGAACAAGTACTATATGGGGCAGGATCTTCTTACATTGGAGGATAACCACATTAACTTTCGGTACGGTTCATTCATTAATAGTGACTACTTCTATCATGCGTCAAACGATGGGATTTATGCTAACGGCACCTGCTTTAACTATCAGACACATGACAAGGTAGATAACAACCAGTGCAAGCCCGGCTTCGACAAAACCTTGAAGGAATTGCAAATTTCCGATCGTATCATATACAACAATGTACTGAAGGAATTTAATGCAGACGAATGACACGACACGACTCGAATTAACAACCTAATGTCCAATGAAGGGGGTTGTCGCATGTTCTTCGAATTCAGGAATAGGAATAGAACCATCAAGGAGCTGCGGAAGGATCACGGGTATACGGTTGAGCAATTAGCCTTCAGGTCAGAAGTAGACAAGCTCGAAGTGCTAAGAGTAGATCACCTTAGGTTAAAAGAAGTCAAAGATCCCACCCGTTCCCAGCTTCTACCTATACTTCGCGCGTCGATTACATGGATCGTGTGAACTGAATACGCGAGCGTACTAGAGGTAGAGGCCAATTGTATGATTGTAAATAACCTTTGCACCTGTATCCCCTAAGCTCAGCTCGTTTGCCATTAACTTAGCGGTGTTTCCAGTGCCCGCTGCAGCCATACTAAGCTTACACCAATGGATAGGAGGTGAAAGTCGATATGGCTCAAGGCTCATCACGAAGCAGCAATAAGCTGATTGTTCCAGGCGCGGGTAAGGCGCTAGATCAGATGAAGTACGAGATCGCCGCTGAACTGGGATTACCGGTTGGCAAGCATCTAGCCACGTTCGGAGATACAGAATTTGCCTCGGATTTAGGCGCGATACCTTCATCTTCCATACCAGAGGATTATTGGGGACACCTGTCCTCTCGCGACAGTGGAGCAGTAGGTGGGAATATCACCAAAAGGCTCGTAGCTCAAGCACAGCAAGCACTTCTGAACTCATAACGTCCCCTCCCTTCATTGACAGTATGCGACAAATCCAGTAACATAATGACTTGAAGGTCATAACAACCTTTTCCAATTGGGAAAGGTCATTTTTTTGCGTAACTCTACACGAGTAACTACATAATAATGTTTATAGGAGGTCATTTTTGATGGCAAAACGTTTATTCACTTCTGAATCAGTAACCGAGGGACACCCGGATAAAATTTGTGACCAAATCTCAGATGCGATACTTGATGCATTCTTGGCTAATGACCCGAATGCACGTGTTGCATGTGATGTTGCAGTAGCAACAGGCTTAGTATTAGTCATTGGAGAGATTAGCACGAAATCGGAATATGTCGACATCCCCACGATTGTTCGTAATACAATCAAGGAGATTGGTTATACACGTGCGAAGTATGGCTTTGATTACAATACATGCGCAGTGCTAACATCATTGAACGAGCAGTCCGCAGATATCGCACAAGGTGTTAACGCTGCTCTAGAATCACGTGATGGCGTGGATATGAAGGAAGAGTCAGCTAACATTGGTGCAGGCGATCAAGGCCTGATGTTCGGATTCGCATCGAATGAGACGCCAGAGCTTATGCCTATGCCGATTGCATTAGCACATCGTCTTGCTCGCCGCCTTGCTGAGGTTCGTAAGAGTGGATTGCTCGACTACCTTCGACCTGACGGGAAGACTCAGGTATCTGTTGAATATGATGGTGAGAAGGTTGTACGTGTAGATACGATTGTTGTGTCCACTCAGCATGCTGAGGAGATTACTCTGGAGCAGATTACACGGGATATCAAGGAGCATGTTATTGCACCTGTTATCCCTTCGGAATATCTAGATGGCGAGACCAAGTATTTTATTAACCCAACGGGTCGATTTGTTATTGGTGGTCCTCAAGGGGATTCCGGCCTAACGGGCCGCAAGATCATTGTTGATACTTACGGTGGGTATGCCCGTCATGGTGGCGGAGCATTCTCCGGTAAGGATCCAACGAAGGTTGACCGCTCCGCAGCTTATGCCGCACGTTATGTAGCCAAGAACATCGTGGCTGCCGGCTTGGCGGACAAGTGTGAGATTCAGCTTGCTTATGCTATTGGTGTAGCGCAGCCGGTATCGATCAGCGTAGATACGTATGGTACGGGCAAGGTAGCCGAGGATAAGCTGGTACAAATCATTCGCAGTAATTTCGATCTACGTCCAACGGGTATCATCAAGATGCTCGACCTACGTCGACCGATCTACCAGCAAACCGCAGCCTATGGTCACTTTGGCCGTACGGACTTGAATGTACCATGGGAAGCAACAGATAAAGCAGACGTATTGCGGACGGAAGCGTTGAGCTAAGGGAACGGATAAAGCAGACGTATTGTGGAAAGAAGCAAGCATTGAGCTAACGTTGTAGATATATTGTGGAAGA
>DFZX01000022.1 GCA_002383695.1 Caryophanales bacterium UBA4045
GTTTTATTATTTAACATATCGAGGGGCAGTGTAAGGTTTTATGCAAGGCTAGTGCAAAATATGTGCTTATGGGGGGTCACAAGGGTCTCTCCACCAGTCGGCCTATCAGCTAAGAATCAATTACCTCGGCCGGATTCAAACCAGCTAGTTGTGCCGAACTTGGTTAGGTGGCGCAAAAAAAATCTTAAGGCAACTATCCTGCCTTAAGATTCTTCTCCGCTTTACTCTGCATCATTATTCCAGCATCCTGAAGCATCCATTCAATATAACAGCCATAGCCAGAGGTTGGGTCATTCACGAACACATGGGTTACAGCACCAATTAATTTACCATTCTGAATGATCGGGCTGCCACTCATCCCTTGTACAATGCCCCCCGTCTTTTCTAACAAACGTGGATCAGTAATCCGAATGATAATTCCCTTAGTTGCCGCTGTATCTTGTTTGACCGTATGAACAACTTCAATTCCGTATTTCTCCACCTTCTGTCCATTCACAACGGTCAGGATTTCCGCTGGACCCTCTTGAACCTCCTCAGCAAAGGCTACGGGTATTCCTTTCTTCATGACACCATGATCAGGTATCTGTGCCATCGAACCAAAAATGCCAAACTGCGTGTTCTTCTGAATGGTACCTAGAACATTCTGCTCTTTAAAGAAGTGCGCTCTCTTCTCACCGGGCTCGCCATTCTGGCTTTTGGATATTGAAGATACACTGGAATGTACAACTTCCCCCCCACGAGGTACAATTGGTGTTCGAGTATCCATATCAGTAATGACATGTCCGAGTGCACCGAATAATCCTTGATCCGGCGCATAGAAGGTCAAGGTCCCAACACCTGCCGCTGAATCTCGAATATAAATGCCTAATCTGTAGGTCTGGTCCGTTATATCTAGGCCTGGTTGAATCGTTGTATTCATCTCTTTGCCGTTTCGCTTAATCACAAGCTGAATGGGCTTCTTGGACTTTCCGGCTTGATTTACAATATCAGCAACCTTGGTCACATCATAAATCTGTTGTCCATTCATTCTTACAATAAGGTCACCCAAACGGATATCTGCCAGCTCGCCAGGCGAGTTCTTAGCATTCGCACTAACTTGAACCATGTGATGTCCAACAACCAAGATTCCATCAGAATGAATCTTCACTCCAATGGTTTGTCCGCCAGGTACCACCCTAAGGTCCGGAACAACATTAACTTTCACCGTCTTAAGTGGGATGGTACCAAACAGCTTAACCTTCATCTCCGCTTGACCAGCATGTGAGGATTGAATAGCAAGTGGCTGGTTAAGGGGTGCGAAGAAGGACCCTTGCTTGTAACCATTAACCATGACAACATCTGGATTCGAGATCGACACTTCGGCATTTACTGGCATATCCAAATCTAACAGCCTATTCTGCCCAGCGAATAAACGAAGCTCATCTGGGAAGGAAGCAAAGCTTTGGAACGGTGATGATAAACAAGTAAGACAAATGAGAAGTACAAGAATTAGTCCTGTGTATCTCTTCTTGCGCCAAGAATTCAAGGGATCGTCTCACGCTCCTTTTCGGTGGCGTTACTCGCTTTACTCATCGGCTAAAGCGTACCCTTAAGGTAACCTCAGCGCATTCAATTTATTACTCACATCCGTATGTAGTTTAATCCTTACATCCCACTAAACGATTCCTAACGACGAGCTAGCTCGATCATTTCCCTTGCATGATTTAGAGTTGTGGTAGTTACCTTAGCCCCGCCAAGCATGCGGGCTAATTCAGTAACTCGGTCATCCTCCGCTAGATGACTTATTCTTGTGTAAGTACGCTCTTCCTCAACTTCTTTGTATATCAAATAATGTGCATCCGCCATGGAAGCAACCTGTGGTAAGTGAGTGACACAGAAAATCTGACGATCTTTTGATAAATTAGCCAGCTTCTCAGCAATGGCCTGAGCAGCTCTACCACTAACACCTGTATCTACCTCGTCGAACACAAGAACTGGAATTTGATCCAATCCAGAGAATATTGTTTTTAGAGCAAGCATAATTCGCGAAAGCTCTCCACCGGATGCAATCTTGTTCAATGCTTTAAGCGGTTCACCTGGATTAGCAGAGAGCTGGAACTCGATACGATCGATGCCATCCTTGCTGAATGTATGAGCCTCATTCTCAGCCACTGGATTAAAGTCCACAGCAAAACGAGTTCGTTCCATATTTAAGTCCTGTAGATGACTTTCAAGCTCAGCACAAAGTCTAACGCTTGTTTCTTGGCGCGAGGCAGATAACTCGAGCGCCTCTTTAATTAGCTGCTGTTGGATCAGCTCAAGCTTCTTACTTAGCTCCTCAAGCCTCTCATCCTTATGGGCAAGCCTCTCTAGCTCTGTGGTGATGTGCTCATAATGAGTTAATATCTCGCTAATCGTGCTGCCATATTTTCTTCTTAAGGATGCAATCAGATTGAGACGTTCTTCTATCTGGTTTAATCGATCCGGCTCAAATTCGAGTGTATCGCGATATGCACGTAGCTGGAACGAAGCATCCTCTAATTGATAATAGGCAGACTGCACCTGCTCGAATAAAGGCTGAAGCTGGGATTCATCATACTTCTTAATATGATCAATACGATTTATAGTAACAGAAATCGTTTCAAGTGCTTTACTGCTCCCATACAACCCCTCATAGGCTTGGGAGATCGCATCAACCAGCTTCTCAGCATTTGCTAATCGTCGCTGTTCCTCCTCAAGCTTCTCGTCCTCATCTACAATAAGTGCCGCTGCAGAAATTTCTTCAACTTGGAAACGATATAAATCGCTCATTTGCAGAGCCTTCTGAGAACCCGTTTCAAGCTCAGACATTTCTTTTTTCACATTTGTATAGATTTCGAAGGTTTCTTGATATTTCTTCTTATTGTTACCAATCATTGTTCCACCATATGCATCTAACCATTCAAGGTGGTGATCAATTTTTAATAATGCCTGATGTTCATGCTGTCCATGAAGGTTAATTAGATAATCGCCAACCTCACGAAGCATCGTCAAATTAACCAATTGACCATTGATACGTGCACTACTTTTACCTTGAGCTGTTATTTCTCGACGAATGAGTAATGGCTCTGAGGCTTCCGATTCAATTCCTAATCTTCCTAACGTTTCCCATACGGGATGATCGATTCCGATATCGAACAATGCTTCAATTTCCGCTTTCTCACTACCATGACGTACAAGCTCAGATGAACCTCTGCCACCAGCAATTAAGCTTAAAGCATCAATGACGATGGATTTTCCCGCACCCGTTTCACCTGTCATCGCTATAAAGCCGCGAACACAAGTAAGTCGAAGCTGTTCAATCACCGCCAAATTCCGAATGGAAATCTCAGTAAGCATAATAAACCCCCTATTCATATCGTCAAATCCTTAACCGTAAAGCGATGAAGCCATTATGGAATCAGCTGCATAATCTGCTTAACAACCTGCTCACTATTCTCTTTACTTCGGCATATAATCAAGATCGTATCATCTCCACAAATTGTACCCATAATTTCATTCCATTCCATATTATCCATCAATGAACCGATCGCATTAGCTGTACCCGGCAAGCACTTCATTACGATTAGATGATCCGTGTGATCGATATGTACGAAATGATCTGCAAGCGCACGTTTCAGCTTATGAGTCGGATTAAATTTCAGATCAGCAGGTAAAGAATATTTGTAACGCCCATCGTCTAATGCAACCTTAATCAAGTGTAATTCCTTAATATCACGAGAGACTGTCGCTTGTGTGATAACGTATCCCGCTTTTCTTAGCTCGTCCACAAGCTCTTCTTGTGTCTCGATATCTTTATTTAATACCATCTCGCGAATTCTGATATGTCGCTGACCTTTCATTCTGCGCCCCCAATATCCATCTTGATTTTACGAACAGTGCCCTCTTCAACGTCTACATACAGCACCCCATGTGTTTCCGAGAATAGATAACAATAAGGTAATAATCGATCTCTAACCCCACTGCCTGTCCATTGAATCGGTTGGCGCTGCCTTGCCACCTTCACCACGTATAGCTCTTCACCTTTTCTGGCAAAATAATCGACGAATAATCGACTGTCCATCGGTACATCATCGACATCTACGAGCAGGGGTACTTTCTTCTTACCGCATATCACCTCATAGCCAGCCTGCTCCATAAGTCGAACCGCTTCCGATTGAAGTACAGGTGAATAAACTGGAAAGGGAAGCTTTAAGCGAGAAGGTGAATATAACCAGCGCTTGAATCGAAACCAACCTATAACAAGTATAACAATTATGATTAATATAATAAAAAATCGATCCCCAGCTTGTGGCACCCCATCACCCCCTGAATATATGATTCGAGGAGGAAAATGGATATTCCTTCTAAATTATGCTATCCCCTGAAAGTTTTTGCTGCTTGATCTACAACAGTCTCACATAATTCATTTAGCTGGTCAGGATGAGCCATATCCTTCGGGGCAGCTTCTTCGCCAGGTTTGTTCCAATAGGCTAGGAATTCAATGTTTCCTTCTCCACCAGTGATGGGTGAGTAGGTTACGCCTCTCAATTGAAAGCCCAATTCTCTCGCAAACGATAACACCGATGTAAGCACATCCACGTGAACAGCTGAGTCACGAATTACACCAGACTTCCCTACCTTATCACGTCCCGCTTCAAATTGAGGCTTAATGAGTGCCATGACTTCCCCACCCGCTGATAAGATTTCCATTAAAGGAGGAAGAATCAGCTTTAAAGATATGAAGGATACATCAATCGTAGCAATGTGTGGCTGAACGTTATTCAGCTGCTCCAAGGTCATGTACCGAAAGTTGGTTCTTTCCATGACCACTACCCGTTCATCATTGCGTAATGACCAATCCAATTGGTTATAGCCCACATCTACAGCATAAACACGCACGGCTCCATTCTTCAAAGCACAGTCAGTAAATCCACCTGTAGAGGCTCCGATATCGATCATGGTTTTCCCATCAAACTTAATGTCAAAGAAGCGGATTGCCTTCTCAAGCTTCAATCCGCCTCGACTTACATATGGATGCAACGCCCCCTTGACGGTTATGGCGCTATCTCTAGAAATTTTCGTACCAACCTTCTCGACACGCTCCGTATTGACCAGAACAAGTCCGGCCATAACAGCAGCTTTTGCTTTCTCACGACTTTCATAAAACCCAAGCTCTACTAAGAGCACATCAATACGTTCTTTGGTAACTGACATAGATCACGGGTCCCCATCCTTATTTCTTAAGCGCGTTGTCTACGACGTGGAGTCATTGCCTGTGCTTCAGAGACGATTCGATCAACGGTTAATCCAACCTCGATAAGCTGCTCTTTAATGCTACCATGCTCAACAAACACATCGGGAATCGCTAAATTTCGAATTTGCATACCATAAATTCCTTGCTCAGCATAAAATTCGAGTACAGCGCTACCAAAGCCACCTTGAAGTGCGCCTTCTTCCAAGGTTAGGATAGGCATGTCTTCATTCTTAGCAAGCTCAATAAGCAGCTCTTTGTCCATTGGTTTAATGAATCTTGCATTTACAACCTTAACGGACACTCCGCTTCCTATTAACCGATCTGCCGCTTCTTCGGCAATTTCAATCATTGCGGGACCTACAGCAAGCAGCACTAAATCCGTGCCATCTTGTAGAACCTCCCAAGATCCGATAGGTACTACACTCCATTGCTCTGGAGCATCCAGCTCAACACCTCGGCCAGGTGTTCTAGGATAACGGACAGCGATAGGACCCAAATTGTAATCAACAGCTGTATGTAGCATATGTTGTAATTCATTCTCATTCTTAGGCATCATCAGTACCATGTTAGGGACATGCCGCAGGAAGGCGATATCATAAACCCCTTGGTGTGTCTCTCCATCAGGACCTACGAAACCAGCACGATCAATCGCAAATATAACATTGGCATTATGTCGACATATATCATGAACAATCTGATCATACGACCGCTGTAGAAAGGTTGAATAAATAGCAAAAACTGGTTTCATGCCCTCCAATGCTAAGGCAGCACATAGTGTTGCAGCATGCTGTTCGGCGATTCCTACATCAATCATTCTACCGGGAAATTCTGCAGCAAATTTCATTAATCCAGACCCACCGGGCATCGCAGGAGTAATGGCCACAATCCGTTTATCTAATCGTGCAAGTGCACTTAATGTCTGCCCGAACACCTCAGTATACATAGGTGGACCTGCAGATTTAATGACTTTACCGGATTCCATCTTGTAAGGTCCTAGACCGTGCCAGGTATGTGAATCAGCCTCAGCCGGAGGATATCCCTTACCCTTTACCGTAATCACATGAACTAATACAGGCCCTTGAACCTTACTTGCTTGCTTCAATGTCTCCATTAATAGCTCTAGATTATGTCCATCGACGGGCCCACAGTATGTAAAGCCGAGCTCCTCGAAGAGCACACCAGACACAAGCAAATATTTAAGACAATCCTTAATACGCTCACCCATCTTGGCCAGCTTTCCACCAATAGCTGGAATTCGCTTAATCAGGTGCTCCGCTTCTTCCTTCATCTTCAGATAATGCTTATCCGATCGAATTTTACTCAAATAATTATGCATGGCGCCCACATTGGGCGCTATCGACATCTCATTATCATTCAGAATAACAATCAAATTTTCCTTACTATGACCAATGTGATTAAGCGCTTCAAAAGCCATACCACTAGCTATAGCTGCATCACCAATCACGGCAACGACCTTATTATGCTCACCTTTGAAATCACGAGCCATTGCCATCCCCATAGCGGCGGATAAGGAAGTGCTGCTGTGTCCCGCTTCCCATACATCGTGTTCACTCTCACTTCGTTTCACAAATCCACATAAGCCTTCATACTTACGAAGTGTGTCGAAGCGATCCTTACGACCGGTCAGGATTTTATGAACATAGGATTGATGCCCTACATCGAATATGATCTTATCTCGAGGGCTATCTAGCAGGTAATGCAATGCCAACGTTAGCTCAACAACACCAAGATTTGGTGCTAAATGCCCGCCTGTTATAGACAGCTTTTCAATGAGGAATTGTCGAATTTCCTCTGCTAATTCCTCCAATTGGGCTAAGCTCATTTTCTTGATGTCCTCTGGCTTATTCACCTGATCTAACAACATTTAATTCCCCGCTTCCCGTTCGTCGGTATATTATGAATCATATTAAAAATACTCCATAGGATGGAGTGAGAAATAGCAAGGTCAGTACGAAGATAGCTCTAATTATAACACAGATTAAATTGATCGCTCAATGGTCCCGATCCATTAGATAATCAGCTAGTTGAAGTAGCCGTTCCGGGTGTGGAAGCTCAGCTTGGACGATTGCTTTCTGTGCATCTCTGGTTAATTCCCTTACCATGGTTTCACATACTTCAAGACCAAGGAAATAAGGGTAGGTAACCTTCTCAGCCTTTACATCGCTTTGTGTGTTCTTACCTAGCTTACTCTCGTCACCAGTTAGGTCGAGAATATCATCCTGAATTTGAAATGCTAATCCGATCCGATATCCGAATTGTTCTAATGCTTCTAGCTGTTGCTCGTTCGCACTGGCTGCATGTCCACCTGCACGTAATGAACAGACAATAAGATCACTCGTTTTGTGGACATGGATATACTCCAGCTCACTAATATTCGTTATACCCTGCTCACCCAGAATGTCCGCAACCTGTCCACCGACCATTCCGCGTGGACCTGCATACATTGAAAGCTCCTTGATCATTCGCAACACACGATCAGCTGGCACATCATAACGTAAAGCAGTCTCAGCTAAGAGATGAAAGGCATGTGTTAATAACCCATCACCAGCAAGAATAGCCATAGCCTCGCCGTAAATCCGATGATTTGTTGGTTTCCCTCTTCGATAATCATCATTATCCATCGCTGGAAGATCGTCATGGATTAATGAATAGGTATGAATTAGCTCAATAGCACAAGCGGCCGGTATCGCTTTCTTCGCTTCACCGCCAACCGCCTCGGCAGCAGATAGCGCTAGAATCGGGCGCAGCCTCTTCCCCCCAGCCATCAAGGAATACATCATCGCATCCTTCAGCTCCGCAGGAATAACCCATTGGGCAGGAAAGGACTGGACTAGCTCCTCCTCGATCAGTAACATATTCTCTTGGATATAAGATACTACTGGACTATCTTGTCTTGTCATCAGGTGTCAAGTTCCCCTTTATTATCCCCAGGTGTGAATGGCTTCTTCACCAACGAGCCATTCTCCTCAATCAGAATTTCAATTTTCTTCTCTACGAGCTCAAGCTTACTGCTACAGAGATGAGCCATCTTCATCCCGTCCTGGAATAATTCTATCGCTTTCTCTAGTGGAACATCTCCACTCTCTAATTGCTGAACAATTTCTTCGAGTGAATCCATTGCTTCTTCAAAATTTATATCTTTTTCTTTAGCCTTCATGATGAACACCCTCCCCCTTTATTGACGTTACCTGACAATCTATCCGTCCATCGGTCAAACGAACATTTAATTTATCACCCGGCTGAACTTGGGATATTGATTTCACTAAGCCGTCTTTTCTCTCATCATAGACGAGGCTATAGCCCCTTTGCATAACCTTAAGTGGACTTAGTGCATCTAATTGTCGAATATGACTGTTCAATCTATTCTTCTCTTCCTTGTGTCTCATACGAATAGTTTGAAGCAACAACGTACCCGCTCGGTCCAGTCGAGCTCTTGCGGCGAGAATTTGTTGACCGGGATGATGCTTCGTAAGCACCCGCTCTAAGCCTCTTGCTTGCTCTGCTGATTTCTGAATGCGTAAGCGCATTCTGTATAGAAGCTGCTCCTTCAATCGATCTAATCGTTCTGTCGGCTGAAGAAGTTGCCTATGGGGTTGCGTAAGAATCGGAGAGCGTGCGATACGTGTTAGTGCCAATCGTCGACGTTCTACCTGTGACTGTATGCGTTGTATGAGTCTTTGTGTATGGTGAAGGATTTGTTGGCGAAGCTCTAAGTGATGAGGAACGGCAAGCTCTGCGGCTGCAGTTGGTGTAGCTGCACGAAGATCCGCAACAAAATCTGCTATCGTAAAATCCGTTTCATGACCTACAGCTGATATAATTGGAAGCTTAGAAGCAAATATACTGCGAGCAACAACCTCTTCATTGAATGGCCACAGCTCTTCTAAGGATCCGCCGCCCCGCCCGATGATGAGTACATCCACCTCTGCCAGCTCATTCATCTGTTGAATAGCTTTTGCAATTAATGGCGCGGCTTGTGTCCCTTGAACAACCACTGGGAAGACGACGATAGGTACTGTCGGATACCTTCGCTGGAGTGTGATGATAATGTCCCTTACTGCTGCGCCAGTTGGAGAGGTTATGACGCCTATTGCCTTCGGAAATCGAGGAATCTCTTTTTTGAATTCAACAGCAAATAATCCCTCTGCCGCCAGCTTCGCTTTCAGCTGTTCAAATGCAAGGAATAAGCTGCCAATTCCATCAGGCTGCATATGTGTTACATAATATTGATACTGACCATCTCGATCGTATACAGATATATTACCACGAGCAATGACCATCGTACCTTCTTTCGGAATGAAGGGCAATCTTTGATTATGAGAAGCGAACATGATGCTCTTAATCCGACTAGACGGATCCTTGAGGGTGAAATACATATGTCCGCTGGAATGATGTGTGAAGTTAGAGATTTCCCCTCTTACCCACACATCCTGAAGAAGCGTGTCTCCTTCAAGCTTTATCTTAATATATTTGGTCAATTCTTTAATGGATAATATGCGCTGTTCCTTCTGCACGAGTTCGTCACCTCACTCTGAATCGGCTAGATTATAACTTCCGATCCTCTAATATAACATTACAGCCCAGTTGAACGTTTGGCGGCTTGTAATGTGTTCTGTAGCAGCATCGTAATCGTCATCGGTCCAACACCACCGGGTACAGGGGTGATATAACCTGCGACCTCTTTCACATCTTCAAGATCAACATCACCTGCAAGCTTTCCATTCTCTAATCGATTCACACCGACATCAATCACAACTGCACCGGGCTTAACCCAGCTCCGCTTAACAAGGTTTGCCTTACCCACTGCTGCGATGAGGATATCCGCTTGTCCTGTAATCTCTTCGATGTTCTTGGTTCTCGAATGACAGATCGTTACCGTAGCGTGCTCACGAAGCAACAGCATCGAAACTGGTTTTCCAACAATGTTACTACGTCCAATAATAACAGCATGCTTACCAGCCATATCCAAGCCAGTTCGTCGAATAAGTTCAATGACTCCAGCAGGTGTACAAGGTAAGTAGCTATCGGCACCAATGACCATGTTACCCACATTAACCGGGTGAAAGCCGTCTACGTCCTTAGCCGGATCAATAGCAAGTAGTATAGATTCTTCTGAGATATGCTTAGGCAACGGCAATTGAACGAGGATACCATGAACCTCCGTATTCTGGTTTAACCCGTCCAAGATATCAAGAAGCTCGATTTGACTCGTTGACTCAGGTAAGCGAATGATTTCTGAGCGCATGCCCAGCTTCTCGCACTCCTTACCTTTGTTTCGAACATAAACTTGTGATGCTGGGTCTTCACCGACAACAACAACAGTAAGTCCCGGTATAATTCCGCGGTCTGTCAGCGCCTTTACCTCTTGCTCAAGCTGCTGCTTAATTTCTGCTGCTACTTCCTTACCGCTAATAATTTGGGCCGTCATGAATTTCACCTTCCTTATACCATTATAAAGCTTAGTTGGTTAAACAAGCCTACTCGTTACCTTTTCCTTGACTATATCTAATTCTTTAATCATCTGACCTAGTACACCATTCACGAATTTACCCGAGTCATCTAAACCAAAGTGTTTGGCTAAGTCAATCGCCTCATTAATTGCGGCTTTTGGTGGTACGTCATCGCGGAACAGCATCTCATACATAGCAAGCCGAAGAATCTGATGATCTACACGTGACAATCGGTCCATCTGATAGCCTACAAGATAATGAGCCATTACATCGTCGATGGCTCTCTTGATATTCCAAGTGCTAGTGACGAGCTCAATCGTATAGTCCCTAAGAACAGCAACATCGGATAAGATGACCTTACCTTCATTGTCTTCCTTAGCTTCCTCTAGTACCATGTCAAGCGCCACTTGGGCAGACACGTCATTCATCTCCATCTGATACAAACTTTGTACGGCGAGCTCTCTTGAAAGCCTGCGTTTCATTGACAATTCTCTCCTTAAACTACTTCTGTAGTTGTACTTAACTTAGCTAAGCACGTTGTGAAAATAAAAAACCCATGGTCGAAAGCCATAGGGAACTTATTTGAACCCTCTCCATCGTTTCGTTAACCAGATCCAGAGTGGTCTGATATCGAATAGAGCTTGTCGGTCGTCAATGCGACTACCCACATAATAGCCAACGTAAATAATAAATGTAAAAATTAGCATATCCCAAAACCCAACAAATAAATATAAGAAGCCACAAAAAATGCCGAATAACACACCAAGCAGCTTGCCTTTATGTTCTCCCCTAGCAACTTTTAATACGGTTTGCCACATGGATTTCCACCTCATTCAACCCTACTTTTGAACGTCGGAGCAGATGTGGTAACAATATTAGATACGAACACGGATACTTTATCGACAGGAATACCTGTCAGAAGCTCTACTTGCTCCTTCACCGTGCGTTGAACCTCTTCAGTAATTCGGGGAATGGAGTTTTCACCGTCTATCTTCGTTCGCAATTCAATTTCCAAACCCGATTCTTTCATCTGTATTCGTGCCTTTAGTTCACTTAAGCCCTTAATCTTTGTTGAGGCTCGCAAGGCGACATTCTGTATCGTCTCTATAGAGATATTAACACTACCATAGGTGGAAGGTAGAATTATAGATGGTGATCGGGTCTTGTCACGTCTTACTGCTAGGTAGAAAAGACGTATACTGATGATCAAGAATACAATCGATACAACAAGCAACGAATTTCTAACCAATGATTCATTATAGATATTGTCCAAGTAATTCTCTGCTAGATTATAGCCTATCCAGCCGAAAGTCATACACATGAGTACTACCATGGTACAAGCAATGATGAAGGAATAGATGAACAACAACAAACGGTCGAACATTCTGGCCATCTTCAGCTTGTCCCCTCTCCATTCTGTAGGAAACCCTTTAAGCTAAACAGCGATCTCATTCGATTGAGGCTTGTATGGTTGATTCCCCAACCTCATTGAAATGAACGCTTTCAATATGTATATGTACAGCAGATACATGAATACCTGTCATACTGTATATGGCCTGATGGACGCTTCGTTGAATTTGTCGGGATATCTCGGGGATAGGGTATCCATACTCGATAACAATGTAGATATCTATGAGTGTCTCAGCCGTGCCTATTTGAACTTTAACCCCTCTAGTAAGGCTTTTGAGTCCGAGCATCTCGCTGATTCCACCAACGATTCCACCACTCATATCCGCCACACCTTCGATCTTAATCGCAGCTACACCAGCAATGATTTCTAGAACCTCCGGAGCTATCTGTATGGTACCAATCTCTGTTGTTGTATGGTCAGAAAGTACAGTATTCATAAGTATTCCTCCATGAGAAATTAACTCTTCTTCATACTACGTAACTATACCATTGCAAGAATATTATGACAAACAGACGTTTGCCCTCGTGTACGATCCACAGATAATCCTTTAACTTTCCGGATCATTAATATCATGCTCTTCCAGAAATTTAATATCGAAATCGCCCGCAATGAACGTTTTGTGATTCAATAATTTTAGATGGAATGGGATAGTGGTACTAACTCCCGCGATCATAAATTCACTCAAAGCCCGTTTCATTCTTGAAATCGCTTCTTCTCGAGTCTCTCCCCAGACGATGAGCTTTGCTATCATGGAATCATAGTAAGGTGGGATTGAATAACCTTGATAAGCAGCACTATCCACTCTTACTCCAAGACCTCCTGGAGGCAGGTAAAAGCTAATAAGACCCGGCGATGGAATAAAGTTACGATCTGGATCCTCTGCATTAATCCTACATTCTATAGACCAACCTTTAATGTGAATATCATCTTGTGTGAATGACAATGGATTGCCAGCGGCGACAGATATCATCTCTTTAATAATATCCACACCTGTAACCATCTCCGTAACAGGATGCTCAACCTGGATACGAGTGTTCATCTCCATAAAGTAGAAATTCCCATCCTCGCCAAGTAGGAATTCTAGGGTGCCTGCACCAGAGTAATTCACGGCTTGAGCAGCTCTTACAGCAGCATCGCCCATTCGTTTGCGAATTTCAGGGCTTAATACTGAACAAGGCGCTTCCTCAACAAGCTTCTGTCTTCTTCGTTGAACGGAACAATCCCGTTCACCAAGATGGACAACATTACCGTGCTTATCAGCAATAATCTGAATTTCAACATGCTTCATTCCGGTCAAATACTTCTCAAGATATACACCCGCATTACCAAAAGCCTTCTCTGCCTCTTGTTGAGCAGCGACGATTTGGTGAATGAGCATATCTTCATCATCAGCGATTCGAATACCTTTACCGCCACCACCAGCTGTTGCTTTAATGACAACGGGATAACCGATCTTGCGTGCTGTCCGAACCACTTCCTCAAGATCCTCAATTAATCCATCTGAGCCTGGGATAACAGGTACATTAGCATCCTGCATCGTTTGTTTAGCTACTGATTTATCTCCCATCTTGCTAATCGCTGTGGGGGATGGTCCGATAAAGGTAATATTACATGTTTCACAAATCTCAGCGAAATCTGCATTCTCCGCAAGAAATCCATAACCAGGATGAATCGCATCTGACTCAGTTAATGTGGCGACGCTCATTAAATTAGTTAAATTCAGATAGCTATCCTTAGATAATGCTGGACCAATACAATAAGCCTCATCAGCAATTCGAACATGAAGAGCTTCCCTATCTGCTTCTGAGAATACAGCTACGGTATATATCCCTAGTTCCTTGCACGCGCGAATAATCCGTACGGCAATTTCCCCGCGGTTAGCGATCAATATTTTATGAAACTTCATATATAAACCTCACTTTATTCCGTTTTGACTAGATAGAGCGGTTGTCCGTATTCTACTAATTGGCCGTTCTCAACAAGCACTTCAACAATCTCACCTTTAATCTCTGCCTCAATTTCATTCATTAGCTTCATGGCTTCTATAATACATACGACTGATTTCTCATTTACTTTACTTCCACCACTCACGAATGCTGCAGAACCAGGTGATGAGGATTGATAGAAGGTACCTACCATAGGAGATACAATTTTATGTAAGTTATTCGTTGCACTGACTGTTTCTGATGTCACAGGAGCTGTAGTAGTTGAAGCTGCTTGATTCGCTTCTTGTACCGTGTACCCCGTGTTTGGAGCTGCTACAGGTAATGATTGAACTTGGATGACTTCCGTTTTATGCTTACGAATACATAGGCGTGATCCTTCATTCTCAATTTCTAGCTCATTGACTGAGGTTTGATCTACCAGCTTTATTAGCTCTTTAATTTCACTTAGTTTAAACATTATGCGACTCACTCCTCCAAAAATTGTGAAGCGTTGGCAAGCTAGACTGTATGCATTATAACATAATCTTCTCGACACACGTAGATATTATTATAACCTAGTACTAAGATGTATGGTTAAACTTTTTTCGGTAATTATTAATTTATTTATATTCAAACAAGAACTGCCCAATCTACAGAGGATCTGCGATTAAGGCAGTTTGCCATAATATTATTAATTTACAATGATGAATTTACATTATTGAACAAATTGTACGCCTGCAATCTTGTTCGGAGTAATCTGCAAATTCTGAATCATCATATCCATGATCGAGACGGCTTGACTACGCTCAAGCTTATCCGCCTGAACAACTGCCTTCCATTTACCTTTTTCCTCTGTGATGACAACATTCTCAAAATCCTTCATGAGCTGATCCTCTAAATCGGAAATTTTATACTGCATATCTTCAATGCCCGCTAACTCGTCCTGAGCTTTTACCATTTCCTCATTTGATTTCTTAGGATCTGAGGTTATCGCTAATAATCGCTCAGCTTCCTTAGCCAATGCATCATTCCGCTTCATTAACAGATCAGATAAATAATCCTCTCCATTTTTAGCACCTGCTTGTATATCCTCTAGAATTTGCTTATCTGGCACAGCCGCTTCTGGCTGATCAGCTTCTGTCTGTTCCATTTCGACCTGCTGATCTTCTAACTGGGCTTCTGTCTGCTCTGTCCATTCCTCCACACTAGCTTCGTCGATTAATGTTGCATCGGTTAAATCGTCTACAAGTCCACTAGCCACCAAGTCCCCCTCATCAACCAATGAGCCATCGATTGTGACTAACTGACTACTTTCCTCCGTCTCAGAAACCTTATCCGTCTCATTCACACTATCAGTAAATAAATAATAGGCTGACAATACTACCATTAAACTTAGCATGGACACCAGCCAAACGGTCTGTCTTTTTGTATTCATAATTGAAACCTCCTAATCGTATTTTGATAATTTTTTGTTGTATATGAACTTATGAAGTTAAGTCATTCTGACCAAGCTCCATAAGATGAATCAATGTTTTGCTATGCATCAATCACATCTCTACTGCTTCCGAGGAGTCACTGAGATGCGGTGTGATGGTACACCTAAGCCTCTTTCTACCGCTTGGGTAATCAGTTTTTTGACTGTTAGATTTTCAGCACCCTTTGCCACTACGAGTACGCCTCTAATTTTCGGTTTAATCTTCTTAAGGATTATCGGTGTTTGGTCACCGGAAACCTGATAAAAAACCACTTCGCCATTACGGGTAATGTTGGTAATGTGTCTCGTACCACCATCCTGGTCCTTCTCATTGGTTATCTGCTGGGTTTGCTGCGTATTACGTTCGATGACAAGCTCTTCTGTTGAATCAATAGTAACCATGATATCTAGCTCCCCCACACCAACGATGTGCTCAAGAATTTCCTTGATTCTTGCTTCGTACCGACCTTCGTACTCTTCAAATTCAGAAGCTTCACGTTCCTTATTATCGAATACCTTCTCATCCTGAGTCGCCGGTGATGCACGACTCTCGCTGATTGAATTAACATCCTCCACATGCAAGTACGAATTCAAGATCATGATGGCTAAACCCGCAAGTCCAACGAGCAGAAGCCACCGAATGGTACTGACCCTCTTCTTACCACCGGGTCCTCCTCCCAACCAACGTTCCAGCAACTGCATCAACTGCTTCACGATTGTTTACCTCCACTCCACCTGAATCCTTTTTTCATCTAGGCCCCATTGTTCACTAAGCTGCTGAATGACCTGCTCCTCCAATTTAACCTCTGAAGAGCTTCGTTCACTTTGTTCCTTCTTCGCTGTGCCAACCTGGTGATCAGCATCTCCTAAACTAACCCTCACAGAAACGGAGGCAACATGATCCACGCTTACCACGTGATCCCCCGATGGGGGCTGAACCTCCTCGGACTTAGCTTCAGGTTGGAGAACGATTTGAATAAATTGAATCGAGGGACTCAAACCCTCATCCTCCGCTATCTTCACTGTAACCTCACTAACCTGAATGGATAATGATTTCTCCAATTGATCCTTTATCATCTTACCGACCTGTTGTTCTGCTAACAGAGTTGAGCTTTTATCATTCTCTCTCTTCAGCTTCTCTCCATTCGATAAAATCAAATTGAGAGCTTGAGTACCATCCTTCTTCCCCGAGGCTTGCTCTAGAGCTTGATTTATAGCCTTGTCTTCCTTGAGAAAGGAGATTACCGGAGACAATATGGTTAATAGGATGATCAAGCTCACAACCACCTTTACGTACCGCTGGAGAGAATTATTCGGGATAAGTAGATCGACGAATGTTGCTACCAGAATAATAAGGACAATATCTCTCAACCATTCACTCAACCAAGCGGTCATCAGTATGCCCCCACTCGCCAATCAGATGTCAGCGAATAATCTATGTTATCTCATCATCACCGCCACATTACCTGAGGTAATGATGATGGTCAGTGCAAAGAAGAACATGAGTCCTACTGCGGCAAGCGCTGCGAATACGAACACTAAGCTTTTGCCAATCGTTTGCAAACAGCTGACAATGGGGCTGTCACCGAGAGGCTGCATCATCGCTCCAGCAAGGTTATAGATCAACGCCAATGACAGAATTTTAAGAGCTGGAAAGGAGCTTATCATGATAAGTATGAATACACCCGTTAAACCTACTGCATTCTTCACCAATAATGATGCAGTAATTACGGTATCTGCTGCATCCGTAAACATCTTTCCTACTACAGGAACAAAATTACCCGTAATATACTTGGCCGTTCTAATCGTTACTCCATCCGTTACTGATCCAGTCGCTCCCTGGATAGTAATTACACCAAGGAATATCGTTAGCATCCCAACCAGTAACCCCACGCTAATTGTTCTGAGTAAATCTGCTAGCTGGGTAACTTTGTACTTCTCCGAAAGTGAGCTTACAATATGTAGAACCGCTGAGAAGAACAATAAAGGAAAGACAACCGTGTAAATCATCGTTCCGACAACATGAATCATGAAGACAATGAGTGGATGTAATATAGAAACTGTTGTAATATTCCCGATAGAAGCTAACAGCGTCAATAATAAAGGAATCATCGCCGTCATGAAGTGAATCATATTCTCAATGGCTGACTTAGCATAACCAATTGCTACGCTGAAGCTATTAATGGCAATAATCATAATAACCAAGTAACAAATCGCGTAGGCAACCTTGCTCACTGTATTCCGCTCGAATGCACTCTGAACCGTTTGAAGGATGGAGCTGAATACAGTTAGGATGACAATAGATGCTAGAAGCTTGCCATTATGAACAACCTCGAAGAAGAAGAATTTCAGAAATGCCTGCAATACATGACTTAGGCTGAAGCCCTCTCCTCCAGGAACAATCAACTCCTTGAAGGTCGGTGTCCGATTATCTGGAAAGTAACCACCATACTCATTTGAAAGCTGCTTCCAATAAGCTTCAATCTCTTCAGTCGGCAAGTGATCCGATTGTTCATCTATCATGCCATCCATGGGTGCTGCTGTTGAGTCAAATGCAAATATTGACACATACACCAGAAGAAGTAGGAACAACAGAGCGACTTTCCCAAGCGTTCCCACAGCTATCCACCCTCCCTATAACATTACAAGTTAACGACTAAGCAGGCAGAAGCTTTAACACAGTATCTATGATCACAGATATGATGGGAACAGCCATAACCAGAATAAGCATCTTACCAGCTAATTCGATCTTCGAGGCGATTGATTCCTGTCCTGCATCACGTACAATCTGCGCTCCGAATTCGGCAATATAAGCAATTCCAATAATCTTTAGAATCGTTTTGAGAAAGATCGTGTTCACATTCGACTTCTCGGCAAGCAGCTCCAGTGTTTGAATCACGATTTGAATTTGATTGATCAAGAACAAGAAGATGATGATACCCGTGAAGGTAGCAAGCAGAAAAGCAAATATCGGCTTTTGTTCCTTAATAATTAAAATCAACACCGTTGCTATGAGTCCAAGCCCAACAATTTGGATGATTTCCATGGTTTTTTTCGTCACCTAGTCTCGCGATTCACTGGAATAGAAAGATCGTTTTTATTTCTTGAAATAGCTGATCTAGCATTCTCACAACCATGAAGAGTACGACCACAAAACCGATCAGCGTTACCCAATGTGCCATGTCCTCTTTACCCATCTGCTTCAATACCGTGTGGATCATCGCGATGATGATACCGATTCCGGCAATCTGAAATATCGCATTCACATCTACATTCATGGTCCTTGCACCTCATTTAAGCTCTTCAATACATCATGACGACGATTAACGCTCCTCCCAGAACACCCAAGCTTCTCCACATCTTCTCGAATCTCCGCTGCTCCTCAGCAGCTTCTGATTCCATACTCCCTAGCTGACTGCTGGCTAGTCGAAGATGCTTCAATTGATCCTCTCGATCTGTGGTTCCAAGTGAGGATCCCAGCTGTAGAACAATATCCTGCTCACCTTCTTGCATGGCCACAAAGGGCCAACGCTCCATGACAGCTTGCTCCCAGCTCTCCTTCACCGAGAGTCCAGTACCAGACCTCAATTTCGCAGCAATATCAGCGAATAATGAGGCGAATGGTTCTGCTGTTTGGTGGGCCAGCTTATTCATCGCTTCTGGTAGAGGAGTAAAACCATACGTAATCTCTGTCTCGAGCTGCTGGAGCACTCGGATAAATCGGCGTATCTGGGCAGGCCTATCAGCTAGCCGACGCGCTTTAATATGTCCAATCATAGCCCCAGCAAGAACAATTAATGCAGCTCCTAACAATTTAAGCATGCTTTGATCATTACCCCCTTCCAAGAAAGGGCTCTTCTGCTTCAGAGCGACTCTGGATGTAACATTCGTCTACCTGTGCTATCGAACACTTCAAGACTGTTGCTCGTCCTCGTTCGTTTACCCATTACAACAATTCGGGTGAATAATTGGTCATTGACCAGCTGTCTTAGAACAGGCTTCCTGAGGATGTCCTCGATATCTCTACCATGCGATGTTGCAATGACACGGATACCAGCATACATCGCTTCATGAATACTTATCGCATCCTGCTCACGACCAATTTCATCAACAACGATCACATCAGGAGACATAGAACGGATCATCATCATCATTCCCTCAGCTTTTGGACACGCATCGAGCACATCTGTCCGCGGACCAATATCGAAGCTGGGGACCCCATCCATACAGGCTGCTAATTCAGAGCGTTCATCAACTATCGCTATCTTGAGACCTTGCCATGGAAAGCAACTCTTCAATCGACCATAGCTAACTAGTCTGACCAGATCTCTTAATAGTGTCGTTTTTCCCTGTTGTGGTGGTGAGACAATAAGAGTTTGGTGAATACTATGTGCGGATGGATCAAGGAGATAAGGTAAGACTGGTACAGCGATGCCTTGCAGCTCTCTAGCAATCCGAATGTTGAAGCAGGTAATATCTCTAATATGACGAATCGTACCTTTCTCTAGAACAACCTTTCCAGCTATCCCGACCCGGTGTCCTCCTTGAACGGTTATAAAGCCTCGTCTCAGCTCTTCCTCCATCGTATAAAGCGAATGATTACTTATTAAATCAATCAGCTTCATACAATCATCCTTACTAGGACAATACGCTCGCTCCGGGCTAACAAGTAGCTCTCCCTCCGCACTCACAAAACGATATTGGTTCCCATAGATGACCTCCAAAGGACGATTTTCCCTAACTCGAATCTCTTCAAGGGCTCTACTAATATCCAATGGTAGACTGGCTATAAGCTTAATTAAACTATGAGGTAGAATTCTGAGTATCCCATCTATCATCAGACATCCCCCCAAGTTGTCCAGTCGTTAATCCCATCTATATGAGGTAGGAACCCATATTATGACTTGTGAATCATTTCTTCAGAATTCCAATGAACACACATGTCACTCCAAGTAATATCCACGCAAATTTACCTACTGACAATTTGTCTGCTATTCCTACAAGACCAATTGTAGTCGTAGAAATCAGAATAAGTGGGCCAATAACAGCAAGACCACTGTTAATTAATAATGATTTCTCGATCGAACCCAGACGAAGCATAATAAAAGCTGCAGTTAATTCTATCGCTCCCGATAGCATGCGAAGAATTGCCATACTCCACACAATTTTGTTCATCCTACATACCTCATTTATCCAAAGTTAATTCATACATAGATTAATCTATGCTTGCTTGTCTCTTTTTAGGCTTGATGGGCACCACACTATGTTCCTGTGCATATATTGCTATTGATTAAAGCTAATGCAGTAAAAAAACAGCATTATTTCAATACGTACTTTTTATAAAAGAGGAGAATCGTCTATGGAATATACCGCAAGAGCGGGCTGGCAATCATTATTACAAGATCCAAGTGGACAGCGATATAACAAACCACGGTCAGTTGGACGAACGATGGTCATCGATAAAGGCATGGGTATTCGGGCTTTTGAAGACTTTCTTTCGATATCAGCTCCTTATGTGGATATGATCAAGCTAGGATTTGGGACCTCGCCCTTATACCCCATATCGTTGCTTCAAAGAAAAATTGAATTAGCTAAGGACTATCAAGTTATCATTTATCCTGGCGGAACATTCCTCGAGGTAGCCGTGCAGCATGGTGAGATCGACGCTTTCTTCGATATGATTACGATGCTTGGGTTCACAGGAATCGAAGTATCTGACGGCACAATCCAATTGGATCGGATGCAACGAAATCAATTAATCGAACGAGGTCGTGCTATGGGATTAACGGTGTTAACGGAATACGGAAAGAAGCTGTTCGGCTCTAAGATAGATATCGAAGGTCTGTTATCCACGATCCATCAAGATGTTGAATTCGGTGCTGAGCTTGTTATCGTTGAAGGTCGTGATTCAGGTAAAGGCGTTGGTTTATACGATGAGCATGGGGAATGTGAGAAGGAGATCTTAGATGAGATCCGTCAGAGGTTACGCAAACCAGATATGCTGATGTGGGAAGCACCGCTAAAGAATCAACAGGTTCAGCTTTTAAAAACATTAGGCTTACAAGTGAATTTTGGGAATATAGCACCTGAGGAAGTATACTCTCTGGAATGTTTAAGACGGGGACTAAGATCAGACACTTTTGTTCTAAACTAGTCTTCTTCTCAATACAATTGAGAATGAGTCTAGTCGGACAGGGGTATATGCAGATGAACGGTGAGCTACTATTAGTTGTGCTAATTATTGTCGGTTTAGTGGGCAGATCACATATTATTACCACCGCGGCATGTGTACTATTGATCGTTAAGCTCATACATTTAGAGCGATATCTACCAAGTATAGAACGGCGTGGGCTCGAGCTTGGACTCCTCTTCTTAACGATGGGAGTGCTCGTACCCTTCGCAAGCAACAGAATCTCGTTCAAGGAGGTTCTCTCCGTATTCACTACCTGGCCTGGTATTATCGCATTAACCGGTGGTGCTGTGGCAACCTATATGAATGGTAAAGGACTAGATTTGCTAAAAGTAGATCCACAGCTCATCGTTGGATTAGTAATTGGCTCGATCTTCGGCATCGTTTTCCTCAGGGGAATTCCCGTAGGCCCACTTATGGCTGCAGGAATTACTGCTCTAATCCTGAAGATTGTTACTTTTTTCTTTGGGAAGATAACATAGAGTAAACCGTTTAATCGCCGAACAGCACTTCATGCTGACTTTTACTATCAGCCCAAACATCTATTTGCGTTAACTAAACATTCACACTGTTATGCAGTAAAACCTCAGCCCATAAAAATGGTCTGAGGTTTTTTTGAGTTTTCTCTCTAGTATTGGATCAAAATTATCTACGATCCTGAGGACCGCCAACTACGGCTTGCTCCATCGTATCTAAACCATATGCAGTATGAAGTGCAATAATCACATCGTTCATGGACTGGCTATGAATCACACAAGAAACTTTAATCTCCGATGTGCTAACCATCTTAATACTGATGCCTTGATTCGAGATCACATCGAACATCTTCGCAGCTACACCAGGATTGGATACCATTCCGGCTCCTACGATCGATATTTTCACCAAATCTCTCTCTGAGGTTAATTCTTCATAAGACACTTCAGTACGTATATTCTCAATGACTTGAATGGCTTTATCCGCATCTGTACGATCAACTGTAAAAGAGAAATCAGCCTTACCGTTTTGAACACCACTCTGTACAATAATATCCACATTCACATTCTCGTTAGCGAGAGCGGTGAATACACTGGCCAGAATACCGGGCTGGTCAGCAACACCTAGAATACTAATTCTTGCAACATTCTTATCACATGCAATCCCGTTTACTACGACTCCTTGCTCCAATTCTGCATCCCCCTTCACTAATGTACCCTCATTATGATTGAAGCTAGAGCGCACGACGAGTTGTACATTATAATGCTTAGCATATTCAACAGCACGAGGATGAAGGACAGCAGCTCCTAGATGGGCTAGCTCTAACATTTCGTCATAAGATATTTCCTTCAGCTTTCGCGCACATTTAACAACTCGTGGATCAGTTGAATAAATTCCATCAACGTCTGTGTAAATTTCACAAAGATCTGCTTGAATTGCTGCTGCCAAGGCTACTGCAGTTGTGTCTGAACCACCTCTGCCTAGTGTAGTCACTTCCCCATCGCTGCTAATACCCTGGAAACCCGCTACAATGACAACTTTACCCTCGTCCAATGCACTTAAAATCCGCTTGGGATCAATATCGGAAATTCTTGCTTTGCTGTGTACCGCTTCCGTAGTTATTCCCGCTTGCCAGCCTGTAAACGAAATAGCTGGAATACCTAGACTATTCACCGCCATCGACAATAACGACATGGATATTTGCTCACCATTTGTGAGCAGCATATCCATCTCACGAGCAGGCGGAGATAGGTTTAACTGTTTGGATAAATCAATAAGATCATCTGTAGTGTCCCCCATTGCTGAGACAACGATGACACAACGATGACCGTTCTTCTTCGAATCCGCAATTCGATTAGCGACGCGTTTCATCCGCTCGGCATCACCTACCGAGCTACCACCAAATTTCATGACGATCAAAGACAAGAAGAAACACTCCTTTCTATACGAATATCTTAATCGTTATAAAGGATTCCTAAGCACGAGAAATATACTTACCTTCACGTGAATCAACTAACAATCGATCTCCTTCGTTGATGAACAATGGAACCATGACCGAGAATCCTGTTTCTAGCTTAACAGATTTCAGAGCACCTTGTGCTGTATTTCCTTTAATGCCTGGCTCAGCCTCGATTACCTTAAGCTCGATGCTGTTAGGTAAGCTAATACCGATAATTTCACCTTCGTAGCTCATGATATTAATTAGCATATTTTCTGTAAGGAAATTTAATTCCCATTCAATTTGTTTGCTGTCGAGCGTGAATTGGTCGAAGGTCTCGGTGTCCATGAAAGCATGCTCATTGGCGCTAGCATATAAGTATTGCATTTGTTTATTCTCAATATGTGCTCTACCCACGGATTCGCCAGCACGGAACGTTCGTTCAACTGTATTACCATTTCGAATATTCTTAAGCTTACAACGTACGAATGCCGCACCTTTACCTGGTTTTACATGTTGAAAATCAATGACGGTAAAAATGTCTGTCTCTACTAAGATGGACAATCCTGTCTTAAAATCGTTTACTGAAATCACAATAAGCCCTCCTGATAATTTCCTGATTTACGTTCCATAATCCTAATCAATCACTATAAAATCTTTTGGCGCATGTGTCAATATGTCCACACCCGCTTGGGTGATAACAACATCATCTTCTATTCGGACTCCACCGAAGCCAGCGATATAAATACCAGGCTCGACTGTAACTGTCATACCAGGCTCCAAGATCGTATCACCCGTCAATGATAAACGTGGTGATTCGTGGATTTCCATCCCAAGACCATGTCCAGTTCCATGTCCGAACAATTCGCCATATCCATGCTTAGTGATGATATTCCTTGCTATTGCGTCAGCTTCGCGCCCTGTCATACCTGGACGAATACCCTCAAGTGTCGCTTGCTGGGCCTCAAGCACAATCTGATAGATGTCCAGGTGTCGGTCTGTAGGCTTGCCTAACATTACTGTACGCGTAATATCGGAGCAATAGCCTTGATAGAATGCTCCAAAATCCATTTTAACATATTCACCATACTGAAGAATTCTATCAGAAGCTACACCATGTGGCAAAGCGGAACGCTCACCAGATGCTACAATAGTCTCAAACGAGCTTGAAGTGGCTCCATGATGGCGCATATAAAATTCTATTTCAAGAGCGACATCCATTTCTCTCATACCCGGCTTGAGTAAGCCTATAATGTGATTGAAGGTCCGATCGGCTAATCCTGCTGCTTCACGCATAATGACAAGCTCGTCCTGATCCTTTACCATTCGCAGCTGCTCGATCCACTTCCCTGCAGGTACAAGCTCAATTCCTTGTAACTGTCTAGTGTAAGAGCTGTACGTTTCGAAGCTCACATCATGAGCTTCGAAGGCAATCTTAGATAGATGTAAAACACTAGCGGAATCCCGAATCGCATCGATCGGATTAGCTTGATGCTCGATAAATTCGAAGCTTGGTGCTTGAATAGGCGCTTGAGTGCGGTATCTAAAATCACTAAATAGCAGTGCTTTATCCGCTGTGATCAGCAGCATACCTGATGAACCCGTAAAACCACTTACATATTTGCGATTCACTGCATGGGTAACAAGTATTGCATCCGTATGATTCTCTTCTAGAAGTGCTCTTAGCTTTGCTAACCGCTGATTATCCATGAGAATTCAACTCCTGTAAATGACTATGAATTGCCATCAAGCCAAGCTCATAGCTATAAGCGCCGAATCCACTAATCTGACCAACCGCTACCGGTGCAGTAACTGAGGTCTGCCGAAATTGTTCCCGTTTATGTATGTTGGACAAATGAACTTCAATGGTTGGAATAGACACACTACTTATCGCGTCACGTAGGGCATAGCTATAATGGGTAAAAGCACCCGGGTTAATAATGATTCCATCGGCCACTCCGAAACAAGCTTGGATCCGGTCAATGATCGCACCTTCATGATTGGATTGATAAAACTCCAAATGGATATTTAATGTGGTAGCTAGCACCGTCAGCCTCAGCTCAATATTCGTAAGCGTAACGGCGCCATAGATGTCTGGCTCTCGAATTCCTAGCATATTCAAATTAGGTCCGTGGATTACGACAATCTTACTCATGAAATTCCCTCCTGCATGGATGAAAACAAATGATAACCATTTCAATATAATATTTTACCATAGGCTACGCGGATTGGATAATGATTTATTTCATCCTAATTGGGGCTCGGAGCTTCTCTCGTCAGTAAATTCAAGTGCGATCGAATAACCAATGAACACACCCCACAGTGTAAACACACATGCCTCGCTAAGAATACTGTTCAGATCCAAGCTCCAAACCTTATGTACCATACCAGTGAACGGCCCAATAATCACGAAGATGATAATCCACCATATCATACCATACATGATCCCTGGCCATGGTCCCTTAAGCTTATGTAGAGTGATCGAATACAATAAGGACGCTACTAGAGACATCCCAATAAAAGCGCCAATTCCTGCCAGATGTCCCGTCCATGAATGCATGAATTCCTTTCGGAAGAAAGGCTCAATGAGAAAAGCAGGCAGCACCTTTGTAAATTCGAAAAAGTAGAATAGCCAGCGAATAATCCCCCATATGAGACCCGCATAAAAACCGATATATAAAGCGAAATATATTTTTTTCATAAACACCCGTCACCTCTCCTAGTTAATATCTATAGTATGTGTGGCAATCCAACTCATAATTCGCTACAATAATAACTAGTACACAATTAGGAAGGGTGCTTAGACGTTGTCGCAGAATAAACTTGGCATATATGGCGGACAGGCAGTAATTGAAGGGGTTATGTTTGCAGGTAAAACTGTATTCGTCACTGCCGTTCGTCGCAAGAATAATGAAATTGAATTCCACGAGATGCCAAAGAAGGACAAAGAATGGGTCCGTGTGCTCAAGAAAATTCCTTTCATCCGCGGTTTAGTCGGGATTGTAGATTCTAGTGCAAAGGGTTCACAGTTTCTTAATTTCTCTGCTGAGGCTTATGCCGAGGATGAAGTAGGACCTGAAACAGATAAAGCTGCGACAAAAGAGAAGGATAAAGAAGGTGGACTGTTTAGTAGCTTCGGTATGATCCTTAGTGTTGCCGTTGTAGGCATTCTATCCTTTCTTGTTGGAAAGCTAATATTCACCTTAGTTCCGGTTTTTGTAGAGGATTTCATCTTCGGTTCAGTCTTTGAAAATCAGATCCTACACAATCTTCTTGAGGGTGCTATCAAGATCATTCTCTTGCTTGTCTACTTATTTGCTATCTCTCAAACCCCGTTAATTAAACGACTGTTCCAGTACCACGGTGCAGAGCACAAGGTAATTAGCGCATATGAAGCTGGACTAGAATTAACTGTAACTAATGTTCAGAAATTTAATACATTGCATTATAGATGTGGAAGTAGCTTTATTGTCTTCACGGTTATTGTCGGGGTCATCATTTACTCATTCTTGACGTATGATACATTATGGGAACGTATTTACCAGCGGCTTCTGCTGTTACCAGTTGTAATCGGGGTTTCCTATGAGGTGCTCAAGGCAACTAACTCGGTTAGGGAATATCCCGTTCTACGATATCTCGGATATCCTGGACTATGGCTGCAGCTATTAACAACGAAAGAACCAAATGATGCACAGGTTGAAGTTGCGATTGCTTCATTTAACCGTGTACTGGAGATGGATAATCGACCTGCAAAGGAGATCGCATAAATGTATCGTCATTCCAGAACGATCAGCTACATCGTATTCGGACTCATTGCTCTTGGTATATTAGTTAATATTAAATCCTTATGGCTTCCCTTGCTTGTATTCGGGATTATATTCTACTTGTATAAGTTTCCACCCAAGCAATTTCAACGTGGATCAAGGAATCATACTTATCGAACTCCAGGTCGTCCTAGTGCGAATCCGAATAAGAAGAAATCTATGTTTCGAGTTATCAAAGGCAACAAGAAAGATGATGATGATGATGACAACACACCTAAATATCATTAAGCTTTGAAGGTCATGACATACTTTGCAAACCCCTTCTGATAAGCAGATACGCTCCACTGCTCACAAAATTTCTTACCAGCCCCATAACCAGACTCAAAGAGCCTCATACTGACTTCGTCCGACAGATCAAACTGTGTCGTACGAACGCCCAGTGTGGGGATTTTTATTGTGCGATACCTATTCTCATCCTCGATATAACGTTCGTCGTGGGCCTCCATCATTGTGGAGAATAATGCATAGAACATGGTGACGGGTCCTATTATTCTTCTTGGTACTTGCTCCAGCTTACCAACGAGCTGGAATCCGATAGACGGTATGATTGCTCTGGCCTGCCGATCTGAATCCATATGCTCCTTGTCGAAGATCCAGAGTGGAAAGTTACTAAGTAAAGCTCCGTCAACAACATAAATCGGCAGCTGTTTTTTCTTCCTGATAAGGACGGGTTCGAAAAAATAAGGGATACTTGTACTCATCCTAACTGCTCGTGAGATTAAGAAGGTTGATGGATCAATATCATAACGTGGTAAGTCATCGGGTAGGACCATTAACCTACCATCACTTATATCTGAGGCTATAATACGAAGCTTTCTTGGAGGCAGATCTGAGAACGTATATATGCCTTTCTTTGCAAGCAGCTCATATAACCATTGCTCTAGAGGGTCTCCAGAGTAAAGACCCTTCTTAACTAACAGCCGAATCGATGAGCCAAACCAGAATCGTGACTTTTGCTGTATGAATTGCTGAAAGGGTGTTGCGAGTATCACCTGTTTGATTTGCTCAGAGGTATACCCGGCGGCGAGCAGAGAGGCAATAATCGCACCTGAGGATGTACCTGCTAATTCATTAAATCCGAATCCATATTGTTCGACGGCATGAATCGCTCCGACAATGGCTATCCCCTTAACCCCACCCCCTTCAAACACCGCATTGATTAGCATTTGGTCCATCTCCCCTTTCGGAGTTTAATCGTTATAAGGGAAATGTATGCGCTATGAAGTTGGCCTAATTCCAACTTAATTTCACAAAAAAAAATAAGACTGCCTAAACAGTCCAGTTATATCATACTATTCTTCATTATCAATCTCAGCTCGAACCTGCTTTAGACTCTCAAGGCGCGAAGGCTCTCTCTTGAAATATTCAACGAGCGTCTCGATACAGGTAATTGAATCCCAGCTCAAGTGATGCTCTATTCCTTCTACATCCTTATATATATTGTCAGCCTGTACACCAATTGTGCCGAGAAAGCTCTCTAATAGCTGATGGCGATCTGCAAGACGTTTGCCCATCTTCTTACCCTTAGAGGTCATGATGAGACCACGGTACTTCTCATAGATTAAGTAGTTATCCTTATCTAGCTTTTGTATCATCTTAGTTACGGATGAGGGATGCACTTCTAGACCTTCTGCAATGTCAGATACACGAGCATAGCCCTTCTCGTCTATAAGCATGTATATACGTTCTAAATAATCCTCCATGCTGGGAGTAGCCATGCCTTACCTCCTAAAGCGATTGTCTCTTTAGCAATGATACACTTTTTAATATTGACGAAGCAAGCATTATCCCCTCAAACTCCCTTGAATTGGTGACAATATAAAGCCAATACTACTTACAAGAATGTCTAAGGGGGTATAGCTGGATGACCGTTCAGGTTTTGGAACGCAAGAAGAATACATTGTTATTTATTCCTGAGCTCGTTTATTTTGAACCTAATGCATTAAATTACCCTAAGGGTCAGCGTATATATGAATGGGCTAAGCAATTAGGATTGCCTATTCGGGAGACGACCTCCCATAACCAAATTCGGGATTTACCTGGTGAGAGTGAGAGCGAAAAGTACAAAATCGCCAAAAGGACCTTAGTCGTCGGCGTCCGCAAAACACTTAAATTTGATACCTCGAAGCCATCTGCAGAATACGCGATTCCGATTTCTACTGGATGTATGGGACATTGTCATTATTGCTACCTACAAACCACATTGGGAACAAAACCATATATTCGTGTTTATGTAAATATCGAGGAAATTCTAGATGCTGCTACCGCATATATACAAGAACGCGAGCCTGAAATTACCCGCTTCGAAGCTGCCTGTACCTCTGATCCGGTCGGCATTGAACATATAACGGGTACCTTGAAGGACTTGATTGAATACATGGGGGAGCAGCCGCTAGGGAGATTGCGATTTGTGACTAAATTCCATCATGTCGATCCTTTGCTAGATGCTAAGCATAATGGACATACCCGCTTCCGATTTAGCGTGAATGCTGACTATGTCATCAAAAATTTCGAGCCTGCTACCTCATCCTTCGAGGAGCGTATTGAAGCGGCGGGTAAGGTCGCTCGAGCGGGTTATCCACTCGGCTTTATCATTGCACCGATTATCTGGCACGAGGGCTGGGAGGATGGTTATGCAAAGCTTCTCCATAAGCTTGGTGAGGCTCTACCAGAAGATGCCACTACAAATTTAACATTCGAGCTGATTCAGCACCGCTTTACTAAGACAGCCAAAAGGGTCATAGAGCTACGCTATCCCAAGTCTAAACTAGAGATGGACGAGGCTAAGCGTAAGTACAAGTGGGGACGCTGGGGACAGGGAAAGTATGTTTATCCTGACGATCAAGCTGAAGCCTTACGCGAATTTATCACAGAGCGTATATTCCACACATTTCCTGAAGCGAAGATAGAATATTTCACTTAAATTGATCGTTTAAAATCTCAACCATTCTGGAGTAATGTTATTGAACCAGATCGTAATTTTATACATTCTATCCGTATAGAGAAGAATTCCCATTACAATCATCAAGCCCCCACCGATCTTCATCATCAGGTTGGAATATTTCAATATCCATTTGACTGATCCTAGGAAGAAAGCAAGGATCATAAAAGGTAAAGCAAACCCTAAAGTGTAAGCTGTAATTAGCATAAACCACGATGATGGATCCTCAACAGCTAATGCAATAATTGCTACTAGTATAGGCCCTATGCATGGAGACCAGCCTGCAGCAAATCCAAAACCAATTAATACTGTACCCAGATAACCTGCAGGCTTGAAGTTAAATGGAAGCTTCCGTTCCTTCATCATGAACTCAGGACGGAATATACCGGTAAGGAATAAACCCATCACGATAATTAATATCGCAGCCATCTGTCCGATCAGCTTTCTGTATTCACTGAAAAAATCTCCTAGCGCACCAGCACCTAATCCAAGTGTATAAAACACGATGGAAAATCCAAGCACAAAGAATGCCGTGTGTGTAAGCATCTTCATTCGGACTTCACGAGAATTATGCTCTTGCTTAAGCTGGCTTACGGATATTCCAGTTATGTATGAAATATACGAAGGGAACAACGGCAAGCAGCATGGTGAGATGAAGGAAGCTACTCCTCCTAGAAAGGCAATCCATATATTAACTTCCACCGATCTTACCTCCTATTCAGGGCGCTATATTCGTAAACCTTTCTTAACTGTAAGTGTTACAAGAAGGAAGCCAATAAGTAGCAGTACAATGGTACCCCCAGGAGCTAGATTCCATAATCCCGATATAACAAGTCCACCTACCACAGCAACCTCCGAGAATACAATGGCCAACACCAGCGTAGGGCGAAAGCCCTTGCCAACTGCAAGACTACAAGCAACTGGAAGTGTTAGTAAGGCAGAGACCAGTAATGCTCCGACTATCTTGATGGCCACACTCACTACAAGTGCAGTCATAACCGTTAATATAATGTTCAACCAACGGGCAGGAAGTCCACTGACACTAGCTGCATCCTCATCGAAGGTAAGTAAGAATAGCTCTTTATAGAATAGGATGACGAAAAGCACGATGATGATGGTTACCGATGCAACTAACCACAAATCCGTCTGATTGAGCGTGAGAATACTCCCGAACAAATAACTCATCACGTTCATATTAAAGCCTCTACCCCATGTGAATAGAACTGAAGCTAATGCAATACCACCCGATAGCATAATAGCAATAGATAATTCCGCATAAGAACGGAATGCTTTGCGGAGATATTCAATAGCGAATGCTGCAAGTACAGCGAACACTAATCCAAGCAGCAAAGGGTACACATTAATGAGAAATCCAAAGGCTACTCCTGCAATGGAGACATGAGCGAGGGTGTCGCCAATCATTGAAAGCCTGCGTAATACGACGAACAATCCGATCATGGGAGCCATTAATCCAATTAGAATACCGCCTATTAAAGCTCTTATAAAAAAATCTAGCGTAAAAATATCCATGTCATTGCTCTCCTTAAAACTTAGCTAATCGAGCTAATATGCTCCCGTAAATCTCGTAGTGTATGTGCTAGGTTTTCATCCACACAATCATCCAAATCGTGGGAGTGCTTCACATAAAACTTCAGCTTACCTACCGTATTCTTTGGTTCGTTACCGAGGTACGACTGCATCATATCAACATCGTGTGAAACCATTAAGAATGTAATGTTATGACGTTGATGCATATGCTTGATCATATGGAAGAAGCTCTCTTGTGTCTCAGCATCAATACCAATCGTGGGTTCATCGAGAATCAGAAGCTCCGGATTATTAATCAACGACCTAGCCAGGAATACACGCTGCTGTTGCCCACCTGAGAGTCTACCTATTCTTATGTTTGCTAAATCCTCGATACCAAGTGCGTGAAGGGCTTCCGTACATTTGTGCCGATCATCACTCGTCATGCGTTTGAGCATTCTATTCTTGCCGTATAAGCCTGACAATACAACTTCCTTCACTGTTGCAGGGAATAAAGGATTAAGCATATTCTTCTGCGGAACATAACCAATACGATTCCAGTCTTTGAATTGAGATAATCTCTGGCCGAATAAGCGAATCTCTCCGCTACTTGGCTTTAATAAGCCAACAATCATCTTCAATAGAGTCGTCTTACCTGCCCCATTAGAACCAATTAAACCAACAAAGTCGCGCTGCAATATTCTTAGATCTAGTTTATCGATCACATTCCTATCATCATAATGAAAGGATACTTGATCCATGGATATAATGCTATCATGACAAAGATTGTTCACTTTTATAGAATCCATATTTACTCCTATTCTCGATCTATTATGCTTATATAGATTTTAGAATGTCTAAGCAAACTTGACCATCCCAGGGGGACGGTCAAGTTATTTACCCTCAATTGCTATTGTAGTGCTTTCTCAAGCGTTGTCAAATTGTTCTCCATAATTGAAAAATAGTCTTCATTTGATTTTTCTTGTTCCTCTGTGAGACCTTCAACAGGATTAAGTACAAGTGTTTCGATCTCTAAAGTTCCCGCAAGAGTTTCCGCGATCTTAGGTGACACTAGCTCTTCGAATAGAATGTATTTGACTTCATGCTCCTTAGCAAATTCAGAAATTTCTTTCATCCGTTGAACAGTTGGCTCAGAGTCCGGGGATAATCCCATGACACCAATTTGCGTTAAGCCGTAATCTCTTGAAATGTAGCCGAAAGCTTCGTGAGAAACTACAATTTCTTTCTTCGGGGCTGCACTAACAATCTGAGTTAACTGATCATGAAGCTGCTGAAGTCGATCCGCTAGTAGGTTATAATTAGTCTCATATTCATTCTTATGCCTAGGATCTGCTTCTATGAGATGATCCTTAATCGTTCCTGCCATCTTTTTCGCTTGAAGTGGGCTGATCCATGCGTGAGGGTCGACATTGCCGTGATCGTGCTCATCCTCGCTTCCTTCTTCGTGTCCTTTTTCTTCTTCGTGTCCTTCTTCTTCGTGTCCTTTTTCTTCTTCGTGTCCTTCTTCTTCGTGTCCTTCTTCTTCGTGCTCACCAATTTCGATTAGATCAACCTCATGGATTGCTTCTACAATTAATAATGAGCTGTCCTTCTTCAAGCTATCGAGAAAATCATCTACCCATCCCTCGAAGCCTGCACCATTGTAAATAAATACATCAGCCTTTGCAATATTACTCATATCCCTCGGCTTAGGAGACCAATCATGTGGTTCAACTCCATTTGGTACTAAATTAACTACATTCACATGCTCCCCACCGATTTTCTTTGCAAAGTCATATAAGGGGTAAAAGCTTGTTACAACATTCACTTTTCCTTCAACCGTAAAGTCATTCGAATTACCACAACCAGCAGCGATCGAGGCAATGAATAGTAAGATAAGTGCCATTCTAATTTTTTGCATAAGTAAACCCTCCAATTCGACTGTAAATCGTAATCATTATTATTTACACTTCGGATTATACCCGTTACTTTTTCAATGTGTCAACATAAATTTTAACGCTTATGCTTCCCTTTTAATAAATTATTCATTTGACCAATTTGAAAAAGAATGCACCTGCATTCGAGGGGGATAGTCGATATTGTCGACTATCGGGACCAGAATGCACCTGCATTCGAGGAGGATAGTCGATATTTTCGACTATCGGAACCAGAATGCACCTGCATTCGAGGAGGATAGTCGATATTTTCGACTATCGGAACCAGAATGCACCTGCATTCGAGGAGGATAGTCGATATTGTCGACTATCGGGACCAGAATGCACCTGCATTCGAGGGGGATAGTCGATATTGTCGACTATCCCCCTCGAAGTGAACGGGATGCTTAGAAATCTTTCTAGGTGGTGCTTTGGAGAGAGTAAGTTACTCAAAGCGGAAATTGTACTGTGCGCCGGATAAATCGACATGTAGAGTAAGGCGTCTGTTAAGTGAATGTCTTAAAAAAAATAGCACAGCAGAAGGATTCTGATCCCCACTGCTGTGCTATAAACATCATTAGCCTCTAGATGATTACTTCACAATGGATCCATTGGGAATATCGCCGGCTACGGTAGCAACGACTAGTCGATCACCTTCAGACGCTGCTAGGATCATACCTTGTGATAGCTCCCCGCGTAGCTTAACGGGCTTCAAATTTGTAACACATATCACTTTCTTACCAACTAACTCTTCAGGTGTGTAATATTGGGCTATTCCCGAGACTACCTGACGACGCTCAGAGCCAAGATCCAGCTGGAGCTTTAGCAATTTATCCGCCTTCTTAACAGCTTCAGCCGCGATGACCTCTGCAACCCTCAGCTCTATCTTAGCAAAGTCTTCATATGCGATCTCGGGGGCTCCTTGTAGATCCACAGAATCAGCAAATCCGGATGAGTCAGTAGTTCCAGCTTTAGAGTCGTTAGATCCCGCCTTCGGATTACTTCCCTCTGAGCCACTTGCAATAGTTGCATGATCCGCTGGTGTGCTTTCCACCGACCTTGAACCACCCATCGCCTCTGAGATATAACTAACCTCTTGAGGCACATCTAATCGTGGGAACATGGGCTCAGCCTTCCGCACCTTTATACCAGCAGGCAGATTCCCAAACTTACTCAAGCTATCCCAGCTTGTTAATGCTGAGGCTTCAATACCTAACTGCTCCCACATGAGCTTCGGTGTCTTCGTCAGGAAGGGTTGAATAAGTATCGACGAGAAACGTAAGGATTCAGCGAGATGATGCATAGCAGACGCAAGTTCATCTTGACGTGCTTCGTCTTTAACTAACATCCACGGCTGCGTTTCATCAATATATTTGTTCGTACGACCAATAAGCTGCCAAATCGCGGCTAGAGCAATAGAGAATTCCATTCTCTCCATTGCTTCCTCCACTCTACCAACAACGGATAACGCCAGCTCCTCGAGCTCCCGATCGAACGGCGTAACTTGCCCAGAATATCCAGGAATGCTACCGTTGTAATATTTGTCAATCATCACGATAGTTCTATTCAACAAATTCCCTAGATCATTAGCCAGATCATAATTGACTCGTTCTACGAAGCCTTCAGGAGTAAACGTTCCATCTGCACCAAAGGGAACCTCACGTAACAAATAGTAGCGCAAAGCATCAAGGCCATAACGCTCGATTAACATAACTGGATCAACAACATTACCCTTGGATTTGGACATCTTACCATCCTTCATCAGCATCCACCCATGGGCGAAAACCTTCGCCGGCAACGGTAGATCCAATGCCATAAGCATGATTGGCCAATAAATCGTATGGAATCTGACAATTTCCTTGCTCATCAGATGAACATCTGCAGGCCAATAACGTTCAAATTTACTTGGATCCGCCGACTCATAACCGAGAGCAGTTACGTAGTTCAACAATGCGTCGATCCATACATAGATAACATGCTTCGGATCATTCGATACAGGAATACCCCAATCATATGTTGTTCGGGAAACAGCCAAGTCCTCTAATCCAGGTGTGATAAAATTATTAATCATTTCATTCTTTCGCGATTCAGGCTGAATGAAATCAGGATTACTTTCATAATAAGCTAACAGACGATCAGCATACGTACTCATTCGGAAAAAGTAGCTTTGCTCCTTCAGTAGCTCAACAGGTCTTCCACAGTCAGGACAATTACCATCCTTCAGCTGGCGCTCTAAGAAGAAAGTTTCACACGGGGTACAGTACCAGCCTTCGTACTCCCCTAAATAAATATCTCCTTGGTCGAGAAACCGTTGGAACACTTTCTCCACCGTCGTCTTATGCCGTTGCTCCGTGGTTCTAATAAAGTCATCGTTAGAGATTTCCAGCTTTTCCCACAGCGATTTAATACCAACGACAATGTCATCCACGAATTGCTGTGGACTAACGCCCTTCTCCTCGGCTTTACGTTGTATTTTCTGTCCATGCTCATCCGTTCCAGTCAAGTACATGACGTCATAACCACGTAGCCGCTTATAGCGTGCCATAGCGTCTCCAGCAACCGTTGTATAAGCATGTCCAATATGCAATTTGTCGCTAGGATAGTAAATCGGTGTTGTAATATAAAATGTTTTTTTCTCAGTAGTCATAGTGAATACCCTCCAAATCATCATAAAAACACAAAAAGCCCCGTCCGTATGGGACGAGAGCTTATACTCACGTGGTACCACCCAAATTTCCCGTTGTTATATCAGCAAATCATGCTAATGATATTCCTGGGCTCATTGTAGCCATCTAAGGCCTCCCGTTATCGCCGAGAACGCGCTAGCCCCTTATCCCTATGAGCAAAGCTATAGGCGACTTGAAGTTAGTTTCTCCGGAACCATGTTCCTCAAGCCCTCCGTTACCGGTTTCCATCCTCCCGGCTCTCTGTAAACGGCGTCCACTAAGTACTTATTCCATCATCGAAGTCAATTATGTATATGCTTCAAATAATAACGAACTCAACTACTCTGTGTCAAGATTTTGGTCTTATTTGCTCTTCTTCTTATTCGGAGGCACGTGATCTATTCCACCTGGGTGAAATGGATGACACTTGCAAATTCGTATAGCTGTCAAATATGAGCCCTTCAAAGCTCCATGCTGTTCTAATGCCTCGAGCGCATATTCTGAGCAGGTTGGATAAAACCTACAAGTCGGAGGCTTTAGTGGAGAGATTACTTTACGGTACACGTAGATTGGAATCTTCAGAACTCGCTTCATAGCAGTTACCTCGTAGAAGCGGTTGCCGCTTCCTGTTTACAATCCTTACAGTATCCGAATATCTCGAATTTATGTTTAACAACTTGAAAATCCTCAGGAATTCCAATCATCAGGGGCATTGGACAATATTCCACAGCAATCGTCTTCTCACACGATAGACAAATCAGATGATGGTGGTGATCGTGTCCTCCACAATGTACCTTAAAGCGGATTCCATCCTCAAATACGATCTGCTCTAGCACATCCATCTCATGCAGCATGCGCAAATTACGGTATACCGTATCGAAGCTAAGACCTGAGTAGATTCGCTCCATGTATTCATAAACATCCTTCGGTGAGAGGTAACCTTCTGCATCAGCAAATAGTTTAGCAATCGTGCGACGTTGCTCTGTGATCCGAAGTCCTTGAGTTGCCATTACTTTAATGATATCATCGCTGTTCATGTCAGATTCTCCTCCTTGAATGCATTGAATAGTTTTTATCACTGAAACCTATTATAATATAAATACGTACTAACTATATCATTTATTTAGCTTGTACTTATGTTTAATCGAGTATTCGGTTAAACGTCATCAAAAACCTTAGGAGGATCAATCACTCATGAACTGTCCAGTATGTGACAATGTAAAAATGCGTGAAGTAAGTAAAGATAACATTGCAATCGATGTATGTCCATCTTGTAAGGGAGTTTGGCTCGATCGAGGTGAACTAGAGAAGCTTACACAGGGAATGAATGAAATCCGTGAGCCCTTCAATCAATTTCATGATGAATATGAACGAAAGCAGTATCAATCCAATGATCATAACCGAAGTGGAAAGTACCCCGATCAGAAATACAAGAAGAAAAAATCGGTCATGGATGTATTCGGAGATTTATTCGACTAAGTAAAGTGCAAAACACCTCGGCGAATCGGCCGATGGGAATCTCGGATTTTATTAGGAACACCATAATCTATTATTTGGAGAGATGACACTATTGTCATCTTTTTTTGTCGTCTGAAAGGATTGACTATTGCATTCATTAACTTATTATATATACTGTATATATACGATATACACACTATGCATGTAGAAAGGAGATTAAATGAATCTTACCGTCTCATTCACATCAGGAGAGCCCATCTATCTACAGATTAGAGAGCAAATTAAAAATCAAATATTAAATGGGGCTTTACCTCAAGGGGAATTACTGCCTTCTATTCGCAATCTAGCTTTAACACTAAAAATAAGCGTTATCACAACAAAACGAGCTTATGATGAATTAGAGCAGGAAGGACTTGTTGCATCTGTTTCTGGGAAAGGAACCTATGTATCTGGAAATAATATGGAGTCTATTCGAGAGATCAAGTATCGTCAGCTTGAGGACAGCATTAGAGCTATTGTTATCGAAAGCCGCAATATCGGTTTAACTCCTCAAGAGGTCATTCATTTATTAAAGCTATTTTATGGAGAGGAGGATGTGTAATGCCAGCTATAGAATTTCGTCAATTCTCAAAACGTAATGGAGATTTCGAATTAAGTAATCTCAATTTTCAAATAGAACAAGGATTTATTACTGGGCTTATTGGGCCTAACGGGTCAGGAAAGACCACTTTAATTCGTTCTATTATGAATTTGATTCAACCTGATCAAGGCGAGGTGCTTGTATTAAATCAGTCCTATCTGAATAGAGAACGTGAAATAAAGCAGCAAATTGGATTTGTTTATGATGAGGACTTCTATTATGATCACTTAACCATAAAAGAAATGAAAAAAATAATTGCTTCCTTTTATCCAAGCTGGAATGAAGAACTCTTCCGAAGCTATCAGCACGATTTCGCATTACCTGAACGAAGAAAAATGCGCGAGCTCTCAAAAGGAATGAAAACGAAGTTTGCTTTAGCGGTGGCTCTAGCGCATGAACCCCAATTGCTAATTATGGATGAGCCAACCGCCGGGCTGGATTCAATTTTCCGTAGAGAAATACTGTCTATCCTAAGTGGATATATCAAGGATGGAACCCGAACTGTGCTTTTCTCAACACATAATAGCTTGGAGCTAGAACGAATTGCAGATTATATTGTTTATATTCAAAGCGGCTCCCTGCATTTCAGTGGAACGAAAGAGGACCTATTAGATAGCTATATGCTTGTAAAGGGCCCTACAGCATTTCTTCTTCAGCACCCTCTTCCTTTTATAGGTCTACAGCAATCAGCTTTGGGATTTGAGGGTTTAATTTCAAGTCAACACTATTCCTCTATTCAATGGAATGATCAAATTATTGTGGAAAAGCCTACGTTGGATGACATCTTAGTATTTACAAAGGGGGGAACAAGCAATGATACAGTTATTGATTAAGGACCTTCAGATTTCCAAACGATATTTTCTGCTTGGTTTTTTAGCCATAGGTTTATTCTTCTATATCATAAGTAGTGCTCTAGAAGGAGTGCCACTTGCGCTTCCGATAGTTGCTTTCAGCTATCTACTTATTCTAACTTCAAGTAAATCAGATGAAAAAAATAACAATGGGCGAATGTTAGCTTCTCTGCCACTTCGCAGACGAGATATAGTTACTGCCAAGTATTGGGGAATCCTCATGTTCACAATATTGGCTTTTCTATGCACACTGATCTGGCGAATATTTGCCTTTATTATTGTCCCTGAAGCTAATATTCCTTGGTTTAGTTTTCATTCTATCTATCTGACGCTCATTGTATTATTTATTTATTTTGCATGCTACTTCCCTGTCTTCTTTGCATTCGGGTTTCGAATCATACAAATTATAGAGTATATAATAGCTTTTGCTTTAACAATAATACCTATTATTATTATTCAGAACACGGAAGATCCGAAAGTTATATTAGATTTTTTATTCCTAGAAAGAAATCTTTATTTGGCAGGCATCCTTTGTCTTGTTGTAATGTTCATATCATGGATCATTTCTAACTTTGTTTATGAACGTAGAAATATATGACTCATCAATAAAGAAATGACGTGTGTTATTCGTAATGAATATGCACGTCATTTCGCATTAGAAATTAATTTTAGTTGAATGTAGGAAACTGGGATTTATAATTGTTAAATTGTTGGTGGGTAGTGCTTACTTCCGCTGAGTCGGCTGCTTTCATCTTGTACCAGCCCTTCTGGAACATCAGATTAAAGGCACCCCACTGGTGGTTATGAGTTTCGATAAGTAGCTGCTGAACGTCCTGATGAAGCTTAGGATTCTGCATCTCCGCTAATCCTACATTATATCCATTCGTAAGATATTTCTCCATGCTAAGGATATCATTGATAAAGTCACGATCATTCATCTCAGGACCCTTCACCTTCGGTAATTGCCCTGTTTGTGGCATCGCAATTTCCATACTCAATGGATTCATCCCCTTATCTATATCATCATATTATTGCAAATATTTCAATAAAGTATCGTAATGTTGAATATGATTTTTCCCTATTTCTCTAATCTGAGCTTGAATTTCCGGATCTTGGGTGGAGCCAGCAGCATGCTCACACTTTTTCACTGCCAGTAACTCCCACGACATAAAATCCTTCAAATAATGAAGCTCCTTATCACTTAACAGGTTTCGATCTGACGTCATATTTGCATTCGTTTGTTGCTGTTGCTGTTGCTGTTGCACGACTTGACCCTCCTTCTTTTATTCCAAATATTGATAAATTTGAAGAGAAGCGGACCCCAGGGTCCGCTTCATAATCTTTATCTTAAGCCGAATTGTTGTTGAATATTGCTTGGTTGGGTTGAATCGGCTCTAAGATAGCTGTCATGACCCGCTTGATTGCCCTGATAATTAGCGGTATGAAACGATTCTGGTGATTGATTTTGGCTCTGCATTCCGTATTGCTGAGAACCGATTTGGTTCTGACCAGCATATTGGTTCTGGTTCTGGTTACTGAATTGGCTCTGTGTAGGATTCACCGAATCCGCTCGCAGATAATTATCGTGTCCAGGCTGATTGCCCCGATAGTTCGCTGCGTGGAATTGATTAGCAGATGGATTAGCACCGCTAAATTGTCCTTGATTTTGTTGACCGCCAAATTGTTTGCTCATACCCGCTTGTGAAGTGTTCTGAAAGCTAGTTCCTTGAGTCCCTATTCCGTATTGGCTTTGCGATGGGGTAACTGAATCAGCTCTCAGGTAACTATCATGTCCAGGTTGGTTCCCTTGATAATTCGAGCTATGGAACTGTTCAGGACTAGCAAATTGTGCTTGTTGTCCAATCTGTCCTTGGTTCTGAAAATTCTGGTTTTGATTCGATGGATTCCCTGTGCTTGTTGGGAATTGGTTCTGATTTTGCCCTATTCCCTGGTAGAACGATTGTACTTGTCCGGCTGGCTGATATTGCTTCTGAATACCACGATACTGTGCTTGAGATCCTGACGGTTGTTGAAAGTTCATGCCTGTGTTCTGATAGTTCTGCTGGTTATACAAGCTGGACAGCCTCCTTCTTCTTCTTCAAAAAAAAGTCCCCATAGCGAACAGTGGAATGTATCCCAATGAACGGGTGCACATACTGTTTGGTTATGGAGCCTTTATTAGTATTGCTATTGGCTGTCCGAATTATGTTGGATGAATCTTGCTTGATTATGGACTAACGATTTGGTCGAAGCACGGCATCCTCAACTTTAATACATCGATCCATGATGACCTCAAGCCCCGCCTCACTTGCAATCTCCGCTGCCTCATCATTCATAATACCAAGCTGTAGCCAGAACACCTTTGCTCCAATTTTTACCGCTTCCTCAGCAATTGGAACAACCTGGTCACTACGCCTAAATACATTCACAATATGCACCTTCTCAGGGATATCGCTTAGTGAGGGATAACAGACTTCACCTAAGATTGGCTCTGTTACTGTGGGATTCACAGGAATAATTCGATATCCTCGAAGCTGCATCGCTTCAGATACCATATAGGAGGTTCGGTCTGGCTTGTCAGATAAACCCACTACAGCTATTGTAGTTGCTTCCTCCAAGATCTCCTTAATTCTATCCCTCGATGGATTATCGAATGCCATAATCAATCACTCCTCCGATTGAATTTGTGCGCCTAATGAACGTAAATGGTCAAAATATTGTGGATACGACTTTGCCACATGATGAGCATCATGAATGGTTAGTCCTTTATTCGATCGTAAGCCTACAACGGTTAACGCCATAATAACACGATGATCGAAATGAGCATCTATATCTACTCCACCCTCGACACCTTCTGGACGACCATGAACGATGATCTCGTCTTGTCGTTCTTCTACGTCAGCTCCAGCTTTACGTAATTCGTGCAAATAATCAGTGATTCGATCACATTCTTTGTAACGCAAATTTTCAACATTATAGAATCTGGATGTGCCTTCAGCGAACACCGCTGCTGCAACCATGGCAAGCACAGCATCCGTTGCTACATCACCATCAAATTCTACAGCCTTCATTCGGCCGTTACCTTGTATATGAACAATATCCTGTTGATGAGTGAGTGGAACCTCCATCATCCGCAGTACGTCAACAATGGCTCGTTCACCTTGTTTGCTATTCTCCATCAGACGATGAAGCATAACATCCGATTGTGTAACTGCCGCAGCTGCCAGAATTGCTGCAGATCCAGGATAATCCCCCTGAACGATGTAGTCCTGCGCTTTATATTGTTGACCTCCAGGGATACGATAATGCATCAAGTCAGCCGATGCTTCGATGTGAATACCAGCCTGTGCCAGCACCTCTAAGGTTTGTCCAATTACGATCTTAGATTTTAAATCATGCAATACTTCAATTTCACTATTCTCTGCAAGCAGAGGCGTCATGAATAACAAAGAGCTTAGAAATTGTGAGCTCACATTACCGGATACTTGGATCTTACCACCTGTAGGCTCCCCTCCAAGAATTCGAATCGGCAGCTTCCCATCCTGATGCTCGATACGCACATTCATTTGCTCCAATGCGGTAATCAGATCATGATGCGGTCGTTTACCAAGCGATTGCGGGTATGTATTCACGAATGTTAAATCTGGAACCAGTGCTGCAATCGACATCAGGAATCGAAGAACCGCTCCGGCATTCCCTACATTTAATTCCTTGATCGGTTTAGGACTGCTTCCGAAGCCTCGAATGATCATCTTAACCTCTGACTCTGTTAATTCGGCTCCGAGATCCTGTATACAACGACGCATAGCGTCACTGTCTTCACTGTGAGCAGGATATAACAGCGAGCTCTCTCCATCTGCTAAAGCAGCTACTAGCATGTATCGTGTTGTATAGTTTTTGGACGATAATGCGTTTATTTCCCCTACTAACTTGCCTGTTGGCTTTACTAAAACCTTCATTATTCCCTATCTCCCCACATATTCGTAATCTTAATCCTATGAGTTCATTGATCTTCCACATAAGAAGCCTACTGTTGCTGCACCAATAGATAACCCATAGCTTGTTAGCTGATACAGAATGAATGAACGCCATCGCTTCTTCTGTACCATCTGCAGGCCCTCAACCGCATACGTTGAGAACGTCGTGAAGGAACCGAGGTACCCAATCCCCAATACTGCAAAATAGTGCTTATGCTCCGCGTCCCACTGTGAACCAAGTAATAATCCCAAAGTAAAGGAGCCTAAGATATTTACAGTCAGTGTACCATAAGGAAAAGCTGTTGAAAAACGAGCGCTCATGAATTGTATAACGGCATAACGGCTCATCGCTCCAGCACATCCACCTAACGCGACTAATAACCATATATAGCTCATAGCTCAGCTTCTCCCTTGTCAGCAACCTCGCTTGTTGCCTGCCCTAATCGCCAACCTAACCATGCAGCCAACCATCCTCCGACAAAGCTTACAGCGATGAATATGAAAGCTAGCATCCATTCTTCTCGTTCTAGCATTCCTAAAGTCTCCGTGCTGAGCGCTGAGAATGTCGTGAACGAGCCTAACAAGCCTGTACCTAATGTCAATCTTACCGTCTCTCCCCACCTACCTAAGTCGGCAATACGCACGAATAACCATGCAAGGATAAAGCTCCCCAGTACGTTACAAATAAATACACTAAGTGCGGGCTCAGTGCCAATGAGGTTATTGGAAAGTCCAGATACACCATATCTTAATAACGAGCCTGCTAGACCCCCTAGACCTACGAGCCAATATCTCATCTTTGGTTTCTCCCCTTATATGTTGTACAATACATGTTAAGTTAGATTCCAAACCCACAGGAGGTCATGCTGCAATGAATACGATTAGTCCCGAAGAGGTTAAGGCAAGACTTATTAAAGGCGAATCCTTGTATATGATTGATGTTCGCGAAGACGAGGAGGTTGCTGCAGGTATCATTCCTTCTGCCATTCATATTCCGTTAGGGGAACTCCCAGAGCGTCATCAGGAGATTGTGAAGTTAGATGAAGTCATCCTCATCTGTCGTAGCGGTAATCGAAGCGGCAAAGCCTACGACTACTTACAGATGCTCGGATATACGGGCTTGAAGAACATGACTGGAGGCATGCTGGAGTGGGAGAAGCTTTAATCTAAAGCTTCTCTTCTTCTCACTAAGATGGCTTCGATAATCTGTTCGATACTCTGAGTTGATGTATCTATCATCATGTCCGCAAAATCATACGCAGTTTTCCTCTGTTCTAATAGGGCTGTTACACGTGCATGAAGGTCACCCTGCAGCAATGGACGGGCTTGATCTCCACTGACTCGTCGAATAATTGTAGCATAATTGGCAATGAGTGCTACCACATATCCATCTTGAAGCATAACACTGCAATTTTCTTCAGCTAATACCGCTCCACCGCCCGTAGCAATCACCTGTTGACTTGCCGAAAGGACTCTCTTTAATGTATTCGTCTCAATACGTCGAAATTGTGCTTCGCCCTTCGTTTCGAACAATTGACTAACAGCGATTCCTTGCTCCTGCTCAATGGTTGTATCCGTGTCTACAAAGGTCCAATCTAATTGCTTCGCTAGCATTCTTCCAATTGTCGTTTTACCTGTCCCCATAAACCCCACTAACACAATATTCTGATCCTTCATTCTCTTCACCTTCCAATAGTACTGAATAAGCTATGACTATAATAACATATGATAACAGTATCTAGTCTATATAGGAGGAACTCATGCTTAATAAACTACTAAATCCAAGTCATACATTATGTAAGAACGATATTCTCTGGGTTCTCGACTATATGAAACAGAAAGTGGCCGAGGAAGACCCTGCACTACTGAGTCTTCCTCAACCACGACTGTTACTGAACTTCCATTACTTTGCTGAGGTTGCCATGATCATGATTCACAAGAGATATCAGCTTGGGTCTGAGCAGGATCAGATTAAATCCTTACTGCGAGAAGCCTGTTATGGCTTATTGACTATTGAGGAACCTACCTCATCATCCACATAAGCTTTGGCAGATCTAAGCCAATTCTTAGTGCTGACCGATCCAATCGAAATGGAATACGCCTTCTTTATCCACTCTCTGGAACGTATGCGCACCGAAGTAATCTCTTTGAGCTTGTAGCAGATTAGCTGGTAACCGTTCTGTACGATAACTATCATAATAAGCAAGCGCCGATGAGAATCCAGGAACAGGAATGCCTCTTGTAACTGCTTCAGCAACAACCTGTCTCCATGCTTGCTGATAGTTATCGACAATGCTCTGGAAGTACGTATCTAGAAGCAGATTCTTCAGCTCTGGGCTGCGGTCATAGGCTTCCTTAATGTTCTGTAGGAATTGAGCGCGGATAATACAGCCACCACGGAAGATCATGGCGATATTGCCATATTCCAAGTCCCAGCCGTACTGCTCTGAAGCTGCTCTCATCTGGGCGAAGCCTTGAGCGTAGGAGCATATTTTGCTAGCATATAGGGCTTTTCTAACGGATTCCACGAATGATTTACGGTCACCTGAGAAGGCCGTAACCTGAGGACCCTTCAAAATCTTACTAGCTGCAACACGTTCTTCCTTCATAGCTGAGATGAAACGTGAGAATACAGATTCAGTAATGATGGATAATGGCACACCTAGATCTAATGCACTCTGGCTTGTCCACTTCCCAGTACCCTTCTGTCCAGCCGTATCCAGGATTACATCGACCATCGGCTTACCTGTCTCAGCATCCTTTTGCTTGAAGATATCCGCAGTAATCTCGATTAGGTAGCTATCCAGCTCACCCGTATTCCATTCTGAGAATATAGCCTGAAGCTCATCTGTGTCCGCACCAAGCACGTCCTTAAGCAGCTGATAAGACTCACAAATCAATTGCATATCACCGTATTCAATGCCGTTATGCACCATCTTTACATAATGTCCTGCTCCATCTGGTCCAATGTACGTACAACAAGCGTCATCGCCAACCTTGGCTGAGATAGCTTTTAGAATCGGCTCTACTAATGCATAAGCATCCTTCTGACCACCAGGCATAATGGAAGGTCCCTTAAGAGCGCCTTCCTCTCCACCAGATACACCAGTTCCAATAAATCGAATACCAAGAGCCTCTAGCTCTTTGTTACGTCTTTGGGTATCAGGGAAGTAGGCATTACCACCATCAATCAGAATATCACCTTTATCAAGGTGAGGGACAATCTGTTGAATGGTATCATCTGTTGGTTTGCCGGCCATAACCATTAATAATATTTTGCGTGGGGATTCTAAGGATTGTACGAACTCTTCAATGGTATATGTACCCTTTACATTCTTACCCTTGGCTTCATTTAACAGCATCTCATCCGTTTTCCCACGCGAACGATTGTATATAGATACACTGTATCCACGACTTTCGATGTTCATTGCTAAATTCTTGCCCATGACCGCCAGACCGACGACCCCAATTTGTTGCTTAGACATGGTATCTCCATCCTTTTCATCTAGTCTCTGATTAAATTCATATTATATCACGAATGTCGAACCTCGAGGTCACAGTCCTAACAGCCTGATATTCTATGAAAATGATAATTATTGTTATATTCTATCTCATAACGAACAGTTAATCTAGGAACGCTTGAAAAATTGTTGCTTCTTCATAAAGAGAATGAATTAGATTGTCATAGAGCCGAATCCGCCGTCAACACGAATCAATGCACCCGTTACGAAGCTCGAAGCCTGTTCAGAGGCAAGGAAAACAGCTGCTCCCTGTAGCTCTTTCGGATCACCAAATCGATTCATCGGAGTATGGCCCATGATGGAATCAATCCGTTCAGCGGATAGAATTTTACGATTCTGTTCGGCCGGGAAGAACCCTGGAATGATCGCATTTACTCTAACTCCATTCTGTCCCCATTCGCGTGCTAGGTTCAAAGTCAGGTTGTTAATGGCAGCCTTTGAGGCAGAGTATGTGAATACACGAGATAATGGTGGGTCTGAGGACACTGAGGAAATATTAATGATGCTTCCGCCTTGACCGTGGTTAACCATCTGCTGTCCGAATACCTGACAGGCTAGCATAACCCCCTTCAAGTTTACATCCATGATCGCATCCCATTCTTCCTCCGTGATTTCGAAGAACGGTGTAGCACTATTCTTACCCGGGCAATTCATAAGGATATCAACCTGACCTGTCCAGAGAAGCACTTCATCTAAGACGCGCTGAAGGTCTACCTTGCTCGTTGTATCGGCTTGGAATGTACGGACATTACCTCCTTGTGCTGCAATTAACGCACGAACCGCCTCACTCTTCTCTTCGTTACGTCCCACGATGGCTATATTCGCTCCGTGACCTGATAAAGCTTCTCCCATAGATGAACCAAGCGTACTATTACCGCCGAGTATAACAGCAGTTTTCCCAGTAAGATCGAATAAATTCATTGATATACATCCCTTCTTGGCTTCTGAAATATGAGTTGTATTAGCTTAACGAGAGCTTCTGTAGCTTGACGATCTGCTCGAATTGCCCTTCCAATTGTGTGTACACCTGATCGTAGAGATCAGCCATGTCGCTGTACAATTGGTGATTCGTCGCATCCGGCTCATGCGACATCGACTCATCGAGCTTGACCCATCGGTGGATACCGAGGATGTCCGGCTCGATGCCGAGCGCGTGATAGCCTAACCACGCTGCGCCGATGCCCGAGCTTTCGAAGCTCTGAGGCACCCTCACCGGGGTGCCGAGCACGTCCGAAAGCATCTGCCGCCAGAAGGCGGAGCGTGCGAAGCCGCCAGAGGCACGTACCTCGCGCGCCTGGCCGCAGGCCGGCTCGAGCAGCTGTGCCACTGTGCGAATCTGCAGCATCACGCCTTCCATGGCTGCACGGATCAAGTGGCGGCGTTCATGCTGGAGCGACAGCCCGAAATAGACGCCACGGGCATTCGCATTCCAATAAGGCGCGCGTTCGCCTGTCAGCAGCGGCAGGAATAGCAGGCCGCCTGAGCCTGGAGGAGCAGTTTGAGCCAGTTCAATTAGCTGGTCATAGGGCTCCTCACCCAGCTTCCTAGCCGTCTCCGTCTCCGCTGAGAAAAGCTGGTCACGAGCCCAACGAAGTGTAATTCCCCCATTGTTGATCGCGCCTCCAACAATCCACAGCTTCTCTGTTAATGCATAACAGAATAGTCGGCCAGCAGGGTCAGTCATGGGATAATTAACTGCCGCTCGAACCGCCCCACTCGTTCCAATCGTCACCGCAGTAACTCCCAGCTCAAGCGCCCCAGCGCCTAAATTCGCCAGCACACCATCCGATGCCCCAACAACAAAAGGAGTATCAAGGGATAACCCCATTGCGGTTGCATACGTGCTTCCCAACCCTTTCAATTGGAAGGTTGTTGGCACTGGGCGTGGTAGCTGCTCAGCTCGAACTCCGGTAAGCTCAAGTGCATCCTTATCCCACTCCAGATGATGAATATTGAACATACCCGTTGCACTCGCCAGCGAATAATCAATGACACATTGTCCGAACATACGAGCGAGAATAAACTCTTTTATTCCTAAAAATTGATAGGTTGAACGTAACAGCTCTGGCTCATGCTCGCGCATCCACATTAGCTTGATCAGGGGAGACATCGGATGAATCGGTGTACCCGTCGCATGGTAGATGGCTAAGCCAGCCTTATCCTTCTTCAATAGATCCGCATAGCTTGTTCCTCTTTGGTCTGCCCATGTTATACAAGCAGTTAGTGGCTCCAAATATCGATCAACTGCAATCAAGCTATGCATAGCTGAGCTGAATGACACACACAGGATATCCTCGCGATTTAACAACGCTTGCTCAACTATCATCTTCACACCTTGGATAACTGCATGCAGAATTTCAATGGGATCCTGCTCAGCATAGCCTGGCTTGGGCGTATGTAGATCATACCCAATATTGTGCGATGCTAGAATCTGACCATCCGTATTAACAGCCAATACTTTGGTTCCAGTCGTGCCGATATCAACAGCAATGACCACTCCTGATTGAACCACATCTCGTTGAACAATTGTATCATCCATGGTCTTTCTCACTCTCTCTCATCAGATCAATTGATCATTGTCATCAAACTTTAGCTCATAAGGATCACTCAAAATAGTGATTTCCGAATACTGCCTTGCTTCCTCAACCAGATTAGCTGAAATTTCAATTTCACCTAGATGCAGAGTGTCGCGAATCCGGACCATTCTACATTGCGTATAATCAAGGATATTACATGTTTTCACGGCAGCTTTAATTGCAAGTTTATCGGTTTCTAATGTCGTAGCTGTTTTCGTCGGTGCACATACCGTGGATGTTAGTCCATTCATGTAGGTCGCAGTCCAATCCGCCATATTCGTCAGCCTGCGTGTTGTGAAATCTGCCGTCCCTACACCATTCGCATTACCGTTAGACTCAGGTGTTAGTCCTAGCACAACCATCTTGGTCACATCAGGTCCGCCATGAGCGTAGGGAGTAGGATACCTTCCTGTAATGTTGGGATCCATCCCATCTCCGCTTATGTTCTTACCAATGTAATCAATAACAAGCACGTCGAGCTGCTCGAAGAATAGCTTCGGCATGCGAGACTTCGCCAGCTCCAATAGGGCGGGCTCACGCTCCTCGAGCTCATTAGCTGGAATAGCTTCGATTAAGTAAGTTTGATCATAAGCATTCTCAACGATAGCGATACCGAAGACGATGGGTAACCGCTCAATCATAATACGAGCCATAGCCGGAACATTCTCGGCCATATACTTGAATCCCAGCTGATGACAGGCCTCTGCCCCCTTCTGCTTACCAAGCCCAATCGAGATCATCTTCAGCATACCACTCTCTATCCGACCGCGAAAAGCTGTATGTGGCTTCACGCGATTGATTACAATGATGGCATCAGCTTCAGAGGCTAGTGTATCGCAATAGATGGGAAGACCATTCGCTAGCTCATCTAGTTTAACGACCTCCATCGAAGAACGAATCGGTGCGCCCATTGTATGCTCATCTATCCCCAAATGCTGGAGAACATCTGCCTGTCCCTCTGCTGTCGCACCGCCATGACTTCCCATACATGGAACAATGAATGGGAACGCACCCGCCAATTTCACAGCATCTACCACCACTTTGGTTATCTCTGCGATGTTAGCAATACCTCGACTTCCAACAGCGATCGCAACCTGCTGTCCGGGCTTGACCGTATCGAGCGTACCCGCTTTGAGTAATTGTTGCTTTGTCACTGCGCTTGGATCCTCGAGAATCGTATGATCGAAGCTTTGCTTAATACGTACCATACGAGGAATAGGTATATCCCCTAATACCTTCTGAATGATATCTGTCATGATCATTCCCCAACCTTTCTAGTAGCCGTGATAGGTGTAAAAATTGCAATCGACTTGCGAATAACAAGCTCACTTTCAATAGTAATATGCTCAATCGGAATTTTTGCATGCTCTTTACCTGACTTCAATTTGTGATCAATCATTCTCATGATCATAGCCGCACCCTCACGACTAATTAATTCAATGGGTCGCTTAACGGTAGTTAATTCAGGTGATAAATAGGCTGCGAATACATTATCATCAAAGCCTGCAATCGATATATCCTGCGGAACCTGAAGGTCTGCCTCAATGACCGCCTTGATCGCGCCGACAGCCATATCATCATTGCTGCAGAATACTGCACTTGGTCTAATCTTACCCTTCAACAATTGACGCATTGCCTCATATCCGCTACCTACATCATATCTGCCCTGGATACATAGCTCGGGATTTGGCTCAATTCCATGATCCTTCAGCGCCTCAATATAGCCATTCTTTCTTTGAATCGTAGATTGAAAGCCTTCCCTGCCTTCAATAATACCCACCTGTCTATGTCCACAGTTGAGAATGTAATCTACAAGCTGATAAGCCCCTTTTAAATCATCAGACAAAATATTGCCTACATTAAGATCCCCTGCTGCACGATTTAATAGCACAACGGGTATACCAACCGATATGGCATGCTCGATCAATACGCGGTCTGCACGGGTTTGGCTCATGACAATGATACCGTCATATTGTCGTGCTGAAATTCGATTATAATTGGACTCGAACTCATCAATACTCTTGACGACTAGGTTATATTGATCTTTAATAACCATATTCACCCCTCGAACTACATCATAGAAGAAGTTCGCTGAGGTTCCCGTGCTTAGGGTGGAGAAGAATAATCCAATATTATAAGATCGAAGCGTCACAAGGCCCTTAGCGTTCACATTTGGCGTGTAATTGAGCTCATCTGCCATTTGCTTAATTCGATTTTTCGTCTTATCATTAATTAGAGGACTATTATTTAACGCTCTAGATACGGTCGTGTGTGAAACGTTCGCTAGCCGTGCGATATCTTTAATCGTTACAGCCACCCTGTAATCCCTCCTATTCGCAAGTCAGATCATTGTGACTTACGAGAATATGGATTTGTAACGATGATTTCATTATATCATAACAGTTTATGCACACGTGAACAATTATTATTTTTCTATGACAACAAGATTAACGTACAGTTTCGTCTAAAAACTGCGGAGTTTACAACCTGCTGTAACGCTAACGAAATAGTCGATTATTTCGACCATCTCCCTGTTCTGCAATCTGGAATAAGAATAGCGTAATAAGCGGGAAAATTCCCGCATAATCGTTTTTTTTGCTGTAGAGACAAGAAAAAAGCACCTAATAAGGTGCCTTTCTCATCCGATCGTCGATTCACATTTCTAATGTCAGCATTTCTCTGCGCAGTGATTCAATCTTATTCTTAGATTGCCTAATACCCTCTAAATTCTCAGTGACCATCATCTCATGAAGAAGTGCAAGCTCATAATCTACTTCGAGCCGAACTACAGGAATTCGCATGCTTGCCCGATTCGATTTGAATGCCTTGACCATCTCTTCAACCGTTATTTGACCTTGCCTTTGAAAAATCACCTTATGCTCCACCCCTGATATCTCCACCAGTCGGATGATTTTACCGAACATGATGTTCTCAATTAGGATTTGCCTATCCTTAAATCGCTTCACTACCGCATGCCCTCTGGTATCACCAATGAGCCTTTCCATTACCTCTGCAAGCTTCTCATCACGCAGCGTGTAATCGCCTACAATTTTGTACCTGTTAACAATGCGTTGGAATTTCAGCTTTAATAATTTACGACCGGTTCTTACAGAGATGAGAAACTGATGCCCACTATCATTCCAATACAAGGAATATCCATCCTGAATTAATTTCCTGATCAGCTCTTGGATATGCCGGCGCTCGAACCTCAGTTCTAAGTCACAGTACTCTACCTCATAACTCTTGTTCACGGCAATCCCCTCCTGCTTGGCAAGTTGAGGCATCCTAATAGCGAGTAGAACTAACTAGTTGATGGGCTGTTAACTGAATGTTCAGATAACTTACTGTTGATTTTATTTTATACTTTATCATATGATTTGGCAACTTGGTTTATTTACTATTTATTCGATAAACCCGTCTTATAATCGCCCGATTTTCAAGCTATATCTTGTCTGATTAATCGTACAAATACTCACCTGTCACCGAGCCCACATAGTAGCTACCGTCAACGTTAGGGGATAATTTCAGCTTGTGAAATAAGAAACGTCGATTCTCATCCCGAACTAAAGCCACGTACTGGTCTATTCCCGGAACAGCTTTTATATAGAACACCTTCTCGTAGGTTGTTCTCGTAGAAAACGCCTTCAACACCTTAAGCTTCTCTGCATTCGTCTCACGTATTATCGTGTCATTCGTCACTTCGAATTGCCCCGGATTCTTTAACCGAGCAGATAATTCATTCACCGGATAGTATAGCTCAGAGGTTTCTTTTTCCTTAACCGTCTTTAGTCCACTCAGATCTATACCCATCAATTCTACATCCGACCTGCGGAAATACATCATACCATTCTCATCATTAGCAAAAATAAAATACACTTTACTGTTCATAGTAATCTTATATATTAATGCATTCGAGAACATAAAATCCACTGGGTATTGTACGTCAGAGGGTGTGTTATTCCCTGAACTGCTATCATTCGATGGATTACTAAGTGTGGTATCCGGTATGACCTCATCCGTTGGCGTCGTTAAGCTGACCGTCTTCGTCTTATCATCCCATCCAATTTCTAACCCCAGCAACAATCCTAATTCGCGAAGTGGCAAATAACTATAATCATTATAGAATAGTGCCGTGTTCTCTAGCTGTACTTTTCGGCCATCTAAAACGATTTTATAATCATCGCGAAGGAATGCAGTGACCTCCTTAATCCCATCTGCCGCATAAGCTCCAACAGTGAAGCTTAGAAGCATAAGCACGACTATAAAAACAGACATCTTCATTCTAGAATTCCCCATCCACACTTCTCTCCTCTATCTAACTAATTATCTATATGCTCATCAAATTTGCCATAATTCTTAGAAGCTTACTAGGTATCGAAAACTGCATATGATATATTACTTCTAGGCCACAATCATACAACGAGGAGAATATTATGCCAATCATACCATTTAATCACAAGGATTTCGATACCTTCCTCATCCCAGGCCTTACACCAAGGATGACATCCCTAATTGAACATGTACGGCCAAAACTAAATTTACTAGGCGAAGCCATACAACCTTTCTTATCAACAATGACTGGGGAGCCTATGTATGCGCATGTCGCGAAGCATGCTCGAAGAACAATTAACCCTCCTAATGACACTTGGGTAGCCTGGTCGAACAATAAACGAGGATATAAGGCACACCCTCACTTTCAAGTAGGGATGTTCGCCTCCCATGTGTTCATCCTCTTCGCAGTGATCTATGAAAGTGATAACAAAACTATCGCAGCACATTACTTAAAATCGAAGAAGAGAGAAATCAAGAAATTCATTCCAGAGCACTATGTTTGGTCTATGGATCATATGGAGCCCGAAGCCAAATCTCATGGATCTCTTAAGCTGAGTGACTTTGATCTGATGGCAGATCAATTAATTCAAGTGAAGAAATCAGAGCTTCTGTGTGGGATTCACCTGGATAAGAATGACCCCATACTAGCTGATGCGGACAAGCTACAGGCCACCATTGAAGATACTTTTACTACGTTAATTCCGTTATATCGAAATTCTTTTGCTTAAATCAAACGGTATATAAATTTTTCCGCTAGTTCAACACAAATCAATTCACTTAGAAGAAATGAGTGATTACTCACTTTACTTTTTCTGAACTCTGTTTTATATTATGAGTGAGTGATTACTCACAACATAAAACTGAAGGAGTGAACCTTATGTCAACGTTTCCCCCAACTATCCAGATTCATGACGTTGCGAAACGTTTCGGTAGTAAAGTTGTCCTCGAGCATATCACGCTTGATGTTCCAAAAGCTGAGATTTTCGGATTACTTGGTCCATCTGGTGCAGGGAAGACGACATTAGTCAAGATGATCGCTGGTATTGATGTCGCTAGCTCAGGTTATGTTCATGTATTAAACGAATGTATGCCAAAGCTAAGTATGATGCGATATATTGGCTATATGTCACAATCCGATGCACTCTACATGGAGCTATCAGCTAAGGAGAATCTAGAATTTTTCGCTGCTTTATTCGGACTTAAGGGCACGGTATTGAAGCAACGAATAGATGAGGTCATGGCACTTGTTAATCTCACTGGTGATCTAAAAAAACAGGTTTCACAATTCTCTGGGGGAATGAAACGTCGTCTATCTCTGGCGATAGCCCTTCTCCACTCACCAGATATACTTATACTTGATGAACCAACTGTAGGTATCGACCCTGTATTACGTCAGTCTATCTGGCAGGAGCTTGAGCGTTTAAGCAAGAGTGGAACAACCATTCTTATTACAACTCATGTGATGGATGAGGCATACAAGTGCCATCGCCTTGGTATGATACGGGATGGGCATCTCATCGCTGTGGGCACACCCATTAAACTTATGGAAGAGACAGGTTCAACAACCATCGAAGAAGCCTTCTTGTATTATGGAGGTGTTCAATCATGAGAACCCGAGCGTTAGCAAATCGGATTATCAGACAATTTATGCGAGATAAACGATCGCTCGCTATGATGTTCGCAGCTCCCCTACTCATCCTTACGCTCATGTCGCTTATATTTAATGGAGATGATTATCAACCAGAGGTTGCATTGGTCCATACGAATGAAGCTATAAAGTCTATTTTCGTGCAGCATGGTGCCACGATACATGAAATTCCGATGGAAGCTGCACAATTAGCACTAGAAGAAGGAAACATCGATGCTATAATCAGCTTTACCGACAGCACGCCGTTTATTAAGCTTGAAGGTAGCGATCCTACAACGAACAAAGCCGTTATTATGCTACTTCAAGAAATTGTACAGGAGGTCAATCCTGGCGTAGATTCTACGAAGCTAAGCATCACCTACTTACATGGATCAGCGGACATGACTGCTTTCGATAACTTTGGTCCAGTATTAGTTGGCTTCTTCTCCTTCTTCTTCGTATTCTTATTGTCTGGTGTTGCGTTCCTCAGAGAACGCACTGGTGGAACGTTAGAACGACTACTAGCAACCCCCATACGTCGCTGGGAAATTGTAGTCGGCTATTTGATAGGGTTTGGAATATTCGCAATGATTCAATCTGCCATCATTGCATGGTTCTCGATCTACGTGCTTGGCAACCTCATGGTGGGCTCCTTCTGGTTGGTGCTTATTAGTACACTTGCATTAGCATTGACCGCGCTAACACTTGGAACGTTCATCTCTGCTTATGCTGACAACGAATTTCAGATGGTACAATTCATACCTATCGTCATCGTACCCCAATTCTTCTTCTCGGGATTGTTCAATATGGATACGATGTCTGTGTGGCTTCGTTGGTTAGGCTATCTCATGCCATTATCTTATGGCGCGGATGCCTTACGAGGAGTTATGATACGTGGAGATAGCTGGTCCGACATAGCGATGAATATTTATATTCTACTTGGCTTGTCATTCTTCTTCATCATTGCTAACGTTTATGCATTACGTAAACACCGTAAAATATAGGATGACAAAAGTGAGGTGGGATTCCCATGCAACCAACTGAACACTGGGTTGAGGAATTGTTAAAATTAAATGACCAGGAAGAGAAAATGACCGATAAGCAGATGAGGATTATTCAATCCGCTGTAGAGATATTCTCTGAGAAAGGTTACGCAGCAAGCTCTACAAGTGAAATTGCTCAGAAGGCTGGGGTAGCAGAGGGCACGATATTCCGTCATTACAAAACCAAGAAAGATCTGCTGCTCTCCATAGTTGCTCCTATCATGTCCAAATTAATCGGCCCCTTCATCATACGCGACTTTACTAAAGTCATTGATGCTCCCTACACCACGTATGAGGATTTCTTAAGAGCTATTATACGTAACCGACTTGATTATGCTCGCAGCAATCTCCCCGTTCTGAAAATTCTGATGCAGGAAATTCCTTTTCAAGAGGATCTGAAGAAACAATTCAAGGAGCTTGCTACGAAGCAGGTTGTATCTCGTATTATCAAAGTTGTTGAATTATACCAACAGAAAGGGACGGTGATTACCGTTCCTCCCTTATCCATTATTCGATTCATGATCTCTGTCATCTTCGGTTTCGTAATGACGCTTCTTATCATCCTACCTGAGGCAGAATGGGATGAGAATGAAGAAATTGAACTAACGATACAGATGATTATGCATGGGATTGCACATCCTGCTTCCGATCCAGCATGACAAAACGAATGACAAGCCAGGTCGCAGCAATGGATACAATAGCACCCGCAATGAACGGCAGATGGATGCCAAATGAATATAGGAATGTAGCAAACAACGGTCCACTTATACGTCCTAAGCTATCCATAGATGAGCTTAACCCGGTCGCGACACCTTGTCCGACCGTTGTTTTCTGTGTGATCAATGAGGTTACACATGGACGTATCAGAGCATTACCCGAGGCGAATATACATAAGAAGATCGTTGAATTTATCAGGTTGCTAGAGAACAGCAGGAGTGTAAAGCCAACTGCTGATAAGATTAATCCGATAAGAATGACCTTAGTCTCAGAGCCATGCTTCACATAACGACGAATAATGCCTCCTTGGATGATCGCTCCCACAATACCACTGGCGAATAACATTCCGCCCATCTCAACCGTTGTCACATTGAACTTCACCATTTCGAAAAATTGCAATGTTCCCTCTAACCCAGCTAAGGTGAATGAAACGAAAAAACCAAGTGCGTACAGGTATTTCATCTTTCCTTGAAATGCGGTCCACCTAGATGGTCTAGGAGCACCCTTAACCGAGCGACGGTCCTTAGGCAGAGATTCCTTCAAATTAAACTGAGCGAGGAGCCATATGATGAAGGCTAGAGCAGAGGCGATTAAGAACGGTGCTCGATCACCGAACACACTTAACAATCCGCCTAGCCCCGGTCCAATGATGAAACCAAAGCCAATGGACATCCCCACTAAGCCCATACCTCTAGTACGTTGTTCATCCGTTGTTATGTCTGCAACATACGCAACTGCACAAGCCATAACAGCTCCTGAGAATAAGCCAGCCATGAATCGGGATGCGTACATTAACCAGAGATGATCAAGGGCGAAGGAGAATACCACGAAGCTAGCACAGAAGCCACACAGCCCAATCAGAATGACCGGACGTCTCCCTATTCGATCTGAGATTGCCCCCCATATTGGAGACATAATAAAGGATGCAGCAGAATATATAGCGAGCATCATATTCAGATGGAAGTGCGTCATTAATGGTAGATTTGGCATGATCGGAATGATAATACCAAAGCCTATGAATGTTGTTGTAAGCATAATAGCAATCATAGCAAGTTGTTTTTTATACATAGATGTACGCTCCCAAAGAATGCATGTAGAATCGAATTTTATCGTACCATAACTTTCTTCACTTTCTTATCAACGGAAATGACAATATGGAAAACAAAGAGAAGCAATAACACGATACCACTTGCTACGAATGGTGCATGATAGCCCATTTCATCCCATAACCTACCTGCAACAATCGGACCTACAATCATACCCATTCCTTCTATGGTTAAGAAAAACCCCCACACTGTACCCCGTTCCTTAACAGGAATGGCTTCTGCGATTAGTGCATTCCAAGCTGGAATAATACAAGCATATCCAATGCCAATAAACGCTACAAGTATGAACACAACGGGCTTTGAATCGAAATAAGTGAAAGCTAACAACGTTATAGCACTTAACATAAAACCCACATGAAGAAACCATCGTGTCCCATAACGATCTACCAACCTACCAAACGGAATCAAGCATATAACTGTAATGAATCCACCGAAGGCAAGTAAGAAGCTTTGTTCATAGGGTGATAAGTGCAATATCGTTCGTGCATATAAGATAAGTACGGGAGTAAGTAGTCCTAAGGCAAAGGTTTGAGCGAATAAAGCAGGATAAAACCATTTACTTACATTCAAGGAACGTCGAATCTCATAGAAATACCTTTTGATTCTAACGATTCTACTGCCCATAGCCTTATCTTTAACACCTGCTGTTTGGTTATCATGAGGGTTTTTCTGTTTACCTGGTAATAATACTGCTACTATAATGACACCAACCATAATACAGATAAGCAGATTAAAGGCCAACGAATAAGAATGATGGATAAAAATATTAATTACAACTGGACCAAGTCCGACACCGGTAAGCCAAGCTAAGTAAATGATACTCATCACTGTACCCTTACCCTTATCACCAACAGCTTCAGTCGCACCCGAGATGACTGCTGGCCACAGCGGTGAGGTTCCTATACCCAGTAGGACACTAGCTGTAATAATCCAAGGTAAGGCCTGCTGTGTCGATAAGATTAGAACGGATATGAATGTAAAAATCACACCTCCGAGCATGCACCACCGATATCCGAACCGATCTATGAACCAGCCGACAGGGCTTCGGAACATATTGTCACCTATGTATTGTAAAGATAAGGACCATCCAATTGCAAATGCCGACAAACCCAATACCGTCCCCATATATACAGGAAGAATCGTTATGATTAGGGCACCCTTTACAAATTCAACGAAAAACATAATCAGAAGTAGCTTGACCACAAAGGGATTCAGCATTCGAAAAGATTGCCGTATATCAACCATTTTTTTTAATAATTCCATTCAACACCGCCTATGATCATTCATTCGTAATTAGGAGGAACAGTCGAATACTGTTGCAACTCTAATCAATTTTGTTATACTCATAAAGTAATTAAGATAGGCACAGAAAGGATTGTATCCATTGAACCAACACCTTACGCCACTATTCACTGCACTCGTGGAGCACGCTAATAAAAAAACCATTCAATTTCATATCCCTGGTCATAAGAGAGGCCAAGGTATGGAGAACGAATTCCGTCAATTTATAGGCGATAATGCCCTATCTATTGATTTGATCAATATTGCACCCCTTGATGATCTTCATCGACCTTCCGGTATTATTAAAGATGCCCAAGAATTAGCCGCTAAAGCATTTGGTGCTGATCATACCTTCTTCTCCGTGCAAGGAACAAGCGGAGCAATCATGACCATGATCCTTACCGTCTGTTCTCCTGGGGATAAGATCATCGTACCTCGTAATGTACACAAATCGATTATGTCAGCAATTATATTCGCTGGAGCAAGGCCAATCTTCATCTCACCTGTCATGGATCATAAGCTAGGAATAGCTCATGGAGTAACAACGAATGCAATACGCCGTGCGCTCGAGAAACACCCTGATGCCAAAGCTGTGCTGGTCATTAACCCTACCTATTATGGCATAAGTACAAATTTGAAGGAAATTGTAGATCTCGCGCATAGCTATGACATTCCTGTACTCGTCGATGAAGCACATGGTGTTCACATACATTTCCATGATAATCTTCCTTTATCTGCAATGCAAGCTGGCGCTGATCTTGCCGCAACGAGTGTACATAAGCTTGGTGGTTCATTAACACAGAGCTCCGTGCTGAATGTGCGTGGAAATCGTGTCAGTCCTGCGCGTGTTCAATCGATTATCAGTATGCTGACAACAACTTCAACCTCATATATTCTGCTTGCCTCCTTAGACACCGCGAGAAAGCAGCTTGCTCTACATGGTAAGGAAATGGCTGAGAAGTCCATTCAGAGAGCTAACAGAGCTCGTGCGGAGATCAACCAAATTCGAGGCTTATATTGCTTCGGTGAGGATATTCTCGGTGGTGAAGCCACTTATGATTATGATCCAACTAAATTAACCATTCACATACTCAAGCTCGGTATTAATGGGTATGAGGCTGAGCTATGGCTTAGAGAGCATTATAACATCGAGATCGAGCTTAGTGATATGTACAATATCCTTTGTATCATCTCCTCTGGGGACACTGAGGAGTCCATCGATACCCTAATAACTGCTCTGCAGGAATTATCCAATCGTTTTATCGAGCATGATCAATCTACCGAGGTCGTTGTCAAGATTCCCGAGATTCCACATCTCTCACTCTCTCCACGTGATGCCTTCTATGCGGAGACAGAAATTGTTGAGTTTACTAAAGCAGCCGGACGGATTATTGCTGAGTTTATTTTCGTATATCCGCCAGGGATTCCGATCCTTCTACCGGGGGAGGTCATCTCACAGGATAACATTGACTATATTATTGAGCATCTTGAGGTGGGACTACCTGTTCAGGGACCAGAGGATAAGACTATGCGATATGTAAAAGTAATCGTAGAAGAACACGCCATTTCATAATTGTTATATTCGATTAACCTCTATCATGAATAAACAAACGGTCCCGCTCAGGCTAAGCGCTTATTGTCAAACATTATTCACAATGCTATGATGAACTTTGGATAATAAAGCCACGAATCGAATGTCAACAAGGCAGGTGTAATGGATGAGTCAGCATGCTTATATTAAATTAGTAGGAACCTCCGTCGTTCAGTCAGTCACACTCGATGACCTGAAGACACAGCTTAATCATTATAAGGAACAATTGGCGCAGACAGGCTCTCAATTAGACTGGGGTTATGCAGATGCTGCGTTCCCTTATTCAATTGAAGAGGATCCCAATGGACAAGATCAATGGTTCTACTTGAAGGGCAATCACGCGTTATATCGTTATATCGCCATTGGAGTTGAAAGCGTAGCTGCTCAAGTCTCGGAAGCTACTGTGGATACAGAAGCTACAGCAACAGCCTCAACACCCAGTATCATTCATGTTATTCTACCTAAGGGAAGTACGATTGGTGATAAATCGAAGGGTAATGAATTTTGTAAGTACTTAGGTAAGATTTATAAGGCAGAATTACAATTATTTAATGGAAGAACCATGTACTTTAATCCACGTAAGTAAATCGCATTTAGGGAGTAACCACCCCATGCGAACGTAAAAACCTCCAATATCACTAATAAGTGATGTTGGAGGTTTTATTATGATCTATCTTTCATTTACTTGTTATCTTCTTCAGTTACTAATTCATTGTAGATTGCTGCCGCTCTTTGCCATTCCGCTTCATCTTCGATCTCAACGAGTACTGCTGAGTCATCCTCTTCTACAATACGGTATATGTAGCCATCTGCTTCAGGATCATTCCGATCTAGTAGCACACCATACGCTTGCTCTTCCATCTGGAATGTATACACCATAACTAGCTCATGCTCATTGCCTTCCTCATCAGAGACAATAATTACACCATCATCTTCCTCGTGGTCATGATCACAATCGGGTCCATGTACATGCTCATGCTTATCTGTCATCTCTATCAGACCTCATTTCTTCATTATCTTCTGCTTTTTACGTATCGTATCATGGATTGAAATGTGGGTCAAATTGAAAAGCCGCCCCTTAGGACGGCCCTCTCGATCATTTCGATTCATAGGAAATTACGTATTGACCTACCTTGTAATATTTGCTACCGCCGACTTCCTTCATACTTAGATTAACTGTATATTTGCCGGTCCACTTAATCTTCAGTTCTAAAGGCTTAGAATAGAAAGTGAATACTTCCTTACTACGGTCTTCCTTCAATATTGAATATTCATTATTATCAATTTCAATTTCATCTCCGAATGGATCAAGTACAGTGATTTTTATGTTAGAGATATCTGTGTAGATGCTATCCATGAAAGCTACAACATAAAAGGGAACTTTACCATTGCCCTTCTCAATAATACGCAATGCCTTATTATCACTCGTTGATACGACGGACATCTGGACGTTAGGTCTGAAGATAACGGTCTTGTCATCCTTACTAACAATCCCACCAAACTGATTTACAATCTCATTGAGTGAAACCATCGGTGTTTCTACTTTAACATCATTTTTGTTAATATCAACCATGAGCCCAGAGTCTAATGCTGAGCTATTCACCTTAACGGTAATCTTCTTAGCAATATATCTTTCATAAACAGTATCTGCAAAGACCGTAGCGGCACCAAATAATGTAAAAATAAGTATGAGAGCAAGTAGCCTGTTGACTTTCATTATCTTCAAACCTCCATGTGTTGATCGTTCTTATGCTTGATTATACTTCGCTAATCGTATTTAGTTGCGAGAATAATCACTATAATCCGAAATTATTTCTACATGTATATGCTAATCGGATATTCCGATCGTAAGGATGACAAGTGGTATGATAATTTCATATAATTGATTGGAATGAAATTTGGATGGAAGAGGTCGAACATGCAGGAGCTTTCCGTTACTCAACAGCGACTTATCAACAATTACAACAAAGGTACTTTCCAAACAATATCAGCGGAAGTAGTTAATGAGTATCCATTAACCATTCATGTTAATGATGAGGAATTTGCTACAATCGTATGTTCACCAGATAACCTATCAGAGCTTATCATCGGTTTCCTAGCTTCAGAGGGAATGATTCGTTCATATCCAGAGGTTAAAGCTCTTAGTATCGATAAAGCTAAGGGAATTGCATATGTTGATCTACACCAGCGATCATCAATCGACCCCGCTCTGTTCTCTAAGCGGCGAATCTCTTCATGCTGTGGCAAGAGTAGACAGTCCTTCTACTTTCAGAGTGATGCAATGACAACAAAGCCATTACACGCTGACATGCTCATTCATCCTGTTCAATGTATGAGGAATATGGAGACGCTGAGACGCCTGTCGTACGTTCATCGTGCAACAGGTGGCGTTCATAATGCCGCCCTCTTCTCCCAAGAGAATATCATTGTACAGTTCTCTGACATTGGTCGACATAATGCCATGGACAAAATTTACGGTAGATGCTTACAGCAGCATATCGAAACACATCATACGATTATTGCAATTAGCGGTCGTATCTCATCAGAGATGGTTGTAAAGGCTGTGAGAATCGGCAGTCCCATCCTTCTCTCGAAATCCGCACCAACGGGACTCGCACTTGATTTAGCTAATGAGTTGGGTTTAACAACTGTAGGTTTTATTCGTAATGGCTCTTTCAACGTCTACACACACCCTGGACGAATTAATGACACGCTTCCCTTTCCTGTAAATCCATGATAAATTATTAACAGGCTATACCTTCGGAGGAAATGATGAGAATCCAACTTCAGATGATTGGGACAGGTAGCGCTTTCTCAAAACGATTCTATAATAATAATGCTTTAATTCGCTGCAATGATTATGACTTGATGATCGATGCGGGTACCACCTGTACGCTCGGCATGCATGCGATGAATTACCCCTTGGATCAGCTTGACGGAATTTTTATTACCCATCTTCATTCCGATCATATCGGTGGACTTGAAGAGATTGCCTTCCGGTTTAAATATGTATATCAGCGGAAAATTACATTATTCGTTCCCGAAACCCTAGTTGACTGGCTATGGGAGCATGCCCTGAAATCTGGATTATATAATGAGGATCATCATTGTTTGACTTTATCCGATTATTTCCATGTAGTACCCATTCAAGAAGGAATACCCGTTACGATAACGCCTGGGTTAATTGTAGAATCCATTAGGACGAATCATATCCCCACCAAGATTAGCTATTCTATGTTTATCAATGATATA
>DFZX01000079.1 GCA_002383695.1 Caryophanales bacterium UBA4045
CGATAACTCACTTTTGAGTAACTAGTTACTTCTATTGCAAATGAAATGTACGGTCAATGGCATGATAATGAACGCCTTCTCTAGAATACTAAGCAATCTCATCCTGATCATCGGAGAAGTCGATGTCCTTCATAGACTGCTTGATCAGCTTCTTCATCAGCATCGCGGACTTCACCTTCGTCTCTAGGCAAGTCGAAACATGAACATCGTATTCCCCTAGAGCAATGGTTGATTTCAATTCATCCACGGTGCTGCACATGTTGGCGAACGTATTCATCACGCTGCCATATTGCAGGAATTGGTGGGTATCACTCCCTCCGACTACTGGACGATCCAATCTTGCTGCGAAAGTACTGATTTTCTTACGATAAGGCTCGATCCCTTGTGCATACAAATCCTTCCCGTTCATATCGAATGCATCAAGACGCGTTAAGATTTCGTCATCTAAATGATGAAGCGGTGTACTCTTGCGGAAGGGATGTGCACCAATTCGGAGTACATTGTATTCATCTGCCCAATCCATGAGCGTCCGAACAGGAATGAAATGCTCTGGTTTTGTATGTCCAGCTAACCTCCTGCTCAGATCCAAGATATCTTCTCGATCACCGATCATTAAGATGTGCCCCGTCTCACGTATGTCAATTTCAATTCCTGGGAACACCCGCAGGCCATCCACTTCATAATAATGGTGCTGATATGGATATTCGCGGTCCAAGGTCTCATAGATATCCTCATACACTAATGTGTTAAAATGCTCTGTCATCGCAATCGCATCTAAGCCGCTCAGCTTAGCCTCGTTCATCATCTCGGTGAAATACAACGGATTAAATCTCGTCTTCTTAGAAATTTTCACATGGGAATGCAGGTCGATATTCATAGGGTGCTCCCTCTTTATGTTTTATAGTAAAACCACAAATTCACTAGACCAATATAACAGCGTCACATACAGCGCAGATAATAGAATAAAGGCCGCATCACGGAATGTGAATTTCAGATAAGCTAGCTTGATCTTCTTCACCTCAGGGGAGTGGAATGAATAGGTAAATCCCTTGGCCTCTAGGGCTTCCACGGTTGTTCGAGCCCGCTTGGCGGTGCTGAGCAGTAGTGGGTAGAAGGAGAGAACGGCAATCTTGGCAAAATATACAACACTCCGCCAATACAATAAACCAGCTCGGTCTGGTGCCTTACCTCGTAATCGGAACGATAGGAATATATGATGATACTCCTCTAAGAGACTCGGAAGCATGCGGTAGCCGTAGGCAATGCTGAAGGATAACTGCTGTGGTGCCCCGATGCTAAGTAGACCATCACTCAGCTTCTCTGGGTCCATTGCACTGAATGCGGTCACGCTTGCTAACGAGATGATGGAGAGCTTCATCGTCAGTATAATGAGGGGCATGATGGTATCCCAGTTCCCTCCGAAAAACCACGATGCCACTAACAGATACCCTGCCTGACTTAACAAGCCGAAGCATAGGATTGTAATAACCAGTGGGCTGACCTTCGTCATGATGGTCGTGACTACCATGAAGACGAACAACCCTAGCAGCACGGTCTCATTGTGAATAAACCACGGAGCAATGCCGAAGAACAAGTACCAGGCGAATAACGTTCGCGGATCTAGCTTAGCCATGAATGTATCCGCATTCCCATATGCTGTATTCAGAAGCTCAATCTTGATCTGCTCTACGGACAGCTTATCCAACAGCCTGCGGGCAATGTCCATGAACGTCCACACTCCCTCCGACGCTTTCTGTGCTTTCTGTGCTTTCTGTGCTTTCGACGCTTTCTGTGCTTTCTACACGACGAACAAATTCATCAACCGTATAACAGAGTGGATCCATATTCAAGGAGCGGCTTAGCTCCAATATCTGAGGAGGCACAAGTCCCGCTGTGTTCAATAGCTGACGATCACCGAATACCGATTCACGGCTGCCATCATGAATAACCCGGCCTTCGTGCATCACGATAATTCGCTTCGCCCACTCTGCTACAAGCTGCATATCATGGGTCGCTACAATAACAGTTTCCACATGCTTCTTAAGCTCCTCGAGCATGTGCATAATATCCTTCCTCGTTGCGATATCCAGATTAGCTGTTGGTTCATCTAACAGAATAATCGCGGGATTCATCGCTACGCCAATAGCTAATGATGCCCGGCGCTGCTGGCCACCACTCAGCATTCGACCGTCTCGATCCTGTAGCTGCGTAAGATTGAAGCTCTCTAATATACGATCCACCTTCTCATGGTATCCAGGAATTCGCCGAGCCTTAAGGAAGAATTCGATATCCTTGCGGATGGAATCCTCAATGAACATATCCTCCGGATTCTGATAGACGAAGGTTGCGATCTCAGCCAGCTTCTCAGGGGAGGTCCCCATCGTATCAATTCCCTTCACGATAACCTTACCCGCTCCCGGCTTCACGATACCTGTAATCAGTCGCATTAATGAGGACTTGCCTGCACCGTTGTTCCCGACAAGGGCAACACGCTCTCCAGGATGGAATGATAATGTTACATCATGGACGACCCGCTTCTTCGTGCGGTCAACACTCTTATACGAAAAACTTACATGCTTAAAGTCAATAATAGCTGGCGTGCTCTGAGCATGACTAGATTCGATAGGCTGGCTTTCACTAGACGAAGACGAGCCTACGAGTGTTGTCGTCTTTACGGCTGCGAGTGCTGTCGACGTTATTACTGATGCGACGATGGAGGATGTTATTCCCACAGCTGATTGATAATATTGCTCCGCCTCTTGCAGTGTAATCGGATAGGCTTGAGTGTCGTTATACTCATCTTGCCTACGAATACGGTCCGCTGCTTGTGTCACTTGAGGTGGGAAGATGCTGTGCTCCATTAATTCAGCTACATGAATAAGCGCAGCACGTGTTGGTTTCTTCCATACCACCTGCCCATCGCTCATCATCACAACCTGCTTGCAGTAATCAGCAATGAACTCCGTATGGTGCTCGATGACAATAATCGTTAAGCCGTGCTGCTTGTTAAGCGTTCGTAATACCTCATATACTTCTCGTGCATGCTGCGGATCCAGTTGGGCTACCGGTTCATCAATAATTAGAATGTCTGGACCTAATGAAATTGCACCAGCAAGGGCGAGCAGATGCTTCTGCCCCCCGCTTAATTGCCATATAAACTCTAGTGGATCCACTCGTAATCCTACGAGCTCCAACGCTCGTCTCCCACGTTCCTTATAATTTACGAATCCGTAATTCAGAGGTGCGAAGCTGGCATCATCTAGAACCGTCGGACGAATAAGCTGATTGTCGAAATCCTGATATACATACCCAACATGTCGTGATAGCTCAGCCACCGTATGAGCGGTCGTCTCTAGACCTTTCACCGTGACCTTACCGAGGAAATCACCAACATAGAAGTGAGGTATAAGTCCATTCAGCAGCTTGCATAATGTCGATTTCCCACTGCCATTACTACCAATGATAGCGACAAAATCACCCTGATCGATGGTTAAGGAAACATCCTTCAGCATGCATTGCTCTGCACCTGGATAAGTGAATGTTACCCCTTCTATGTGAATGAGCGGAGAATTAGACATGCTTAGTACCATTAAGGCTCTTCTGATTGTTACGTCTATTCATCATGATTGTGATGGTCACAGCAGCGATTAGAGCGGCAACACCAATACTCACCCATATGAACCAATCTCCATACTTATCTACGAAGTCAGCTTCCCACTCGATCAGTGCCATATCGGATTCAGCCATAAACTCTGAGATCATCGCAACAAAGGCTATGACGATTCCCGTTATAATAAGCTTAGGCCCAATTCGCTCGCTGAATGAATATGTAATCTTATTATCACGCGGCTTCATCCCAAGTAATGGTTCAATCTTCCCATACAATCGTGGAACCAAGTAAAGTGTTGGCAATAGTGCGAATAGGATGCCTGAGAATAACACATCATTCAAGAAAGCTACTCCTTCTACGACAAGAACACTTTCCGCCAAACCTTCAACAGCTTCTAGCTCCTCGATACCGACCCAGACCTTCGTCATATCGACGATGACACTGATCATCTGATGGATGACAACGCCTGTCATCGCTGCGATGCCGACCTGTCTTCTATTCCTTGGATCATTCACAAGTGAACCAGCAATATACATCGCTAAGGAGAAAGCTAAGAACTTCTCAAGCTCGCCTAGTCCACCGAATTGACCGAGCATAATCTCTCCGAATATCACTTCACCAAGAGCCGCTCCGACAGCTGCATACAACGGGTGGAATAGAATGCAGAGCGTTAATGGAATGAATGCAAAATATTCAACAGACAGCTCTATCGGCCCCAGCCTTACCTCAGGTATAAGCTCCGTCATCATATTCGATAAGCCGTACAGTGACATGGATAGGATGAATACCATCATTTTCTGAGAATCCGTAAGCACATACCTCTTCTTTAACTGATTCATTACATGTAAGCCTCCTAAGGTTTTCTATCTTAGCCTTAGTATAAGAACCAACTATTAATACAATGTTTGCGCTGTGTGAAGTTATTGTAAAATAAATTACATTATATTGTTCGTGTAATAAATATTACACCGATCCTTTGATTACCTTTAGTCAACATGATAGACTTGGTTTATCTTAAATCGCGATAAATGGGAGAGTTTGATACCATGGACAATTTCAATTTCCAAGGGCAGTCACAGCTGCTATCACCGAATCAATATAAGATAGCTGATTACATCCAGAAGAACGCCCAGCTTGTCCTCTTCTCAACAGAACAGGAAATCGCTGACGCTATAGGGGTTAGCATTGCATCTGTTTCACGCTTCTGGCGATCTGTAGGTTATCGCAATATGAAGGACTTTAAAGCGAAGGCTCGTGGTCAGCTTGAAGTAACACCCGCAGCTAAGATGAAGAATATTATGAGTAAGGTACAGGGGCACGAATTACAGAACATCCATAACCAATTTCTTCAATTGACGAACGAGCATCTCCAAGAGACAATCGAGCATTCATCACCTGAGGTGTTCGAGCAGGCTGTACAAGCACTCGTAACTGCAAGTCGAATTTATGTATATGGACCGGGTCCTTCTGTTGGACTAGCCGAATTATTATGCTATCGGATGACACGAATGGGCTTATCTATGCATCGTATACGGAATAGTGGTAGTGAGCTATTCGAGGAGCTGATGCAGATCACTGACAAGGATATGATTGTTATGTTCTGCTTTGTCAGAATGCTTCCCGAGGCCAGAGTACTATTAGAGCATGCCAAGCAAGCTGGTTATCGCACCCTAATTATCACGGACAGACTCGTATCCGATATCTCTGACCAAGCCGACCTAGTGCTCTATGCCAGTCGCGGAGAAATCTGGGAGTTCCATTCGATGGTTGCACCGACGTTTCTCGTGGAGAATCTGATCATCAGAGCAGGATTGGTCAATGAGGAGTTCAGCCTGCTCAAGCTCGATGAGCTCAGTCGACTGCGTAAGCAATATGCCAAGGAGCTACCGAGGTAAGCATGGATTCACTACCACCCATTTGTTATCAGAAAAGGTCGTCTATTGATTTGAACTTTACATAGAATCATAATTTTTACTTATATGAGCCTATCATTTATATAGGAAAACTTATGGAAATACAGAATTTCTAGAGGAAGTCTACAAAGTGGAATGGACTAGTAGACATTGCTATAATAAGTACATCAGGAGGGATTTCACATGCGCAAAATTGCCTTTACAATGGAATTAACAGTCGACGATCTAGAAAAGGTTAAGCAGTTATGCGATGGCTGGAAAATCGTCCAATCAGGCAAGGAGTTTTCACCCGAGCAATTCCAAGATTCCGAGGTTATTGTAGGCTGGAAGGGTTCTTTAGTTGAGCATTGCTTAGTGAGCAATACGCCGCTTCGTTGGGTACAGAGCTGGTCTGCTGGAGTAGACAAGATGCCTCTTACCGAGATAGCTAAGCATGACGTGTTGCTGACAACAGCAAGTGGCATTCATGGATACCAAATATCCGAGAATATCTTTGCCATGATGCTCTCATTTGTTCGTAAGGTACATATATCTACCAGAAATCAAATAGAGAAGAAATGGGCTGCTGTAGGTTCAACCGGGGAAATTCATGGTAAAACCCTTGGCATTATTGGGGTTGGCGAGATCGGCAAGGAAACCGCCAAGATTGCTAAAGCTTTTGGTATGACCGTATTAGGCCTCAATAGCTCCGGCCACTCGGTAGAGAATATTGATCGTATGTATCAGACGGCACAATTAGAGGAGCTTCTCTTGGCTAGTGACTTTGTCGTGAATAGTCTTCCATTGACAAAGCAAACTCATCATATGATTGGACAGCAGCAGTTTCAGAGTATGAAGTCCACTGCTTATTACTTCAATTTCGGACGTGGAGCGACAACCGATGAGGAAGCCATGTATGAGGCTCTCCTTAATGGAACTATCGCAGGTGCAGGCCTCGATGTATTCGAGCAAGAGCCGCTTCCTGTGAGTAGTCCATTGTGGGAGCAGGAGAATGTAATGATTACCCCACATAACTCCGGAATAACAGAGAATTATTACAGAAGGGCCATGGATCTTCTTCTAATAAATCTCGAGGATTACATCCGCACTGGCAAGCCAACATTAAATTTAGTGAATCTGGAAAAGCAGTATTAGGCTCTTCACTCCACAGCACCATCGACTGAGCATGTAACAGCCAACCTCACTGCCCATACTTATTCACAATTAACGGTTGGCCCTCGTTCCATTCGGCATAGAGAACATCCTTGTAATCATCTATGTTCTGAGCGCTTAGCTGCTTCTTGAGCCAAGGCTCATCTACACCTGCCTCCTCAAGATTGCCCGGTACAACCTGACCATCCTGTATAATCGCAACAGGTAATTTGTTATTCGTATAGCCAAGCTTCAGATCCTTCCTGTTGGGAACATCATAATCTGAATGTGGAACCACACTAACCTTGCCATTCGGCTCAAGGATTACAAACTTTACCTCCTGTATGGAGAAGTAACCCTTCTGCCTAATCAAGCTCAGCAGCTGATTGATGTCCATGTTATTCTTCTTCATCGTGATGTATTGGAACTGTCCATCTCGGATCACGATCGAGGGCTCACCCAATAATACCCTTCTTAGCTTAATCACCTTCTGTGTAATCTTCCCAACTGTAAACATGAGCACCCCCCACAATGTTATTGCAAAGAGCACCTTGATGATTGAGATCTTATCATCATAAATAGCATTCCCTACTAGCTCCCCCAGAATCAATGCGGAGATGAAATCAAAGGGCGTAATTTGGGCCATATTCGTTTTCCCTAATAACTTTGTAAGAAAGAATAATCCGAGAAAACCAACTATTAATTCTAAAGCAATCGTCCAGTATTCGCTCATAGCACCTACCACTTTTTTACTAACTAGTATGCTGCTAAATACTTGAATTCATTCGAGTGCTACCTCACAAATCAAACCAATCCTGAATGTTGTAACTTCTCCCCCAGCTCTTGCAGCGGTAATCATTTGTTGTGCTCTCATACACATAATCCTTCCTCCACTCATCGATATGCTGAACGGTTTCTCTAATGGCTTTAATCATCTCATATATTTCTCCGTTAGTCATAATAGGATGGATAGACAGTCGAACCCAACCAGGCTTACATGATAGATCACCCTGATCCATCCGATCTGTTAATCGTTTGGAATTCTCCGTATCAATATTGAATAAATAATGTCCATACGTACCGGCACATGAGCAGCCTCCCCTTACCTGTAAACCATAACGATCGTTAAGCAATCTTACCATTAGATTGTAATGGATTCTCTCCACACAGAATGAAACGATTCCTAATCGATCTTCTATCTGACCATCTAGTATATGTAATCCAGGAATCTCTGACAAATGAGGAAGCAGAATCTTTAATATTTCTTCTTCTCTACACAGCATGCTGTCAACACCCATACTATCTTTCAATTGTATACACAATGCCGTTCTTATGGTTTGTAGAAACCCAGGTGTTCCCCCGTCTTCACGCATCTCCACATCAGAGAGGTAACGATAGCCTCCCCAAGGATTCGTCCATAACACGGTACCACCCCCTGGATGATCCGGGACTGGGTTCTGACATAAAGCTGAATCCACGACTAAGATGCCGCTGCTACCAGGACCACCTAGAAATTTATGAGGAGAGAAGAATATACCGTCCAATTTCTCAAGTGGACATTCAGGATGCATATTCATCTTAACGTACGGGGCAGAAGCGGAGAAATCAACCAAACAGAGCCCACCAAACTCATGCATGATCCTCGCTAATTGATGATAGGGAGTTTGCACGCCAGTTACGTTGGAGCATGCAGTGAATGAGCCGATCTTCATGGTTCGATTACGATATAGCTGAAGTAATTGTTTCAGTTGGTTCATATTCATGCTGCCGTCACTTGCCGGTTCCATACAAACAACATCACCGATTGTCTCCAGCCATGATAGATGATTGGAGTGATGCTCCATATGAGTAATGAAGATCACCGGTTTGTCATTATCGGCGATCTGCAAACGATTTTTATACTTTGCCGGAACTTTCAATTGTAACATTCGCTGGAGCTTATTGATCGCCGCTGTCATTCCTGAACCAGCAGAAATCAGAATATCATCCTCGCCTGCGCCTACGTGATTTTTAATTATTTTCCGCGCTTGGTTGTAAGCCTCTGTCATGATTGTTGCGGTTATATTGGTATCTGTATGTGTATTAGCGATAAAGGGACCGAATTGATTTATAATTGTCTCCTCAATCGGACGATATAATCGACCACTCGCAGTCCAATCCGCATATAAGATCTTCTTCCTTCCATATTGGGAATGAAAGTGTTGATCGATACCTATGACATGCTTTCTGAATTTACTGAAATGAGTTTCCAATTCGCTACAATATTCATAGCATGAATTTCCGATTCTGACTTGAAGCAACGCGCAGCATCTCCTTCAAAACGATGTCATACGTTTACTGTATGCTCCAAACCAGAACCGGGTCATCGCCTAGGGCTAATGTCATCATTCTGTCATACTTGCTAGATGAATAGCTGCATATTCGCATCTAATGCATCACGTAAATACGTTTTGGCATCGACAATTTCCAGCTCAGGAATAAATTCCTCCTCTTTAAATCCCATGATCTCCACGGATAGCTTACAAGCATAGAACTTCACATCTTTCTTCCTTGCACCCTTTAAGAAGTGAATAAGGTGAGGGGCATCATGATCATCCATCATCTCTAGCAGCATCTTCTTACCCACTCCAGCAAAATTCATCTTCGACAAGGGAAGCTCTTCAGGACCTTTAGGTGTTGACATCGCCATGATTTTCTCATAGGCGGTCTTGTCCTCGTTGTTCATCTTCTCAGGGTCCCGCACCAAGAACAAACCCCAGAAGGCGAAGAACATGGTCACATCCACCTCTAATTCCCTTGCGGTATTGGCCAGAATAAGCGCAGCCATCGCTTTATCATAGTCACCGCTAAACACTAGAAGATTCATTCTTTTGTTCATGAACAAATAGCCTCCATTTTCTAGGAACTGAAGCATATTTTTCCCTAATGGAGGTGGATATTATTCATTTATCTCGCAAAAACGTGATCACCTATGACCACAGTAACCTTCCTGCTCCGAACCCACTTGTTATCTGTCTTACCGGGGTTATAGAACACAACTGCACCATTAGTAGGGTCTTCTCCCTTCAGCGCAGCTTGTACCGCCTTTATCGTGTCTTTGCTCGGAGTAAGATCATATATTCTGTTGTCGAGCACGGGGGAATACTGATAGTAGGAAACCCCATTGAATATTGCCACCTGGAAGATGGCCTCTTTAATCCCATTCGGCCAATCCCGACTTTCCACACGATTGAGAATGGTAGCCGCTACTGCCAATTTCCCCTTGTAGCTCTCTCCGCCCGCTTCCGCCTCGGTAATCTGATACAACCAATGCAAATCGTCTTTACCCGGGGATACGGATTGTCGAGCAGCAGCTGTTATTGCTGAAGTGTGTAGCTTTATCGAAGTATTCTTCGTATCAGCATGATACGTTACTTGCATACCCAGCTTTCTTGCTGTATAAGCGAGTGGAACATACATGCTGCCTTCGTGAATGAAGCTTGTCGTATTCAATTCATCTCGTCTCCATTGGTTTGAACCCTCTAGATCATAATCCGCATAGCTCTCACCCTCGGGAAATCCGATCACCGTTAGCTTACTTCTCACAACGGCAGAGCGATATTGTTCACTCCAGCTGACCTTCGTAGATAATTGGCGGAACCATACTGCGGGAACCATCTGAAGATTATTGCGGATGATGATCGTTGCTGGAATGGGAGAATCATTGACGACTATCGTTCTTTGAATCACATTGTTGGCGTATGTAGTCCTTGGCGCTAGCAGTGAAACAATGATTATTACTAGCGTTATTATACGTAGTTGTTGGATAGTAACCCTCTCCTTTACTTCAACAACTCTACTATATTATGCTCAGTCGTATCCATGGTAATTAGAGGTATAAACGTCTTGCTTCTTCATGCATATGATGTATAAAAGGATGTGATCTCTTGCCTGTGTATCGAATCATTGTGGATTTGTCAGATCGACAGCTTTATTTGTTGGAACAGGATATTGTCGTACGAGGATTCCCAGTTGGTATCGGTGCTATGCTTACTCAAACCCCAACTGGTGAGTACACCATCGTGAATAAACAAGCCAATCCCGGTGGACCTTATGGTGCATTCTGGATGGGATTATCAAAGCCACATTATGGGATTCACGGAACGAATAACCCCGCATCAATTGGTCAGCAGGTTTCCCTTGGTTGCATACGAATGTATAACGAGGACGTACTTGAATTATCTGGGATTGTACCTATTGGAACTAGAGTAACCATTCGCCCTTAATAAAAGATGAATAGCCTTGCTGCTTGACGAAACGCCTTTTAGATTATTAAGTAATCTCATCTTGATCATCTTTTTCATCAGCATCGCCTACTTCTCCTTTGCCTCTATCAAGGAGAGACATGAATGTCATACTCCCCTTGAGCAATGGCTGATTTCAACTCATCCACTGTGTTACAAATGTTGGCGAACGTATTCATCACGCTACCAAATTGTAGGAATTGGTGGGTATCACTCCCTCCCACTAAAGGACTATCCATTCTAGCTGCGAATATACTGATCTTCTTACGATAGGGCTCGACCCCTTACACATACAAATCCTTCCCGTTCATATCGAACACATCAAGACGCGTTAAGATATCGTCATCTAGGTGGTGAAGCGGTGTACTCATGTGGAATGGATGTGCACCAATTCGGAGTACATTGTATTCATCAGCCCAATCCATGAGCGTCCGTATAGGAATGAAACGCTCTTTTATTGTATGTCCGGCTAACCTCCTGCTCCGTGCAGATCTATACCATCACTGGCGGCGATATATTCGTACATGTGACGCTTAATCCATTTTCTTTATAAAAAATACTATCCCGTCCCGGTCCCGCTCCGATCTCCAGCAGGCTCTTACTCTCGTAATCCTGAAGCACCTTCAGGAATGATACTCGCTCCTCGATCTTCCATGGCGCAATCTCACTCTCCGTGCTAAGTTCCTTGGCCTAGTTGTTATAGGGCTCAACTAACGAGTGTTTTTTTTACTCGCATCCGACTTCCTCTCTAGCTCCTCCCTCACAATCCCCAGTTATGCCTTCAGCATTCCATTGTATATTCCCTGCTCTGAGTCTTCAATGATTGTTGCCCCTAGAAATTCGGCATAAAATTCGGTAGGAACAGCATCTTCGCGATTCCACTGCCTATCAGCTCTCCAGCTACTCCTGTAGGTCCGAAGGAGCCCTTCATCGTTGCGGTATAGCATGCAAATCCGAGTAGCTTAAGATTCTCTGTAGCGATTATGCAGCTAATCGGAGAGCGGGCAAATGCTACCTCTGCTTCATTCGTCCATCCTTGGTAGAAATGCTTGGCGATCCATTCGATTACCACATACTTCTCAGGAGCAATTGCGCTCCTAATCGTAATCCCCGTGCGAGTTTCGTATTGTTCTACCGATTCGCTCTCCTTGAATCCTGGCAGCTGGTTAGCTACAGAAAGATCAGCTTATGATTCCTTCTGATCATCATTAGCGTCATCATCATCGCCCAACTTAAATATGTCAAAGCTAATCGAACGAAAAACGATTTATGATCCACTGAGGCAATGGAACAGCCCTTACACAGAATCGTTAAGGGCTGTTCTTCACTGTATGTTATTTCTAATGCTAGGTTTATATGACCATCTTAACTTCCTGCTCTAATCAAATAACTGGTGGTAAATAGGTAATGGTTTTTACCACTTCTGTAATTTTCCCGTCATTGTTAATCGCTCGGATTGTGAATGTATTCGCACCAGGTACAAGTGTTACTGACTTTGAAAAACTACTATAATCGATTAATTGCCCATTAAGATATAGTTCTGGTGAGCTATCAGTAATGTCAGTTGCGCTTGCTGTTATTGTAATCAAATCAGTTGTTGAAGTTTCTGGAATATCACCAACAGTCAGGATTGGCGCCGCAATTACATATGTGACCTTCTTCACGATAATTGTTTCTTTCCCAAAAGAGTTAGTTGCCTTTATCTCTATGTTGTTCTCACCTTCAACCAGTTGGACACTTCTGTTGAAGGAATTGGTGCTGATATAAGATCCATTCAAGTATAATTTAGGATTAGCGTCATTAAGATCCGTCGCTGTTACATTTAACATAACAGATGCGGTTTGCACTGTTCCTGGAACTTCTTCAATGTTCAGAATTGGTGATGCCGGTGTGTGTACAACGTTGAACACCTGAACAACCTCTTTACCTTTATTATTTCTCGCTTTGATAGTAATGGTATTGTTACCTTCAACAAGAGTAAAAGTCTTGGTAACCTCATCATCATATTGATCTACGCCATTAATAAAGATAGAAGGATATCTATTCTCCAAATCAGTTGCAACGGCATGTATCGTAATCGTTTTTGAATTTGAAGTAGCTGGGATTGGATCAACAATAAGGATCGGAGCAGGTATTAAGTAAACAATTTTCTTAGTGACGATTAAAGTCTTATTATGCTTATTCACAGCTTTTATCGTGAATGTATTGTCCCCTTCTTTCAAGTAAACACTTTGTGAAGCATTACTGTTCGCTTTATAAATATCATTGATGTATATTTTCGGAGCCAAATCATTTAAATCGAATGCAAACACTTTGATGGTTATATATTCTACCGTAGATACATCCGCAGCTGGGTCAATCGTAACGAATGGTGCAGGAATAACAAAATTTATCTTCTTGTCCAGCTGGCGTTGCTTACCTAAGTCATTGTGCGCAATAACAGTCACATTATTATTACCTTCGATCAATGTCAACTTAACACTAAATACCCCATCAGTAACATTAACGAAATTCCCATTGATATATAACTCCGGTGTCTTGTCATTAAGATCCTTGACTGTTCCCTTTATAATAAGTTCTGGCACATTAGCCTGATCGCTAAATTGCTCGAGCACGACCTCTGGTGCTGGCACTGTGAATGAGATTAGTCTACTTACTACAGTTTCCTTATCACTTCGATTATTGGAGGTAACTTGGATGTTATTACTTCCTTCAGTTAATACAACCGTTCTTTCCCAGCTACCATCGCCCTTCACAATTGCGACTATATTGTTTACATATACCGAAGGTCTTGTATCATTAATGTCCGATACAGTTCCTGATATCGTAACCTCTTTAAGCTGCGTATTCCTCTCAACTTCATTAACCGTTAAAGTCGGACCAGGTATCTTGACAACAATTTCGTGATTCAATACATTGTAACGACTGTTCCCCTTTACAGCACGGAACTGATAATCATAAGTACCATCACCGTTTTGGAAATCTAACTGTTTAGTAAACGATCCGTTACTATGAACAATTTTTTCTCCATTTAAGAATAATGTTGTATCTTCCCCTACTGTTCCGGTTAACTTTAACATATCCTTCTCAGTAAAGGTGGGAGCATCAATTGTTAATTCAATATTCTCTAATTGTTCAACATTGGGCGACTTAAGAAGTCTATCGAGTAACGATGCGGCCGCCGCTCTTGTCAAGCCATCATCGGGTCTGAATGTTCCATCCGGATATCCAGATATTAGATCTTGTTCGATTGCTACAGCAAAGTACCCAAGTAACTCCTCAGGTATTTTGTGAGCATCCGAGAATTTTTTCTTAACATTTTCGGCAGCATCCTTCTGATTAATAGGAAGACCCATCCCTTTAACAATTGCTATTGCTACATCCAATCGAGTGGCATCAGAATTTGGTTCAAAGAAAGGTTTGGCTGATAGAAAAGAGTAACCAGGCAAGTAATCCTTCACCGTTTCAATAAAGGGTAACCCCCAGAATCCAACCTTCACATCTGAGAATGTCGGTGCTTTAACTTGCACCAATTCTAAGTCCAATGTAACAGTCAACAGCTTCGCGAATTGTGCTCTGGTTAATGATTGTTCTGGTTTATATGTGCCGTCAACAAAACCATCTATGATTCCATATTTGATCATGCTCTGTACCGAAGAATAGCTCCAATGTTTGGGTGGGACATCTTTGAAGGTATTCTCCTCTATCTCGGCAGCTGTCGCCACATTAGCAACAACTAAGGCTACGAAACAAATGCCAACTAGTAGGAATGTTCCTCGGAATTTTTTTAATATATTTTTCATTTGTTGCTCCCTTCTTGATCGGGTTGAATTGATTTGGTATTCTCAGTAGGTGGGATGAGTTTCGTATTTACAACGGAATCAGGTGTTAAATCAGGCTTATCTTTAAATATCTTGTCGATTAACAATAAACTTCCAAAGATTAATATAACGAGTGTAAGAGCGATAAGAGTACTCCATAGTAACATCCTTCCACGTTTACGAAAAAATTTGATCACAACATTCGAATGTTCCAACCGAATATCCCTTAGCAATTTAAGTAATGGTCTATTCATTGTTGCTAGCTTTACATACTTCCATTTCTTTCGGTTATTCAACTCGCCCTTAAAATAGTAGTTGAAGTGTCGGTATATCGCACTCCTGTAATCAGAAGTAATGGTTCCATCGACAAACCACGGATTATGCACAGACCAATTCAAGAAGGAGATTAACATTTCAAAGTTGCTATTAGATGAGATAAATTTAAGAATATCAATGTAATTCACTTGTTGTCGCTGATTCGACCATCCATAATCATTAATCACTGGTTGGAAATAGGCTAGAGAAATTCTATCAAAAAACTTAGGATTTACATGAGTCACTAGGTACTTCTTCATCAATCCTTGAACCTCTTGTCTTGTAATTGCATCTATATTGGTAAATTCTTCAATTGAAATCTTATTCCCATCAGCTAGCAGTGTAGCGGTATACTTTAATACTATATGCTTCTGTAGACTTATGGGCTGCAGCTCTTTATGTAGTGAGACAAAATCCATCTGGATCAAAAATTCGAGTTCAGTATACTCATCTATACTAAGTGAATCTATACTTAAATGACCAAGTAGTATTGAGCCGACTTCTGCCCTTATCTTCGAAGTAATATTCTTTGCGACTCTACGGTTACTTAAACTAATCATTTCTGAATCTAGCTGCCTACCATTCGTGATGAGCTTGTGATCGTGCTGTAACAACTCTAATGCTTTGTCTACACAGAGTTTCTCAAATAAAAGCATATCGAGAATGCCATCATAATTATCACTCCAGAACGTGATTTCCTTCGTTAATTCTTTTATCTGCTTAATTTTCGTAAATCTCTTAACCAAATATTCCTCTCCAAGGTTACTGTATGTATTCAGGATATGCCGAATCGTTGACTGGAAGAGCTCTTTTTCATTATCCGCTAACTCTTGGTACACCTGTTGTTCAAATTCATCGAACTTATCTGTATGACGATTTCCGACAATTGAAAAAATCAACAATTCCAATATGAACTGACGGTCATCAGTCTCTCTTCCTGTGTTAGCATAGAACTTCAAGAGATTCTTCATATAATCAAAGCTTAGGGGAGTTGCAATGCCTTGCTTCACTCTTGCCACTTCCTGCTTAACTATTCCTTTAAACAAGGACAGTAACCTTCCTTTTTCGCCAATTATACCCGCGGATAGGAAGCTATTAATTCCATTAACAGCCGCATCCTTATTGTCTGCATATACATCCCAATTTGTTAATTCAATTTGGAAGAGAGCATATAATTGGAAATAAGTTGCTGGCAACAATGCTACTTTCGAATCATGACCGCTAAGTGCTTGCTCGGCAAACGTAAAGAACGCATTGATTGGACTCATGTTCCCATTACTGCTAAATTCCCATATATAATCAAGTAGATTAGGCTTTATGCTCGGCAATTCAACGTTCATTACCCGATTATTCGGAAGATCAAATACGTAGTCCTTCTCAATCTGACGATCATTGTTACGAATACTTCGTGCTTCCACGAACATGACGTTAATACCTTTCTTACCTTGGGGCTCATTGTTATATGTAGTAAAACCGATTACCTTACGATAAGCATAAGGCAAGCAATGGAATATCCACTCAAGCAGCCTGCGAGCATAACGCGAGAGCTCGGATATATCCTTATCCAAAGAGATATAAACCTTCTTATTACTAGCGGCGGAACTCATTACAGCGTAAACTAGCTTCTTGAACATGTCTTGATCGATACCCAGCTCGCGGAGGAATTCCTTCAGATCGCCTTGGCCAGAACCTTCCTCACTAGGCATACGTCCTTCAACCTCAGGTAGATCTTTCCCTAAAGAACTATCATATTCATTAACAAAGCTGGATATTCGAAATATGGATTGTGGATCGCGAATAAACTCATCAACACGGCTCTTAGGTACAATATAATTATGTGCGAATATAGTATCCCTCTGACCTGTGAAATCAGCACCCGCGAAGACACTACGTCCAATTACCATCTCGCCTGATTCGGCATGAAACATCGTATAGGAATCCGGGTATTTGTTCTTATCGCTCTCTCCACGTTCTATTAATTCCCGGGGAGGATTATAAACGCAGAATGGATGCAACGTCTTCTTGATAAAGTTGTTATCGAGCCCAGCAGACTTAGCAACTGTATCAAGACCTTCATTACTTCGAAAAATACCTTCTCTAGCTCGCGTATAAATTTGCTGTTGGATAGGGGAACGTGTTGTCATTCCTCTTCCCTCCCTTCGATATAGTCCAGCTTATGAAGAAGCCAGATGAATGGCTCGTCTACTCGAATAGGATTAATGACACCGGTTAATTTCTTATCTATAGGATTGCTACCTAGAGCAGATACCGCAAAGTATGCTGTATTCGTAAAGTTAACTTCAAGTGCGTCTTTAAATGGTCTGTCCACATTCTCAATAAAACGACCTATCTCGCCGTTAATATTCTGAAATTCGGTTAGGTTAAGATACTTCTTATGAACAACGTTGTTGAACACATTAGCATTCGTCTTGAAGTACTCCCCATCCTCTTCCTTCAGATATTCAAGCATATCACTCTTCGTTAATACGATAGCTGTAGGTATATTCGTCCTACCTGAATCTTCATGGCCAATAAAATTATCGAATAGGCTTAATATAACTTCACGAGGTTCATCATATCTAGAAGTAAATTCACCTGGATCCTCACCCATATTGAATAATAGCTTCTCACGAATCGTCTTGATCTGTAATGGATCTACTAAGAATAGAATTCCTGACGAATTCTTAATATGTGCAGCGAATAAATCTAGATACTCCTTATCTACCATTCCTTCACCTGCAACATCGAAGAAAACAAGTGTAAGTGGTGGTAGATTGTCATCCTTGAATATAAATTGGAATATAAAAGGCTCTTGCTGTACTTCTCGTTGTGTTGAGCTTAACATCTGACCATTCTCGTATAGAGGATCCTCATAATCGGCTCTAAATTTACGACTTATCTCCGGGTTAAGCGGCATACAAGCGGCATTAAAATTAGATGCAGTCGTCTGTTGTAACGTATGAATGAGTGTGGTCATATAGACCGTTTTCCCTACTTGTGTAGCTCCGACTATGGAGATGATATTACTAGGCACCTTACCCGAAGTAATCGGAATCTCGTTATGGCAATTTGGACATAACCGCTTGCGCGTTAATTTCCCGTGGCGGTCCGTTATTCCTACAAGAACCTTGCCTACATAGTGCTTGTTCTCTTCGGGAATGGTTTCGTGCTTAATGACCACCTCGATTTCGTCTAAAGAGGATAGATTAAATTTGGTACGATACCTGTTGAGTAGATCATCTTCTTGAAGTGCGTAATCCTCATCATCTTCTACGCTATGGGTAGCTCTAAATACAACATCATTCGGATGGAATTTACTGAAGCAATACGGACATACAATATCGTAATAGTCAGGTTTTATTTTCTCGGGCGGCTTGCTATTAAATATACTTTTCAAAAATGCGAGCATAGTAAGAACCTCCTGCTATTCGGGTATCAAGTCATATAATTTGCCACTAACCGACGTATCCGTAAGGAATATGCCAATCGAATCGGATTTATGAATTTCAATCTTCGGATATGTGTGAGCACCTGATTGGATGTCACGTGGAAACCGGTAGAGTAAGCCATCTTCCCGATTTAGAGGACGTGCACCCTCTTTCTTCACATAACACAATGTTTGGTTCGGAATATATACCTCACTGCGAATTTTAATAATTACGCTTTTCTTACCACCAAACCAATGCTTCTTATATTTGATAGAATAGTGAATTCTCGCCTTCTTCGTATTAATCTTTACGAAATTACCATCGTCTTGTTGAAGTAAGACGGAAATTTGATTGCCTGCGCTCTTCAGACAAGGAAAGATGCGGAATCCATAACCACCGGTTCGTTCCAATCGGGTTGAATACCCGCTCTTCGCTTTATATTCCTCTCGTGTGAATAATTTTAAATCGGACTCCGACAGCTGTTCGGGCGCTATCTCTGATTCCAGATCGAAACCATAAATATATACATATTGAACCCCTACAGGCCAATTCCATGTCAACACACATAGTCCATCGTCCTCAAGCTTACATTTGACTCCATTGATTGGGTTTAATTCATTCGTCCATTCCATCCTCACTAACCTCCATACGCTTACGATCTAAAGCTTCTGCCTGATGAGTTTGTATTTATTATCTCAGTTGTTCGGGAGCGATTTCTATTAAAGCTTGTATCGCCAGCAATTGAGGAGGTATCCTTGAAGCTAAATATCAATGTTGACAGCGAGAAGACTATAGCTAACACCATGCAGGCCATAATCCTAGTGAACTCAGGGAAGATCGCGGTTTGCATACCATATTCAACAATAAGCCCGGCTAGTAAACCCGCAGTTAACCCACCTAAGACGAAGCTCTTTGACAAATATCGATTGTCGAATACTATGCCAAGTGATAATCCAAGTAGGCCTCCAAGAATCGTGATAAATAGAACACGCAAGATCGCATAAACCCAGCTGTTAGCCGTATCTCCGGCTCGCTCACCGACTAGATGACGCTCCGTCTTCTGCAGATAGATTTCCTCTAGAACTGACGTCATGTTACTCACATCTTCAATTTCGTAGTTGGCTCCACCTGTGCGTACCGCGATCGTCCTTAGCAAGGCCTCACCACCGCTGTCAGATATGCCAGAAATTGCAACCGTATTGACCTTTACCTTCTGATCTCGATAAGGAGCAAGCGTCTGTTGCAAATCTATGTCACTGTATCCGTCAGAGATTAATATGACCATACTGATCCGTTGGTTCTGTCCATTCGCCTTTATCTGTTGCATGAGTCGTTCTAATGCAAGTCCAATATTCGTTCCCCCATCAGGTACTCCGTACTCAGATAGTTTACGAATAACCTCCGCACGATTAGCTGATTCGCTCAGAGACACAAGTGATTGTAATGTCAGCGTGTCATCGTTGAATACTTCGACTGCAATTCGTTTATCAGAATTCATCTGCTCGATTAGATTTATCGCTGCCGTGAAGCTCTCCCGACCTGGGTCCGTCTCGTTCATACTTCCGGATACGTCCAATGCGAGATAGATATCCTCCGCTGCTTTCGGTGAACTGAACTGCAGACCGTATATGAGCTGCAATGGAATTGCTGCGATGAACAGCATCAGGAGTGTGCTCGGCACTAACATCTTCCAACTAGAACCTGCATAACGCATTTTCCAACCTGGAGGATTTAATACGGGGTTGATATATTCCGCTAGTAAGTACATGAATCCGACCGATAATGCCAATATGGCAAAATACAAGCCCATCAATAGAATGTTAGGCCATCCCTTAAATGTATCTAGCGCATATTCTCCGACAACGGCACCAACACCGCCGCCAATTAAACTAAATAGCACAAGTAACCAATTGACTTCTCTTCGATACATAACGACACCTCCAGATCTGATGATATCTACAGTTCGAACTAAGGTGTGAATGAATTTGTAATATGGAACTCATAACCTTCATTCTGATAGGTTTCGTATAATTGTTTGCCATTACGATACACCATCAAATCTTCAATTCGGAACCCACCCATAATGTTCACCTTCTCAAGACCACTCGAGCGCCTCTCATGCGCACAGCCCGACTTTTGTGACCCAATTCCTTGACCGATACCAATTGCATATTTCATAAATTCCCTTTGTTCATCGCCAAAGAAATACTTTTCACTATACTTATGCTGTTGTGTTGAATGGTAAACCTCTATGTGAATCGCACTTTGCTTGTTTAGTGTATCGAAGAGATCACGATACAGTTCATCCTTGGATAGCACTTGATCCTTCCTGTCGTATTGAACAGCTACATTCGCGCGCTCAAGCAGCTCCTCTTCGAAGTTAAGGTGAAAGGCTGGCGTGGAGAAGATATGCCGATTACAGAAATCGACCAATCGATCTAATAACTCGTTAGCCCCCACCTCGAGTAAGGTATAGATATTACCATCAAATCTATCCTCTGTATAAAATTGAGGTCCAAATTTAGACTTCAGCTCATCGAAGATATGCTTAACAACTAGGTTATAATATTCCGGAATGTTGCGATCCAGGTAAGTGTTCGCCTCCGAGACGCTTTGTCGACATACTTCATCGATCATCTTGTCAAGTTGGTTCATTCTATCTAACTGAGCTTTGACTTCTTTATGTATGACCTCGATTTCCTTAGCGATCTCCTTGAGAATTTTCTGCTTAATTTCAAGCTGCATCTTGTTACTCTTCAATCCATAAATGCGATGGAAGATCAATCGCCTAATCTTCTTCCTGTTGGTACTCTTGAATAACGGTATAAACCTGATCGCCTGATGATCAACTCTCTCGCGGTAGACGTCCTCCAGTTGTGCATCTGCTTCAGCCAGTTGCTTCGCTACTTCGCGAATTTGATCATACACATCCTTTATTAAGGTTGATTCGGATCCCTCGGCTGTCCAACGGTACACGTTATGTAATCCATAGGTCGGGATAACGTTCTTCTTGACCCCATCTATAATCCATTGATGATTGTTCTCAGAGCTGCTATGAGCATGTTGTGGCAAGAATACGTTATCCCGGAAGAAGTTCGATGCCAAATCGCCGAACAGTGTATCCTCAGCTTCACGTAGAGTCATTGATCTCAATTGCTCAATCGGTACTTCGGTATACATCAGTGCTTCCATATTATCTAAGAAGTTCGACTCGGATAATTCCTTCTGCACTAGCTTCTCGACTGAGGCTGAATCTGCTCTGAATAACGTCAATACTTCCCATCGATCTGGTACTGTCTCACTCTGCAATAAGCTATGAAGCTGTTGGAAGGTTTGCTTCAGTACAGTCAGAGCAATTGGTTTATTAGGTCGTTTCACTACAGCAAAACCCGCAGAGGCGTATACCTTGCCATCTGCGGAGAATGAGCTCATGTTCTGTTTGAATTGCATGTTATTATAAGCTTGATATTTATGTGCATGCCCCTCAACCATCTTCCGATTCTTAAGTAGGCTCATTGTACTGATCATCTCATAATTGGTATCCATACTCTTACTCGGGAACACACCATGCTCGTTCTTGTCACTTAGCAAATACACAATATCAAATAGCGGGGAGGTATGCTCTGCAGGCATCCTAATCTCATCCTCGGTTACTTGAAGTAAAGCACTGAAGGTATAATTCCGTTCCTGATATCGATCGATCTCATTCAAGAAGCTGATACTATGTGAGGTGATTAAGCCAATGTCTTCATCCTGCATTTCCTTGATCAGCCCATAGAGATCAATTTGGACAAATTTAAACGAATTGCTCATCATCGTCTTCATCAATACTGTGATTTCCGGCAACAGGATATTACACGGATCATCGATTTGGGTAACAACGGATATACTGAGACGTTGGAAGGAAGCGTACTTCTCCCCGAATACGGCAATCCGATTACTAATTTGTCTAATGACCGTATTCAATTCCATAAGCTTCGATTTGTCCTTATAGAACCGTTTGTGCAGATCAGGTCTCATCGACTTACGAGTGGTAACAGGATCACCTATATGAAAGCTAAAGACATTATCCCTCGGAGTCACCGTTCTCCCTGTATGAATATGGAAGTATAGCACGCCATCATTATTATTCCATTGGATTGAATTTCGTTTGTAGATGACTTCTAGGGCATCACGAGCATGATCCCCTAGAAACACGAAGATCAGCGGATTATTAACAGTCCGCTGTTCATCGTTCGCATAATCAAGTGCATCGACCTCTTGGTCATAATCATTCGCGAATTTAAGTAATCGTTCTCGCACTTACCAACACTCCCTCTGACACGTACATCGATATGCAATATTACCTACCTTAAAGTTTTTAGCATGTCGTTCACTTTATTGGTAACTTGCATGTAGAATGAGTACATCTCTTCTCCATTCACCATCTCGCTACGTTCATAGTCGAGCTTTGACTTCTCTACAGCAGCAGATGCTTCTAACAATTTAAGGCTTTCTACGAGTGGAGTTGAGTCAGTGACTGAAGCCATCTGGGCACTCCGTAATCCAGTTTTCTTCCGTAGAATAGCGCGATTCTTATCCGATAGCTTGCCGATTTGCTCATATAGATGAAATTCAACGAAACGATTCCATTTCATCAGATTAACAATAGGCTCCCAGGATTCTTCATCCGTATCGTGATCATAGACGAATTGTGCGCCTTTCTTAACAATCGTTCCGGTATAGAACGTTTCGATGAAGAATTCAATCAATTTCTCTTCTTCCTGATACTTGCTAAGTAGCGTCTGTAACTCCGATACCTTCGATGTTAATCTCTCATGCTTCTTAACTTCATCTTGGATGGCTGTGATCAGACTTGGCATCCTTATGAAATTCTCAATTGCGTTAATCTGATTCGTACTGCCGAAGATATCTCTAACCTGGGTCTGTACTCTACCACCTTGTACCAGCAGCTGAATCGCTTCGGTGCACCGTTTCAATTCTCCTAAGTTTGGCTTGAACAGATCCAACTGAAGCTGGTAACGATTCATAACACCATCCAAATCCAATGGCTCCGTAATGATACATTCATAACGATTGATCGCATTCACTTCGGCGGATTTCTCGCGAATAGAGCCATATTTCAGTGCACGCTCGAATAGATTACGAATCTCTTCATTGTAAGCTTTCACCCGATTATTCTGGTAAATATCTCCCCACGATTTCTCAGGTATTGGTGAAGGTAGATTCGTCCAATTGATCTTAGCCGTCTGTACAAGATGGCGGCCAATACCTTCTGGCTCCAAGATAGTACGCTCGTAGCTCTCTTCGTATACCTTGATTGGTGTATAGAGGAATAACGGGATACCATTCTTCGTGTTTAACCAGAATATCCTGTTCTGTACGGCACTTCGTTTGATCGTGAATTTGGATTGAGTAATCCCATGATCTTGGAAGTTCTTAATTCCTTTATAAATATTAGGTGCATTCGACGGTACTGAGACAAAGCCCCATGATGGAAAGTGGAAATTACCAGCACTATTGTTAAGGTGGAATACCTCAAGTGCATCCGCGTTTAAGCGAGGTGCAATCAATCCCTCAATGACCTTCTCGATCGTTTCCTCTTGACCATACTTGATCACTAGGAAGTCCTCCATCGATTTTGTGATTAAATCTCCAAACTGCTCTGTTAAGAAATCGGATATGGAGTCAATAATATCAACCTCTTGCTCCCTAACCCATTGGTGGGAACGATCAAGCAATTCCGATGTAAATCCACGAATGAGCTCATCGACACTACGTTCATCGAGAGCATTCTTAACCACATTAACGATATCCGGCACACTGACGACATTCCAGTAATAAGTCTTATTCCCATTGTGGTCGACCTGTTCATCTCCGTTAACTAAGATATTCCCATTCTTCTCGAAGATGTTATTCAAGGCATTCAATATCTCAGTAAAAACCTGATAACTACGTGAATTCAGGTCACTGATCTGTTTATGTACCTCATGGTAGAAATCAATCATTTGTTCCATACGATCTTGATCAGCATGTAGATGGTAAATCTGGATTTTGGATTCAATAAACGCATTTTTCTTCTTATCCTTGGAAATCAGCGCACTTCTTGCATCGCCAAGTCTTTGATTAGCAACATCTTTAGCACTCTCAATGTCTTGGGAGATTTTATAGATACTTTCATTTAGTGTCTCAATATAAGATTCAATCTGTTTCAACAAGCAGTATCCATTAATAGAATAGATCATTCTACTGGCATAGAACGGCCCTTCATGTGGGCTCAGGAATAATCGATTTAAGTTCTCTGTGAAGCGTTCGAGCACTTGCCCAGGGTACTGCTTCCTACACTTGATGTACTCTTCTCTAGCACGTGACAAATAGTTCTGCTCTAATTCGGTGTCAATGCTTACGATCTGTTGCTTGATCACATTATGGAAGTTAAGTCTCTCACTATTCTGAAATCCAGGAAGTGCTTCTGGTACACGCTTCTCGAATTCCTTATGCACGGAATCCAGATCAATTCCTAGCTTTCGCACCAATTTCTCTACATCCTCTTGGTTCGGAAGCGACTCGAACATCTTCTCCATCTTCTGGAACAAGCGGAATGCCAAGAAGGTCGTCATCTCTTCTATTGGTAGTACAGCCGAAGAAGCACCTAGGATGTTATATTTATAATTTGCCGCATAAGGCTTAGCCATTACTTTAATATTCGTATCAATATTGCTTATGTAATCGTGGATGGCAAACTCTTCGCCAGACACCTTATCCTCACTTGCCATGAAATTAGTAATATTCTCTGCCGTGACATTCATGCAATAATCATATGCATTTTCCAGGAGCTTACCTTCTAGATTCGTTGCAGAGATCAGATGTGCTAGGTTATATGGTGGCATAGGTGAATTAACACTAAGTATATTGCCGTACTTCTGCTTAAATCGCTCTCCGCGTTCGTCCACATTCATCCAATAATCCAGTTCCTTGAGTGCAGCATAGCCATTCTTCTTAATATATTCTTTTGAATGATCAGAAAGGCTCTTATTCGATAAATTTACATCAGGTGCAAACAAGTAACCAAGAATACTCACACGATCTACACCTGATGTACCATGGTCACGCTCTAGCAATCCACGAACGATGTAAGATATATCTAGGAAGCAACCACTACCTGTTCCCCCCGAAAGTCCGGTTAGTATAAAGACGACTAATTTCTTACTCGTGCCTACGGACAGTGTATTGATTTTCTTCTCTATCGTCTGAACAACCTGAATAATCTTCGTGAATAACAATAATCGCCCGGCTTGCCTTACACCTGATGCTCCGTTTATTCCATCCGTAATCATCAATTCTGGTGATAACCAATCACTTATATAAGGCTCCAAGGTTGTTCGATTCTGTAACAATCCACCAATCTCTGTATTCGATAGGAGAACAAATTCCGTGATAGGATCGAGACCAATCCCATTGTATTTCTTATGACGGTCTGATTCATTCGTTTCGAATGCAAGGAATTCAATATTTTCTGGTTTTTCCTGTTTTTTCTTCGTAATTGGATCCTCAGGAAGCTTAAATCGGCGGTTGATCTGATATTTAAGACGGAGTAGCGCATCAATCCCAGTACCACCAAGGCCAATGACGAGCATCGGGTTATCTATTGTATCAACACGAATCTTCTCACTAACAATTCCTCCGCCACGGGAGACGTCCAGTTGCTCAATGTGGTCTCTTATTACTGCTTTCATATTACCCTACCCCCTAATTAATGTATTCCAGCTGAATCGTCTTGCCTGCACTTGGAAGAATGACTTTAAGCCTATCGTTCTTCTGAATCGTTACACCTTTCGTTGCATCAAAGGCTCTACCGCTTTTCTCGATTACGCAGGTAGATTGATTAAACAACATCAGTGTATCGTTACTACCCGGTTTGAAAATTACGTGCTCTGTTTCAATGTATTCAGGTGCAAGCTGCATAAGGTGATGAAGCCTTAACTTACCTTTGAAAGCATTCAGTTTACGATATTGAGGACTCATACTTTCCCCAGTGTTATCATCTCGGATCTCGATGATCATCTGACCATAGAAGCCCTTATTCGCTTTCTTGACTTGAGATAACACATACAGAATCAACCCAAGAAGCATGAGAATACCGAGCGCAATGAGAGCCACAGTTAACCATGGGAATGGCTTATCTGGTTCGTTATTCAATACGACCGGCTTAGGTATTGGGGGAACACTCGGGGTCACAGCTTGAGTAGTGGCTGGCGTTATTGTGAAGGCGACAGGTGCAGTCTCACGATAGAAATTAGCATCATCAAGACGCACTTTAACTTCATATTCGCCTTCAACCCCTGCTTCGAAGCTACTCTTAAAATCTTGACCTATATGGTTAATCAATATCTCTTCCATCTGCTGAGTACCCATGTTACTTATCTGTAAAGTTGCCTTCATACCGCTTGATGCAGCTATTCCCTGCCCATTCGACTCCAACCATGCCCGAACCTCGATCTGATCTCCAACCTCATAGCTATCTTGGGCTAGCGGATCCAATTGAAGTGTAAGGTCGTAGTTAAAAACCAAATTTATATCTATTTGATCCTTNNTCTACCCCTTTAACTCGGAGCTTCCAATCACCTTGAGGTGGATTTGCTAGCTTAATCAATGAATAGGAGGTCGAACGTGAATACACAACACGATCTGATTGCAGATTAACTTCTTGACCTGAAGGCTCGTAGAGCAATGCGTCTACAGGCTTATTCGCAATCATCGTAATATTCGCTTCCATGACATTGCCACTTGGAATTGTGAGAGTAACGTCCTGATACTCTCCGTTCGCTACTAAATCAGCGACAGGAATAACCTTCACTTTCAGATGACTAGCGAATATCTCACTTAGAATTCTAGGTAAGTCAGCGGCCGTACCAGTCTCGAAAAACTTACCGCCGGTCTCGTTGGAGATTCCCTCGAGAACAGCTTTATTGAGTTTGCCGTCCGCATTTAACCCAATCGTGTATATGGGTATTCCATTTTTTTTTGCTTCAGCAACAGAGACTGCCAGGTTCTTATCTGAATCAGCTTGAGAGCTATTACTATTCAGCGAGTTATTCCCATCGGCAAGTAGAATAATGATCGGTGCATGATCGGGATCATGATTAGCGATCATGACGTTCACTGCTTCTCCTACGCCTACCGCTATATCCGTATACGGCTCGCGAGACAATGTATTAATGTACGATTTAAGCTCTTCTTTGTCTTCCGCTGCTTGAATAGCTAGTAAGGCTCTTGCTCTTATAATCGTATCGGTATACGCTACGATCCCAACTTTATTCCCTTGGACAGACAACATATCGATGAACATCTTCATCGCTTCATTCGCCACTCTGTTCTTATCACTACTATTCATAGAGGTGCTGACATCCACCGTTAGAACCGCATCGATCTTCTGCTCTGAGGTTGAATCTGCATACCCAGTTATGTAAATAGAGATTAGCGAAACTAACAATAGGAGCATGACAAGAAGATACAATCTGCGAAATTTGGGACCATTCACGAATAACGCGCCTCCACTCAACTAATAACGCATATATGTATAAATATGGATTGGAATAATAGCACTTTAGTAGTAAAGTAGATTAGTGCCTATTATTTTAATAGTTTTACTTCTTTTTTAATAAGAGAATTGGTTTACCTAAAAAATATAAGATATTGTCAATGATAACCTCCTTATATCTCATAGACAAGATAAATTTTGGAAGATGTGTATCATTTAATTACGTATAGATTTAAACTCGTTCAGATTGGGGGTATTAAGTCCTATGTCCTATGTCCTTATTGTACTTTCCATGTTATACATTCTTATTAAATGGCTTTCTTTAATAGGAATGAAGCGCAATATCATTCCTCAACCTGAACTTGACCAGAAGTTCTTAATCATGTTAAACGACAAGGTGACGGAGGCGGAGGCGGATAATGCAGAGTAAAATGGCCATTCAATTCAAAAAGAGTATATTCACTAGCTTAGCCCATCAGAGATTGCTGGTCTGTCGAAACTGTAGATCTATCACCTCCTTGATTGACGCATCCTCCTGTGCAATCTGCAGTAAGGAACTTTCTTTGCACTCATTAACAGATTATATGTCTATCCTTAACAAGCCTCGAGGGCAAGCAGAAGTGCTCTTCATTGGTTGTTTCGTACTTCTATCCATTATCGCTGCTACAGACCTCTTACAACTATTAATTTCTATTGGAATGGGGATCGTATCCCTTGTTGTTATCTTACTCATTCGAGCCAAATATCGAACAGAGCTCATGCTCATGCAATTACAGAAAATCCTCCTAAAGAAGCAGAACTTGATCGATCGGGGACTTGAAAACGATTTTCAGCGTGCCTTAGAGGAGATCAAAATTGGACACTACAAACAGGCATATGAGATTTTACGCGAAATCGGATACTTCAAGCACAACGATACTATCAGAAATTATAAGATCGATTGTTTGAACAGATTTGTGCTACGTACTGATATGGAATTGGAACTAGACTCACTAGTCCCTTCCGAGTATAATCTCCAGTTTATTATTTATTTGTATGAGGTGTCTAAAGTGAACAAGCAGCTTATTCGACGTCCTACCCTTGATTATGTAATGGAGCACCGTGAAGCTATTGAAGCCTTAGCGTTCGGCCCTGAGCTAATCGCCAATATATGCTCTGCAACTTTACGAATGAGAAGTTATGTGGATTTGTATCAGTTGCTTATTATCGACTATATGGATAAATTGCCAAGAGAACGATTTCTTCGTTTAGTTAAGATGATAGCAGCGAACACCGAATATGATTGGACAGAAATTACAAGTCGAGCGAGTCAGATTGTGCATTCAAAGTATGATTATGATCCAGAATTCAAGGGAATTATCTAGAAAGGAGCACTTAGACGATGCCCTCGTATAAGCAATTAAAACTGATCAGATTCATCATCTTCATAGTCACACTTTTTCTATTATTATTGACTGTTGTAAAGTTATATTACAGTTACGACAAGGTAACTACATATCAATCTGCCATGGAACACCTAGAAGCCAATAGACTTGTCCTTGCCGAATCGGACTTCACTTCTGCAGAGCAGAATATATTCCTAGAGTACCATGAAGAAGAAATTAGCAAGGAGCTGGTCTCATTAGGCTACATTAGCGAAATTAAGAATGTGTTGGAAACCTTACTCGAAGAAATCGATCAGTCTAAGAATGTCTCTAGCATGGTGAAGAACCATACTCATTACCTCAGTATCCTCGAGAAGTCTAGCCCAACTGAATTACAAATAGTGAAGGAACTTCTGGCGCAGTACAAAGTTGAGGAAGCTTTATCTGATGAATTTGAGATGTCTATTGAAGATTCCATCAAGGACTTACGAGATTTTGATAAGGATAATAAGTTTAAATCAAACTCGTCGGCTGTTGACTTACTACTCATTCCAAGTGTTTATTACGGCGGAGATATTGCGAAGATTAAGCTAATACAAGAAGAATTACATACCTATCACCAAGCACACTTCACACAGTTAAGGAACAGTGATACTTCCATTCGAGAGGGAATGGAGCTGGCGACTGAGTTAGTAACATTTTATAAAAAATATAATTTAGAAGCAGCCTGGATAATTGAAGAAACTAATGCGTATGCCATTCATGTTATGAAGAAACTAGAGGTCGCTAAGGATAGGAAGAACTTCTTCCTAGATGCAAAGCTGGCTGAACAATACACACAATTACTTGGCGCAAACAGTGAGCTTTCACTTTACATTAATGAGAGTGTTAATAGCTTATTGAATGAAGCTCTACAATTGATTGCAAGCAAGAAATATTCGGATGCTATATCCGTATACGAGGAATTTAACCCTTATCTTGATTTCAGCAAAGAAATTCAGAACACCCAAATTACCTGGTATACGAATGAGCCTAAAGCACTCCTAAGTAAACAATTTCCTGAGATCAAATTCGATATTGTGAAGGGCGATAAGGATCTATGGGGTGGCAAAGTATACGTATACGGTCTAGCTAATAAACAGATGAAATTCATCCGATTGTTATCCAATAATACGATTCAATCGGCAACAATCGAGGATGCTAACGGTCTTCTTAAGAATAGTAAAATCTCGGTCGTAAATACCTACAGTCCTAAAGGAAATCCTATCGTGATGGTCGACGCTGCTTCCAATTCTCGTAAACATCGGTACATGGCTTTCGAAATGCGTGATACCAAATTCCAAAAGATCTTCGACATTGAGGGTGATGCTATCGTGCAAGAAACTATCGGTACGCTTGTTGTAGATAATGGGATTGGTGAGGGTGCAGGCCAGAAAGCCTATTACAAATTAAATAGTGGTGTTTATGCTTATGCTGGTATTAAACCTGATTATATCGTAATCAGTATGAAGGACCTTCCTAAACACAAGAATGTAAAGGTGCGGTTTGAATGTACGATCCTCACAGCGGATGGAACTACAGGGGTAGTTGCTCTGAACGATGCATATATCCTGCTGACTGGCAAACCAGGCTTCTCCGAGGGTAAAGTAACTGTTACAGGCAAGTATACACGTAGTGAGTTTATTCAGAAGGGTAATCAGAAGATTGACGCTTATGTCTTCGAAGTGAGTGAATTCAAGTAATCAAAAGGGAGCTATTTATAATGAACATCCGGCTATTAATCCCAATACTATTTTCCATTGCACTTACAATACTACTAAGTAGTTGTTCTGTAGAAACCGAAGAAAAGTTGAATGATATTGGTACGACGCTCACAGATCATATTAGTAATGTAGTAGACCAGGTAAATCCACATGTATTATCTGTGAAGAATGGATATATGACAAACCGACCTAACCTACTCATAGGAGATACATTTAGTAACTTTTTCGCCAGTCCAACTTGGACCAACTTCAAAGCTGAATCCGGGGAGAACATTGTAGAATTTACTGGCTATATGATGTATGAGGAAACAAGAGTGAAAGCAAGATTGCAATTTATTGTTCAAGAAGATGGTGCTTTTGAAATAGGTGCATTATCCTTTAATGAAGTACCTCAGAATGAATTTGTAACATTAATGGTATTTAACGCAATATTCGAAGAAGACTCAATTGGAGTTGAGTCAGAAACCATTGAAACGAATGCTGTGGATCATGTAGATGTAATAGATGTTGTAAAGAGCAACGATTTTGAAATGCCGGATAGCATCTACGAAGGGGGGATTGAAGGTATCCCATTGAAATTGGGCGATGATGGAAATCAAATCATTGAGTTTATGGGTGAACCCGAATCCATGGATATATGGGGTGGTTCCTATTATTTCATGTATCCAACGGTTACATTCTTCACTGACTCCACAGATCCTGATGACTATGGAACTATCACAATGATTGGATTACCTCAAGGCGTCTCCCTGCTAGGCATCACTATTGGACAAACCTTTAATGAGATACAGCAGGTTTTAGGAGAAAACCATGTTGTGTTCAGTGAGCTTGATGAAGAATGGGAAATGGCATATGACCTCGGTGATTATTCGCTAGTTTTCACAGCAATAGATGAAGATGGGCCAACAAATTCAATTGAATATTATGTGAACTAATCTTAGAAATTAAAATACTAAAGTTCACCGTCCTCGGTCCACTCCCTGTATGTATTGTAAATAATCGAATGAAGTCAATTTGCAATATCAAGCTGAATCGATGCAGGTCCTTTTCGAATTTCAACACGCTTCGTATCTAAGTACTTAGAGGGAATGGTTTCGAAGCAACTATATTCTTCAATCCTCTCGGAAGTGGGGTACGGATTACCCATCTGATCTTTGTTAAACCATTCTAGTCTTACTGGGAATCCGGTTTGATAATCGAAGTAGGCAAATTGAACAGAGTCCGTCTGCTCAGACTTCACCTTATCCACCTTCTTACCGTCAATGATTTTGGACCTCTGTCAAGAAAGTGGACACGCTCTAATGTCAATTTTCTATACTATTTCACAGTTTGCGCAACCGAGTTTGATAGATATGTCTTGACATGTTTAATTCGCTTCCGTAACTAAAAACTGCTTCTGTTATTTAACCCATTCTAAATAGAGAAAGATGTATAACGGAAAGGATTTCCGCTATACATCTTTCGATTAAGCTATGTGCATGTCAGAATACTTAATTATACTCCAAGCCCCATTGGCCTCTAAGTGCGTCTACAGTTTGCATAATCTCTAGAGTCTCACTAACTGGCATAATTGGACTTTCCTTGAGACCATCACGCAGGCATCTCATTGCTTCCTCAGCTTCGAAGATATATCCGAATGTCGGTAGCTTCTTCTCGAAGAGAACCGGCTCTTCATTCGGAATATGCAAGGCTGCTCCAGTACCGAACAAGAAATTAGTCAGATGAATATAGCCCTTCGTGCCATAGATAATCGCGTCATTGGATGTTCTGAGTACTACTCCACCACTGAGAAGCGCTGTCTGACCACCCTCATATTCGAATAACGCGGAGAAACGCTCATCTACACCGGTCTCACCGATGTATGCATTACTGCTAATCTTAGTCGGCTGTTTGCCGAATACCATCGATGCGAACGAGATTGGATAAATACCTGCATCTAGCAGCGCGCCTCCACCCAGCTTCTTATCTAATAGCCGATGCTTGGGATCCCCACCGAAATCAAAACCGAAGTTCGCAGTTAGCATCTTAATTTCGCCAATTCGACCCTCCGCGATCCACTCTCTTGCTTGTACGATAGGCGGCAAGTAACGCGTCCACATGGCCTCCATGAGGAATACATTATTCTTCTTCGCTGCTGCCATAACCTCTTCCGTCTCCTGAGCACTCATCATAAACGGCTTTTCACAGAGAACAGCTTTGCCTGCATTCAGGCACAATAACACGCCTTCCTTGTGCATAGGATGAAGTGTTCCTATGTATACGATATCGATTTCCGGGTCGGCTACGAATGCCTCATAGCTATCATATGCTTTTGGTGCTTTGAACTCTTCAGCAAATTTCTCTGCCTTGCCAGGTGTTCTAGAGGCTACCGCAAGCAGCTCTCCCTCAGTTGATTGCAACAAATCGGATGCAAACTTGCTCGAAATTCCGCCGGCACCCATAATTCCCCATCTCACTTTACCCACTATTCATTCACTCCTTAATAAGATCTATGTTTACTATAACATATACACACTGACAAGCTTTACGAGAGATTATTATGAAATTCGGGAGGTTTTTATACATACATGCTCGATTCATTCGAGCTACCTGATTATAGATTCGGTGAATTTCTTAAAATCGGAGAGATGTCCCTTAATGATACTTTTTAGAATCTCTACTTTTATTGATTGATAATCGTGCACAGCTATATTGCGAAACCCTACCATCGCCTTCATGCGAACGTTCATATCATCCACAATAATACCTTCCTTATTTAACATATCGAACGCATCTCTACTAGATTGAGGGACGCCCAAATTCCGCTCAGACACGATGTGCATGGCAAGGTCAATACACGCTTCACATGCCCTCTGAAGATTGAGAATGATCGAGTCCTGCTTTGTGAAATTCAATAAATTATCCTCATTGTCACCATATTCTTCTTGAATTCTACTTATGCATCGATGGATGATCTCCGTTTTGTTGATCACGATATCTCTGGGCACCATTATTACCTCCCACATATTCAAACTTATCTAATATCACTTGTCGTTCTTCATTCAACTGTGCATATTCCTTTAACGCTCTCATAAAAGCATATTGACGCTTTAGAGGTTGTCGATCTAGTAGTAGGTTCCCGCCGCCTATGATCTGAGCCTTAAAGACAGAACTAGCTTGCTGGAAGTCAATCAGATCCACTTCCCGCCTTAGTAAATCCGCAAGCCCTTGCGCCTGCATGAATAAATCATAAGGTAAGCAGGCTTCATCCGACATGAATGCGATATCTACATCACTATCGGGACGCATCGTACCTTTGGCAGCAGAACCAAATAAAATGACCATGTAAGCATTCGTATTCTCCGATAGATATGATGCTATGATCTGTTGATCGTTAGCTGATAAGTGAACCATGATTATCTACTCCATTGTGAGTGGCTTATCTATTGATTATAGCATTCTCTTGCTGTATATATACAATGAAGCTTTATTTGATTTCTATGTTAGAATACGAGTACAAGCTAGTTACCGAGAGGACATGGATGATGGAGATACTCTACGTTGATATACAAAAAGCAGGCTATGATGGCCGCAAGGAAACCATTAATGATATTCGCTTTGCCATTGAACAAGGGGAATTAGTCGGTCTTATAGGGCCGAACGGTGCGGGTAAGAGCACAACGATCAAGGCAGTTCTAGGATTGCTCCGAGAATTTGCAGGCGAGGTACGATTTACCGGCCCACGAGGCAATTATTCATACATTCCAGAGCAACCGATTCTCTACGATCAATTGACATTATGGGAGCACATGGAATTAGCCGCTTCCGCCTATGAGATGGATCGAACTGAATTTGCGGATAAGGCTGAACAGCTTATTCGCCGCTTCCGTCTGCAGGAGGTCAAGCATCACATGCCATCTAGCTTCTCAAAGGGGATGCAGCAGAAGATTATGTTAATTCTAGGCTTCTTGGTGGAGCCTGATCTATATGTCGTGGATGAACCGTTCATTGGTTTAGATCCTCGAGCGACCAAGGACTTTCTGGAGCTGCTGGATACCGAGCGCAAACGTGGTGCAGGTGTCCTCATGTCGACCCATATGCTGGATACTGCCGAGAAAATTTGTGATCGTTTCATTCTACTGGATCACGGGTGCATCATTGCACAGGGTAAACTTGAACAAATCCAAGCGCACTGTAAGCTTCCAGACGCCTCCCTATTCGAATGCTTCAATTCACTAACCTAAACGAGGAGCACTAGATAACTCTAGGCTGCAAATGAATACTATCGTTTATCGTTTATCACAAAGTTAATTTACGAGGAGGCTCCATTGCCTTGATCACAGTCAACCAGCTCTTCTTCAGAAGGCTATTGTCCAATTGGAAATTCCAGTATGGTGTAATGCGTATGGTTGTCGATTGGGTAACTGCGCTCTATTTTTTCATACCTGCATTAATGATCGCCTCCTACCAATATTACACGTGGTGGCACACGACTCCCCAGTGGATGGAAGGTGTTCACTTCAACGTCATTCTCATTGTGCTATCGCTCTTCGCTTCAACTGGAGCCGTACGCTTATTCATCTTGGATGCAGACCAGCTCTTCTTGGTGCAACGCTCCCACTACTTCCAGAGCCTATTAAAGCTAGGCCTCCAATACACATTCATCTTCGAATTTGTGATCAGTGCTGTAGTCATTCTTATCCTAGCCCCCTTTCTGCTGCTGCGATATGATCTATCTATCCTCCAGATGCTGGCGCTCTACCTGTTTATTGCCTGCTATCGTATCAACTTCGCGCTTCTCTCGCAGCGACTATCAAGCCGTTTCTCCGGTTGGTCATATTCTTTCATATGGCTTGGTTTGAAGACTCTTTCGGTCACTCTCTATGTACTTTTCTTGGCAAAATGTCTCAATATCACCCTACTACTGTTCATGATATGTGCTATATTGGTCGCTTCGGCAAATCAGTTATTCCGTTACCGCTTATCTGTCAAAGGCAGCTTCTTCCACGATGTGGAGTACGAATTTAAACAGAGAATGAAATTCGCCGCACTCTTATTCAGGGGGTTATCCGTGAAGAAGCAGCGCGTGCGTCGAAGTCATCCCTTTCTCTTCCCCAATTCAAACCTGTTATTCCGTGAGCGGTCACCCTCGAATGCGCTAATCGAGATGTGTGTGAAATCATTCTTCCGTGACTGGGCTCAATTCAAGGTATATATCCAATTCGTGCTCATCGGCTCGCTCATTCTGATGCTACCCTTCCCGCCACTCTGGTCCAAATGGATCATATGGATTGCACTTGCTATCCTACTATGCCAACGCCTCAAAACCTATTGGGGAGAGATGATTGGATCTGACTTTGTTCGCATGTTTAAGTGGAAGGAAACAGACCGTATGATTGCAGCTGGGAAAGCGATCTTCTACATCGCACTTCCTGGGTTTATTCTTGTTAGCATTGCCTTTGGACTCAGCTCCTTCTCCCTATCTGGCGCAGTTATGATCATTCCACTCGGTGGGTTGATTGCTTATGGAACATCCCATATGCTTGCGCCTTGGTAATCGTTAGACCACGAGATGGTGTTAAGCTGCTTTTTGGTAAGTTCGAAGTCATCTATTACTTGGTAGAGTGTGTGGTGTTACTGTGGTGAGAGTGTAATGTTACCTCTGGGGAGTGGAATGTTACTTGTGGAGTGTGTGATGTTACCTCTGGGAAGTGGAATGTTACTTGTGGAGTGTGTGATGTTACCTCTGGGAAGTGGAATGTTACTTGTGGAGTGTGTGATGGAAGCTGGTAATGGGTTTCTTTTTGATAACTGTGTTTTATAAGAAATCTGCTTGATTCCTAACTGTATTATGTACAGTTAGGATTTGAGATGTAGTTCTAAGGTTGATGCTAACTGTATAACATACATCTAATTCAATGAAACCTGGTATATAAAGTGAAATACCCTCAAATTAACTGTACGTAATGCAGTTAGCTACTCAAATACAGCAAAAACCGTCCAAATAACTGCACGAAATACAGTTAGCGCAGGCGAGTTTAGATGAATTCTTCTTGATCTTCTTGATCTTCTTGATCTTCTTGATCTTCTTGATCTTCTTGATCTTCTTGATCTTCTTGATCTTCTTGATTGCCCTACCTCGGTCCGGTCCGGTCCATTCTACTAACGATCTAGTCCGAACTTCTTGTGGAGAGACTTTACAGCCTTGACCATGTCCTCATTCTTGATTAATACCCAGATTGTCGTGTGCGAGTCGGCAGATTGATAGACCTCAATCTGCTCATCGCAGAGCGCCTCCATCACCCGCGACATCACACCGGGAACACCTGCCATGTTGGCACCCACTACGGATACCTTGGCACAATGCTCACGAATGCTATAACTACACCCCAGCTCCTCAAGAACCTCTAGCGTTTTCCCTGTATTGAGTTCAGAAACTGTGTAGGAGAGCCCTTTAGGATAGACATTAATAAAATCCACGCTAATCCCGTTATCCTTCATGACTTTGAAGACGTTTAACTGAACGTTCGTCTCATTCTCACTTTGAGAAACTTTAATCTGTGTAACACTCGGTGACTGGGTTATTCCTGTGATCAATCTATCCTTGACCCCGGTCCCTAAGCCTTCAATTTCAGTCACATTGGTCACGAGTGTTCCCTTGCTATTGGAGAATGTGGAACGAACACGAATGGGAATATTCGATTGCATGGCGATTTCAACGGCTCGCGGATGTATGACCTTAGCTCCTAGGTGAGCTAAATTACAAATTTCATAGTAGGTGATGGTGGATATCGGGCGAGCTTCTTCTACAATGCGAGGATCAGCCGTATATACCCCTTCAACATCTGTGAAGATATCTACGATCTCCGCCCTTAGAGCAACACCAAGAGCAGTAGCGGATGTATCACTCCCTCCCCTACCTAAAGTTGTTAATTCCCCATCTGTTGTTATTCCCTGGAAGCCCGTAACGATAACCACGTTACCTTTCTCAAATTCCTCAAGCACACGCTTCGGTCGCAGCGCAATAATCTTCGCTTCTCCATGGGAATTGTTAGTGATTATGCCTGCTTGACCACCCGTCAACACCCTGTTGGCTACTCCTTGTTGGAATAATATATTCGAGAATACACATGCAGATATAAGCTCACCGGTCAGAAGAAGTAAATCGCGTTCTCTTATCGGTAATGAGTTGTGTGGTTGAAGGAGTGAGAGTAACGTATCTGTGGCATAAGGCTTACCTAACCGACCCATGGCTGATACAACAACGACAATATGGTCGAAGCCCTCTTGCTGCGCAAGCTTTACATGCTCTACACATTGTAAGATTGATTCCTCATTCGCAATCGATGTACCTCCAAATTTCTGTACAATAATTTTCATCCACTTCACCCTTACTCAGAATTTAGACCTTATTGCATCTAAATATGATATGTAGCAGAAGGGTGAAGTGATCATAGGGAATTGTAATACTCGACTAACCTTTACGCGCAGCGAACACCAGGTGATCCGTCTTTAACATAACAGGCATGTCATCTCTGGTTATCTCCAGCTCTACTGGCTGCTCACTCACATGAAGCTCCTCCCAGCCCTCATAAGCCTCCCGTAGATGAGCTAGCATCTCCTCCTTCTTGATAAGGATCTCGAACAATGGCTTGCGCTCCACTCCTGAAGCTATCGTAACCTCCTTAATATTCGTATTCATGTAGATGAGGTTGATACCTCTAGCTTTGGTGCCCCTGACCATAGCATGTAATACTTTCTTCATAATCGATTTAGTCTTAACATGCTCTAGACTGGAAGCTGCCACAATGTAATCGTAACTCGCCTCCAAAAAAGTGAAATCTCCGATATCCGCAGGATGGGTTGTAATCACTGGCGCTACGCCATATTGCTTGCTGTATACAACAAGCTGATCCAGAGCTGTCTTAAGTAGATCGACACATAGTATGCGTCCCCCGCTGTCCTTCACCATCTTGGCCATAGGAATGCTATTGCGCCCTACACCACAGCCCAAATCTAAGATCTGCTGAGGCACCTCCGTGTCCAACAATGACAAGAATTCGAGTACCCTGTGATCAGGCTCCTCTAACCAAGTACCTTCCTCATACAGACGATTATCTTCAAAATATTGCTCATGATATTTTTTCTCTTCCTCACGAATATGGTGTAAATCAATAGATTTCATATTCTTACCTCCTGTTCTAACAATTCTTACCCATTCTTACATCGCGAGAAACAACATATAACACTATTTTGTCTACCTACTACCAAATGCCGTTACCATACTACTAGCTTCGCAATAGAATGAATGATGTACATCATAGGAAGGTGGTAGCCAATGACTGTAAGTCCACAGTGTAGACGGTTTGCGGAAATTTTCGGAGGTCAAGCTCAAGTAATTAACGGGGTATGTGTAGCAACTAAATTGCGCACCAATATCAATGTGAGAATACTAGGTAGGCGTTCCAAGGGGTTTTTCACTCTACCCTTCGGTATTTCTTATGAGAGTATGGGTAAGGATGGTAGAGCTCTATGTCTGGGAGAAACCGTTATCCTGACTCGGGAGATAAATCCATTCATCTCCCGGCTCCGCCGAGCAGGTATTAAAGTAACGGCCGTTCATAACCACTGGTTATTCACAAATCCGAACATCTGGTACATCCATTGGGAAGCCATTCAACGACCATTGGTATTCGCAAGGAACGTCAGGAATGCCTCCAGAGTTCTGACTACGCGACCAGTTGGCCCCTTCATATGTAAGCCTAAGAATAAGAGCTAATCTAGTAGTATCTCCAGAAAAATCTACCATATTCGCAATAGCAACAATAAAGAATAACTGCTCTTTTATAGGGCGGTTATTCTTTATTGTTCATGGCATTACTCCATCCATAGCTGGAATACGTATGTTAAATGTTGATCCTTTCCCAATCGAGCTTTCCACATGAATCTCTCCATGATGCATTTCTACTAATTCCTTGACGATGGCTAAGCCGAGTCCTGTCCCTTTTATTTTCCTAGACCGCCCTCGATCCACCTTGAAAAACCGTTCCCAGATCATCTCTTGATCCGCTTCAGTTATTCCGATACCGTTATCAGACACCTGTAATAGGACATGTTCACCCTCTCTACTTGCATGAAGATTTATAAGGCCTTGGTCTGTGAATTTCAAAGCGTTTTTTAATAGATTTACAATAATTTGTTCCAAACGGTCTCGATCCGCATAAGCCTGAAGAGCCTCATTCTCCACATGTACGTTAATTTCTGTCCCCTTCTCTGAAGCTTCATTCTGATATGTAAAAGCCACTTTATTCAGAAGAGTCTGTATATCCACAGCTTGTCTAGAAAGCGTAATTTCTTTATTTTCAAGCCTGATTAAATTCATTATATCTTCCACAAGCCGATTCATCTGAATCGTCTCTTGATACATAATTTCGTAATACTTCTGTCTGCCTTCCTCTGGAATAAGACTATCCTGTAGCGCCTCCAGAAAACCCTGCACCGTGGTTAGGGGAGTCCTGAGCTCATGAGAAACATTAGCTAGGAAATCGCTTCGAATTTGATCCGATTCTTTTCTAGCCAGCTCCAATATCTCTAATTTCTCAGCCATGCCATTAATAGTGTTAGCCAAATCACCGATTTCATCGACATGATCAATCCGAATTCTTTCACTATAGTTTCCCATACCGATTTGTAGCGTAACCTGATCCATCTTCCGAAGAGGCCGAGATATCGACCAGGATAAATAGGAGCCCATACCTATGGAAAGAAGAATGCCAAATAACGTAGCCCATATAATCGTTTCACGGATTTGGCCTATCGTTGTATTCATTCCGACTACGGGTGCATGTAAGACAATACCACCATAGACATTAGACTCCTTCCCCCAAGCAACAGCAACGGAATGCATAGGTTCAGTTAGTCCCTCAAGCTGCAAACCCGTGACGGCATTCTCTCCCTTCAATACCTTCTTCACCGCAGATTCAGAAACGGATTTTCCAATGAGCACTTCGTCCTTCGTGGAGGTTGCGATAATCCTACCCTGCCGATCAAAGATCCATATCCTTGTGTCATAGGATTGATCCAGAAAAACCAATACGTTCTTCATGTTCTCATTCACTTGCATGGAATCTTGGATTGCCAAATTAACATTCTCCGCTTTACGTAACAATTCAGCTTGCTGGTTATCATGAATATAATCCTTGGTGAAGAGAGCAATTACAATGCCGATCACACTCAACCCAAGCAATACCGTAAGGATATAGCTTGTAAGAAGACGGAGAAATAAGCTCTTTCTCAGCCATAATGTCATAAGTCCACCTCAAACTTGTAGCCAACTCCCCATATGGTTTGAATGCATTCATTCCCAAAGCTGCATAGCTTCTCACGCACCTTTTTCACGTGAACGTCTACCGTTCTGGCATCGCCCATATAATCATAGCCCCATACTTGCTCTAACAATTGCTCTCTCGTATACACATTACCTGGTGACTTGGCCATATGTACAAGAAGCTCAAACTCTTTTGGACGAAACCTGATTTTATCTCCGTGAATGGCCACCTCTCGTCGGCCCAAGTGAATGCTCAGCCCCGCATGCTCATAGACTAGATTGGGATCGTCTATTTGTAGATCCTGAGTCTGCTGCTTAGGCTGAGTACGGCGGAAGATCGCTTTTATCCTTGCAACAAGCTCACGCGGACTGAATGGTTTGGTCATATAGTCATCCGCTCCCAGCTCCAAGCCGAGGACACGATCGAATTCCTCACCCTTTGCTGTCAGCATGATAATCGGCACATCAGATTTTTTGTGAATTTCTCGGCAAGCTTCAAGCCCATCCATCCTCGGCATCATAACGTCCATCACGATCAGATCTGGAGACATGGTCTCCGTTAGTTCAACCGCTTCGATACCATCTTGCGCTTCAAGCATATCAATCTGATTCTGTTCAAAATATATTCGAATAATCTCACGAACATTAGGATCATCGTCCACTACAAGCACCCTTAATGACTTCATGTATGGAATTAGCCTCCTTGTTCCTTCGCTTTGTGCATATGTGTTTTTTGAGTGTCTGATATTTTGAAAATTGATATTTCGTGAATTTGTCTTGTCCATTAATATATTGTTCGTGACTAACTTCTTTTCTCGGAGGGTATGTGGTCAATTATAGTGTTATGGGCCTATGCACTTATAACCTCTAAGTGAAGTGTATAAACACTATAATAGTAAGCTAATAGTATGACGCACAAATAGATTTCAAGAATCCCCCGTGGGGAGGGTCCCTGAAATCTATTTCCTTATTTATCCTATTTGAGGAAACTCAGAAAACTTTCAAATGACGTAGCTGCACTCTTATAATAGTTGTACAGCTTATCCATTAATGAAACCGAAACGGTTTCAACAGCTGGTTCTTCTACTACTTCATCTACTACATCATCGACTACCGGCGTGTCGCCCTCTACTACTTCTTCCATTACTTCTTCCACTACTGGCGTGTCGCCTTCTACTACTTCATCTACTACTTCTTCTACTACTGGTGTGTCACCCTCTACTACTTCTTCTACTACATCATCGACTACCGGCGTGTCGCCTTCTACTACTTCTTCCATTACTTCTTCCACTACTGGCGTGTCGCCTTCTACTACTTCATCTACTACTGGTGTGTCACCTTCTACTACTTCATCCACTACTTCTTCTACTTCATCTACTACTTCTTCTACTTCTTCTACTACTGGCGTTTCGTTGTCTGAATTAAAGTAATCGTATAAATATAGTTCATAATTGTTTATCAAACTTTTGTAGTCATCGATTAATGAATCATAAGTTTGAAATACCCAGGAGTTCACGTCAACTAAATCATCTGCCGGTGGTGTTTCACCATCTACGTCTTCTTCGTCTGCCGGTGGTGTTTCACCATCTACGTCTTCTTCGTCTGCCGGTGGTGTTTCACCATCTACGTCTTCTTCGTCAGCTGGTGGTGTTTCACCATCTACATCTTCTTCGTCAGCTGGTGGTGTTTCACCATCTACATCTTCTTCGTCAGCTGGTGGTGTTTCACCATCTACATCCTCTTCGTCAGCTGGTGGTGTTTCACCATCTACATCCTCTTCATCAGCAGGTGGTGTTTCACCATCTACATCTTCTTCGTCTGTTGGTTCTTCACCATAGACATCATCAGTTACTGGTGTTTCGCCATCTGTATCTTCAAAGTGCTTGATAGCAACTTGTCTTATTATTTGCCCTCTTTTGGTAACGATGGGGTAGGATTTGGCTATCTCTGAAACTTCCTCACCATGATTTTTGTATGTGGTATCCTCGAACATGGCTGCTTGCTTGTCCTTCTTCACTTCATCTGCCAAAGCTGCCGGTAAGCTGGCGGAGAAGAATGCTGAAACTAACATAGTCGTGGATAATACCATTGGGGCAAATTTTCTCGAAATTGACTTTCCTGCCTTACTGTTGTTGTCCTTTTCACGTTCGTTTGTCATTTACTTTCCCTCCAGATTTCTATTTTTGTTTTTCAAGCTTGTCCTATCCTGTATCCATTCGAATATTCTGTATTAGCATTCTCCTCCCCACCCTCTTGGCGTCACAGTCATTAACTGCATAACCACACTATAGAGCAGAGATGTTTCCAAACTGTGTTCTAAATCCGAAAAGTTTGTGTTCTATGGAAAACAGTGATGTTCTTTGTCTCTGGGATTTCGAAGTGATTTGTTACTTGGTGGATGGAGGAGGAGAAAGTTGTGTGTGCGTGTGTGATAGTGAGCGTTGAGTGAAAGTGTGTGTGAGATGGTGATAGATAGTGAGTGAGTGGGAGGATAGCGATGTTGGGCATACCTTTTTGTGCGATAAATGTGGTTTGAAGTAACCTGCCTGACCCACTAATTGTATTTCATACATTTAATTATTTAAGTTTATTTACTACTGTTACTGCTAAATGTATTACATACAGCTATTTGCAGGTATATTCTCCTACTATGAGAGAATCACTCAAATTAACTGTACATAGTGCAGTTCGTTCCCAAAAATCGAGAAAAAAGCTTCAAATAAGTGTACGAAATACAGTTATCGTAAGATACGCCCTGCCTTTTAAGCTCTTCAGAGATAGCAAACATGCACGCCACACCAAAAGAGCCGCACGAGAAATTCTCGCACGACTCTTATCTCACTTCACTAGTCGTCTCACTTCACTACTCGTCTCACCTCACTACTCGTCCTACTTCACTACTTCCACTACTTCACTACCTGCCCGCTCCAAGCCATGATTCCTCCATTGAGGTTAAAGATTTGACTATAGCCGTTGCGACTAAGGATCTTCGCAGCTTGCTTACTTCTCATTCCGCTACGGCAATAGACAAATACAGGCTTATCCTTGGCTATTTGGTCAAGCTTCTGCCCGATTTGGCCGACGGATATGTTCTTAGCTCCAACGATCCGACCTTGGCGAAATTCGTTATCCTCACGAACGTCGATAAGTTGAGCATCCTTCGCGCTTTGCTTCAGCGCTTCTTCGAATTCTTTTCCGTTTAAGCTTTTCACTCCTTTTACAGGTACGAATTGCTTGTAGACAAACCATACAACTATGATTGCCAAGAGGATATAGAATATTGTATTACCCATGCTAACATCAACCTTTCTTTATATGTTCATATATTAAACCCTGTTGATCAACGCGCAATGCTGCCACTCCAAGTCGACATGCCTCCAAGCATGTTGACCACTTGATAGCCTTCAGCGGATAAGTATTCGCAAGCTTTGGCACTTCTCGCTCCGCTATGACACACAATAATGGTTACTTGATTCTTATTTAATTCACTCTTCCTCTCTGTAAGCTCACCTAACCGAATATGCTTCGCCTCAGCAATATGACCCCTATCCCATTCATCATGCTCCCGTACGTCTACAATCATCAGCTGTTTATCCTTAGCCAATCTGGCCTCAACATCTGAAGGTAACCAAGTTTCATACATATACAACAATCTCCTCTTCATTTAAAATGTGTCTTGCTTTATATATCGTATTATTATAATATAACGATATAACGATTTTGTAAAGGAGCTATTTGGGATGATGGATAAAAACTTTAAAGCTTATAACGAGGCAGCTGAGATATTAAAGGCACTCGCTCACCCCGTTAGATTATGTATAGTGAAAGGTTTATTGGAAGCAGGTAGCTGTAATGTTACTTTCATGCAGCAATGCCTCGACCTGCCACAATCCACTGTCTCTCAGCATCTTCAGAAGCTACGCACTCTCGGTATAGTTGAGACAGATCGGAATGGATTAGAGGTCATATATACCGTATCGAACAAGAAGGTCAAGGAGCTTATACAGATCCTACTATAACAAAGGGAGAGATTAGATCATGGGGAAGAAAATACTGATCGTCGGCGGGGTTGCGGGTGGAGCTTCCGCCGCGGCTCGCTTGCGGAGATTAGATGAGGATGCTCAGATTATTATGTTCGAGAGAGATGCATATATTTCTTTTGCCAACTGTGGATTACCTTATTATATTGGAGGGTCTATCGTAGATCGCAGCAAATTACTGGTCCAAACGCCGGAAGCGATGTATGCTCGCTACAATATTGATGTTCGGACCTTCAGTGAGGTAATAAGCATAGATCCTGCTAAAAAAACAGTTCAAGTTCAGAGCAAAGATCGTGGTACGTATGATGAGAGCTATGATTATGTGATATTATCTCCTGGCGCTAAGCCGATTCGCCCCGCTCTGCCGGGCATAACCAGTGACAAAATTCATGTATTGCGGAATATTCATGATACAGATCGCATTAAGCTCCACGTTTCAGATGCTGGCACACGTTCGGCCGTTGTCATTGGCGGTGGTTTTATTGGTGTAGAGATGGCGGAAAACTTACGTGAGCTTGGTTTAGATGTTACTTTGGTTGAGGCAGCACCACAAATCCTCGCTCCTTTTGACACAGAGATGGCAGGTGTTCTGACTAAGGAATTAGAGAAGAATGGCGTCAAGCTTGTACTCGCCGATAGCGTGAAGGCCTTCGAGGACAGCGAGTCTCATATCGAGGTGAGCTTATCGAGTGGCATGGTTGTAGCGACAGATATCGTCATTCTCGCCATTGGTGTCACACCAGATACGGCATTCTTGCGTAGCAGTGGACTTGAGCTCGGTCCAAGAGGACACGTCATCGTTAATGAGAAGCTGGAAACCAACCTCGAGCAGGTGTATGCCGTAGGTGATGCCATTGAGGTTGTCGATTATGTGAATGGGCAGAAAACCGCTATTCCTCTAGCTGGTCCAGCTAACAAGCAGGGTAGAATTGCCGCCGACAATATATGCGGACTTGGAACAACCTATAAAGGTACACAAGGTACATCCATCATCAAGGTTTTTGGAATAACGGCTGCGGCTACTGGCAATAATGAGCGTACATTAAAGCGCTTGAACATCCCATATCATGCGATTTATGTTCATCCTATCTCTCATGCGGGTTATTATCCGGGTGCCAATCCCATGTCAATCAAGCTACTATTCCATGAGAATGGGACTGTATTAGGAGCACAAATTGTGGGCGCTGATGGTGTAGACAAACGAATCGATGACATAGCGACGGTGATCCACTTCAAGGGTACGGTCACTGACTTAACCGAGCTTGAGCTTGCCTATGCTCCACCCTACTCCTCTGCTAAGGATCCCGTTAACATGGCGGGTTATGCGGCGGAGAACGTATTAATGGGAAGATCTGAAGTTATTGTTCCCTCAGACTTGGTAAATTATAACCCGTCAGAGGTTCAGCTTGTTGATGTCCGATCAGAAATCGAACATAATAATGGGCATATTCCTAGATCCATGTTAATTCCAGTTGACGAGATGAGAGGAAGCCTTGATGAGCTAGATCCTCTGAAAGAGGTTTGGGTATATTGCCAGGTTGGACTCAGAGGTTATACCGCATCCCAAATTCTGCGGCAGAAGGGCTTCAAGGTTCGCAATCTGTCCGGTGGCTATAAAACCTATCTGATGTTTCAATAAAGAATCGAAGAAGCATTTCAACCAAAGCAATTCATAGAAAAGCGAAGGACCATCAGATCACACTAATGGTTCTTCGATCATTATTATGCCTATGATAGATCTATCCACTCGAAACGAGACAAAACGAATTCATCGACACTCTCATTATCCGCATACTACCTCTTCTTGCTCACCATAAATCTTCTCCGTATCCAGAAACCGATAATCCCTAGTAATACGATGGCCAATGCCCATACATATACGTTCATTCCGTCTAATTCACCTTCAAGGTTTACGTGCTTTTGCGGAGCATCACCCTGGCCTAGAATAGCCAAATCCTCTTGAGCATTAGCAAGCGTTGTGGTTCGACTACAGATAATGGATACTAAATCCTCCCCATCTCCATACATAGAAGATGAATTTGCGTACACGAGATAATCGATTCCTTCTTGAAAATTGTAGCCGCAATCTCCGCCGCCTTGCCCTGTCCTAATGATAACTTGAGATTCATCTACTCCTTTCCAAGACTCGCTTACCTCGAATAGAATAGATTTCGTCATATAGCCATTAAGACTTTTGTGCTGCTTTACTTCTAGAACATTCCCAGCAAAAGCTGCCTCAGATCGCGCCAGTTCATCTTCGACAGTTCCAGGCTCCACACAAGAACAAGCAACCGCTGCGGGAGGTGCAGGAACAAACACGATGAATACTAAGCTGAACATGATTGCTAATAGAAACTTATGACTTATAGCGCCTCTCATGATATAACCCCTCCTTCTTTATCTAATCGCCTCTCGGCACTCGTTAGGGTAGATGGGACAAGGTTTACTTGAGAGCTGAGCAAGACAATATTTCACTCGGAATCCGTTCAATTGACTTTCTCAACAGTCTGAATTATGCAGGTATTTATAAGTGATAGAGAATAGAGATTGACCATTAATCACGCCGTTACAGTACTTCGAATGCCGAGAGGCTATTATATATTTTGACGTTATCCTTACTGAAAAGGTTCCTGCAATGTGTATAAATATGTTAACATATCCACATATCTATTCGACATTATTCTACAATATCATTTCACTAGAATCTGCTAGGAAGGGGATAGCTTTGAAAAAATATAGGGATGCTTTATTGGATTCAATCCAAGAACAATTCAATAGCTGGTTCGTGCAAAGAGATGAAGCTAGACATGAGTATGTTTATCGATTCTTGCACACGATCAAAGGATCAGCAGCTACGTTTGGGTTAGACAAGCTATCCCATGTTGCCGAGGGATTGCTAGATAACTTGAAGGAAGAGAATATGCAGTCGCTCTGGACGACCGAGGAATTAGAAGGTTATATGACCGAGCTTATAGCAGCTTACCACGAACTTCGTATACAATCTGAATCTCTAGCGGCTGAAACGATTGCACCTATATCTTATAGTGTACAACCTATCATCGATTTCGAACCTACCCTATTATTAATAGACGATGATTATTCCTTACTCATGCTGCTAAAGGATGAGATGGAGAAACAAGGCTGGATTGTATTCGCTACGGATGATGCAGAGCAAGCGATGTCATTCTATTATGATGTAAACCCAGATTGTATGATCACCGATTTACATATGCCAGGCAAGAATGGTTATGAGCTACTACAGTTCTTCAATGAAAGAATGAATAAACAGCTTGTTCCTAGAGTGGTCATAAGTGCTGATCAGGATAGAAAAACCAGGATGAAATGTTATGAAGCCGGAGCAGATGATTTTATATCTAAGCCGATTGATATCGAAGAGTTCATTGTTCGAATCACTCGTCAGCTGAATAGGAAAAGAATGCTAGATCAGCTTCTTCTGCTTGATGAATTAACTGGTGCATACAACCGGATATACTTAAATCAAGTTATGGATCATTTATTGGCAGATTTCAATCGCTCTGGGAAGGTTTTCTCCCTTGCGATCATAGATTTGGACTTCTTCAAAAAGGTGAATGATAGCTTTGGACATTTGGCAGGAGATATTCTCTTAAAGGGGTTTGTTGATTTCGTCAAAGCTAAGGCTCGAACGACAGATAGTTTAATTCGTTATGGCGGAGAGGAATTTATTCTAATCATGCCGGATACTGGCGCACATCTAGCCAAGCAGCTCGTAGACCGCCTTCGCGAACAGTTTGCTCAATGTGTCACTCAGCATGAGGATAAAACCATTACAGCTACATTCTCTGCTGGATTAATTCCAATAACGAGCCATGATAAATCGGTAAAAGAGTGGATTCAGCTCGCTGATCAAGCTCTATATCAAGCCAAGTTGGCTGGAAGAAATCGTGTTGTAACTGCAGGTGATTCCATCATCAGCATCAACCGAACGATTAAGGTAGGTATTATAGATGATGATACAGTGATTCGGAAGATGCTAGTTGAGTTCCTATCGAACTTCGCTGAGACAGATATGCAATTTGAAATTACTGATTACAGAGAGGGTGCCTCTTTCTTCGATAGCAATTGGCATGCTGGTCAAGGCTCCTACTTCATCATTCTTGACGGTAACATGCCTAAGATGGATGGCTTCGAGGTTCTACAGCGTATCCGAGCACTTCCCAACGCGGATCGATTCACGATTATGATGCTGACTGGGAGAAAGAATGAGAAGGATATTGTACGCGGCTTGGAATTAGGTGCTGATGATTATCTCATGAAACCATTTAGCATTAGGGAGCTTGAGGCAAGAATGAGACGTCTTATGAAGAGGATGAGGTAGGATGTTATCATTCAACTTGACCTATATGTGGTATGCCATTGTGATCCTCACAGCTGCGCTTCTAGCCATATTCATCTATTTGCTCATACGTAAACTTGTGGAGGCTCGAACTAATCACATCATCGAATCCTACATGAACGATCAACAGATGAATATGTTTACATATTTGTCCGAGGGCGAATTTAGCCGTCAACTTATCCCTGACACCACAATTCGATTCATATCCCTGGAGAAGCTGTTGCAGCATTATGCAAGGTCGTTAGGTGGCGAAGCTGTTAAATCACGAATAACAGACTATGCCGAGAAATTCTTCAAGGATCCATATACCCGGACACTTAAGCAAAGATCATGGAGTAAACGAATGAATGTCTTATATCATATTGATGATTTCCAGATGACGTCCATGGAGGATGTGCTCGTACAATTATGTGATCATCATCGTCTGAGTAAGGCTGAGCAACTACAAATTTATCGTATACTCGCCTCGTTTGGTAATATGAATTTATTCTCTTATCTATCCAAGTCTAATCCGAATATTCCTGATCTGACCTATCGAGAAATTCTTGTCCGATTTTTAACGGTGATCTGGAGGCTCGAGGGCATTGTGCAAGTCATCATGAGAAAGCGCAGTTGGGGCGAAATGAAACGGAAGGGTGTGTCTAGCAAATGAAGAGAATATTAGTAGCTGAGGATGAACAAGCATTACGAATGCTTATCGGCGACGTTCTAGAGGATGAGGGTTATATAGTTACGCTAGTAGCTAATGGTAAGGAAGCATTGGAGCATATTCAGAACAATGACTATGAGCTAGTCATTGTTGATTATATGATGCCGGAGATGACAGGGCTAGAGGTCATATCTCAGACTAGACAGCTACCAGATAAGCAGGATCTAATTATGCTAATGCTATCAGCGAAGAGTCAGCAATCTGACCAAGCTCGAGTTAAGGATATAGGAGCGAATTACTTTATGCCCAAGCCCTTCAGTCCATCAGGCTTAGCCAAGAAAGTTGGGGAGATCCTCGGTGATTAATTACATGAAGATGAGCTTAACCCGTCAATTATTAGTCGCCATGATCTTATTCTTCATTATCTTCTTGTGGGGTGCCTTAATGTATATGGGGCTGCTCTTAAATCTAAGAACAGAATATGAAGAGCAATTTACTCAGATTCAAGGAAAGCTTGATATTGCCGACCAATTGCAGCTTCAATATGATGAGCTCTTCTTCGAGGTTCGGGGTTATATCGCCTATCGTAGGATAGAGCTTCTAGATTATGTTGAAAACCGTCAGGCGGAAATCCAGCGTCTTATCCAGGATCATATGAAAGTGTCCAGCACCGTTCAGGAAGAGAAGCTCCTTGATGAGCTGATGGTGTTTAATGACTATTACTTTAATCAATCTATGCCACAGGTCATGTCCTATGTGAAGGACAATCGAATAGATCTACTAACTGAATTTTCCGAAACAGGAGGAACGAAGGTCGTTGTAGACACCAAGGCTCTATTACAGAATTATTCCACTAACTTGAACAAACAGATTAAGTCATTAGGCATTAAGCTGGATGCGGATAGAGAGGATGTTCATCTATTATTTTTTGCGTTCTTAGCTTTCATGTTTCTATTGATGTTCTTATTAGCTCGACTCATGCTGATTCGGATTGTTAGACCCGTTCAGGAATTAGCACTAGCATCCGAACAGCTAGGCTCTGGTAATGAGGTTCGACAGCTTGTCGAATTAGATCGGCAGGATGAGATAGGCAGATTATCCAAGTCATTCCTTAACATGATCAGCCGCATTCAAGACAATCAGCAGGAATTATTACAGCAGAATGAAGAGCTTGAGGCACAGCAGGATGAGCTGCAGCTGCAGCAAGAGGAGCTTCAGGGAGCCATTGATAAGATGCAGGAAACTGAAAAAGTAACCCAGAGTCGAAATGAGCTCGTTCGTGCCATATCTAATACCTTGAATAAAAGCGAATTGCTGAAGAATATCATCCATAGTATGTCTCATGTCGCACAAGCAGACCAAGGTATGATCGTCTTACTAAATGAGGCACTAGATCATGCTTATATCGGAATCAGTAAGAATGGAAGTCAACGTATACTCGAGCACATTGAGGATAGTATTGTGCAGAGAATTATTGCAGAACGAACCTATCATTGTGTAGTTAGAAGCAGCGAGGCTTATGAACAGGGCTATCACGAGGGCATGTCGATCTCTTCTGATTTGTACATACCCATTGAATCCGAGCATGAAGCCATTGGTGCTTTCATCATCTTAACTCGTTTAGGTCGAAGCTTTACTAGCGATGAACAAGAAGAATACGCGCTTCTTACTAAGCAAATTTCCGTTTCTCTGGACAAGCTGAAGTTGTATGAGGATACGGAAAATGAGAGGGCTATGACACAGGATATATTGAATACGATTCATGAGGGCATTCAATTAGTGAATACGGACGGATATATCATCCGAGTTAATTCAATGATGTATGATATGATCGACAGCAAGGAAGGCTTAGAAACGAATACAACGATTGAACATTTTCTTCAGAAAATGAGCGAGGCGGTAGTTGATGCTGATGAGCTGAAAAAGTTCATGCTCAAAGTAATATCAGGCAAGTGCGCTGCGGATGAGCGTTATATTTATGAAATCACAAAACCACAGAAACGAATGATCCAAGTCTACTTCGAAACCTTAACTCGTGGAAACGGGAAGTACGACATCATCTTCGTTCATCGTGACATTACCAAGGAATATGAGCTTGATCAGATGAAATCAGATTTTGTCAGTACAGTTAGTCATGAGCTTAGGACTCCCTTATCTAGCGTTTTGGGATTTGCAGAGATGCTTATCAACAAACCACTCAACCCAGAGCGACAGAAAAAATATCTCGAAACCATTTACCAAGAGGCTCAACGGTTGACTACCCTGATTAATGATTTTCTAGATATCCAACGAATGGAGTTAGGAAAACTCATCTATGAGAAGAATTATATCGATCTCATTCCGGTCATCGAGGAAGTAATCCAGATGCAGCAGATTAGCTCCAGTCAACATACATTCGTGATTGATGCACAGACGAGCCATACGTACATACTGGGTGACCGGGATAAGATCAAGCAGGTTTTTATGAATATGATTAATAATGCGGTAAAGTATTCGCCGAGTGGCGGTCTAGTTGAATTAATACTAATACAACAAGAGAAGCTATTGATAATTGACATTAAGGATCAAGGTTTGGGTATTCCTGAGGAGGCACTACCAAAGCTATTCACTAAGTTCTACCGAGTCGACAATTCGGATCATAGAAAAATTGGTGGTACAGGACTTGGGCTTTCTATTGTAAGAGAAATTGTGCAAGCCCATCAAGGTGAAATTACGATCAATTCCGTGCTAGGGGAAGGGACTACATTCACGATTTCTCTTCCTATGGTCAAGCAGGATACACCTACATCCAATTGGAACAAAGAAGGAATGATTAAGGATAATCATCCCTTTATTATCCTCGTAGAGGATGACCAGAGTCTAGCTTCATTACTAAGGGAAGAGCTAACCTCAAGCGGCTGTCATGTACTTCATTATACGAGTGGCTCCGCTGCAATTGAGGCTATTCAAAATGTAGTTCCTGACGCAGTTGTGTTAGACCTACTTCTAATGGATGATATGGATGGCTGGGGTTTACTTCAACATATGAAGAATACGAAAGAGCTACAACACATTCCAGTATTCGTATCTACTGCACTAGATGAGAAAGAAAAGGCTATGTTATTAGGAGCAACACACTTTCTACTTAAGCCGTATAAGCTAAGCACGCTCTCTGAGATCATACTAAGAACACTAAAGAAGTCGTAGTGACTGTCGAAGAATAAAAAATAGAAAATGATACATATTAAAAAGATGAATATACAAGGAGGAACTTCATGAGTATGCCTGCAGAAACAGAAACTAAAACTCAAAATCAAAACCAAACTCCAAATAAAACTACTCAGCCAAAAACCGAACACCACATTAAATTGACGTCATCTGAGGTTGCGAATATTTGGTCAAGCTATATGAATGATTGCGCATCAGCCTGCGTATTCGTAACCTTCATGGCGCATGTCAAAGACTTAGAAGTACGTTCCGTTGTAGAATTCGCCTTACAAACCTCAGAAGCTCATATACGTAAGCTACGTTCCTTCTTCTCAGAAGAACAGCTTCCCATTCCAGATGCTTACTCCGAAGCACTTGATGTGAACCAAGGAGCACCCCGTTTATTTACCGATGAATTCTACCTCTTCTATGTTCAGAACATTGGTAAGGTTGGGATGGAAATATTCGCAACGGCATTGTCAAATTCAGCACGCTTGGATATATGTGAATACTACACAGAATGCCTGAGTGAATCGGCTAGATTATTCAACAAAGCAACCGAAATTATGCTATCCAAAGGAACCTTTATCAGATCACCTTATATACCAGAATCTAAGAATGTGCAGTACATAAAGCATGAGAGCTATATGGCTGGATGGTTTGGACACCGCAGACCGCTGAATGTCATTGAAATGTCTAATATCTACTTTAATCTCATCCATAATCAGTTAGGTCGAACATTGCTTATGGGATACAGCCAAGTGGCCGAATCGCAAGAGGTTCGTGAGTATATGAGAAGGGGAAGGGATATTGCGGATAAACACGTTGAAATTTTCGGTTCATTATTGAGTAGGGAATTCCTTCCATCTGCTAGCGCTTGGAGTACAATGCCAACAGACTCCAAAGTCCCCCCCTACTCGGACAAATTAATGATGTTCCATACCACTACATTGAATGCAGGCGGAGTTGGATATTACGGCAAGAGTCTGGCAACTAGTCCACGTCGTGATTTGTCTACGGATTATGTTCGACTTATCTCGGAAATTGGTCATTACGGAGAAGATGGAATCCATATCATGATTAAGAACGGTTGGTTAGAGCAACCACCACAAGCCATAGATCGGGATCAATTAGTTACAGAATAATGTGTGCAATAAGCACAATGATCGGCAGTGCTATGATCGTACGAAGCAGGAAGATCGCTACAAGATCTCCAAAGCGGATCGGAAGCTTGGAGCCTAGCATGAGTCCCCCTACCTCAGACATGTAGATTAACTGTGTTACAGATAAACATGCGATAATAAATCGGGTGAGCTCACTTTCTATCCCACTGCCTAGTATTGCAGGTAAGAACATATCAGCAAATCCCACCAGAATAGATTGAGCTGCTTCAGCAGCTTCTGGAACCTGCATGATTGCAAGAAGAGGAACAAAAGGTAGCCCGATCCATTTAAAGAATGGTGTATATTCAGCAATAATCAATGAAAGCGTACCTATCGCCATAACAATGGGAAGGACACCAAACACCATGTCTATCGCATTCTGAACACCACCCTTAAAAAAGTCAATTATATTGCTCGACTTCGCCTTCTCAACAGCTCTCATCATCCCCCATCGGAATAAACTTGTAGATTTAGGGAGATTCCTCTCATCTCTCCCCTCTACTTCCTTATAATAGGTATCAGGCTTCCTTGATAAGGGTGGAATCCGAGGCATCACGATAGCAAGAACTAAACCAGTAACCACAATCGTCATATAATAAGGGAGAAACAGATGCGAGAGTCCGATCTCGCTAAGAACAACGATACTAAATGTTATGGAAACCACGGAGAATGTCGTACCAATTACGGCAGCTTCGCGTTGTGTATAATATCCGTCCTCATACTGCTTGTTCGTAAGCATTACGCCTACCGTGCCATCTCCTACCCATGAGGCTAAAGCGTCAATGGATGAACGACCCGGTAGCTTGAATAAGGGTCTCATCACCTTCGTGAGAAGTGAACTGAACAGCTCCAGCAAACCAAAGTCGAGTAGTAGTGGAAGGAATAATCCAGCGAATATGAATATGGTGAAAAGCAGTGGAATAAGCCCTGTCAGCAATAATCCCCCAGTAATTTCAGACCATATCCACTCTGGACCCCATTTCATTAAGGTCATTAGTACGAATACAAAGCCAATCAATCGAAAGAACACCCATACATAACCAACCTCAAAAAGTCTTGTGAGAAAGTCTGATTTACGAATCCATGTGGGCTTAAGGAACTTACTTACCAAAGTACCCAGTAAGGTAACACCAATAACCAGCGTTACAATAAGTGGCAGATAATCGACTAAATAGCTTTCTATGATCTTTGCCAATATGGCTATAGGTATCGTGATGTCACCTTTATACGGAATGGGCACCATGAATAGGAATACACCTATCAAGGAAGGGATGATAAATTTCAAATAATCAAAGCCTGTGTAATGTCTCATAGATCGGTCCCCTTACATGCAATTTACTCGATTATACAAGGGAAGCTGCCTTTAATACAACTTAATACCTAATAACGGTAAGAAGACTGCTGGATGATTTCTCCAACAGTCTTCTTGCTATATACGACTCACCATTTATTGAATGGTGACCTTCACATCATCTAGCCATAAATTCACACTTGTACTATTACCCGTTTGGAAATTCAGTCGATCTATACCCAGGAAGCTTGGATTCGTGAATGCTTGATTCATTAATTTAGGGACACCGTCTAGATAAGCATCAAACTTCTTATCGTCTACATCAATGACTAGCTTTACTGTGTACCAGGTATTCGCTGATAGGCTTCCGATCAGAATCTCATTACCGAGTACATCCTTGAAAGCAAGTCCACCTGCTGATGAGGAATCATACATCTCTATCGCTCTATCATCACCGTTCGATATGAAGAAGCGTGTCCACTTGTTGATTGAATCCTGTCTGAATTTATACTCCACCGTTACATATCCAGCATTCTTCCGATTAAAGCTCCGTGTCGCTTGAATACCACCTGTTGAGATGGTATCGTTGCAGACGAAGCTGTGATTACCGCTTCCCGGTTGTCCAGCATCCACCTCGCAGATGTTCGTTGGATCTGCACTCTCAACGACCCAATTCAACTCCTGAACGTTGACTCCGTTCATTATAGCCCTTGGCTCCCCAGCTTCTGTCCCTGAAGGATACTCATCGAATACATCCTTGATGATCATCTGGCTTGTTCCACCTAATGCAGTGATGCTGACATTATCTACATAAGCAGTCGTTGTGGCCACATTACTATTCGAGGTTTCAATACGCATCCGTTCAACTTGATTCACACCTGTGTTCGTAAAGCTTGGTGCCGTAGAAGGAGTCTTCTTCACACCATCCACCCAAACTTGAAACGTCTTATTATTCGTATTGGCTTCAACCTTTATCGCATAATTGGTACCCGCTACGATATCCATCAATTTAACTTTTGTTCCATCTGATTTATTATAAGCCAAGCCTTGTGTATTCGTATCGTAAATCTCAACAGCATTTGACGAATTGTTAGCTAAGAAGAAGCGATTCCAGCTCGGATCAGCTGTGGTCCGTTTGTAATCGAACTCCCAGGTAACCATACCGCTTGCAGGTGCAAACTTCCTTTCTAAGAATGCTCTATTGGTATTGTTCGTATCGTTCAATTTAATTTTACGATTCGAGCCATCCAGTTCCACCGTTGAGGTCACCCCGACATCCGTAGTCTGTATCCAATTCGGAGGTGTGTCGCCTACAGTCGCATAATAGAATGTATCATTAATGAACTGGTAGTTCATCTTGGATAATGTATTCAGTCCTCCACCAACCTCTATTGAATCTATCCTAACAAAATCATCGATGGAAGGGGAAATATGGGTTCCTAAGGGTACAAGCTCCAAGGTATGCTCACCCACCGAGAGGCCGGATTTCGTATAGATTGCTCTATGGAATTTTCTAGTCGGTGAATAGAGATCGATTGTCGCATCAGGCGTTGGACTACCATCGATGTACACTTCAGCCTTCCCTCCATCTAAGTCCAAGGTTCCCAGTATCGCTACCATCGTACCATCAAACTTAAATTGAAGCTTATTACCTGCAGTACGTGAACCAACCTGAGTCCGATTATAGTTCTCATAATCACGCTTAAGAAATTCCCAAGCTCCGACATAAGTCAAGTTAGAATCCGTGTCATCAAATCTGACAATATCGGTGTCGATATTCGGATCAGACTTGCGAATGGCCAAATTATCGAATCGGGCTGCATTTAAGCCACTTCCGAATTGTAGCTGTCCACTCGAGAATTCGGTATCAGTCACACTTGCCAGCAATGTAACATTATTCGGATCTGACACAGGGTTAATATAAGCTTTAATATTCGTTCCCGTAAATTTAAGCTTCACTGTATACCATGTATTCGTAGCGAATCCAGTATATGTCCCCGATGCAATAACACTCTTCTCTGCACGAAATTGCCACGATTTGTCCGCATGGATCCTCAATTGATAACCACCCGCAGGCACATCTGTTCCTTCGATAGCTACCGTTTTACGATTGTGATTTACCCGTCCACCCACCATGACATAACCACTTGATCCAATAAGCTTTACATCTGTTTGAACCTCAACGTTACGCCACACCATACTACCAAACAATGTATATGGCTCTGGTGTAGTCCGATATTTCCAATCAACTGGCTTGGTAGCTGTTGTAATTACCTGCTCTAAGACCTTTCCACTTCCTTCTGTCACAATCTCGAAGGCTCCACCTTGGTCCGAGATATACTTGGGCTGCTGCCCTACTGTATAACTATTATAATTATCCACATAATCTGACCCCAATGTGAAGGCGGTTGAAGCTGGATTAGAGGATGTTGCCGTTCCTTTCTGCTGACCTGTAGTCGTTGTAAAGGTGTAAATCGAATATGGATCAATCGTTACTGTGAAGGAGCCCGATAAAGCTGTTATATTCGATTGTTGAATAAACTGTGAGCTTTCCGTTGTCTTCCAAGGATAAATGGTACCTGTTTTTAATCCTCCTGATAAGTTGAATGTATACTCCTTAGGCGTTGCGCTCTTATTAAGAACAACAAGACTCCAATCCGTATTGCTCGATGTGTTTTCCTTGACCATCATATATCCGCCACGATCATCCGTGTGATTGCCACTATCCACGTACTTCCAGCCTATCTCAGAAAATTGGGTGAAATGGGCAGTCGTCCATAAACCAGGTTGAATGTCATAGTGTCCACTCCACGGCGTATGTGCTACAAGAATTCCCTTTGTATTAAAAGGCGTAGCTGGGTAAGCGCTCTCAATAACAGGATGCATCTCATACTTGACCATTCTGCCTTCTGCATACATCTTCATGATACGATAGGCCATATCTAATGACCCTTCGACAAATCGATCATGGAACGGTGCAAGATCTTCTCCAGCCCACAATGGCAATGTGGAGTTCTTTGCGTTCGCCGTACTATCCTCAATATAGTGAACAGCCATAGCTGCTAGGGAATCCTCGAGGTCAGGATCAGTAGCTACCCTGTCAGCAATCCACCATCCCGTATTGCTGTCTGCTGCAACAATACCAACATCACCATATCCATCGTTATCTAGCTGTGGACGCAGTGTATTCACTACAAAATTCCGGCTAGCTCCAGTAGTCATGTGCCAATCGGACGAACGAGTATCTTCATTCTTGTCTGCTCCAATGTAATCGAAGTTCAATCCATAAGTGGCTTGTGCACCATCCAGAAATTTTTTGTAATAAAGATACCTATCATTATCGTTAGTTATCCATTTGGGTGTCCCCCAGCGAAGTGCTTCAAGCTCAATGGATGCATTAAGGGCCATCGCCTTCTGAGCAATCCACAATCCCGAACCACGCTCAATGTTAAAGTCAGTGCTTGATCTCATATGACTCGGCTCTGTACCAGACGATGAATTCACATCCGTCCCAATCTCTACCTTCACATGCTGTAATGATGCACCGAATTTCGGCTTGAAGAGAAGGTCTAGTAAGTCATTCTTCTGATCAGTTGGATAATCCATCAGTAGCTTCGTCATACCATTGCTGAATACACCACCAATCCCTCCATAGGTTCTTCCCCCATCAGTTCCACTAATATTAACGACTTCAGGTGCAGCATTAACCTCATCTGGGTATGATATGATCCCGCTCAATCCACTTACAACCAATACAACTGCTAAACATACATAGTTTAATTTTTTCATTAATCCTTTATTCTTCATTATTAATAATCCCTCCAATAAATTTGAATGACGTATAATTGTTAATTAATTCATAAAGTATGTTCGACGATTCCAGCCTTTCTTCATGTAAGATCCTCATGATAGATCATTCCCGTTGTCTTTCAACAACGGGAATGATATTCGTTATTCCATACCTAGTAATTGTCCACCTACAACCTCAACAGCATCGATATATATAAGTAGGCCCGTTGATTCTGGATGCTTCTGCCCCTTCACAATCAGCTTCAATTCATGTTGCTCTGTGGCAGACAGACCATGTAAGCTAACTAGGGATTTTCGAAAGCCTGGCATACGTTGATACGTATCCACAGTGCCCTGGTATATCCCATCCAAGAACACATCAACAATCCCGCAATCCTGAGCTTTCTTACAGAGGATACTTACAGATACACCGGTGAAGCGTATCCACATGATGGCACCCGCTTCATCCGTTCTCGATAATGTGCGTGCATACGCATTAAAATCCCCATCGGCTCTAGACCAGTTGCCGTGATATTGAATTCGCTGATCCTGATCCTGATATCGAATACAATCAACAGGTGTGTTCTGATCAATCATCTCAATGCTCAAATTCTGATAACCGGTATGATGATAACCACTGGCTAACACCACCTGTCCACTAGGAAGTTCGTTATCATTCACCTCAAGGAGCAACTGATCATTCCATATCGCTTGAATCATATTGCCATTAGCAACAAGCTCCATCCTGCTCCAGGAATAGGGGGTCCATCTATCTGTCTTGCCTTGAGCTAGCGGGATTCTCCCTCTCCGAAGCTGATAGCTACCGTTATGATTCATGATGAAGAAGTAGCCTTCTGCTGGATGACTGCTCTTGTCCGTATAGTTCACACGGATGCCCAAGCTTGCATAGCCTCTCTCTTCCTCCAACCGAACATTGACGGAAACCTTGTAGTTCACCCACTCCAGACTACCCATCAGCGTATAAGGCTCTGGTGTCTTCCGATATGTCCAATCGATAGGAATCTCCGTTTCGATCAGCTGTTGGCGTAGGTAGATACCGTTACCATCCTCGGCATCATACATCTCGAAGGCCCCGCCCTGATCCGATGTGTATAATGGGTTGCTGCTAATCGGACCTGTGGCGAAATCATCCTGATAAGGAAGCGAGAATGTGGTGGACTCCGGAATTTCGTGTCCTAAGCTTCCTTTGTTCTGTCCTGAGCTTGTCGTTAAGCTGTAGATCGAATACGAGTCAACGGTCAGTTGAAACGCTCCATGCTCTGCCTGTATCGTGCTTGTCAGCTGGAAATGCTCCGTTTCATTCGTCCTCCAGACATAAAGCTGACGATCCTCGAGCCATCCATCTATGAGCTCGAAGGAATAATGCTCTTCCTTCGGCCCATTATTAACAATAACGATGCTGATGTCACTCGTAACGGGATCCTTTAGCGTCACATATCCACCGGATGATGTCTGAGCACAGCCATCATCGAGATAAATCCAGCCTGGTTGGATGAATTGGGTATAATGAGCAATAATCCATAAGCCTGGATCAATCTTGTAATGACCTGACCATGGCCAGGTAGCCACCAGAATACCCTTGTAATTGAACGGAGTATTCTCATACTCCGCCTCAATTAATGGATGAATCTCATACTTGGTCATCCTCCCAATGACGTACATATCAATGATACGTTTGGCAATATCGAGCGCACCTCTGCTGAAGCTATGCCGGAAGGAAGCCAAATCCTCGCTTAGCCACAGCGGCTTACCACTATGCTGTGCAGTATCCGTGCTATCCTGCCGGTAGTGTACACCATACGCATAGACCGCATTGAATAGCTCAGGATCGTTAGCGGCATGATCGGCAATATCCCAGCCATGGTCGCTATCGTCGGCAACAAGCTTAATCGATGAGAATCCTTCGCTAACTAGTCCCGGACGAAGTGTATTCACTGTCCAATCTCGACTGAAGGCGCCTTCATTGATATCAGGACCCAGATAATCGAACTCCAAGCCGTACTCATCCCTTGCCCCTCGAAGGAAGTTCAGATAATAAGCCAGTTTATCCGTATCGTTCTCGATCCACAGTGGAGTACCCCAGCGCAGCGCATCCAGCATTAAATCCGGATTGATATCCTTGGCCCACTTAGCAATGGGTAGACCATAACCTCGAGTGATATCGAAATCCTGGCGATTACGCATGTGAGATGGCTCTGTTCCACAGGATGTATTGACATCAGAGCCGATCTCGACCTTCAGATGCTGTAAGCTTGCGCCATAGTTGGGCTTGAACAGCAAATCCATGATTTCCTTCTGCTGCTGCTCGGGATAGTCCATGAGTAGCTTTGACATTCCATTACTCGTAATACCAGCGATTCCTTCGAACACACGGCCTTCGATAGTTCCACGAATGCGTATAGGTAAATTCTGATCTGCGCTACTGCTCATCGTAAACACCACATCTCCGTTGCAGTTTTCTATTTTTCCAGGTAATTCTGGTAAGCTTCATTCAGCATCGTTGTGATATCGGATACACCACGGTCGTTTAATTCAGCGACGAATTGATCCCACTCTCCGATTGGACGAGCTCCCATAATAAATTTATCAATGTTCTGCTTGAAGTAATCCTGCAATGTAGTACCCTTACTCTTCTTAATCTTCATTTGATCCTCTGTATAACCAAGTGATGGATCTGGATCGATAACAGCTTTAGCATCCTCCATAACCTTTCTCGAGAACATGTACAGATTATCTGCCTTTACAGGCTCAGTTGCGTTTGGTACTAGATCGCCAATTGGAAATTCATATTTGTTCAAGTAATAAATCCAACCATAATCCTTAACGAGCTCTTTACCATTCGGATTGGCATCAGATTTCATCTGGGTTGTGAACGATGAAGTACCATCCGCATTCACCTCGAACGTTTCATTCTCAATACCGTATCTTGCAATCTTCTTCCCTTCCTCACCGTAGATCCAATCGATAAACTTGAAGACCGCTATCGGATCCTTGGTATCCGCAGGAACTGAAATTCCACTGTTCGGCAGCACACCCGATCTACCATAGAAACCACTATTCCCTGTTGGACCCACTGGAGGAGCCATCCCTACAACACGAGCCGTTGAATTCTGGCCGATATAGTTATTATTGTTCTGTTCAACTCTTGCAATAAAGTCGATCGTGAACAATGCTTTCTCACTAGCAAAAGCTTCTTCCCACTGTTTGGTCGTCAGCAAGGCATATTCCTTATCTAGAATTCCTTCGTCATACAGCTTCTTCAGCCAGATGACCATGTCTTTAAATGCTGGATCAAGCGGACCATACTGATAAGTTTGCTTCTTCCGATTCAGATAGAAGCCATGGGTGCTAGTCTCATAACCACTACCGAAATTATAGGCAAGACGGCTAACTAGATGCTCAGATCCATTCCGATTTATGAATGCCGTATGATCTGGATACTTCTCTTTTAATGTCTTCAATAAGGTATAGAGCTCATCGTAATTTTTCGGATATGCTAAATTTTCCTTCTCCATAATATCTTGGCGGATAATGAATAGCTCCGTCATGTTATCGAACATCAATCTTGGCATTACATATAGCTTTCCATCAGCAGCGGCAACGTTCTTGCGGATGTCAGGGAATAATTCAATGGCAGCCTTGAGATTAGGGGTATGCTCTAAGTAGTCATCATAGGATAGGAACATGCCCTTCTCTGCTAATGAGTTAATGTTGGCATCATCGACGCTATTCCAGATAATATCCGGCAGATCGTTCGTGTTCAGCATAATGTTCAGCTTCTGCTTGTAAGCATCACCAGCCTCAGGAATAGGTAATAGATTCGCCTTAATACCTGTTAAAGCTGTTACATGCTGGAGGAATGGGCTGTCTGCATAAGTCTTTACTGGGAATGACGCATGCTCAGCCATTAAGATATCTAGCTCAACCTCTTTATCCACCAATAATTTACGTGCTTCAGTTGTATCCGGCGTTTCAGCATCTGCAGGCTTCTCTGCCTCAGTTGGAGTAGGGTTAACCTCCTCTGCATTATTATTGCCGTTATTGCTACAAGCGGACACGAATACGAATAGGACTAATAGGATCACCATGAAGAACATCATCTTGCTAGTGCGAGTTTTAATCATTGTAGCTTGAACCTCCCTAATTATTATTGTTACATCGTATCATCTATAGAGTGTGTTCAACATCCATTAAGCAAACTTATTGAACAAGCTCTTTTTTTAAATTTTATGTCAGACCGCTTCTTTCACCCTTTTACAGAGCCAATTAGCATGCCTTTCACAAAATATTTTTGGATAAATGGATACACCAACAGAATAGGGAGAATAGCAACCATAATCGTGGCGTACTTCACCGAATCCCCAATGATTAGCGCTGAGCTATCAATGCTACTAACCGCATCTGCGAATGAGGTCTCACCGGAAATCAGAATTTGCTGCAGCAGAATCTGAAGCGGGAATTTGACTTTATCATGCAAGTAAATCAATGGCGTCAAGTAGGCATTCCAATGCCATACCGCGTAGAACAAGGAGATCGTCGCGATAATCGGCTTAGATAGTGGAAGCACGATACGCACTAACACTTGGATCGGATTACATCCATCAATGGTTGCGGCCTCTTCCAGCTCAGCGGGAAACTCTTGGAAGAAGGTGCGCATGAGTATCAAATTCCAGGTGCTGACCGCAATCGGTAGAATCACAGCCCACATGCTGTTAATAAGGCCTAGCTGGTTAACCACGAGATAAGTCGGGATCAATCCACCATGGAAGAACATCGTAAATATCGTCACTACGGTGAAGAATTTTCTAGCGTACAATGCTCGCTTGGAGAGTGCATAGGCCATTAGTGTAGTGAGCAAAAGATTAATGAAAGTACCCACAGCTGTATACACAATCGTGTTCTTATAAGAGGTCCAAATGGATGGATTATCGAATACAGCCAGGTAAGCATTAAAATTTAAGCCTATTGGATAGAAGCTTATTCGATTCTGCAACACCGCCTGAGGATCAGAAATCGAGACGGAGGCTACGTAAAGAAACGGATAAATGGTTGCGACAAGCACTAGGAACAATACCGTATTATTGGATACATCGAACAGCAATGACCCCTTGCTTCTTCGGACTTTCATATGATTCATCGTCCTTTCCCCTCTACCATAAGCTATTGGAGCTGATCTTCCGTGCAGCCCAGTTGGCGAAGATGACTAAGCCAAAGCCAATCACAGATTGGAACAAACCTGCTGCAGCGGCGAAGCTGTAATCGGCTCCTAGAATACCTCTCCGGTACACGAAGGTTCCTATAACATCGGCGGTTTCGTATGTGTTCGGGTTGTACAGCAGCAGTACTTTCTCGAAGCCACTATTCATGATGCCCCCGATATTGAATATGAACAGAATGATGGCCGTAGGGATAATGGCCGGGATATTAATATGCTTAATTTGCTGCCAGCGGTTAGCCCCATCCATCTTAGCGGCTTCATAGAGCTGTGGGTCCACACCAGCCAGTGCTGCCAGATAGAGGATTGAACCCCATCCTATCGTCTGCCAGATATCTGATGTAACGAAGATGGTACGGAAGTAGTCGGGGATGAGTAGAAATTGTTGACTCTCTACACCGAATAATCCGAGAAACTGATTGACCACACCATTCAAGGAGAGGAAGTTGAAGATCATTCCACTAATGACCACCGTTGAGATAAAGTGCGGCAGATAACTAACCGTCTGCACGGATCTTTTCCAGATCACAGATTTCACTTCATTCAAGCTAAGCGCCAGTAAAATCGGCATGGGAAAAGAAAACAATAGTAAGTAAATACTTAACAGGAGTGTATTCCGAAATACACGCATGAAATCAGGAGAACCGAATAGTTCAATAAAGTGTTCCATTCCCCGTTGACCGGTCCAAGGACTGGTCATAATCCCTTCGAATATGCTGTAGTCCTTAAACGCGATTGTGATGCCGTACATAGGAATATAGTGAAAGATAATGTAATACACTAACCCTGGTAACAGCATGAGTAAGAAATATTTACTCCGGCGGATTGCATCATAATGAGTATGAAGCCATGATAATTGTTTGGTTTCTGGAATACCTTCCATATGTGTTCACTCCTCTTGCTTCGAATTATGGTGTCTGAGCGCATAAAGATAAATAACAAAGATGTCATATCAATAAAGTGCTACAGATAGCAGCAATCACACAAAAAAGCTGTCTTCCCAATAAGGGAAAACAGCCTGCTAGACGTGCATATTCATTACATATAACACGGAATTGCTGAACGTTTATAGCAATTCTGTTGTATCGTTTAATTGCTCCTTGTATTGTCCAGGTGTGACATTCATAATCCTTTTGAAGATACGAATGAAATAATGCGTATTATTGAAGCCTACAGCTGTGCATATGTCCATGATTTTCATGTTCGTTTCCTTCAAGAGCACAACCGATTTCTGGATGCGCACCATATTGATGTAATCCGTAATATTCAAGTTCATATTCTGCTTGAACAATCGGCCTGCATACACACGATTTAAGCCAATATGATCCGCAATGGAGTCCGCAGAGATCCCCTGATGATAATTCTCTTCGATATAATCAACCATCTTCTTCACATGTAGATTAGAAGCATTCTCCTTCCTAGCAAGGATGAAGACACAGGTATTGTCGATGATCTGATTAAATACGCTCAGATATCCTTCTTCATTCTTCTCCTGTAGAATCTGACGACATAAGGAGAAGAAATCATGACCATCGAATAAAACCTCCGATTCGGGAATGTCACATTCAAGCAGTAGCTTATTAATCGCAATCAACAGCTGGAAGGTGAACATATGCAGCTGTGAAGAGGTTATACTCTGACTTGCACGCAACGAATCGTAAATCAGTGTCAATGTATGCTTGGCTAGCACCGCATCGCCCTTGGTCATCGATTGCATTAATTGAGATTCCAAGTCGTAAGGATACTCCACTCGTTCCCCCGAGCCTTGACACTCCCAGAATGCTGCCATCTCACCCGAACCGAATGTCTCCGCATACTTCAATGCAGTTAACGCTTCATAGTACGATTTATACAACTGCCCAGGCTGATCCTTCGCTCTTCCTATACCCACACTCATCGATAATTTGAGATAAGCGTGTATGGCATTCTTAAACTCCAAAGCTAATTTCGCAGCTAACTTCTCAGCTTCACTGAGCTCCATCTCATTCTTCACACTGTATACCAGAGCAAACCTCGCAGCCTCCAGACTCATGAAGAAGCCAACGCCATTCCTATCAATAATCTCTAACGCAATATTCTCAATGGCATATTCCCAGAGCACTCGATCGTCCATCGAGAATCGATTAATATATTTCTCGAATTCATCAATCTCTACAGTGATCACCGTATAATTACTACATAGTGGGATTTGAAAATAAGCCATCTTTTCCTTAATATCTGCTTCATTATATACATTACGAACTAATAAGTTATAGAGGAAGCTCTTCTCCACTACAGGAATGTTACTCTTAACAGTCTCCTTCAGATGCTGATTCTCATAAGAATACTTGTGGATATGCTTCTTGATCAATTCGTATTCATCGTTACTGGATTCCTTCGGATAATTACTTGCTCCAATCATGCCAATGATATCTCTGATCGGACCATATAATCGTCTAGACACGAGGATCGCGGCCAGCGTACTAACGATTAAGGAGATACAGACAATCAATACAATTAATTTTAACGGAAATAACAAGCCCTGCGATACAGCCTCATACTCAACCTCACTCACATACTTCCAGCCATAGAGCGGTGAAGTAAAGTAGGACACGATGACTTTATTCCCATCCTTCTCTGTGGCAAAGCTTCCTTCCGTCGAAGATAACATCTCTTCCCCATGGAGATAGGCGTAATCCAACACATTGGTGAATGATTGCTCGGGTTGATTCGTCGTAACGAAGATCATTCCCGAAGGATCCATGATTTTGAAGTCTCTTCCCGTGTTTAAATCCGCACTCTGAATTAAGTACGTAAATAGCTGATTCACATCCAGATTCACCACATAGGTGTATTGGTGCTCCAAGGCATTCAGTGGAAAATTCATGACAATCGGAATAACTTCCTTCTCACCTGAGGGTAGCGTAAGCAGCTTCCTCGCGGGAAGAATATAGAAATCCTTGTCACTCTGCAGTGCATCAATCCATTCCTTATCATAGAAGCTCTCCTTCTCGAAGCTAAAGCCCATGGAAACATAGATGTTCGTTGTGTCTTGGTTGAAATAATAAATCGAATAAATATAATTGGAGATTTGCGTGAGACTATCGAGCTTTTCATATATACTGCTGTCCACCTGTGAATTTCTATCTATAAAAGAAGAGTGGGACTCCTGTTCGATGGAAACCATAATCGCTTTAATCGTGCTATCTAGAAAAACCTCATAGGTTGAAGCCATTTGCTTCAATATCTGACTGTTATTCGAAGTAACCTCATTCTCGACCTGACTGCGAATACTCGTATAATAAAGGCTGCTGACGAGCAGAGCGATAATGGAAAAAACAGTAATCATGTATACCACGGACCTGAAGTAAACCGTCTTCATATTCATCACCCCTATCTCAGAAGACTATTGAAGTTCTACAAGTTGTCTGTATTTCTGATTCATAGCTTCTGACAGGAATTTTCGCTTATTGAGATTCTCGTTTACGAGGTACTCCATATAGTCTTCCCTTGCCAAAGTTCCCATTACGTAGTTGGTCGCATTCACCCGCTCCTTCTCATTGAAGCTGGGGTTCATTTGTTGGAATTGCACGACCTCAGGAACAAGTCCCATGCTGAAGGAGAGCGGATTCGTTATTAGAATCCTGCCTTTCTGCCGGTAATAATATAGCCTTTCATTCTCCTGCGCATTATCTCCAAGACTAACTAAGGTTTCACCCCGATAAGCATCAGAGATTCCGAATAGCTCTCTCTGCACCGCTTCGTTCTGCTCGCTTGTTCGCTTAATAATGTTCCTGTTCCCATCATATTCTTCATAATGTCTACCCTCTAATCCTAGATTGGATAAGAAGATCATCTCTGGCGAATTCATCTGGTCTAGAAATCGCAAAGCAGTCTCATAATTAGCACCCTTCGTAATCGCGAACACTGCATTACTGCCAAGCATACTTCCCGAGCCATTAAAGCCATATGATTCTGGTGCGAAGTTCCATAGACGACCCTCGGGATCACTTGGTCCTGGAATCCATTCGAGCTGAGCATTCGGATCAAATTTCTTCAATTCTTTTTCTAGATAAAGCGTCTTATTCGAGTAACCACCAATCATTCCTACCTTGCCCAAGATAAACTTGTTCTCGGCACTCTGCAGATTGACGATATCCTTATCCAATAAATTGTTCTCGAAGGCTTGTTTAGCAAAATCCAGGAAAGCGATATACCCCTTCTGCTCTTCTCTGAACTTCATTTGCTGACCCCCATCACTCATATCGGGGTGCAGGGAGTCCCATAGATAATCAATCTTGAATGCTCCACCGAATACACCACCGAAGTGATTCAGCCGCCATGAAGTAAAGCCTATCGTATCCGGCTTGTTATTCCCATCGGGATCCTGTTCAACAAAACGTGTCATCGTGTCTACATAATCATCTAGTGTACTGGGGGGCTCTAATTGCAGCTTGGTCAACCAATCCTTGCGAATAATCGTCCCATATGGATACGACGAGGTTATCCCCGGTACACCATAGACCTGCGTATCTTCACCCATATTCAATCTCATTAGTGAAATCAACGAGGGAGATACGTTCATCTCGATATTCGGCGCCTTCTCCAAATCGATAGGTGCAATTAAGCCCTTGCGAACCCAACCCGGAAGATTACCTTCTCCAGACCAATTCACTTGGATGATATCAGGCGCCCTACCTTGTGCCATGATGATGTTCAGCCGGTCGTTATAACTACTTGCATTCACTGTAATGATCTCTAAATTTATATTCATTCTATCTTCAAGCTCTTTAATGTATGCGTTATTGGTTGCACTAAAAGAATCACTGACCTTAAGGATAATTGTTAAGGTTGGTGTTGTTTCGACCGGTGATGTTGGATGGTTGCGATTGTAGAATAATGTGGTAATGATGATCGCAATCACAATAAAGATGGCAGCCCCTAAGGATGTTCGTTTCCATGTCATGTTGGGCCAGCTTCCTTCCTATTACTCCTACTCTAGATTATATAGGTGCAGCAGTGGGGAGTAAATAACACTAAATATACCTATCTATTGTGCGCTTGTATTTGCAAAAAGAGAAAAACCCTTGCTGGGCAAGGGAAGTATTTGCTTAATTAGTCATCATTCGCCTTCTGGAGCTTACAATTAGGTTGATCTATTCCGCTTAAACCAGAACGCATGCCAGCTTCCTTCACTTTGCTGTAGCGCGATTAACACATAAAGCGATGTCGTCCAATTGCCCAACACAATCAACAGAATAATCCATATGAGAGACTTCCACCAAGAGCGTTCTCGGAAGATAATCCAGCCTGCGAATAGCGCAATGCCTACATAAAAATCAATAAGCGTCAGCTTTCCCCACAATAGACCCATTAGCACAGAGCCGTCGCCCCAGAAATCACCTTGCAATAATCCATACGTAATGGCAACGGTCATGCTTAGAAATAATATTAGACTTAATACCTTGGCTAGCTTCATATTCGAACCCCTTCTGTCCTTCTCTGATTTGTAGTCAACCGTATAGGATCCCGATCCATCGTAAGCGCGAGCACGCATATGAATATGATTACAATTCCACAGCCTTGCGTAAGAGTAATTCCCCTATCCAATATCCACCAATTTAATAATAAAGCCGATGCGGGAAAAGTCAGTTCAGCAATGGTTGCATAGGATGCCTTCGAATCGCGAAGCCCGCGATAGTAGAATAGGATGCCTAATAAGCCGGGAAACAAAGATAACAATAATAGATAGCCCCATTGGTTGGCAGACATCGTGGGCACATCCCATAATGAGCCTGATTTAAAAAGCTGCAAGCTGAACAGGAATGGGACGGCCAGTGCGAATCTTGCTGAGGTTAACTCCACAAATGACATCTTACCAAGCAATTTTCTGCCGAATGCCGTGCCTCCCCCCCATAATAAAGCTGCACCTAGGGCCAGTAATGAACCGATCCATTGCTCCTTAGAGGCAGCACCGAAAGGAATATTCCAGCCGAATGAAAGAAAGTACGCACCGACCAATGCAATAATTAACCAATACGGATATTGCTTCCGTAAATTTTCACTTAACAGTAATCTAGCAGCAATAATAGCAAATAGAGGCTGGAACTTCTGTAATAGGATGACCACCGAAGGATTACCGTGTCGAAAAGCCTCGGTAAACAACCATGTTGCTAGGCCTGAGCTACCCCATGCGATCAAGAAGAGAAGTATCCATTCACTTTTAGATAGCTTGCTCATCCATTGGCGGTTCATGATCAGATATGGAATTGCAACCATGCTAAGGATGAGATGCTCCAACAATACAATTTCTATAGATGTAAGACTACCCAGTAACGGGGAACGAAGCACTGCATCAGTTCCCCACAAGCAGGCACCCAAGGCTACCCAGAGCAAGCCATACGATTTAGGTTTCATTGCTTAGTTCACATCAGATGCTATACATTGCTCTAGAAGCTCAGCCGCTGCATCTACCAGCTTAGGTTGATTGGATTTGATCCCACGGAAGCTGCGGTTTTCCTCAACCTCGTGAGTACCGAACCCCTCCATATCATAGGCAGTCATCATCATTTTCATTGTTGGTGCTTGGATGACAAGAAACCATTCCCGGACTAATGCATGATCTGCCGGCAGATGAATGTATCTAATGTTGGGATACGCTGGCATCTCTTTGTCCTTCACTCCGAATATGTAGACAATTTCCGCTGAATCGGCCATGGCTTGAAATCGCTCAAGCACAGGCTCAACACAGCGAGAAAGCATCTGAAAGCCTGCATAAATTCGTGCCTTTGGCTTCTTAGTGATCACCATATTCTCCATAATCAGGCACATATATTCGAGCTGAGGAACCTTCGTTTCATATTTCATAGAGCTACTGTCTAATGCTGAACGACTTAACATACCGGTAATGACCTCTGGATCACCTTCAATTTGATTAAACACGTCACGGTACAAGGATACATCCTTCATTAATAACTTCCTCCTCGAAAATAGTATTATTTTGTTGTGCCCAATCCCTAATTTTATGTACGTATTTCATAGGCTCGGACCCATTCTGCTTGGTCAGGATCAAAGCCGGCTTCAGTCAAGCCCGTCTTAATCTGCATGGATAAATCCTTTAGCACATCGATCGAGGCAATAAGCTCAAACATGGAAATCAGTTGAACTTGAGATTCCTCGGCTGTCCCATTCACCTCAGATTCGATATGGCTTGATGCTGCAATCATCTCTTGCATCCGCTTGAACAGAACTAGGTAAAGCTGCTCTAGCTCCACTGTATTCGCCTTTACTTGATCTCCACCAACAACGACCTCATGCATCGCATTGGACATCTCTGATAATAAGCTGCTCACACTTGACGTTCTCTGGGCATTATCTGAGACTACCTTCATCTGCTGCTTGAGCACAGAAGATGTGCGAGTCGATTGACCGAGCATATCCTGAATCGTATTGCCCAATTGCTCAGAGAGCGTTCTTGCATGACCCGCCAGCACCTTGACCTCTTGTGCGACGATGGTGAAGCCTGCTCCTAAGTGTCCCGCATGTGCAGCTTCAATCGCAGCATTGAGAGATAACAGCTTAGTCTGATCAGCGATTTCCTGAATTTCCACCATGGAGTTTCCGATCTTGCGCAAATAGGATTGAAACTCGCTGTATTGTAATTGAGTCTGCTCTGCAGCCAATTCAATCTCGTTCATACCCAATAATAGTTGTTCAATGTTCGTTAATCCTTCTTGTGTATGCACAGCCCATTGTTTGGTTAAAGCTTGATTACCCTCAATCGAATTTCGAGTCTCAATAAACTTGTCCAGCACTTGCTTAGATTGATCTAAGGATTCGACGTTTCGTTCCGTTTGTACATCTAGCTCAGTTGTAATTTCATTGGATGACTGAACAATTCGCTCAGCTCTTAGCTCCACATCAGCAGCATTCTCCGTCATGGACTCTGCAGCAGTTTCTACATGCCTTGTAACAGCTACGAGCTTCCTTAGAACATCACCATATTGCTGATCGGCTGTATGGTCGGGGCTGGCTTTTTGAAGAGCTTGATGTATGAACAAACGATTTATTCGTCTTTGGAAATATACGAATATAGCTAGTGTCGCCACACAACAAATAATGAAAGATAGCATTCCTCCGGTTATTGAAATCAAGATAAGTTCTATAGCTACAATAGCAGCTGGTAATCCAAAGGGTTGGATTCTTCCAAGCATAGCACACCCTCTATTCCATGTTAGTTTATGTATTTGTATAACTTTTGTATAACTAATTAATAACTATTATACGTATTATTTGCGGATAATCAACAGTTTCTTTTTACAACTGTATTATTTGTGTAACTTTTGTACATTAGGTGACATTATCAATATGCACATTACATGAATATGATTTTTTCAATTGAATATGGAAATACTCTACATGGATAAGATCAAACAAACAAAATCAATGATGAATAAGATGAGTATGGAGCTGAAGAGCACAGATGATGTATGCGGGTATGAGCTTAGGAGGACTATTGGTTGCGGTTGTTGCCGCTGTATATGGAGTAAGTATCAAAGGTCAAACACCCCACCGCAGAGCCATTAACCAATATCCTAATATGCCTTTTGAGCAGGTTCAGTGGATGAGCAAGGATGTTGATATTCATGGGTGGTTTATTCCTTCAAGCTTACAGGAGAAGGGGAAATTTGCTCCATTAATCATCATTGCACATGGGTGGGGTTCTAGCAGAGTATGCATGCTGCGATATATAGAGCCTTTATATCAGGAGGCCACTGAAGAACTCGCTGT
>DFZX01000018.1 GCA_002383695.1 Caryophanales bacterium UBA4045
TAAAAATATCAATTTTTTCCAATGAGATTGCCTCCTATCCTGATCATGAAGTGACTCGTACAACCATAAGGACTTGTAACAATATATGTACAGCATGAGCGTTTATGCATACTATTTATCTCCGCTGCTCCCTCCATCCCGTTACATGGTTCATCTATTCAGTTATATGATTTGCCTTCTTATCATATAACTGAATAGATGAACCATGTAACGGGATGGAGGGAGCAGCGGAGATAAATAGTATGCATAAACGCTCATGCTGTACATATATTGTTACAAGTCCTTATGGTTGTACGAGTCACTTCATGATCAGGATAGGAGGCAATCTCATTGGAAAAAATTGATATTTTTAGGGATATCGCGGAGCGGACAGGTGGAGATATCTATCTCGGCGTAGTCGGTGCGGTACGAACGGGAAAATCCACATTCATCAAAAGGTTCATGGAATCGGTTGTACTGCCGAATATCCATAACGAGTCAGATCGTATGAGAGCTATTGACGAATTGCCGCAGAGCGCAGCGGGTAAAACCATTATGACCACAGAGCCCAAATTTGTACCTAATCAAGCGGTACAAATTCATGTCGCAGAGGGCTTGGATGTAAACGTAAGGTTAGTTGATTGTGTAGGTTATGCAGTTGAAGGAGCCAAAGGCTATGAGGATGAGAATGGACCAAGAATGGTATCTACACCTTGGTTTGAAGAGCCGATTCCATTTCAAGAAGCAGCTGAGATTGGAACTCGTAAAGTTGTCCAAGAGCATTCAACGCTTGGTGTTGTTGTAACGACTGATGGGAGCATTGCGGAAATTCCAAGATCCTCTTATATCCAAGCGGAAGAGCGAGTTATTGATGAGCTGAGAGAAGTGGGTAAGCCCTTCATTATGATTCTTAATTCGACAGCTCCTACTAGTGAAGCAACACTTCAGCTTCGAAATGAGCTGGCTGAGAAGTACGATATCCCCGTGATTCCGCTTAGCGTTGCAACGATGGGCGAGCCGGAAGTGATGTCAGTCTTAAGAGAAGTGCTCTATGAGTTCCCGGTTCATGAGGTTAATGTCAATCTTCCGAGCTGGGTCATGGTGTTGAACGAGCAGCATTGGTTAAGAAATCACTATGAGGATTCTGTAAGGGACACTGTGAAGGATATTCGCAGATTAAGAGACGTTGATCGGGTTGTTGAGCAATTCACTGAATATGATTTTATCGAGCGAGCTGGCTTGTCCGATATGAGCATGGGACAGGGGATTGCAGAGATTGATTTATACGCACCTGATGAGCTATACGATAAGATTCTAATGGAAGTAGTTGGTGTGGAAATACGCGGTAAAGACCATCTCCTCCAGCTAATGCAGGATTTCTCTTATGCCAAGCGTGAATATGATCGATTCTCTGGTGCGCTAGAGATGGTGAAATCAACTGGGTATGGTATTGCCTCTCCTTCACTCGAAGAGATGACGTTAGAGGAACCAGAATTAATCCGTCATGGGTCACGATTCGGAGTGAGATTAAAAGCAACAGCTCCATCTATTCATATGATACGCGTCGATGTTGAGTCTGAGTTTGCACCAATTATCGGTACGGAGAAGCAGAGCGAAGAGCTTGTTCGTTACTTGATTCAGGATTTCGAAGATAATCCGAAGAAGATATGGGAATCTGATATCTTCGGACGCTCTCTTCATAGTATTGTTCGCGAAGGAATTCAAGGGAAAATTTCAATGATGCCGGATAATGCTAGATACAAGCTACAGGAAACGCTTGGTCGAATTATTAATGAAGGCTCTGGTGGACTTATTGCGATCATACTTTAACAAGAGAGATAGGGCACCTTCATGAGGGTGCTCTTGTTTTTATGTTGAATTGGAAGTGGTTTTATGGCTAGTATGATGATGAAATTGATTCGTATGTATATTTTATTGTAAAAGAGTGAACAAAGAATGATAAGTACCCATAGCTATGGGGGGAGGTGAATTGTCATGAATAAAGCAGATTTAGTAACCAAGGTAGCAGAATCTACCGAATTATCTAAAAAAGATGTAAGCAAAGCAGTTGAAGCCGTGTTCGAATCTATATCGGAGGCTCTACATTTAGGAGAGAAGGTACAGCTCGTTGGCTTCGGCAATTTCGAAGTGAGGGAACGCTCAGCTCGTAAAGGTAGAAATCCACAGACTGGTGAAGAAATCGAAATCCCAGCTAGTAAGGTCCCAGCCTTTAAACCAGGAAAAGCACTTAAGGAAGGGATCCAATAATAGTAGATTGCGATCTATATCCATTGAAATAATTGATTGTCTCACAAGGGAGATTACCAGCGTTCTGGTAATCTTTTTTTATAATTTCATAAACAAGCAGATTTCAAAGTTGTATCAACCCTAGAATTAAAGTATATTTAATAAGGATTTGACTATTAGCAATATGTGATCAAGGAGGATTCATATGTCAGAGCTTACACAAGGCGAGTATGTGGTTATTAAAGCCAAAGAGAATGGTGCACATGTTATTGGTTTAACTAGAGGTCAGGACACCAAATTCCATCATACGGAAAAGCTCGATAAAGGTGAAGTGATGATTTTTCAATTTACGGATCATACCTCAGCAGTGAAAATCCGTGGTAAGGCTGTTATATACACGAAGCATGGTATTGTAGATACTGAAGAATAATTGACATTTTAGAGGCAGACTAAGAAGTAGAATTTACTTGAAGTTACGCCTCTTTTTATTGCTTGGACTTCCTTAGAGATTGTTCTCATATAGTAAATAGATGAGACAATAATTTTAGGAGTTGAAGTGAGTATGCAGCTATGGATTCGTTTCCTTATTGTAGGTATATTATCTTTGTGTATGGCTTGGCTACTATCTTATTTGCCTGAGCTTGAGACTCATTTCATAGGTGAGCAGAATGAGCTGCAGGTATTCAATAATGATAACCCCTTCACACTAACTGAGAAGAATATTGTAGACTGGGTAGTTACTGTTCCTCTACACTTGGATTTAATAAGAGTAGATTGGAGTGATCGGATTCTATCTGTAGATTTTGAGGCAGGAACTCCGATGGAGACAACCGAAGTGATATATAATCAATTATTGGAATTCGTTTACTATGGATTAGGTGGGACAACGAATGTGAATCGGGTTTGGGTTCGCTTAGTTCAAACTCCGGAGGGTGCTGAGCCACAGCCCAAACGTTTGTTACTAGCATTAGATGCGCATCGCTCTCAAATTTCCGAAAGTGATTATCAAAGCTGGAAGAATGGGCAGATCAATGTGGAGCAATTCATTGAAAGTCGTTTTCAGCTAACTGTAACTCCACTATGGACGCGGATTCAGCTTGAGTAGTGGCTTTAAGATTCTGTAACATCTTCTTCTAGATCGCGCATGCGTAACCCATGTGGTTTATGTTATAATAATCAGGATTATTATATAGGTAAGGTTGACTAGCTTTTAAATGCTCGGAGGCTTATTAATGAGGACGAACCATATCGCAAAGCTTGCACTTAAATATACAGAGTACGAAATGATTAAAGTCCACACACCATTACCTGTCTTTCCTGAAATTAGGGCGAGATTACTTTTCGTGTTCCTACAACGAAATCCTAAGCAAGACGAGCATTGTGAGGTTTGCGTTCTTGCTACTTCATTAGCCCAATTGGGTCTTGATACACACGATATGGTGAATGCTACGCCAGCTGAGGAATTAATTGGACAGGCTCGCTCTCGTCAGCTGAAGGTATTGGCCGGCGATTATTTCAATAGTCGATTTTACCAACTGTTATCGCACATTGGTCGCATTGATATTATTCGTCTCATATCAGTTGCTATTAGTGAAGTGAATCGGATGAAGATGACTTTCTATGAACGATTCAGAGTAATGAAGCTGACTGCAGAAGAATACATGGAGCAATCCGTATTGATTAGAACTCAGCTATTCATCGCCCTTTCTAAATTCATTCCTGAGCCTTATAAAGCTAATTGGTCAGAGCTACTACGATTGTTGACGCAATGCGAGGTCATTCAGAGTGAGCTTGAACGAAGTAATAGCTATGATATGTTTAGAAGCAGCTGGGCATTCTGTTTCATACGTGAATCTATGTCTAGTGCAGATCAGGAACGATTGATGCATGTAGATAAATCAGGTGTAATCTCGTTATTGACCAAGTATAATATTCATGGGCTACTCATGGATATGCTACAGACGAATATCCAACAAACACTTAGAATTATGGAGCAGCTTGATTCAGAATTACTCAAGGCTGAAGTCATGCAAATGCTTCAATCGTTTAATCCAAGTATACAGTTACCACAGGTAGCCAAAGAAATTTGAGGTGAAATATGGAACAACAATCGAAAGAGAAATTCGTACATTCTGTATTTCAGAGTGTGGCTCCCAAATATGACTTTATGAATGATGTGCTTAGCTTTCGGCGGCATAAAGCATGGCGGAAATTCACGATGAAGAAGATGGCTGTAAAACCAGGGCAATCTGCGCTAGACATTTGTTGTGGTACCTGTGATTGGACAATCAGTCTGTCTGATGCGAGCGCTACGGGAACGATTAAAGGTTTAGATTTCAGCCGTAATATGCTTGATGTAGGTCAGAGTAAGATAGATCGTCTAGGACTGTCAAAACGAATTGAGCTTATTCATGGTAATGCAATGGAATTACCATTCGATACAAATACATTTGACCATGTAACTATTGGATTTGGATTACGCAATGTCCCAGATATTGAGCATGTATTAAGAGAGATGAGAAGAGTTGTTAAGCCAGGAGGACAAGTGGTTTGTCTGGAGCTATCGAAGCCAACCTGGCAGCCCTTCAAAGGACTGTACTATGCATATTTTCGTTATATACTTCCGTTTATAGGTAAGCTGCTTGCTGAACGATATGAGCAATACAAGTGGTTACCTATATCACTTGCAGCTTTTCCAGATCATAAACAGCTACTCTCCATATTTACTAAAATCGGATTGCAGAGCACGAGGGCTTATCCACTAACAGGTGGAATAGCTGCATTGCATATCGGCGTGAAGGGAAACGACGATACTCATGAGAAAGCTTAAAATTTTCTTGGAAATGATCAAGTTTGAACATACTTTGTTTGCATTACCTTTTGCCTATATGGGAGCCGTTCTTGCTTCTGTATATGTACTGGATAGACTTCCTTCTTGGGGAGAGCTTGGATGGATTACACTTGCTATGGTCGGTGCAAGGACAGCGGCAATGGGTTTAAATCGTGTTATCGATCGAACCATTGATGCGAAGAATCCGAGAACAGCAAATCGGGCTATTCCAGCGGGATTAATATCTTCATTAGAAGCATGGCTGTTCATTGCAATTTCCTTTGGTTTATTATTCTTGGCAACTTCTAATCTAGATCCGTTATCGATGAAGCTGTTACCTGTTGTGGTTATTTTGTTAGTTGGATATTCCTATACGAAGCGGTTTACCTGGGCGTGTCACATTATTCTTGGGCTTACTATTGGGTTAGCGCCTCTGGGTGCTTGGGTTGCAGTGACGGGTCAAATTGATCTGACTGCGATCATCTTCTATCTCTCAGTTGCACTATGGACCGCTGGATTTGATATTCTATATGCATGTCAGGATATGGAGTATGATCGTAAGGAAGGCCTTTATTCTATTCCTTCTCGATTTGGGATTTCACAGGCCTTATGGATTGCTAGAGCCTTCCATATGGCCACAGCTGGCGGTTTATTCTCACTAATATGGTTAGCCAATTTAAGCTGGTATTATATTGCAGGTATAGTTATTGCTTATATTATTCTTATTTATGAGCATCGTTTGGTTTCTCCCATTGATCTAACTCGTTTAAATACGGCCTTCTTCACAATGAATGGTGTGCTAAGTATTGTTCTATCCGTATTTACAATCGTTGATCTGGTGGTGCGTTATGGATGAGTATTGAGCCGCGCAGATGGATAATAGCTATAACTGGAGCAAGCGGCAGTATATATGGGGTAACACTTATCCATTATCTTCTGCGCAATCATTATACGGTTCATCTGATTATAACGGATGCAGGCTGGCGTGTTCTACACGATGAATTAGGCTGGAATGCTTCCAAACGGAATGAAACGATGCAGGAGCAATTCGGCGAGCATGAATCAAATTTCATTTACCATCCGATACAAGATATAGGTGCAAGTATTGCAAGCGGGTCTTATCGAGTAGATGGTATGGTGATTGTACCTTGCTCAATGGGTTCATTGGCTGCTATTGCACATGGACTTTCTAATAATTTGTTACAACGAGCAGCGGATGTCATGCTTAAAGAAGGTCGGAAGCTGATTATCATCCCTAGAGAAACACCTCTGTCAGCCATACATTTGGAGAATATGCTTAAGCTTGCTAGACTAGGAGTTAAGATTGCACCAGCAATGCCTGCGTTCTATCACAAGCCAGTTAACATTGAGGATATTGTTCAATTTATGGTAGGTAAGACGTTAGACTCGATGGGAATCGATAATCAAGTATACAGCAGGTGGGGAGCAGATAATGAAGGGTCCACAAAGAATACTTAAGATAGGACGAATAGATTTCACTAATGTGTGGCCTGTATTTCATTATTTTCCAATTGGTGAATTCGGCTCTTCGATAGAAGTTATGTCACAGGTACCAACCGATCTAAACCGTAATATGCGGAATGGCGTTATTGATATTGGTCCTATATCGTCATTTGCTTATGCAGAGTCTCATAATCGATACTATATTCTTCCGAATTTATCTGTAAGTGCTTATGGTTCGGTCCGCTCAATCTTGTTATTCTATAAGGATAACTTGGATCGCGTTAAGAATGGTCGAATAGCGCTAACAACGGCATCAGCAACCTCTGTTAACTTATTAAAGATTATTCTGCAAAAGTTTCATGGGGGAAACCCAGAATATTCTTTTGCTCCACCATCTTTACATGATATGATGGAAGGAATGGATGGTGCATTATTGATTGGTGATGATGCTATTCGGGCAAGCTGGGAAAATCATGGCTATCAGGTTCTCGATCTGGGAGCGGAATGGACAAGACTTACGGGCCACTGGATGACTTTTGCTATATGGGCAATTCAACGAGAGGCAATTGAATCCATGCCTGAGCTCATCAGTCGGGTTCAAGTATCCTTTAATGAGAGCAAGTTCAGAGGACAGTCAGAACTGAGAGGAATTATTACCGCTGCAATGGATCGTCTAGGTGGAACTCATGATTATTGGAAGCTATATTTTTCAGAACTCAACTATGATTTCTCTGACGAACAGAAGAAAGGGCTGCAATTGTATTATCAGTATGCCATGGAGCTAGGATTATTGTCTGGAGAAGTACCATTGAATATATGGAATAATACGAACATATTACAGGTGAATGAATGAAACTTTTAGATATTTATATGAGCTTGAAGGGTGATATCCGACACATCGAAGATGAATTGGATAGAAGCATAAGATCCGAGCACAGCTTACTTAATAAGACATCACTTCATCTACTCAAAGCGGGTGGGAAGCGAATTCGTCCTGTATTCGTATTACTTGCAGGTCAATTTGGCGATTATTCTTTAGAACGTCTGAAGCATGTAGCAGTTGCACTCGAACTCATACATATGGCTAGCTTGGTACATGATGATGTGATTGACGATGCCGATACACGACGTGGTCAATTCACGGTTAAGTCTAAATGGGACAATCGCATTGCCATGTACACGGGTGATTATATCTTTGCTAAGGCGTTAACGGTATTAACTGAGCTTGAAGATCCACAAATTCATAAGATTCTTTCCAAAGCTATGGTTCAGATGACGATCGGTGAGATGGAGCAAATTCGTTACTTCTTTCACTATGAACAGTCTGTGCGAGAATACTTGTTACGAATCCGCAGGAAAACGGCTTTATTATTCGCTGTCAGCTGCCAGCTTGGGGCTTTAGCGGTAGGAGCAGATGCTGTAAAAGCAAGAGCATTGTATGCATATGGATATAATGTGGGTATGGCCTTCCAAATTCGAGATGATATCCTGGACATCTGTGGTACAGAGAAGCAGATTGGTAAACCGCCAGGCAGTGATATCCGACAAGGGAATATAACACTACCTTTTATCATGGCTCTTAAGGAAGCTCCAGAGAGAGAACAAATGATAGCATATATTCATACGATTCGTGACTCGAATGGTCAATCGGATACTTCTGCACTATTGAAGATGGTTAGGGAAAGCGATGGTTTGATTCAAGCTGAGAAGCTAGCAGAGTTATATATCGAGAAAGCTATTGTTGCAGTAGGCCAGTTGCCATATCAAACTGCCAAGAAAAGTTTAATAGATATTGCACATTTTGTTGGTAATCGTACATACTAACTGTACAAACCATCTAATTAACAAGGAGGAGGCAATGAGATGGAAAGAACTTATTTAATGATAAAGCCTGATGGAGTAGAGCGTGGCTTAATCGGAGAGGTTATATCGCGATTTGAGAAAAAAGGTTTTAAATTGATTGGTAGCAAGCTCATGCACATGACAAAACAACAGGCAGAGAAGCATTATGGTGAGCACGAGGGAAAACCCTTCTTCGAGAATTTAGTTCGCTTCATAACATCTGGTCCTGTATTTGCAATGGTATGGGAGGGAGATCAGGTTATTACATTATCTCGTATGATGATTGGCAAAACGAATACAATAGATGCTTTACCTGGGACGATACGTGGAGATTACGCTGTTCATACGAACCTTAATATCATCCATGGATCAGATTCTCCAGAAAGCGCAGAATTTGAAATTACTCATTTCTTCAAGCCTGAGGAACTGATGACATACACGAGAGCAATTCAACAATGGATTTGAAATAAGGGGAAACCATTGGAGTGATGGGTATTGGAGGATTTAGATTATAGTTTATTCATACGTAAGGTTAATGAAAATCTAAATCTGGATTTAAGTAACTACAAAGAAACCCAGATGAAACGCCGTTTGACGTCCTTGTTCATGAAGAGGGGTTTTACTACCTTTATTTCTTACTTCAATGCATTAACGAAAGACAAGGACCTGATGAATGAATTCTTGGATCGTGTAACCATTAATGTTTCTGAGTTCTGGCGTAATCCTACTAGATGGACCATCTTAGAACAGAAGTTTATCCCTGAGATGTTGAAGAGGACGACACGTCTGAAGTGCTGGAGCGCAGCTTGCTCTACGGGTGAAGAGCCTTATACACTAGCTATGTTACTCATGGAAGCTGGTGCTGATCGCCCAGATATTCTTGCTATGGATTTAGATGAAATAGTTCTAGCTAAAGCTCAGAAGGGCGAATACATAGAAAGATCTGTTCGTGATATACCTAGTATGTACTTATCCAAGTATTTTCGTAAGGCGAACGATACGTACCTTGTAGAGGAATCCCTTAAGAAGATGATCAGATTTAAAAAAGGAAATCTCCTCTTAGATCGATTCGAGAAGGATTTCGATCTGATCATTTGTCGGAATGTAATGATTTACTTCACAGAGACTGCAAAGCAGGAGCTCTACCATAAATTTTCGCAATCATTAAAGCCAGATGGATTATTATTTGTAGGTAGCACTGAACAGATTTTTTCACCTGCTCAATATCATTTAGAGGCCGTAGATTCATTCTTTTATCGTAAAATTACTGTATAAACCTTGCCAATTATAACGATACTAATCGTATAGAATTTGGAAGGGGTCTAAATGATGGACAGAGCTAAAGTGATTTCTGCTTATTTACGAGGTTTCATCACGATGAAGGAATGTGAACAAATTCTTGGTATCGAAGCTTCATTCATACAAGGAATGGTTCAGAGCCATCGCTCGAATAATGCCGTGTCTGTTCAGCAATCGGCCAATCATTAGCACATAGTCCCGTAAGTATAGTCAAGTAAACCATTGGAATTACGATTCCAATGGTTTTTACTGTGCGGCGACATAAATTAAATGCGGATAAATGAACTACGAGTAGAGAGCTCACTTTTCTTGTCAAACCTGTCCCTCTATACTATAATGAGCAAAGAAGATTGGGCCGTTATTGGGTAATCGGTTCGTAGTCAAACGCGAGGGGGAAACGTTAGTGCGTTACTTAACTGCAGGTGAAACACATGGTCCACAACTGACGGCCATCATTGAAGGTGTGCCTAGTAATATGAAATTTTCATTCGAATTAATTAATGAACAACTACAACGTAGACAGAAGGGTCATGGACGTGGCCGTAGAATGCAGATTGAGAAGGATGAAGCAGCAGTAATGGGCGGTGTTCGTCACGGGCGTACGACGGGTGCTCCTATTGCACTAATCATTGAGAATAAAGATTGGAAGCATTGGACAACGGTCATGAATATTGAACCCATTGAGGGAAGTGACGAGGACAAGCGTCGTGTTAACCGGCCTCGCCCTGGTCATGCTGACTTGAATGGTGGCTTGAAGTATAACCTTACTGACCTGAGGAATGTTCTCGAGCGCTCAAGTGCAAGAGAGACTGCTGCGCGTGTTGCATGTGGTGCTGTTGCTCGAATGCTCTTAGCTGAATTTGGTATTAAGGTAGCAGGTCAGGTTATTCGAATTGGTGAGGTTGAAGCGAAACGGCATGACCTTCCACTAGATGAATTGATAGAAATTACAGAGCAATCTCCTGTGCGAGTGGTAGATAAAGAAGCTGAGACAAAGATGATAGAGCATATAGATCAGACTAAGAAAGACGGAGACTCTATTGGTGGTATTGTAGAATGTATTGTCGAGGGTGTTCCGATTGGACTTGGAAGCTATGTACAATGGGATCGCAAGCTAGATGGACGAATTGCTCAAGCCGTTGTATCCATTAATGCCTTCAAGGGTGTAGAATTTGGTATTGGCTTCGAGGCTGCTCATAAGCCGGGTTCACAAGTTCATGACGAGATTATGTATAACAAAGAGCAAGGCTTCTATCGTGCTTCAAATCGATTAGGTGGCTTTGAAGGTGGAATGACGAACGGAATGCCGATTATTGTTCGTGGTGTAATGAAGCCAATACCAACCTTATATAAGCCTCTTCAGAGTGTTGATATTGACACTAAAGAGCCGTTCACAGCTCAGGTGGAGCGCTCAGATGCGTGTGCAGTTCCAGCGGCGAGTGTTGTGCTTGAAGCAGTTGTAGCTTGGGAAGTAGCAGTCTCCTTCTTAGACAAATTTGGTGGCGATTCGATTGAAGAAATCAGAAACAATTATGAGAGCTATCTAGCTCAAGTGGAGAGTTACTAATATGAGGCAGATCACAGTAGATCTTGGTGAACGTTCATATCCCATCTATATTGGAGAAGGGATATTGGAGCGGATTGGAGAGTTCTTCGAAGAGCGTTCCATACATAAGCCTTCACCTATACTTATCATCACCGATGAGAATGTAGCTTTGCGGCATTTAGAAAGCGTAACTCAGCATTTAACGCACGCTGGTTATCATGTGCTTGTGAAAATTGTACCACCAGGAGAAAAATCAAAATCCCTTGCTGTTCTTGAGGATGTTATAGGGGCTGCACTTCAAGGCGGGCTCGATCGCCAATCTACGATTGTTGCCCTCGGCGGTGGTGTAGTAGGTGATCTAGCTGGGTTTGTTGCAGCAAGTTATATGCGTGGAATCCGTTTTGTACAGATTGCAACGACAATTCAAGCACATGATTCTAGTGTTGGTGGTAAGGTCGGTGTCAATCATCCTTTCGCTAAGAATATCATCGGTGCTTTCCATCAACCAGAGTTAGTGATCTTTGATATAGCAACCCTGCTTACATTACCAGATAGAGATGTTCGTTCAGGTCTATCTGAAGTGCTCAAGGAAGGCCTAATCTGGGATGCTGAATTCGTAGAGTGGTTTGATCTGCATACAGAACAATTACTTGCACTGGATTCTGATGCGCTTCAGTATGCTATCTATGAAGGAATTCGTATTAAAGCGAATGTGGTGTCCTTAGATGAACGCGAGAATGATCTTCGAGCGATATTAAACCTCGGGCACACGATCGGGCATGCTCTTGAAGCCGTATCAGGCTACAATGAGCTGCTTCATGGTGAAGCCATATCGATTGGTATGGTGGGTGCAGCCAAGCTAGCTTTATGTCTAGGATGTCCGGAAATCATATACGTAGAGACCAAGAGACTGTTGTCTAATCTCGCTCTGCCAGTCAGACTACCAGCGCATTTAGATATTGATGAAATCATGAGTGCCATGATGCACGATAAGAAATTTAAAGAAGGTCAGATGGTATTCGTTCTACCAACAGCAATCGGGTCTGTGGAAATTCGTAAAGGTGTGCAGGCCGAGCTAGTTAGAGAAGTACTTATAGAGTTAAAACAGGAGGTTTAATGCATGAAGGTCAGGGGAATTCGTGGAGCTACTACAGTTGAACATAATGAAGCAGAGGAAATTCTTGCTTCAACCGTGGAGCTACTCCATCAGATTATAGCCGAGAATAACATAGAGCCAGAAGACATATGTAGTGTGTTCGTGACAACAACACACGATTTGGACGCAACATTCCCTGCACGAGCCATTCGTCAAATGCAGGGCTGGGAGCTAGTTCCCTTGATGTGCTCCATGGAGATTGCAGTTAAGAACAGTCTTGAGAAATGCATTCGCCTCATGGTATTGGTGAATACCGATAAAAGTCAGAAGGAAATTCATCATGTATATCTGAATCATGCATCTATTCTTCGCCCAGACCTTAAGGAGAAGACAAGCCTTTCGTGATTCCAAGGTTGACTATACATGATTAGTTCATGTATAGTAATGACAGACGAGTGCAAGAAAAGTAGAGTTTAGTTGAGGATAGATGAGTTGAGCTGAGGCAAGTAGGCACGCCAATACCAGGGTTAGAAACCAGCATGTGTTGCTGTGTTTTCTTATTTACTGTTGTATTTGGCACAAACCATCTTATACTGAACTTCTCCTCTACCATGCTGTAGAGGTTTTTTATTGTCTTAAATAGACAGCAAGCATCCAATAATCATAAAGGAGTGATATCCATGTACAGCCCAGAGCTTACTGAAGTAATTCGATTAGCCAAGGAGCATAATCTGATTCCCATCGCCCGGACATTGATGGCTGATACAGAAACACCCATTCGTGTGTTCCAGCACTTGTATAAAGAGCCCAGAGCCTTCTTATTAGAAAGCGTTGAAGGTGGTGTGAAATGGGCGAGATACTCCTTTATCGGAACGGATCCATTCCTTATTATAAGAGGAAAGAATGGGACGATGAGTGTTGAGCATGACGGGGTTCACAAGCAATATGATGAAAAACCAATTGAGCTAGTCAAATCGTTACTTCGTTCCTACTCGAGTCCTGCACTACCTGAATTACCTCCGTTTACTGGAGGTGCCATCGGCTTCTTCGGATATGATCTGTTGCAATATTACGAGAAATTACCAGCTCATCGGATTGATGACTTAGAGATGGATGATGTTCACTTTATGTTCTGTGATCAGATCATCGTATTCGATCACTTCAAACAACAGATGAAGGTCATTGCTAATGTTCATGCAAAGGCTGGGGCGGTTGAAGCAGAAATTGTTGCTGCATATGAGGTGGCTTGCGCACGTATTGAATCGATGATCGAAAGATTAAAGAGACCAACGATGCAGGATCATCAGGTTGTGGGATCGATTCCAGAGGATGTCGATATCGGAGACTTCCAATCGAATATGACAAAGGAGCAATATATAGATCGTGTTCTTCAGGCAAAAGAGTATATAAGTGCGGGCGATATCTTCCAGGTTGTACTATCCCAGCGCTTTCATATTGAGACAGACATATCACCTCTGCACGTGTATCGTGTGCTTCGAACGATGAATCCTTCACCATATATGTATTACTTGAAGCTTGATGACGAAGTCATCGTTGGAACATCACCTGAGATGCTCGTGAAGGTGGATGAAGGTCGAGTTGAGACAAGACCTATTGCAGGTACAAGACCACGGGGGAGTACGCCAGCAATTGATCTTGAGCTAGAAAAAGAGCTGCTCGCAGATGAGAAGGAACGAGCTGAGCATCTTATGCTTGTGGATCTGGGGAGAAATGACATAGGGAGAGTTTCTGAATTCGGCTCTGTTCATTGTGATTCCTACATGGAGGTTGAGCGTTATTCTCACGTAATGCACATCGTCTCGAATGTAACGGGTAAGCTTCGTGAGGATAAGGACTTCTTTGATGCTTTTATATCCTGTATGCCTGCTGGAACGGTATCGGGGGCACCCAAGCTAAGAGCAATGGGCATCATCGCAGAGTTGGAGAATGAAGCACGAGGTGCCTATGCCGGAGCTATCGGATATCTAGGCTTCTCAGGAAATTTAAATACCTGTATTACGATTCGCACAATCATCTTTAAGAACGGTAAAGCTTATGTTCAAGCTGGAGCAGGTATAGTATATGATTCAGTGCCTGAGAGCGAATATACAGAAACCGTCAATAAAGCCAAAGCATTGTTAAAAGCCATTCGGATGGCAGAAGCCATCTTTCGTCCCGTCAGCCAAGTAGATAAGTACATTACAAATTCTGATTATTATCTTTCTCTAGGGAGGTCTTGAGCTTGATGGGAAAATCAACGATTCAACTTGCGATAGCACAAATTATAGATGGGGAGCATCTCAATCGAGCAGACGCGTTTGCTGTTATGAGTGACATTATGGAGGGATTAGCGACGCCTGCTCAAATCGGTAGTCTGGTTACTGCATTACGAATGAAAGGTGAGACGATACAGGAAATCGCCGGATTCGCTGAAAGCATGCGGAGTAAATCACATCGTGTAGAAACGGAAAGACTAAACCTATTAGATACCTGTGGTACTGGTGGGGATGGAGCAAATACCTTCAATATCTCCACAGCGTCCGCTATTGTTGCTGCTGCTGGTGGGATTCGCACAGCGAAGCATGGGAATAGGGCGATGTCTAGTAAGAGTGGTAGTGCTGATGTCCTTGAGGCATTGGGCGTGAATATTACATTGAATAGTGTTCAATCATCACGTTGTCTTTCTCGTGTTGGAATTTGTTTCATGTTTGCTCAGGTTTATCATCAATCCATGAAATATGCTGCTGGCCCTCGAAGAGAAATAGGAATTCGTAACATATTTAACATGCTAGGTCCACTTACGAATCCTGCAGGGGCGGATCGGCAGCTACTTGGCGTGTTTGATCGGGGTAAAACTGAGATAATTGCACATGTGCTACATGAATTAAAGCTCAAGCGTGGTTTAGTCGTATCCAGCTATGATGGATTAGACGAGATCAGCATCTCAGCTGCTACACAAATTTCTGAGCTAAAGAATGGTGAGATTCGCACCTACGATGTTACAGCGGATATGCTAGGTCTCAGAGCCTGTCAGCTTGCTGATATTGTTGGTGGGGATGCTAAAGACAATGCAAATATTATTCTAAGTGTTCTAGCGGGTAATAAAGGTGCTCATAGAGATATTGTGCTGGCGAATGCAGGAGCTTGCTTCTATGTCGCAGATCTATGCTCTTCACTTCCAGAGGGTGTTAAGCTTGCGGCAGCTGTTATTGATTCTGGGAAAGCACAAGCTAAATTAAGCGAGCTCATTCGCTTCACGGGAGAATTCACACATGTATCTTGATCGAATTATCGCTACGAAGCGAGAAGAGGTTAGACAACTTAAGGAGCAGGCTACTGTTCAGTCATTCCTATCTATCATTGATACGATGGCGCCTACACGTGGATTTGAGAAAGCACTTAGGAAGCCAAGACGATCAACAATGGGCCTAATTGCAGAGGTGAAGAAGGCTTCACCTTCCAAAGGTTTAATCCGAGCAGACTTCAATCCAGTTCAGATCGCCCTTGCATATGAGCAAGCAGGCGCTGATTGCTTATCAGTCTTAACAGATGAACAGTACTTTCAAGGCTCGAATAATTACTTGAAGCAAGTTAGAGAAGCCATAAAGCTACCCTTATTACGTAAGGATTTTATTATTGATGAGCTACAAATTTATGAAGCACGATCCATTGGAGCAGATGCCATTCTGTTAATCGCAGCTATATTGACTAAAGAGCAAATGCGTCAATATCTTCGTATAGCTCACGAATTACAACTAGATGTATTAGTTGAGGTTCATAGTCAGCCTGAATTGGAGCAGGTGCTTGAGCTAGATGCATCGTTAATCGGAATTAACAATCGCAACTTGAACACCTTCGTAACGGATCTTACAACGACAGAGCAATTAGTAAGTATGATTCCTGCAAGTGTAATCCGGGTAAGTGAAAGTGGGATCACATTGCCAGAGGAAATCGATTATTTGTCCTCTGTAGGTGCGAATGCAGTATTAGTTGGTGAGCATTTCATGCGACAGTCAGATGTTGGCCTAGCTGTGAATGAATTATTGGGTGTGATAGTGATAGAAGGAGTGAAGTAAATGAATACTTCTAAGCCTACAATAAAAATTTGCGGCCTGCGAACCATTCCAATGGTTGTCTCATTGGGTACACTAGCTGTAGATGATATAGGATTCGTATTCGCGGCTGGCAAACGAACAGTAACCGCTGAGCTTGCGGGAACCATGATCAAAGCATTACGTTTGACGGGTAGCTTTGCGAGAGCGGTAGGTGTATTCGTTAATCCGTCTATGGATATGTTAGCAGAGACATTAAAAGCTGCACCGTTAGATGTTATTCAGCTTCACGGTCAGGAGTCTCCTGAATTTTGTATGGAGGTTAAACAGAGGTTTATTGAAATTGCGATATGCAAGGTACATGCTGTTAAGAATGGTGATGATCCATCGACGATATCCAGCCAATTAGATCCTTACAAGGGTTGTTGTGACTCAGTACTTATAGATACCTATGATCCCCATATCGGTGGGGGTACTGGCGAGACCTTTGCTTGGCATTGTATTCCCGCTTACCAGAAATGGGCGAAAGAAGCGGGTATACCGCTAATCGTTGCTGGAGGTCTCAAGCCAGATAATGTTGGTGAGCTAATCGGTGCCTACCATCCGGATGGTGTTGATGTATCAAGTGGTGTAGAGACTGATGGAGTTAAGGATATTCTATTAATAAAAGCATTCATTGAAAGGGTGAGACAGCATGATTAGTAATGTACCTGACCAGCATGGTCGATTCGGCAAATTCGGAGGCAGATTTGTTCCAGAGACACTAATGAATGCATTACTCGAGCTAGAGGAAGCATATCAGTTTTATTCCAAGGATCCTTCGTTTATTGAAGAAATTCGATATTTACAGCAGCAATATTCCGGCAGACCAACACCACTGTATTACGCAGATCGGCTCACTCAATTGTTAGGCGGAGCCAAAATTTATCTGAAACGAGAAGATTTAAATCATACCGGTGCACACAAAATTAATAATGCGATTGGACAAGCTATCCTAGCCAAGCGTATGGGCAAGACGAAGATTATTGCTGAGACGGGTGCAGGTCAGCATGGCGTGGCTTCTGCTACTGTTGCGGCATTACTTGGTATGGAATGTAAGGTGTTCATGGGAGAAGAGGATACGAAGCGTCAGAAGCTGAATGTGTTCCGTATGAACCTTCTGGGAACAGAAGTCATTCCAGTTACCTCTGGCACACGCACGTTGAAGGATGCTTGTAATGAGACCCTTAGATATTGGGTTAGTAATGTTCGGGACACTTATTACATTCTGGGTTCAGCCACTGGGCCTCATCCATACCCAATGATGGTACGGGATTTCCAACGTGTTATCGGAGATGAGACGAGGCTTCAGATCATGGAGAGTGAGGGTAGACTCCCGGATGCATTAGTCGCATGTGTTGGCGGCGGTAGTAATGCCGCAGGGATGTTCTATCCGTTCGTGGATGATCAAGCTGTCCGTCTTATTGGTGCGGAAGCAGCAGGTAAAGGAATTCATACGAATGAGCATGCAGCTACGATGACGATGGGAACACCTGGTGTATTCCAGGGCTCCATGAGCTATCTCCTGCAGGATGAGTTTGGTCAGGTATTACCAGCACATTCGATCTCAGCTGGTTTAGATTATCCAGGTATTGGACCAGAGCATTCGTACTTAAAAGAAATTAAGCGTGCGGAGTATTACCCAATTACCGACCAAGAAGCACTTGATGCCCTACAGCTGTTATGTCGAACTGAAGGTATTATTCCTGCCTTAGAGAGTGCTCATGCTGTTGCTCAGACGATGAAGCTAGCACCTACGATGAATAAGGATCAGATTATCGTCATCAGCCTGTCAGGTCGCGGAGATAAGGATGTAGAATCTATTCAGGCCTATCTAGGAGGTGAGCAGAATGAATCGCATTGATGAGGTATTCATTCAGCTTCGTGAACAGAAACGAGCAGCGCTCATACCGTTCTTAACATTAGGTGACCCTGAGGTAGGTATATCCATCGAGATTATCCAACAGCTGGAGTTAGCTGGAGCGGATATGATTGAAATAGGTGTGCCATATTCTGATCCACTAGCTGATGGCCCGGTCATTCAACGGGCATCAGAGCGGGCACTTGAGCATGGAATTAGCATATTGGATTGTATTGGTGCGGCAACTAGAGCTCGAGAGTTAGGTGTAAAGCTACCCTTCATCCTATTTACTTATTACAACCCGATATTGCAGCTTGGATTAGATCGCTTTTTCCAGCTGCTTGCAGCAAACGATATCAGTGGTATGATTATTCCTGATCTTCCATATGAAGAGGATCAGGAGGTTAGGAAGCTGTCTGAGCAGTATAATATTCATCTGATCCCACTAGTTGCACCAACCTCGAATGAACGTATACGTCAAATTTCAGCGAAAGCTGCTGGATTTGTGTATTGTGTCTCTTCACTCGGAGTAACAGGAGTTCGTACGCAATTCTATGAAGGCATCGATCAATTTCTGCAAACGGTTCGAGATTCCACTACATTGCCTATTGCCGTTGGCTTTGGTGTATCGACGAACGAGCATTATCGTGCTTTTGCCGAGAAAAGTGATGGTGTAATTGTTGGCAGTGCTATTGTAAGAACAATAGAAGAGGTTCTTCCATTACTAAGAAACCCTGATACCAAATCAGAGGGGCTTCAATATATTCATGATTTTGTTAAGCAGCTAAAGGGTAGTTAGTAGGGGAGCATACTTTTATCAACTGGAATGCTTGATCTGAATAAGGTAATATAAATTTAAGGAGGGATTGTCTTGATTAATCCTAAAGCGAATATCATCAATCTGAAAGCATATCAACCAGGTAAACCGATTGAAGAGGTTAAACGAGAGCTTGGTCTAACGGAGATTACAAAGCTAGCGTCCAATGAAAATCCATTCGGGTTCTCAATAAAAGCTAAGCAAGCCATGGTGGAGGAGCTTGACAATAGCAGCTTGTATCCAGATGGTGCGAGTCAGGAATTAACTGCTGTTGTTGCAGATCACTTAGGTTTAGCAACGAATCAGATCATATTCGGAGCTGGATCTGATGAAGTTATTCTGATGATTGCTCGTGCGTATTTAGTTAGTGGTGATGAAACCGTAATGGCTTCACACACCTTTCCGCAATATAAGCATAATTCAGAAATCGAGGGTGCGCATTGCATTGAAGTACCACTTGTGGACGGAGCTCATAATTTGATGGGCATGCTCGCTGCGATTACACCGAAGACGAAGATTGTATGGATTTGTAATCCGAACAATCCAACCGGAACGATGGTCACTCATCTTCAGGTGAAAGGGTTTCTTGAGCAGATCAGTTCAGATGTGCTAGTTGTGTTAGATGAGGCTTATTGTGAATATAACACATCTCCTGAATATCCGGATGGTCTTCAGCTGTTACAGGCTCATCCTAACTTGATCTTACTTCGAACATTCTCTAAAATATATGGCTTGGCAGCACTTAGGATCGGTTATGGTATAGGGCATCCCGAGGTAATCCGTATGATTAATCAAGTACGTGAACCATTTAATACAACTCGATTGGCTCAAGTAGCTGCTAAAGCTGCCATTCTCGATCAAGAATTTGTGGGGAACTGTAGGGAAGAGAATTCCAAGGGACTCAGTTATTTGAACGATCAATTTATTCGACTTGGATTAAGAGCATTCCCTGCCTATGGGAATTTCATTATGGTGGATACGAATAGACCTGCTGATCGTGTATTTCAGAGCTTAATGGAACTTGGCTTTATCGTTCGAGGGGGACATCAGCTGGATTTCCCAACCTCCATAAGAGTGACTGTCGGTAGCACAGAACAGAATGCCAGCTTTATTAAAGCGTTAGAACAGGTATTGCAAAATATTACAGTAGTTGCGAACTGAGTTATTTCAGATCAACTTCGATGGAAAGAGTGAGACGATGAAGAAAATCGCCATCTTTGGAGTTGGATTGATTGGTGGATCATTGGCATTATGCTTCAAGGGGAAACCTGGCTTGCGTGTGATCGGTTACTCAAACAACCCAAATTCTATACCCAAATACCTCAAGCATGGTGTAGTTGACGAGGCTACGACCTCCATAGAAGAGGCTGCTATTGACGCTGACTTTATATTTTTATGTGTTCCTGTAGGGATGCTAGAATTTTATCTTCAGCGACTACAGGAACTAAAGCTTAAAAACGGATGCATAATAACCGATGTTGGAAGCACGAAGAATTCGATTGTACAGTTTAGTGAAACATTACAGCAGGAGGGTGTTTACTTTATTGGTGGACATCCAATGGCCGGCAAGGAAAAATCGGGGGTTGAAGCCGCAACATCACACTTGTTTGAGAATGCTTTCTACGTGCTAACTCCATCTAAGCAAACACCCGATGACGTTTATGAGGAATTGGTTCGATTACTACATTTGACGAAAGCACAGATCGTAAGAATTGAGCCGCATCTACATGATGAAATCGTAGGGGCAATAAGTCACCTTCCTCATATCATTGCTGTTGCACTTGTTAATCAAATAGCGAAATATAATGATTCCAACAATTTATACCAGCTTCTGGCAGCAGGAGGGTTCCGTGATATTACTAGAATTGCTTCGAGTGAGCCCGTAATTTGGAGAGATATTTTACTTCATAATAAAACGATATTGCTCGAATTACTTAAGGATTGGAATGCTGAGGTTTCTACATTCATACAATTGATAGAAGAAGATAATGGCGAAGGGATCGAGCAAGAATTTTTCCGCGCTGGAGCTTTTCGCAATATGCTGCCAGAGCGTAGAAAGGGAATCATGGAGTCACAATATGAGATCTATGTGGATGTACCTGACGAGCCGGGAATTATCGGTAGGATCACAACCAAGCTAGGTGACCACAGAGTAAATCTTAGTAATATCCAAGTTATTGAGAATAGGATGGATGATCCAGGAGTGCTGCGTTTATCGTTTCGTGAAGAAGAGGACATGGAGAAAGCTGTCGAACTTCTACAAGAGATGGATTGTTTGATTCATATCTAGGGAATAATCGATATAAACCACATGTATTTTTTTATTTTAAATAAAACGTTTACATTTTCCATTGACAGAATGTAAACGGATACATATAATAAAAGTACAGTATGGTTTCTCTCCACTCCTATCCGAAATATATGGCACTCTGTGCAGCCACCGAAAGGTGGATTTTTTTTGTCTGTATAGGCATTTTACTTTATATGGTAACGTACAATGAAATGATAATTAGTGTACTTATGGAAATGCTTTTGTCGAAAAAGCAGGAATTATCCTAATAGAGATCGAATTAAACCTATTACTGTAAGTATTAATTAGATCATTGACTATCTTACATTATAGATCGCAACTTTTTGCTCCCAGTATGGTAATAAGATATATGCTGGGTAGCCCTTGGAATCGCGAGGAGGGCCGCTTGAAATGACCGATTCCCAGCTTATTAGAGAAATTAAAGATGGCAACGTCCAGCTTTATGCTGAATTGATGACGCGTTACGAACGCAAAATCCTCAGTTTTATTTATCATATGCTAAAAAGCGCCCATCTTGAGATGATCGCAGAGGATCTTTGCGCGGAGACATTTTATAAAGCTTATCGAAGTCTGCAAACTTTCCGTGAGGTAGAGGCTTCCTTCTCTACGTGGCTTTATACGATAGCAAGGAATACCGTGCTCAGTGAGATGCGTAAGCATAAGAATAACATGGTGTCCTTAGAGGATAGCGGTTATATCCCGCAGTCGGCAGTGGGAGATTCACCAGAACAGACGATATTACGTAACGAGACTGTAGCTAAGGTAAGAGATGCGATTAATAATCTGCCTGAAAAACAACGTTCCGCTCTAATTCTTCGGGAATATGATCAGTTGGATTATCAGGAAATTGCTAATATACTTGGTCAAACCGTTAGTTCTGTTAAATCTTTGTTGTTCCGGGCAAGAGCAAGCGTGAAAGCACAATTAGAACCTTACTTAGCAGAGCCCATGTTTAGAGAGTATGAAGGGATGAATCAGAGATGATGAATTGTAATGAATGTAACGAAATGTTAGCCGAGTATTGGGACCTACCAAGTAATGACATTCGCAAAGTGTCTGCTAATCGACACCTAAGCACATGTCAAGCTTGCCGTGAGGAATTCGAAATGTGGAAGATGAGCTCAGATTTGATTCAATTTTCTAGAGAGTCAGAACAAGCCGTGTCTACTACGTATCAACCAATCTCGACAGAGGTAATGGGTCGAATCTACAAGGATGAATCTTGGCGATTACCTTTAACTTTCAAGAGTTATACATTTTCCTATAAAGTTAGAAGGAAAATTATGGCGACGTTCGCATTGTTCATGGCGATATTCATTGTAACCTTTATAAATTCTTTAACCGGTGGTTCTGAAATTAGCACCGACTTTAACCAAATGACGGGTATTAGTGATACCGCACACATCGATGAACTGAATATAGATAGTAATCCACCAATGTTCGATGGAATGCCAGTAGCGAGTATAAGTGCACCGACGATATTGCGAATGGGACCTATACAAACCTATACCGATTATCTACTTGCACTTAGTATTCTTGGCTTTATATTTACACTGCTAATTATGAACTGGTTATCTCGACTACGAGCATAAAGACAAGCCTCTAGCCGCTAAGGCTTGGAGGTTTTTTATTGAAGAAATAATAAGAGAGAAAGTGAGGATGCTCATGACTGAATTCGCAATAGTACGTCACGGCGTAACGGATTGGAATAAAGAAGGTCGTATGCAAGGACATCGAGATATACCCCTCAATGATATGGGTATAATACAAGCCAAGCGAATTGCTGAGAGATTACAGCTTGGGAAGTGGGAGATCATAGTTTCAAGTGACCTACAGCGTGCTGCACAGACCGCGAAGTATATTGCTGATGCCGTCGGCATAGAGAGCAGGTTGAATGACACGCGATTAAGAGAACGAAATTTCGGAGCAATTGAGGGTACCACTTTAGAAGAACGTGAGGCTAGGTGGGGTACAGAATGGATGCAGCTCAATCATGGTGTAGAAGAGGATGAATCCCTACTCAGCCGAGCTATTCAAAGTATGGAGGAGCTAGCAAGTGGTTATAGAGGGCAGAAAATTGTGGTTGTCACACATGGAGGCTGGATTCGCCAGTTTTTCAAGGGAGTATTCCCTCATGAAGTGCTCGATCATCCTCTTAATACTTCACTGAGTATAGTGAGTAGAGAAGCTGAGGGTTGGCGACATTCTTTATATAATTGCACGACACATCTGAATACATAAAGGTTATATAGCTGTCTTACGCATAATATTCGCTCAAATTCAAATAATGGTAATAGAACTCATGTACGATCGGAGGGATTATCTTGAATTTAGCGGATATGCTTTGTTATGCGGATATTCATCAATTGAACAAAATTGCTAATCATTATGAATGTGTATGTAGCGGGAATTCTAAGAATGAGCTGATTCAAGCCATTCTGAATACGATCAATCGGAAAGAATCCTTCAATAAATATATTAGTGAAATGACCATTGAGGATATTCGTTTTCTGAACTCCATGCTATTTGAGAACAAGGCCACCTATAGCTTAGAGGACTTAACTGCTCGGGCTAGTCAAGCTAGATTCACTCCAGCAGCCGGCGGTGGCGATTTATCGAGAGCAATGATAAGTGCCTTCAAACAAAAGGGCTGGATATTCAATGGATACTCGCATGAAACCAAATATGTATTCCAGGTTCCTGATGACCTGAAGGAAAGAGCTTGCCATGCATTACAATGGCGTTTTCAATCCCATCTAGATCGTGTGGAAGAGCCGCCTGCTTACCGTGATGAGCAGCATGTAATGGCTGATGATATGTTGTATGTATTGCGGTATATTGCGCAAGAGGATGTTCCACTTACTACTGATGGAGTCATTTATAAAAAAGTATTGAATCCATTATTAGACGGTATGACGGTGAAAGAGCTACCTATTTCTCGGGGTGGATGGCGCTTTGGTTATGGTCGTAAGTTTCGTGATTACCCAAGCCGTTTCTCTTTTATCTATGACTATTGTTATTATAACGGGCTTATCCAGGAGCAAGATGATCAGGTTCATCTTACGGAGAAGGGCCAGAAGCTTGTTGCCCAGAATGATAAAGAAGATCTTGGACAAATGTTTCGACTATGGATAAGATTATATAAGGGTCCAATTCCCAATATAGTAGCAATTACACACTGGGTTCAAAGGCTTTCCATTCGTTGGATAACTGCAAGCTCACTTATTCAGTGTCTTAGTCCTATGGTGAAACCATTCTACTATGATACGGAGGAGACGATTATTGAGCAACGAATCCTGCAGATGATGATGCACCTAGGATTAATTCGTATCGGGGAGAATGGCAATGGCAAGGTTGTACAAGCTACACAATCAGCTGCGTCAATCATACGAGGTGTAAAGGTAAGTGATGATGAGGTGATCACTAACTACTAGAGGGAGTCAATGACATGCTATATGATTACAAAGGGACTAAGCCCGTCGTTCATCGTAGTGCTTTTATTGCGGATGGAGTAAGAATAATTGGGGATGTTAGCATTGAACAACAATGCTCGATTTGGTTTAACGCTGTACTTCGTGGTGATTTAGCACCAATTCGAATCGGTCAGAGGACGAATATTCAGGATGGCTCCATAGCTCATGTTAATCTGAATCAACCCCTTCTGATTGGTGAGGATGTTTCTGTAGGTCATGGAGCAATCATCCATGGCTGCAAGATTGGTAGAGGAGCTTTAATCGGTATGGGGGCTATCATTCTGAATGGGGCCATTATAGGAGACTATGCGCTTATTGGGGCTGGCTCCATCGTAACAGAGAATAAAGTTATTCCACCATATACCCTATCCATGGGCTCACCTGCCAGAGTTGCACGTGAGCTTACCTCAGAAGATCTAAATCGAATGAAGATTACAACGGATAGCTATGTGCTAAAGGGTAAGGAATATGGCCATTTTGAATTGAGGTGAGAAACAATGAAATTCAGTGATATTGAGGAAGCGCAATGGCCGGAGCTCAAGCCTTATCTGGATACAATCCTATTACCAATAACTGGATTAAGTGGAGTTGAAGAGCCTTGGGAAGCTACACGAGGACTTGAGGAGCTTAGAGATCTGATTGATGCTAGTGAAGGTCAATTCCGAGGGCGTATTGTTGTATACCCAGCGTATCATTATATATCGGAATCGCGCTTCGAAGAGGAAATGAAAGCTATCAGTGGTCATTTGCGAGCGCAAGGCTTTGCTTATATGATCATGGCCGTAAGAGGAGAAGCTAGTCTCCATAATGAAAATAATTATTGTGACCTTCTATTATCCTACTCAGATTATGAAGGAATGAATAACACTGAAATGAAGAAAGATGTGCAAGGTAAAATTGTCTCCTTGTGGCAATCCAAGCCGACTTCTTCGAACATGTGACAATTTGTGTACAAATCAATAGTGATATTAATCATAATTAGAGCGGATTTCTTGACTGCCTGTAAGCGTGTGAGCTATTATAATTATGTTCGTTATATTTATTATAAATTATTCTTATAGTGGATTAAGGGGGTAGTGAGCATGAGTGATATGCATAAACAAGATAAGCACCCTTCAGGTGAGAAGCCTATATTGAAGAAGGAAATGTCCCGTAGACAATTTCTAACCTACACCCTGGGGGGAACAGGCGGTTTTATGGCAGCATTGCCATTAATCCCGATGCTTCGATTTGCTATTGATCCTCTACTGCAGACTAAAGGTGAAGGTGATTGGGTTAAGGTTGTTGAAGAAGGTAAAATCACAGCTGAACCGCAAGAATTTACTTTTAATAAATTGCAGGTTGATGGCTGGTATAGCAGTGAGCCGGAATTTTCCGCTTGGATCACGAAGGATGAGAATAATGTGATCTATGCGTTATCTCCAATTTGTAAGCATCTAGGCTGTACGATTCAATGGGCTTCAGGGGATGTAGCGGAAAACCCAAATCAATATCATTGTCCTTGTCATGGCGCGCGTTATACCAAGGAAGGTAAGGATCTTGTTGTTGCTTCGGTACCACTAGATCAATATGATGTGAAGATTGAAAACGGATTTGTATACTTAGGTACATTAATGCCGAATAAAAGGGTGAAATAGGAGGCGCAAATCAGATGTTAAAAAACGTTTATAACTGGATTGATGAACGTCTTGATATTACGCCGATGTGGCGGGATGTTGCTGATCATGAGGTTCCCGAGCACGTTAATCCTGCTCACCACTTCTCAGCATTCGTTTATTGCTTTGGTGGTCTGACATTCTTCATTACCGTTATTCAGATTCTATCAGGTATGTTTCTGACTATGTATTATGTCCCAGATATCATTAATGCGTATGCAAGTGTAGATTACTTGCAGCACAAGGTAGCATTTGGAGCTATTGTAAGAGGTATGCATCACTGGGGTGCAAGCTTAGTAATTGTTATGATGTTTCTACATACTCTACGAGTATTCTTCACGGGCTCATATAAAAATCCTCGTGAGATGAACTGGGTTGTAGGTGTTCTTATTTTCTTCGTGATGCTGGGATTAGGTTTAACGGGCTACTTACTTCCGTGGGATAATAAAGCATATTTCGCTACTAAGGTTACAATGGAAATTGCTTCCTCAGTACCAGGCATTGGTGGATATCTCAAATCCTTATTACAGGGTGGAGACATCATTGGTGCTCAGACATTAACACGATTCTTCGCGATTCACGTATTTTTCCTCCCTGGTGTACTCCTAGGACTCTTGGGTGCGCATTTCTTCATGATTCGTAAACAAGGTATATCTGGACCACTATAATACTTTAAACGGAAAAGGAGGAGAATGGTGTGGCGCACAAACAAGATCAAGAAAAAGTCCATTATGTTGGTGATTCACGAGTACGAGTTAAAGCAGACCGACCGATTCCGCAAGATTATACCGCTTATCCTGGTAAGTCAGAGGCATTCGTTCCGAATTTCCTTCTAAAGGAATGGATGGTTGGGGCTGTAGTACTAGTTGGCTTTATGGTGTTAGTATTATCGCATCCGGCTCCACTAGGGTATCTTGCTGACCCATTAAACCCCAATTTTATTCCAATGCCAGATTGGTACTTCTTATTCATGTACCAGCTTCTAAAGTATCCATATACATCTGAGAACTTCGTAGTTATAGGTACGGTAATCATTCCAACCTTTTTATTCGGCGGCTTAATGTTAGCACCTTTTCTAGACACAGGTAAGGAAAGAAGATTTTACCGCCGACCGATAGCCTCATCTCTTATGTTTTTATCGATTATTGCTGTATTCTATCTAACGATAACAGCTTGGAATTTCTATCAGCATGAGCTTACAGCTCGAGGCATTACACCGGAACACTTCCTTAAGGAAGAAGAGGTTATGGCTAGTAAAGGTAAACCTCCTGAGGCAAGTAAACCTGATCCTGCATCGCTAGCTATAGTAGCCGATGATGCACCTGGGGCAGATATCTATGCAAGAGCAACCTGTATTGCTTGTCATGGTGATAGCTTGAAGGGTAATGGTGGTATTCCAGCTCTACGAGGAATTGGAGATGCTTATTCACAAGAAGAGATAATGGATATTATCAAGAATGGTAAGGGTGGCATGGGTGCTCAATACGAGGAGAATATTGCAAAGGGTCTTACTCCAGAAGATATCGACACCTTAGCAGGCTGGCTTGCGCTTCAGAAGGCACCAGTAGAATAAATCGCTTAAGTACACAGCCTGACCGGAATGCCGGTTAGGCTTTTTTTTGGAAAGGGGGAGTAGCTGTGGCTAATAGACAATTAGATGCGGATGAGGGAACAATGTGGCGATTTTTCTGGAGTGAGAACTTCTTCTTCTCTAAAGCGATGTTATGGTTATTATTTATTACGAATGCTGCCGGTACAGTATACGGTTACATTTGGTATGGTAATCAATTGCGGCTTATCTATAATACGATGGATCGATGGCTGTTGCCCTTCGTGCCAGATAGCCCAACAGCGAGCTTGTTCTTCACGCTTTCATTGTTCTACATCATCATTGACAGGACCTTACTACAGGGTACACAACATTCACGCTTCTATTCGTCGATTAGAGCCTTTGTTGACGCATTTGCTATCGTTACCTCCGTCAAGTATGGGATATGGGCGGTAGCGATGATTGCTGCTGGAGGAGCTCAGGGTGATCCGATTGTCTGGAAGGAATGGATGTTAGTTGTTTCACATCTAGGTATGGTGCTACAGGTCATCTTGTTCTCGCGTTATATGCGCTTCGGTCAGCTCTCAATCGTATTCGTTGGTATATGGGTGTTGATCAATGATTATCTAGACTATCACAGTATGATTTACCCTTGGCTACCTGATATTCTTGAGGATGATCTGTCCATCATAGAAATGTTCACTATGTTCTTGAGCCTATTGGGATTATTAACTGCAGCTATCATCTATAAAATTCGAATAAAACAAATTCAATAGCATAGATCAGGTCTAACATAGGACATTCCTCCATATGATGTGATGAAGGAGGGATGTCCTATGTTACGTTATTGGTCTCTAATCATGACAAGTCTGATCGTATTGATCATCGTTTCTGGCTGCGCTCAGCAATCAGATGGACAAGCAGCTGCTTTGGTTATTACCAAGCAACAGGAGAAAACATTCAAGCTATTGAATGACTCGGCAGAGACGATTTATAAACATGCCAAGAGTAGAGAATATCAGGAAGCTCGGATCGAGCTTGAACGATTCAGTAATCTTCTTACGACGGTCTCTTATCAGGGGATTACTTCACTAGAAGGTGTCAATGCATTAACACAAACGGTTGTAGCAGCTCGTCGTGTTTACAATCGTGTTCAGCTTTCCGAGAAGGATGCTTTAACCGCTGCAACACAATTACGATTCATAGCTGATTCGTTAACGCACAAGAATAACCCGATGTGGCTGGAATATGAGTCTATACTGAAGCAGGATGCATTGTTGCTTCGTGAAATGGTAAAGACGAACAATGATGTCGGCTCGTTAACTGCTCTACAGAAGCTTCATAGTCATTATCTCATCATCCAACCCTCTGTCATTCTAACAAGAGATGCAGCACTCGTGGAGAAGGTTCATTCATTATTCAATTTTCTAACAACAGAATTATCGCAAGGACAAGTAAATTACCAGAGAGTGAATCAAGGGATGGATCACCTCCCTGAAGTTCTAAACGAATTGTTCGGCAATAAAGCTAGCCAAACAACCGTACCTCTCATGCTCGATGAGAACAATGTGATTTGGACCACCTTCATCGCAGCCGTCATTATCAGTGCATTGGCTTATGTAGCTTGGAGAAGATATAGGGTGCTTTAGGAAAACGCCAAACCTCATTCTTCCGAGTGAAATATTGTCTTGCTCAGCTCAAACAGCTGGGTTTAAGTTCCTTTATTAGGTAAGGAATATAGAGGATGGAACTTAAATCCCAAACTCGCAGCAAGCCAATATTTCACTCTCCATCACTACAATTCTGACTTTCTCAACAATCTGATGAAGCGGATCGTAATTAACGCAACCATAGGGAGCGCTACTATTGCAGGAATCCAGTAGTGAAGTAACTCAATAGAGCAATATAGACGCTCTATTGCAGGATTCTAGCACCCAAGTGGATATTGGGATAGTTGTGTGAGGGAGAAATTAGTGCTTACTCGAGCTTAAACCCCTCTCCTAATACATCATGTACATCACTGATGACAAGGAATGCCTTAGGATCAATGCTTCGAACTATCGCTTTCATTCTTCGCATCTCATGCCGATAGACGACACAGTAGACGACCTGCTTGGGCGCTTGAGAATAGGCACCTTTGGCAGGGAATAAGGTTACGCCTCGATCAATCTCTCTTGTAATAGCTACAGCGACGGCTTCTGAGTGATCGGTTATGATCGTGAATGCTTTGGCAGCATACGCGCCCTCCTGAATAAAATCAATCATTCTAGAAGCGATAAAGACTGTAACCAAGGTATAAAGCACCTTTTCTTTAGGTATATAGAATAGCGATGCCGAAATGACGACCACATCCATGAGTAGGATGAATTGCCCCATGCTCCAGCCCCATTTTTTCTGAACAATTCTTGCTATAATATCCGATCCACCTGTTGTCCCTCCATAACGGAATACAATCCCTAAACCCGCCCCTAAGGTTACCCCTGCATATAATGCGACTAATAAGTAATCATCCTGTGTATAAAACGGAGTTAACCATTGAAATTTGATCGCAAGCTCCATTATCCATAAGAAAATTGAGAGCGATACTGTACCGAAAATCGTGGACGCCATTGTAAATTTGCCAAACACGTACCAGCCTAAAACGAATAGAGGGATATTCAGCACCAGTGTTGTAATCGAAGGAGGAAGTGAGAGCGAATAATTGAGCAGTAATGCAATACCTGTAATCCCCCCCTCCATTAATAAGTTAGGGATAATGAAGTAATGTAGACCAAATGCGTAAATAGCTGTACCGAGCGTGATAGGAAGATAGCGGTTAAATAGGCTTTTTAGAGTTGATTTTATCATTCTGGCACTCCTCATTGATATCAGTATAGGGATAAACTAAATTTGTAGGGGATATTATTCGAGATGTTGATCGTGTTTACCTTGCTAGTATAATCAATTGATCGCCTATCCAACAGTCAAAAACATCATTGTGTTCAAAGCATCTTTAAGTTAACATGGATATGTACGGAATGTGAATAGTCTTAAAAAGCTTTGGATCATGGAAGGAACCTCACTATGTCCGATAAATCATTGCAATTCATGCAGCAGGAAGTAGATCAATACATCTCACAATTTAAAGAAGGTTACTTCGGTCCACTTTCCATGCTTGCACGTATGAGTGAAGAGGTTGGGGAATTGGCTAGAGAGGTCAATCATCTTTATGGCGAGAAGCCTAAGAAATCTACAGAAGCAGATAATTCAATTGAGCTTGAGCTTGGAGATATTCTGTTCATCACGATTTGTTTTGCTAATTCAATGGGCATTGACCTGAGTGAATCATTCGATCAAGTGATGCAGAAATTCCAAACGAGGGATAAGAATCGTTGGACGCCTATTAACACCGAATTGGAGTAAGCTTCATATGCTGTATCATCAACCTTCGTTAAATTGGAAGGAGGGTGGTTGTATATGAACGGGAAAAATTACATTCAAAAAGCATATGAATCTATTATTCAGCAGGATTTTGAGCAGGCCATCGAATCGTTCGAGAAGGCAGTTTCTCTTGAGCCGAAGAATGCATTCTATCGTTATAGCTTATCGATCACGTACGCGCGTAGTAATAAGCTGAGCAAGGCTATCGAGCATGCAGAAGAAGCTTGTTACCTTGCACCGCGAACAGATAACTACTTATTGCATCTAAATACGCTGAGAGCCAAAAGTCTGCTCATTCAGGCGGAGCAATGGTTATATAAAGGTCATCAACGATTGGGCGAAGCGGAATTGCTGTTGAAGAATGCCATTCAGCTGGATCCATTATCTTTAGAAGCACTACTCATGCTAGCTCTAGCCTATGGAATTCAAGAGCGATATAATGAGGCTGTCCTCATCTTGAAGGAAGCATCCAAGCTAGACCCACAGCATGCAGAGGTTAAACAGCTTCTTACTGATTATGAATTTATGATGCGAAAGCATAAGTACAACTAATTATAGCTATATGACTCAGCAACTTAGACGGAGAAAGGATTATGGTGAAAATTCATGTCAGAGCAACGAATTCGTGTAATGGTTACAGGAGCAGGTGGCCGAATGGGGCGTGAGGTTGTTCGTATGGTAATGAATGACCCTGAGTTAATACTTGTCGCAGCAGTCGATCCTTCCAATGCTGGAATTGATGCGGGTAAGCTCGTAGGAGCCGAATCCTGTGGTGTCATCGTCTCCGATGACCTTGAGCTCTCGCTTGTAGAATCTCGAGCGGATGTGATGGTGGATTTCACTACTCCACATACGGTACTAATGAATACCAAGCTAGCAATACGTCATGGAGTGAGGCCTGTCATCGGAACGACAGGATTCTCTCCGAGTGATATTGAAGAGCTGGACAAGCTTAGCCGTGAGAAAGGGATTGGCGGTATTATTGCTCCAAATTTCTCCATAGGTGCTATTCTAATGATGAAATTTGCTGCCCAAGCATCCAAGTATTTCCCGGATCTCGAAATTATTGAATATCATGGAGAACAGAAATTTGATGCTCCGTCGGGTACTGCGATAAAAACCGCAGAATTAATCTCAGAGGTTCGTAAGGAGCATCGTCAGGGTAATCCTTTAGAGCATGAAACGATTGAAGGTTCTCGTGGTGGTTATTATAATGGTTTTCGAATCCATAGTGTTCGCCTACCCGGGGTATTCGCTCAACAAGAGGTTATATTCGGTGGATTCGCTCAATCCTTGAAGATCAGACACGACTCCTATGATCGAGTAGGATATATGCCTGGTGTTAATGTAGCGGTTAAGAAATCAATGGAGCTTACAGGTATTGTGTATGGATTTGAAAGCTTCATTGATTAAATAAACATAATTTTATTGATTCTAATAGGGAGTGTCCTAACGATGAATATAGCTCTGGTTGCGCATGATCGCAAGAAAGACGAGATGGTAAACTTTGTAATTGCATATGAGCATGTCTTTGTGCGTCATACTTTATTTGCTACCGGAACTACGGGCTTTAGAATTATGGAACAAACCGAGCTGACGATAACCAGATTTATGTCGGGTCCACTAGGTGGAGATCAACAGATCGGTGCGATGGTAGCCCAGAATGAGATGGATTTAATTGTTTTCTTAAGGGATCCATTAATGGCCCAGCCTCATGAGCCAGATATTAGTGCATTATTGAGGCTTTGCGATGTTCAGAGCATTCCGCTAGCTACGAATGTGGCAACAGCTGAAATTTTAATTAAAGCACTGGACCGTGGTGATTTTGCATGGAGAGAAATTGTACATAAATATAAACCAGGTGAAGTATGATGAATACGACGTCTCTTGATATTCTCATATTCGGAGCACATCCAGATGATGCAGAAATTGGCATGGGTGCAACGATCTATAAACATACTAAGGCAGGTCAGCGAGTAGGGATATGTGATTTAACTCATGCTGAGATGTCATCTAATGGGACCGTAGAGTCGCGAAGGTTGGAAGCTGATCAGGCTTCGGCTATTCTTGGACTAGCTGTTCGATCGAATTTAGGTTTGCCCGATCGTGGGCTGTTCATGAATGCTGAAACGATTCAATTAATTACGAGCGAAATTCGTAAGTATCGACCAAGAATTGTATTCGCACCCTACTGGTTAGATCGTCATCCAGATCACATTATGTGTAGTAAGCTGGTCGATGAAGCGGTATTTAACGCTAAGCTACGTAATTACAAACTAGATGAAGCACCTGTCAAAGTAGATAAGATGTATTATTATTATATAAATGATCATTATGAGCCACAGCTCATTGTGGACGTGTCAGAAGAATATACTGTTAAGATGAAGGCGCTTATAGCTTACAAAACTCAGTTTGAGGCTGTGAATGCTTCAGCAGATTATGTTCCAACACCGATTAATCAAGGTTTCCTGGAGCGCATCGAGTCTCAGGGGAAGCTACTAGGTCAGAGGGTGGGCTGTACATATGCTGAAGGCTTTGCAAGTAAGTCACCTGTACATCTAGATTTTTTCTAAAGAAAAGAGAGAAGGTAGCTAAATATGCTCAAAATCGGAATTACCTGCTACCCATCACTGGGTGGATCCGGCGTAGTTGCAACAGAGCTCGGAAAGCTCTTAGCTGAGAAGGGGCACCAGGTCCATTTTATTACGCATAACATGCCATTTCGACTGGGACAATACCAGAAAAATATATTCTATCATGAAGTTGAAGTAAATGATTATTCGGTTTTTCGCTATCCGCCCTACGATCTTTCTCTTGCTAGTAAGCAAGCTCAAGTTGCGAAGATGCAAGAGCTTGATATTCTACATGTACACTATGCTGTACCTCATGCGATCTGTGCCTATCTTGCCAAACGTATGGTAGGTGATCATCTGAAGGTGGTAACGACGCTCCATGGTACAGATATTACTGTACTTGCACAGGATGAATCGCTCAGTGACTTAATTCGACTGGCTATTAATGAAAGTGATGCAGTGACTGCCGTGTCCGACGATCTGATCCAAGAAACCCGTCAAGCATTAGGAATTATTAAACCTATTGACCTTGTATATAACTTTGTTGATAAGAGAGTGTATTACCCTCGGGGATGTAACATACTAAGAAGTGATTACGCTGAGCCCCATGAGAAAATACTTATGCATATATCTAACTTCCGTCCAGTTAAAAGGGTGGGAGATGTTATCGATATCTTCGCCAGAGTGAATGAAAAAATCCCTTCACGTCTTCTGTTTGTTGGAGAAGGCAATGAATTGCACAGGATCTGTAATCGAGTCAAGGAATTGGGACTGCAGGATCGGGTTTCTTTCCTAGGTAAGCAGGATGAAGTAGCCCAGATTATCTCTCTGGCTGATATTATGCTGCTTCCCTCTGAGAAGGAAAGCTTTGGTCTGGTCGCACTAGAAGCAATGGCTTGTGGAGTACCAACCGTTGCATCGAATACAGGGGGAATCCCAGAGCTAATTACGCATGGTCAAACGGGATTTCTCGCACCAGTGGGTGATACCGAGCAGATGAGTGAATATGTCATTACATTGCTCTCTGACGAAGCTTTATATCAAAGGTTTTCTGAGGCCTGTGTGCTTAGAGCTCAAACACAGTTTAGTGTTGAGCAATTAACAGAGGAATATGAACAGATCTATTATCGGATATTAGGACAGACATCGAAGCTTAAGGAAACCGCATGTACTCCGTGATATAAATTAAGGAACAAGCCAATTCGTAGAAGTTTGGATATGTTTGATACTGAAGGTGTTGTATTGAGATGATGATTCATCGAATTGAAGAGCAAGCAGCTTATATTGTACAAACACTTATCGATCATCAATATGAAGCATATTGGGTTGGTGGATATGTTCGGGATCATCTGCTTGGTCGAGCTACAAACGATATTGATATCGCGACCTCAGCCAAGCCGGACGAGGTCATGTCGATATTCGAACGCTGTAAGCCAACCGGACTTCAGCACGGTACGGTCTTAGTCATTGTTGAAGGGACGCCATACGAGGTAACAACGTTCAGGCAGGAATCTAGCTATGAGAATTTTCGCCGACCCACTGAGGTCACTTTCATTCAAGATATTGAGGGTGATTTAAGTCGGCGTGATTTCACGATGAATGCAATGGCGATCGATCGATCAGGTGCTTTAATTGATCCCTTCGGAGGGCAAGCCGACCTTCGCAAGGGTACTCTTCGCTGTGTAGGCGACCCACATACACGTTTCGGGGAAGATGCCTTACGTATGATGAGGTGCATCCGATTCGCTGCGGAGTATCGTCTAACTATCGAAACAAATACTTGGGATGCTTTAAAAAAGCAAGCACCCTTGTTATCACATATCGCCATGGAACGGATTAGAGTTGAACTCGAGCGAATTGTTATGGGAAGTGATTGTGGGCGTGGACTTCATCTCTTCGTAGATAGTGGTTTATTCCAACATTTCAAATTAACGATTCATGTAGACTTTAATTTACTAACTACGTATGGGCAAGATGAATTGACGATTTGGCTTTCGCGGATAGAGGGGACAAGTGCACGCTTCGCATTGCTGTTCTTATTACTTGCTACAAGCCCAGAGCAAGCCTTATTATCGATGCGCGTATTAACATTTGCCAATCAGAGATTTACAGAAACCAGCAATATCTTGTCGTTCCATGAATGGTATCTCAATGAAATGGAAAGCGATGCTAAGCGTTCAAATTTAGCATTGATCTTAAAGCTAGCTACTCTGAAATTTGGTATTGAGATCTCCAGACAATGGTTACAGCTTATTACTAAAGTGAATGAGCTACTGATCAAATTGTTTCATTATCCAACACAATGGAAGCAGCTCGCCTCATTTGGAGAAGAATGGTTATCGGAGCTCCCTGTTGCACATCTGCATGAGCTTCACATTAACGGTGCCGATTTAATTAAGCTGGGCTGTCATCCAGGTCCGCGGATTGGTCAGCTGCTAAGTGTGCTTCTGGAGGAAGCGGCATTAGGCGTACTAGAAAACGATAAAAATCAACTTATTACCAGAGCAAGTGAGCTAATTGTTGGGAAGAGAGAGAACTATGAATGAATTGATCATACAGCACTTCATAAGTAATCCAGAGAAATATATATCTGGTGAACAACTAAGTCAAACGCTCCAATGCTCGAGAACGGCTGTTTGGAAGCACATCCAGGAGCTGAAGAAGCTAGGCTACCGATTCGAATCAAGCCCTCGCAAAGGATATAAGCTCATCTTGAAGCCGGAGCTGCTCCGTGCAGCTGAGCTAATTTCTGAATGTTATTCAAGTACCCTTGGGCGCCATATTCATCTCTATGATAAGCTCGAGTCAACTCAGATAGAAGCACACCGACTCGTTGCGAACGGATCAGGTCATGGAGTATTAGTCATTGCAGAGAAGCAAACCTCTGGTCGTGGACGTATGGGGCGTCCTTGGCACTCACCAGCTGGTCTTGGTATATGGATGAGTCTTGTAATAACCCCACAGATCAGCCTGACATTTGCACCACAGATCACACTCCTAACTGCTGTAGCGTTGTGTAGGACGATTCGGAAAGCTGTTCAAGTCGATGTAGGAATTAAGTGGCCAAACGATTTGTTGATAGGCAATAAGAAAATTAGTGGGATTCTTGTAGAATCAAGTGGCGAGGACGAACGTATCCGCTATATGGTTATTGGTGTCGGGATCAGCTGTAATCTCCAAGTTGAAGATTATCCACCTGAACTCCGTGAGAAGGTGACATCACTCTATATTGAGTCTGGAAAAATTGTCGATCGTACCAAGCTGATCGCAGCATTTCTCCATCAATTCGAAGAATTATATAACTTGTACTTAGAAGAGGGCTTTGCCCCGATTCGTACGCTCTGGGAATCGTTAACGGTATCGCTACATCAGCCGATTACGATTACGAATAGCCAAGGGCGAATGGAAGGCACCATGATAGGGATTGATGACATGGGGGCTTTAATTGTTCGCAGGGCTGATGGTAGTGAAGTTCATGTTTATTCTGGTGAAACGAATATATAGTTTTTTTTGTCAGGGTTTGTTATAATGTCATTATGAGGCGATATCCGATTTCATGAATCGCACTCTAGACGTGCTTGTGCAGCATACAACCTCATAGTTCACGGATTCTGCTCTGAGCCGCAAGGACCGAGACAGATTAGAACACAATTACATTTTACTCAAGTAGAATCCTTCTAGCATATATGCTGAGGGATTTTTTATATGATTAATAATTAATATCATCAACTATTCCGTAACATCTCGAGAGGAGATCCTACACGATGGATGCTCTAAAGCCAGTTAGTACAGTTAGCCTAAGAAGAATGAAACGCGAAGGAATACCTATTGCGGTTATCACTGCTTATGATTACCCTTCAGCTAAGCATGCTGATGAAGCAGGTGCTGATGTTATCCTTGTTGGTGATTCATTAGGGAATGTTGTCCTTGGATATGATTCTACACTTCCAGTTACATTAGACGATATGGTCTATCATACAAAGGCTGTGACACGTGCAGCAAAACGAAGCTTTGTTGTTACAGATATGCCGTTCCTTACCTATCATGGGAATATCGATGGGACATTGCGCAATGCTGCACNNCGAAGCATGCGTGAAGGCAGGTATTCCTGTAATGGGTCATCTTGGATTAACACCACAATCAATTCATCAGCTTGGTGGCTATCTGATACAGGGTAAGACAGAACTAAAGGCTCAGAAATTAATCGATGATGCCAAGCGACTAGAGGATGCTGGAGCTTTCTCCATTGTGCTCGAGCTAGTACCCGAATCATTAGCCGCACATATCTCAGAGCTGTTAACCATACCAACGATTGGGATTGGAGCAGGAAGAGGGTGTGACGGTCAGGTATTAGTATTCCATGATGTGCTGAATTATGGTGACCCACATCCGAAAAAATTCGTTAAAGCCTTCGCGAATATCGGGCAACAAATACATCAGGGTATTTCTGATTATGTACGAGAAGTTAAGGATAGAAGCTTCCCTGATGAGAATCATGTATTTCAAGTGGAGGATCAAGAGGTTAGGAAACTATATGGTTCCAAGGAGTGATGAAGGATGTTGGTATGCCATAAAATCACCGAGCTTCAAGAGGCCATTCAAGCATTTCGTGCCAAGAAGAGCTCCGTTCCCATCATTTCCGTTGGATTCGTTCCTACGATGGGTTACCTGCATATTGGACATGAAAGCCTACTTAAGAAAGCTCGTAGCCAAAATGATCTTGTTGTACTCAGTATCTTTGTAAATCCTTTACAATTTGGTCCGAATGAGGACTTTGATACTTATCCGCGGAATACGGAGAAGGATCTAGAGCTTGCTAAGCGAGCGGAGGTTGATATGGTATTCCTTCCTACTGTCGAAGAGATATATCCCCAGTATCCCTTAGCTACTAAAATTACGATTGGAGACATCTCATCGAGACTCTGCGGTGCTTCACGACCTGGTCACTTCGATGGAGTTTTAACCATAGTATCTAAGCTATTTCATATCGTGCAACCCAATCAAGCTTATTTTGGACAGAAGGATATTCAACAGGTAGCCATTATAGAGCAAATGGTGCAGGATTTGAATATGCCGGTTCAGATCATTGCATGTCCGACTGTCCGTGAACCCGATGGTCTTGCATTCAGCTCCCGTAATGTATACCTTGAGCCAGATGAGCGATCACAAGCCGTAATATTATCCAAAGCTTTGAAAAAGGTTGATGAATGGTTAAGTTTGCCGGACATAACGGTAAAGCAGCTAGAGGAACGATTAACCTTAGAAATTAACTTAGCTCCTCTTGCGAATATCGAATATGCCAGCATTCTCGCTTATCCAGCGCTTCAGCCACTAATAGCTAATGTACCTATCCACCATGCCGAACATTCACAGCTTAATCAGCAGGTCGTTATTGCAGTAGCAGTCAAATTTGGTCAAACTCGTTTAATTGATAATCGAATTATTTCCTTAGGAGGTGCTTTACATGCTTAGAACAATGATGAAATCGAAGCTACATCGTGCTACAGTAACTGAAGCTAACTTGAACTATGTCGGCAGTATTACCATTGATCGGGACTTGATGGAGCAAATTGATGTATATGAGAATGAAAAGGTTCAGATCGTGGACAATAATAATGGTTCCAGATTCGAAACCTATGTGATACCTGGACCTAGAGGATCTGGTGTAATCTGCTTGAATGGAGCTGCAGCTCGACTCGTTCAGGTTGGTGACAAAATTATTATCATCTCTTATGGTATGATGACAAGTGAGGAAGCACTCAATTACAAGCCACTAATAGTTATTCTCGATGAGAATAATCAGGTGGCTCATTCAACCATTGAAGAGCTACACTCCACGATATTATAATTATGAGTCTTAGGTGTTAGTCAAAGAGGAGTTGAACCACATTAAACGCAAATATGCAGTTCTCGACTTTGAAACGACTGGGGCGGAATCCCATGATCGTATCATTCAGGTTGGACTCGCAATCGTCGAGAATGGAAAGATCATTCAAACGTACTCGTCATTCGTGCGTCCCGGGATTCCAATTCCTGAAGTCATCACACGCTTGACGGGTATTGATGATGCTATGACTATAGATGCACCTGAGCTTGATGATGTTCTGATTGAAATGCTACCGTTGTTTGTTGACGCAACTCTTGTTGCGCATAACGCCATGTTCGATCTCGGATTCCTCCAAAGGGGGCTTCTTGAGGCTGGATATGAGCCATACAATGGCAGGGTTCTAGATACGCTTCACTTTCTACGTTTTCTATACCCAGGCTTATCGAGCCTTCAGCTAGGTCGAGTATGCCAAGCACTCGGTATTCCACATGAGCGTCATCATCAGGCGGATAGCGATGCAGAAGCAACAGCCAATTTATGGATTCATTGCCTAGAGCGCATGCAGAAGCTACCTTATCTCACCATCCAACGTCTGGCTGGCATATTCTCTGTAGCACCCATGTTCGAGGACGTCGTATGGTTTCTTCACGAGCTCGAGCGGGATAAGGAAATTTATAGTGATGTTAGCACCGGCACTGAGCAGTATTATCGACAGCTCCACCTTAAGGTCAATGATTGGAATGAAGAGGGGGACGAATCTAGTCGTTCCATTCCGGCTGCCTACTCAGAGGGTGAGGGCGATTTTGCTGATTTTTACGATCGATTCAAACCACTTCTGCAGAATAAATTTAAGCGATTCGAGCAGCGTGAAGGGCAAGAGCAGATGATTCATGAGGTTCATAGCGCATTCACCGATGCACAGCATCTGATGATCGAGGCAGGTACAGGGACGGGTAAGTCACTAGGTTACTTAATTCCATCTGTCTATTATAGTGTGTTAAACGAAGAGAAGGTTGTTATTAGTACACATACCATTAATCTGCAGGAGCAAATTCGCCAACGGGATATCCCATTGTTACAGGAGCTATTCCCATTCCCTTTCAAAGCGGCTGTTCTTAAAGGAAGAAGCCATTATTTGTGCTTGCGCAAATTCGAGAATAAATTGAATGCCTCCGATTATGAGCACCCCAAGGAGGACCCGTTAACCGCGGCTCAGATGGTTGTTTGGTTAGGGGAGACGAGCCATGGGGACGAGGAGGAAATACATTTTGCCAATAAGGGTAAGGATTTCTGGCGTTCTGTAGAGAGTGATACAGATTCCTGTCTGAATCGGGCATGTCCTTGGTTTAAGAAATGCTTCTATCATCGTGCAAGGCACGAAGCGAATGTTGCCGATATTCTGATTACGAATCATTCATTATTATTCACCGATGTGAAGGCTGAGAACCGTATCCTCCCCGCCTATCGTAACTTAGTCATTGATGAGGCCCATCAATTCGAGGAGACAGCGAGTAAGCATCTAGGTATTGATGTTGGCTATTACACGATGGTGAAAGCTCTGACATGGCTGTACAAGGACAGTAGAAGTGGTTTGCTACCACAGCTCATCTTTCGCTTACAACGCCAAGAAGAGGATGATAGTCGTGAGGCAGCGGGTCAGCTAGAAGCACTCATACCAGAAGTTATCAAGGTTAGAGAAGAATGGGATCAATTAACAGAGCGTTTATATAGCCTGCTTAGTGAGAGTGGTGACGCTTCATCCGAAGTAGGGCAACATGTGTTAAGATTGAAGAAGGATGCACTTCCATTAGCTTGGAGTGAGGTTCGAACGATTGAGGATAACATTTATGTGCGAATGACGGATGTACTCAAGCAATTAGAGCGGATTTCCGGAGAATTGAAGGATAATCAAGACAAATACGATGTGCAGAGCTTGCTTACTGATATAAATGGCTCCATGAAGGATCTATTCCGACTTCGAGATAACATACGATTTATTCTACATTGTGATGATAAAGATGAGCCTTTTGTATTCTGGCTTGAGGCGCATCCTTATTATCGGAGTAAATCGCTGCAGCTGGTTGGGGTACCGATTGATGTAAGTCCTTTATTGCAAAATTATTTTTTTGAGAACAAGGATAGTGTGGTATTGACCTCTGCCACGCTCTCCGTGGAGAAGTCTTTCCAATACGCCTGCGACCAGTTGGGCCTACAATCATCACTTGAAGCCGATAAGCTAAGAACCGTACAGCTTCCGTCCGCCTTTAATTATCGTGACCAGGCTTTAGTGGTCGTTCCTCGTGATTTTCCTAGTGTAAAAGGCAGCTCTGATCCTATATTCCTTCAAGCATTAGCTAAATCATTAACGGATGTTGCTATACAGACCAAAGGCCGAATGCTCGTCCTGTTCACCTCTCATCGGATGCTGAAGCAAATTTATGAGCTGATCCGGGAGCCTCTTGCCGATCAAGGGATTCACTTACTAGGTCAGGGGATGGATAGTACAAGCCGTAGTAAGCTCATTCAATTATTCCAAGAGCAGACGGCGAGTGTCTTACTTGGAACGAGTAGCTTCTGGGAAGGGGTTGATATCCCCGGTCAAGCGTTAAGCTGTCTAGCCATCGTGCGATTACCGTTTCAGCCACCTAACCATCCACTTGTTGAAGCAAAGAATGATGCGATCAAACGTAAGAATAAGAACCCATTCATGAAGCTTTCTGTTCCACAAGCCGTAATCCGCTTCAAGCAAGGCTTTGGACGCTTGGTAAGAACCTCGCAGGATAGAGGCATTGTTATCATATATGATACGCGTGTCATTGATACCGCATACGGGAAGTACTTCTTATACTCATTACCAGGTCCGAAAATTGAACATTTACCGACGGACCAATTAGTGTCAAGAATCCAGGAATGGATGAGGTTGGATACAACAGCAACGGATAATAATGAGCGAGAAGGAGAGGAAGCACAATGAATAAAACCTTGAAAATATCTGACGCTGTCGTGAGAAGACTACCTGTATATTTAAGATATCTGGATGAGCTTAGTATGAAGAACGTTCAAACCGTGTCCTCACAAGACCTAGGAGCCAAGCTAGACTTAAACCCTGCGCAAATCCGCAAGGATTTAGCGTACTTCGGTGAGTTTGGAAAGAAGGGAATCGGCTATGATGTCAATTATTTAATTGAGAAAATAAGACACATTCTAAAGCTAGATAAGCTGATTAATGTCGCCCTTGTAGGTGCAGGTAATTTGGGACATGCACTGTGTAATTATAATGCCTACTTAAAGGATCATATGAAAATATGTGCGGTGTTCGATGCAGCTCCTTCTAAAATCGGTGAGAAAATTCATAATATCACGATACAACCGATGCGTGAATTGACGGATACGATTAAGCAGAATAGCATTCGGATTGGTATTATAACCGTACCTGCACAAGAAGCGCAGCACGTTGCTAATATGTTCGTAGACGCTGGAGTTGAAGCTATCTTGAATTTTGCTCCTGCTATTATTAAGGTGCCTGTTGAGATGCGGGTACATAATGCGGACTTTACGACTGAGCTACAAAGCTTAGCTTACTTCTTGGATTAAATTTCTGATTTATACAATAAGCTACAAATCTATCTTGAAGGGAAGTGTGTGAGATGCCAAAGACTTTGATAACTAATGGCACATTCGTGACCATGGATGATCAATTACCCATAATTGCGAACGGTTCTATGATGATAGACAATGATTATATTACTTATATAGGTGTACACCATGATGAGCTCAGAGATCGTGCCGATACGGTTATTGATGGAACGGGGCGATGTTATATGCCCGGTATTGTTAATACCCATGGTCATGCCGCGATGTCTTTGTTGCGTGGTTATGCCGATGATCTGAATTTGCAGGTTTGGTTAGAACAGAAGATGTGGCCGATGGAAGGAAAGTTTACCAAAGAGGACGTTCGCACAGGAACGATGTTATCCATAGCCGAGATGATTCGCAGTGGAACAACAAGCTTTGTGGATATGTACGATAAGATGGATGAGGTAGGAGCGGCAGTTGAGCAAACAGGCATGCGTGCTTGTCTGACAAGAGGAATCATCGGTTATCCCGTTGAATTACAAGAATCAAAGCTGAAGGAGGCTATGGATTTTGCTAGAAATTGGCATGGTGCTGCTGATGGTCGAATAACAACGATGATGTCACCACATGCACCCTATACGTGTCCGCCAGATTTTATAACAAGGGTTGTAGAGGCAGCGACAGAATTAAATTTACCTATACATACACATATGTCCGAAACACAGAAAGAAGTGGATTTGAATGTTCAGAGCTATGGAGTGCGTCCTGTAGAGCATTTGTTGAAGCTTGGGGTGTTCAGTCGTCCTTGCCTTCTAGCACATGCGGTACATCTAACAGATGAAGAGATTGAAATTCTAGCAGCTCATCATGTCCATGTGTCACATAACCCCGTCAGTAACTTAAAGCTAGCTAGTGGTGTTGCAAGGTTAGTTCAGCTTCGTCAAGCGGGGGTTCTCGTTTCATTAGGGACAGATAGCTCTGCTAGTAATAATAATCTAGATATGTTCGAGGAAATTCGTCTAACTGCATTAATACACAAGGGTGTGACTGGCGATCCAACTGCTATCCCCGCACTCGATGCTCTGAAGATGGGAACCATCGATGGTGCTCGCTCTATCTGGTTAGATCAGGTTGGTATGCTTCGTGCAGGATACAAGGCAGATTTTATTGCTATTGATATGAATCAGCCGCACTTTGTCCCTAGAACAGATATGGTTTCACATCTAGTTTATAGTGCATCCGGCTCAGATGTAACAGATGTATGCATTAATGGACGATGGGTAATGAGGAAGAGGGAGCTACTCACCTTGGATATAGAGCGTGTCATGTTCGATGCTGAGAAGAGCTTCCAAGGATTATTAGCGAGATGAAAAAATCAATTTGGATCACAACAGGGATCGTAGCTTGTTTCTTAATTTCATTCATGTGGTTTTACTTCGCTGCCAAGGATGGATTTAGCAAAGCAGAGAATAAAGCAATCGGGTGGGCCTTAGAATTAACTACGTTGTCAGAGGTAGATCATGTAGAATTCTTCGCAGGAGCAACGAATTATACAATTGTGTTCGGGAACAATACGGATGGTGAGCCTTTGGTGGTTTGGGTTGGAGACGAGATCATACATGAGGAGAAAGCATCCGAAGGGGTTTCCAAATCGACCATAAATACGCAGGTCGTTGAACGACAAGGTCCTGTTTCTTTCGTGCGAACTACACCGGGTAGACTAGGAGAGATATGGGTGTGGGAAGTGTTCTACAAGAAGCAGGAGGAAGAGGGTATAAGACATTATTATGATTACTATAAATTCTCAGATGGTGAATGGTTAGATACGTATAAGCTAAGCTTGGAGGACTAGCTGTCGACTTCATGCTACCTGATGCATTGCCATAGTTTACATCAACGAATTGTATATACCCTGTGCTATACTGATGATATATCAATCATGATGTATAGAGAAGGGAGTTTGATATATGAAGCTGCATCCAGTACCTATTGTCTCTGCTGTTCTAATCAGCTCGGCGCTTCTCTTCGGTGGATGGTTCGTATATCAGAACACAGCGGTTAAGAGTCCCATTGAAGAGCTTGTTCACGGTATTCCTGGCGTTGTTCAATCCGATATACAATTAGATCGAAACACGGTTAATCTAACCCTGCAGTTAGCGGAGGATGCTGAGTTACGTTCTATTTATGAACAAATAAACAAGAAGAGTAAGTCCGTTTCGGGTAATAGAAGTATTACGATTGATCTCGAAAGTCAATCCTCTGATCGTTTAGATCAATGGTGGTCAGAAGCGTTATTCCCGGTTGCTCAAGCAATGGAAAACCGACAATACGCGGATATTCCTAATAGTCTTGAAGAGCTCGCTGTTGGAATGAACGGCTTGAAGGTTCAGACTGAAATCGATGCTGAGAATGTTTATGTACACCTAAGCGATGGAAGCGATCACAAGTATATTGTATTACCTCGCACTCCTGTGGAATTGGGGGTATGGAATAATGAGTCGTTATAACAAAGAGATTATGATTGGAATTATCCCAGTTACTCTAATTTTCTTGTTGTTCATTCAAGTTAATATCGTGCCATTGTTATTTGCCGGTGTCATTGCATTCGTTATCTTCTACTATGTAAAAACACGTAGCAATGGAGCGATGACAAATAATCGTAGGAGTAAGGCCAAGTCACCTGCTTATTTATCATTCGATGATATTGGTGGTCAAGAGCGAGCAAAGAAGGAATTAAGAGAGGGACTAGAATTTCTAATTAAACGAGATTTAACGGATCATTTCGGAATTCGCCCAATGAAGGGTATTCTTCTTACAGGACCTCCAGGTACAGGGAAGACATTACTTGCTAAAGCAGCTGCACAGTTCACTGGCTCCGTATTCCTTGCATCATCGGGAAGTGAATTTGTTGAGATGTATGTTGGTGTTGGTGCGAGTCGTGTTCGCGATTTATTCAAGGAAGCTCGTCAACAAGCAACGAAGGAAGACAAGGAAAGTGCCATTATCTTTATAGATGAGATTGATGCGATAGGCGGCAAGCGTGATGGAGGTCAACAGAAGGAATATGACCAAACCCTTAATCAATTACTTACAGAAATGGATGGTATTGATTCTGAAGAAACGCCTCGTATTCTATTAATTGCTGCAACAAATCGCAAGGAAATGCTCGATCCAGCCTTATTACGTCCGGGTCGGTTTGATCGACAGATTGAAGTCGATTTACCCGATAAGAAAGGGCGTTTGCATATTCTTAACATTCATGCAAAGAATAAACCTCTAGATGAGCTTGTTGACTTAGAAAAGTTAGCTGAGGAAACCTTCAATTTCTCAGGCGCGCAGCTCGAAGCAGTAATGAACGAGGGAGCTATCTATGCGATGCGAGAGGATCTCAAGCTGATTTCTCAATCCCATCTATCCTTAGCCATCGACAAGGTTATGATGGGCGAGAAAACGGATAGAGAAAGCACTAAGGAGGAGCGTGATCGCGTAGCTGTACATGAGCTCGGTCATGCATTGGTTGCTGAGGTCGTTCGACCAGGCTCGGTCTCACAGGTATCCTTAAGCCCACGTGGACAAGCATTAGGTTATGTACGTCATAATCCTCAGAAGGAGCAGTACTTGTATACGAAGTCATTCATGGAGCACCAGATCATGATTGCCTTAGGTGGTTCTGCTGCTGAGGAGCTGATCTATGGGGATCGGAGTACCGGCTCAAGGAATGATTTCGAACAAGCATTAAGTATTGTTTCGACGATGATGGACTCTGGATTAACAAGGTTAGGTATTATTGACCGCCGCATGGTTACGACTGAACAGCTAATGACGGAGAGTGGACATATACTCGATGAGTTAACTCAGCGGACTAGGGATTTATTAAGAAAGGAGCAGCATGTATTTGCACGTTCCTTGGAAATTATGCAACGCGAAGAAGTTCTGTCAGGGAGTAGATTTAGAGCTATATTAATCAATGAAGAACAGCAGTCAACCGCATAGAAAGTATAGCGCCATCCATGAATGAGGTAACCTACAAGAATTCATGTGTGGCTTTTTTCTGTACTTTGAGGTTATCCTGATTAACGGGTAGCCTTTTTGTGTCTAGAATGTAACGTGTTTGAGCTTAAGTGAAATAAGTCACAGAATGTTGTATCATAGTCATGTAAGTTTAATAAAGTTAGGATTCTGTCGTAAAGGATGATTGTATATGAAAATTAATAAAATTGGTGTTGTTGGGGCTGGAACCATGGGACAAGGCATTGCAGAGATGCTTGCCATTAAAGGGATGGAAGTGTTCCTTGTTGAGAAAACTCCCGAAAAATTAGATGAAGCCTGGAATATGATCGTAATTAGCTTAGATAAGCAGATTGAGAAATGGGCGATTACGATCTCTGAGAAGAAGCTTATCTTATCCAAAATTCATAAGATCAACAACTTCTCTAAACTCAGTGAGTGTGACATGGTCATTGAAACCATTAGTGAGGATTTAGATGCAAAGATGGGTGTATTCTATGAGCTGGATACCATATGCCCACCTCATATCATCTTAGCTAGTAATACGTCTACACTTAGCTTAACGGAGTTAGCTAATTCGACGGAGCATCCTGATCGAGTGATCGGTCTGCATTTTCTACATCCTGTATCGAAAATTCATCTTGTTGAAATCATTAGTGGGTTAAAAACGTCGGATACAACCTTGCAACAAACAAAATCGTTTGTAGAGGACGTTATTCAGAAAAAGGGCATACTGGTTAACGAATCACCTGGATTCGTTACAACACGACTCATCTGTATCCTGATTAACGAAGCGATGCACGTCCTAAATGAAGGAGTTGCATCAGCTGAGGATGTGGATTCTGCGATGCGTGTTGGTTATGACTTTCACTATGGTCCTTTAGAGATGGCAGATCGATTCGGTTTGGATGCGGTAATGGCCGCAATGGAGCGTATGTTCCGTGAGTTCGGGGAGCTGAAGTATAGACCTTCCTTCCTTATGAAGAAGATGGTTCGAGCAGGTAATCTTGGCATGAAGACCGGAGAAGGTTTTTTTCGATATGATAAGGATGGTGACCGTATATCATGAAGATATTAGTTATTAATGCTGGTAGCTCTTCGTTGAAGTATCAGCTTTATAATATGTTAGACGAGAGCGTGCTTGCTAAAGGAAGGGTAGAGCGAATTGGTATGGATTCAGCGATGCTGAGCCATGAAGCAACTAACAAACCGGAGGTTACTGTAGTAGCCGAAATCCTGGATCATACATCTGCAATCCGTCGAGTCGTCGCAGCTCTGACACATGCTGAACACGGTGTGGTGAGTCAAATCGAGGAGATACAAGCTGTTGGTCATCGAGTTGTACATGGTGGGGAGACTTTCTCAGCTTCCGTATTGGTTTCACCTGAGGTTCGTAAAGAGATTCGTCGTTTATTCGATTTAGCTCCACTTCATAATCCTGCGCATATGATGGGTATAGATGCTGTTGAGGCTTCTCTACCGGATGTGCCCCAAGCTGTTGTCTTCGATACTGCCTTCCATCAAACCATGCCGCCGGAAACGTATCTTTATCCTATACCTATGATCTTATATAACAAACATAAGGTTCGTCGTTACGGCTTTCATGGCACTTCTCATGCCTATGTCAGTGAGCGAGCTGCGGCCTATCTTGGGCGTCCAATAGAGCAGTTAAAGATCATCTCCTGTCACATCGGTAACGGGGCAAGCTGTACGGCAATATTGAATGGTAAATCCTTCGACACAAGCATGGGAATGACGCCTCTTGAGGGATTAATGATGGGGACGAGAAGCGGGGACCTTGATCCTGCTATTGTGCCTTATGTCATGGCGAAAGAGGAATTAACGATCAATGAAGTAAATTCGATGTTAAATAAGCATAGTGGCCTGATTGCCATCTCCGGTATTAGTAGTGATGTGCGTGAGATCGAGCAAGCAATGAAAGCAGGGGACCCTAACGCGAAGCTGGCCTATGAGATGTATGCCTACCGTCTACGCAAATATATTGGATCTTATACAGCTGCAATGAATGGATTGGACGTGCTCATCTTCACTGCTGGAGTTGGTGAGAATTCGGCTTCGCTCCGGGAGAAGGTATGTGCTCAATTGTCCTTCTTCGGCATAGAGCTTGATACAGAAGCAAACTTTGGTAAAGCGCGTGGCGATCGAACCATATCGAGCTCGAAGTCACGTGTAGAGGTATTAATCATTCCCACGAATGAAGAATTAGTCATCGCAAGAGATACGTATCAACTAATTGCAAATGCTTAAGCGAACAGTTAAAATGAGCTTTACAACCTTTAGTGAGCTTGTTCTATAGGCTACCAAGCCTTATGGACAAGCTTAGATGGATGATGAGTGGAGTGAATTCGTAGATGCAGATGAAGTGTGTCATTAGAGATGTTGGAAAGCATGTTGGACAGACGGTTATCATCGGTAGCTGGTTACATAATATACGTTCAAGTGGCAAGATTCAATTTCTTCAGTTAAGAGATGGAACTGGATTTATACAAGCTGTTGCAGTTAAAAACGAATTACCAGAGGAAGTATGGGAGTGTGCAAAAAGCTTAACGCAAGAGAGCTCCATATACATGACAGGCATCGTTAGAGAGGAGCCTCGAAGTGCTAGTGGCTTCGAGCTTACCGTTACACAAATTGAGATTATTCAATTAACGACAGAGCAATATCCAATCACACCTAAAGAGCACGGCGTTGATTTCTTAATGGATCATCGTCATCTTTGGATTCGTTCTCCACGTCAGCGTGCTGTATTGGTAATAAGAGATCAGATTATTAAAGCGATTCGGCAATTTTTCTCTGATCATGGCTTTGTATGTGTAGACCCACCTATTCTTACACCCTCCTCTTGTGAAGGGACAACCAATTTGTTCCATACCAAATACTTTGATGAAGATGCATACTTAAGTCAGAGTGGACAGCTTTATATGGAAGCTGCTGCAATGGCACTAGGAAGAGTGTACTCCTTCGGTCCAACATTCCGTGCTGAGAAATCGAAGACGCGGCGGCATCTGATCGAGTTCTGGATGATTGAGCCTGAGATGGCCTTTGTTGAGCACGAAGAGAGCTTAAGCATTCAAGAAAGCTTTGTAACCTCCATCGTAAGCTCTGTCGTAGAGCATTGCTCCATAGAATTAAAGACGCTTGAGCGAGATATGTCCAAGCTAGAGAGCATCAAGGGACCATTCCCGCGCATTCATTATGACCAAGCGATTGCTTACTTACAGGAGCAGGGACATGAAATTAAATGGGGAGATGACTTTGGAGCCCCGCATGAAACTGCGATTGCCGAGCGTTACTCAACACCTGTATTCATTACGCATTACCCAACTGAGCTCAAAGCATTCTATATGAAGCCTGACCCGACTCGTCCAGATGTAGTTCTATGTGCAGATATGATCGCACCTGAAGGCTATGGAGAGATTATCGGTGGAAGTCAGCGTATTGATGATCCTCAGCTTATGGAGCAACGATTTACGGAGCATGAGCTTTCTCAGGATGCCTATAGATGGTACCTAGATCTAAGAAAGTATGGTTCTATCCCTCATTCTGGATTTGGTCTAGGATTAGAGAGGACCGTTGCTTGGATTTGCGGATTAGATCACGTTCGCGAGACCATTCCTTTCCCACGATTATTAAATCGTCTATATCCTTAATTTGTAAGTGGATTAGGCAGATTGGTTAGGACGAACAGAAGAGCGAGCAATACCTGGAAAATTCTGTACGTTCTTAGGAAAAAGGAAGGAGCATGAACAGTGCCCATCGAGAACGGTTTGTTAATGGCATTAAGAGAAGGGTCAGTTAGTATTCCGAACTTATTAGTTCAGCATTATTCTAAACTTGGACTTGCTGAGATTGATATGATGCTAATCATTCATTTGTTAGCCTACAAGGAGAAGGAGAACAATGATTTTCCTACGATTGAAGAAATTCAAACGCGTATGACTGCCTCCCCAGAACGAGTAATTCAGTCCATTCAGAAGCTAATGGGCGATGGATGGATTGCGATTGATGAAGACATTGATCCAGAGTCAGGTATTCAGTACGAGCATTATAATATATCAGGGGTATACGAGAAGCTAGCGGAAGCGTGTGCGGAATTTTATCGAGAACGCCAGCAGCTCCTCATGGGTAGACGTGAATCAGAGTCAGCGTTAGCTGAGGTCGCAGTAGCGCGAGCTGAGGATCATGGCGATGGCGAAGATGTATCCGAAGCGAACATGTTCGTGAAATTTGAGACCGAATTTGGTCGCCCGTTATCCCCCATGGAATGCGAAACGATATCTGGTTGGTTAGATCAGGATAAGTATGCGGAGGCTTTAATTCTAGCGGCTTTAAAGGAAGCTGTATTCGCAGGGAAGGTTCACTTCCGCTACATTGACCGTATCCTATTGGAGTGGAATCGCAATCTTGTTCGCACGCCAGAGCAAGCCAAAGAATATGCTGCGAAATTTCGCAGCAGGGGTTAATATTCGTAGCTATTCTAAATATAGAAATCATAGCTGGTAGGCGCTGAGTTTGAGTAGCGCCATAGTGAGTGTGTAAGTCGTCGAAGACAATGTAACCAAAGACCTCTATAGCTTAGTTGCTGTAGAGGTCTTTCGGTTCTTTATTCTGCAGATTTATTGCTGGTGTGATGCATAGAGGTCTCTGGGTACTCTATTCTGCAGATTTGTTGCTATTATGATAATCGCATCATATGAAGCTTCACTGCATAGTCGAATAAATATTCGAATGCCTCAAGGTGGCGTTTGGCTTCGAAGGCGTTAGCTCCCCATGCGTATATGCCGTGCTTGCGAAGCAGGATACCTGGAACACGAGGTACAATACGGGATTCGATCAATGCAGCGATTTTCGGGATATCCACATAATTAGGAAGAATAGGAATCTCGAGCTGAGTATCCTCTTCCCAGATGTTGAAGGCTTTGATCAACTCCACACCATCAATAGGAACATTACCACGCTCCCAGAATAGCTCGGAAGCTAAGTTGTTTGGAACCGTATGTACATGGAATATTGCCCCACAGCCTGTTAGCCGATAAAGTTCGCGGTGGATAACGGTTTCTGCAGAGGGCTTTAGCTTTGTCGGTTCACATGGAGACATATGCTCATCAACTAAGAGGAAATCCTCAGGTGTGTTAACTGATTTATCTTTGCCACTAGAAGTGATCGCGAAGGTGAATTGTTCCCCATGCATCTCACCGACGCGCATAGATAAGTTACCGCTAGTTGCCGGAAACCAACCTCGAGCGGCTAGATTTGTTTTTATCGCAGTTAATTCGCTTATCACGGTTTGCTTCTCTTCTAGGGAGTAAGGTGTGGTCATCGCATGTGCTCCTTCATATTTGTAGATTAGCTACTGTTAAGCGGGTTCGTTACAAATAGCTCAGTTCTGTTGAGTTGCTATGAATGTGCTTCTGTCCCTGCAACCATTGCCTTGAGATGAGCCAAGATATCGTAGAAGGTCTCATAGGGCTTGTGTAGTAAATTCGTTTCCAAGCATCGGTCTAACAGATGGGAACGTGCATAGACGTAGTCAACAATCTTCGATCCTTCGAAATCCGTAAGGCTATCACCAATCAGAATACGGTAGTATTGATCAGTAGGGTACTGACGGATGATCCGAGTTTTACACATGCCACAATCATTGTGGCAAAATTCATCACATGCATGTGGCCACACAATCTCAATAAATTCACCATCAAAGTTACTTGCATTACAATAAATATGGTCCTTCTCAATATCGAAGGGAGCCAGTATCGGATATATAAAAAAGTCGATACCACCACTAGTTACATAGAAAGGTATCTCCATCTGCTTACAATAAGCTAAGAGCTCCGGAAACCCATCACGGATACCCGCATGCTCGAGCACATAAGCTTGAATCTCTGCTCTTTGCTCAGAAGGATAGAGCGCAAAGAATGCACCGACGGTTGCCTTCAGGCTCTTACGACCCGCGAGCAGTTCCTCGAACAAATTATCCCATCCTGCAGGGTTGAAATGCTTCATCAATGCAAGAATGTTATCTCTCAATGTGATCGTTCCATCAAAATCACAGAAGATAATGGGCTGTTTACCATCAATCTGGATCAAGCCCGCACCCCCCAGAGGCGTATGGCTTCAGCTAGCTCTATATGATTCTCAGCATACTGCTCTAAAGAAACTCCTGCTGCTGTTGCATCTATCGCCTGACGGAACGCTCGTCCACCTGCTGCAGCGCCCAGGGGATGTCCATGAACACCTCCACCAGCATTCACAACGACATCAACGCCAAAATCACGCAGAATGAGTGGAACCAGACCCGGATGGATGCCAGCAGAGGGAACAGGGAAGCTAGTTGCTAGCTGTGAATCAGCTGTTATTAAAGCTTCCTTAATCGCCATATTCTCCTCAATCGGCATGACAACTGACCCATAAGGGGAAGGGAAGAGAACTAGATCGGCTCCAGCAAGACGCATCAGCTTACCAAGCAACAACGAAGCACTGATTCCGTGGTAGCTTGACGGGTAAATCGCACCTGCTAATGCAGGATGAGCGGCAATAGGGACATTAATCTCAGGATTAGCAGCTAATTCGTGGAGTGCATCGAAGCCATAGGCCAAGACATTGAACAATAGGGCATTTGCACCAGCGTTAATAGCAAGCTTGGCTTGCTTGGCCAGCTGTGAGGTTTTGCCTGTTAAATTTACTGCATAGAGTAACGATTGTCCGGTTTCTCGCCCGGCTTCCTCCGCTGCTGACATGCACATCTGTACTCTACGTTCAATTGGAGTTAAGGGGTTATCGAATAGGATTTCGTCGTCCTTAATTAAATCCACCCCGCCTAATGCCTGAGCCAGGAATTGTTCGCGTAGCTCCGGAAGCTCATAACCTATAACCGATTTAAATATGCTCATCAATAAGGGGCGATCCGTAACATTCAATAATTTGCGGACGCCATGGATACCGAATTTCGGACCTGGGAAATGACTAAGAAAACCCTCAGAGAAGGAAAGGTCAATTAATCGAATCTTACCATCCATTGATAGCTTGCCGAATACAGTGACGAGTAGAGCAGGGATATCTGCAGAGAAGTTGACATCAGGATAAGCGATTTGAATATCAGCATGTCTAACAGAGCTTCCATCCTCTATTACTTGAACAGAAATGACCTTACCCAGATGCTTTTCCATCGTTGCTTTCTTCGCTTCTGGTAGCTCAGTCCAGCTTCCAACCGTTAATCCAACGGCAATACCTTGTGCTTTCTTGTGAAAATCGGCTTTCTCGTCGAATAACCGATAGGTTGCTATACAATATGATTTCATGTGGTTGACACTTCCTAATTCGTATTATGGGTATCGATTTGTGCTGCGATAGCAGTCCCAAGCTCACCAGCACGCTCAGCCGAACGGAGCACAGCACTTGAGATATGCTCTGCAACATGATTAACACGCATCAATTCAAGCGCAGCCTGAGTAGTTCCACCAGGGGATGTGACCTTATTACGTAAATCTGCTGGGTTCTCCCCAGTCTGGAGCACCATGCTAGCTGCACCAAGAACAGTTTGTACGGTTAATAGCCGAGCTGTAGCGGCATCAAGTCCTCCAGTGATTCCACCAGCAATCATAGCCTCCATAACGTAATAGATATAAGCTGGACCACTACCCGATACACCAGTTACAATATCTAACGCAGCTTCTTCAACCTCACAGACAATACCCGTAGATTCGAAAATATGTCTTGCCAGCTGTCGCTGCTCAGCAGTTACCCCAGAGCTATAGCTAATGCCCGTTGCACCAAGACCAATTGTACTTGACGTATTCGGCATGCTCCGCACAATCGGAAGTGGAATTCCTACAAGCTGCTCGATGGAAGGGATAGATAAGCCTGCTATAACAGAAATCAAAAGCTGATTCGTTCGGAATAGAGCACGATACTGGCGAATAGCCTCAGCAGCATCCTTAGGCTTCATCGCAAGCACGATGATATCCGCTGCTCGGATGGCTTGTATGCGTTGATCTTCGTCCAGAGCACTGCTAACACCAAAGGCAGTATTCAGCTCACGCAAACGTTCCTGATTACCGCGATTCGCCATCGTGATCCTTGCAGGCTTTACGCTTTCGAGCTTTGTTAATCCTCTTACAATCGCCTCGGACATAGAGCCTGCGCCGATGAAGCATATGTTTTGCTCAGATAATGAGTGCATGTTGTTCCTCCAGATGTGAAAATTTATTTAATCTGACCATTACCGTAGATGATGTACTTGGTCGATGTAAGCGCTGGTAGGCCCATTGGACCACGTGCATGAAGCTTCTGCGTGCTGATACCAATCTCTGCACCAAAGCCAAATTCGAAGCCATCTGTGAAGCGAGTAGAGGCATTGTGATAAACAGCTGCCGCATCAATTTCATTCAGGAATTGTGTAGCATGATCATCATTCTCAGTAACGATACATTCGGAATGCTGCGTACCGTAGCGCTGAATATGAGCAATAGCTTCATCGATACCTGTAACAAGCTTTATCGAAAGAATATAGTCGTTGTATTCGGTGCTCCAATCCTCTTCGGTTGCTGCAGTCGCCCATTGAATCAGCTTAATCGTTTCTGAACAGCCGCGAATTTCTACGTTAAGGTTTTTCAGCTGCTCAGCAAGAGATAAGAGGTTGTTCTTCGCATAATCCTCATGCACTAATAAAGTTTCCATGGCATTGCATACGGAGGGACGTTGAACCTTAGCATTAACAGCAATCGCTTCTGCCATCGTTACTTGAGCACTAGCATCTATGAACGTGTGACACACCCCAGCGCCTGTCTCAATAACGGGAACCTTCGAATTCATGACAACATTCTGAATCAGGGAATGTCCTCCACGAGGGATGATGACATCAAGCACACCGTTTAATATGAACATCTCCTCAACAGAGGCTCGGCTAGGATCATTAATAAGCTGAAGTGCGTCTAGTGGGATATGAGATTTGCTCAACGCACCTTTAAGAACTTTAATGATCTGATCATTCGAATGTAGGGCAGCAGATCCACCACGAAGAACAACAGCATTACCGGTCTTCAGGCATAATCCAGCGGCATCCACAGTTACGTTCGGACGCGCTTCATAGATGATGCCTATGACACCAATGGGCACGCGTATCTTGCGTATGAATAGACCGTTTGGTCGTGTTGTCTCTTCTAAGGTATCTCCAACGGGATCAGGAAGGTTGACGATCTGACGAAGCCCCTCTGCCATAGCTTCAATCCTTGCAGGATTTAGGGCAAGACGATCGAGAAGTGACTCCGTTGTTCCATTATTGCGACCGGCCTCAAGATCAAGCTGATTCGCGGCAATAATGGAATCCTGCTCCTTGATCAGAGCATCCGCCATCTGAAGCAGTGCTTCATTCTTCTGCTCTGTCGTAAGCTGGCTTAGTGTTACCGATGCTTGCTTAGCTGATAGTGCGAGCTCTCTAACTGTACTCATGATACTAACCTCCTAATATTATGATAGCCACTTGTAATGAAAGTTCGCTACTCATGCGAAAAAGCTGCAATAGTACAGTATTTTATAGTGAATTGGACACGTAATCATCAAATAAACTGTAATCGTGCAGGTATTTATTGCTTACTTCACTCATTCGATAGATAAAGTGACAAAAAGCTGTAAAATTGCAGGTATTCTGCTTTTCAGAGCTAATTTGGATGGAATAACTGCACTTTTGCAGGCATTCACCATTAGAACGATTAACCTTCTGATGATACCCATTCATCGCGATGAATGACCTCTGGACGAGTAACCTCAACGCGCTTCTGTACTTCATCTAAGGATAAACCTGCAACAGCTGTCAATTGCCAGGCTGCATAATTGACAACACCACGACCAATGCGCTGCTGCTCCAGGCCGATGACGTCAACAACATCCCCAGGATGGAAATCACCAATCGTTTCTCTGACACCTGCAGGGAGCAAGCTTTTACCACCGGTCAGTAAAGCTTTCATGGCTCCATCATCTACGATAATGGTACCCTGTGGAGAGGAGTGGAAGCCGACCCACTGCTTCTTCATCGATAAGGTATGTAAGCTCGTTTCGAAGTAAGTGCCCTTGCCACTACCTTGAGCGGCCGTTAACAAATCACCCTCGACATTCGCCTTACCGATGAATACCGGTATGCCGCCCCGGGTTGCAATTCGAGCAGCCTCGATCTTAGATTTCATACCACCAGTGCCGACTGCCGAGCCTGCACCACCTGCAATGCGGAAGATTTGCTCATTAATCTGTTCAACACGCTCAATCTTAATTGCTTCTGCGTTCTTACGTGGATCAGCGGTATACAGGCCATCCATATCGGTTACGATGAGTAGCTGAGAAGCCTTGACCACATTAGCGACTAAGGCGGATAACGTGTCGTTCTCACTAAATTTTAGCTCATCTACGGATACGGTGTCATTCTCATTAATAATTGGAATAACGTGATGCTTCAATAATTCTTCAATCGTCATTAATGCATTATTAATTCGTTTGCGATTAGAGAAATCAGGACGAGTAAGTAGAAGCTGAGCCACGCGATGGTCATATTGGGCAAATGCTTCATTATAGGCTTGCATTAATAAGGCTTGACCCACGGCTGCTGCCGCTTGCTTCTCGTGTAAGTGCTTCGGGCGTTGTGCGTAACCGATGGACCGAAACCCTGCAGCAACAGCACCTGATGTTACGAGCATCACAGCGTATCCCGCCTGCTTGAGAATGACGAGCTCCTTCGCGAAGAAGTTAATTGATTCCCGGTGAAGACCCCCTTCCGGTGAGGTGAGAGAGCTACTACCTATCTTAACTACAATAATTGGACTCATAATAATAATCACTCCGTTACCAAGGCTATGAATAGTAATAATGTTGGTAAATAAACAAACATTGAGATAAAGTAGACATTTACTATATAATGCAGAATAGCATATCATTTTTCGAATCGAAAGGAAATGAACTATGATCATACAACCGAAAATTCGCGGATTCATCTGTACGACTGCGCATCCTACTGGTTGTGCGGAGAATGTGAAGGAGCAAATCTCATATGTACAAAGCCAGCCGAGCATCGATGGTCCCAAGAAGGTACTCATTCTAGGAGCCTCTACTGGATTTGGATTAGCATCCAGGATTACTGCAGCATTCGGTAGTGGAGCGGCCACCATTGGCGTATTCTACGAACGAGCCGCTGAGAATGGAAGAACGGCATCTGCTGGCTGGTATAACACAGCCGCATTCGAGGATGCAGCACGTGACGCAGGCTTATACGCGCACAGTATCAATGGTGATGCATTCTCCGATGAAATTAAGCGTCAGACGATAGACTTAATTAAGGCGCAGCTTGGACAAGTAGATATGGTTATCTACAGCTTGGCCTCACCCCGTAGGACTGATCCCCGAACTGGGGAAACGTATAATTCCGTACTCAAGCCAATTGGTCAGGATTACACGAGTATGACCGTTGATACGAATGCAGGTGTTGTCTCCGAGGTTTCACTTGTAGCAGCAACGGAGGAAGAGCAGGCACATACGGTGAAGGTCATGGGTGGCGAGGACTGGAGAATGTGGTTAGAAGAGCTTAAGGCTGCAGGTGTTCTAGCCGAAGGAGTTACAACGGTAGCTTATTCCTATATTGGGCCTGTGATGACTCATTCCGTTTATCGTGAGGGTACTATAGGTCGAGCTAAGGATCACTTGGAGCAAACAGCTCACGACATACAAGATTTCCTCGCAGATTTGCAGGGTCGCGCTTATGTGTCAGTTAACAAAGCGTTAGTTACTCAAGCTAGCTCTGCCATTCCTGTGGTGCCATTGTACATAGCCTTATTATTCCGAGTCATGAAAGAAAAGGGACTTCATGAAGGCTGTATTGAGCAGATGTACCGCATGTTCACGGAACGACTATATAGTGGTACGGATGTAGCTACAGATGAGAAGGGTCGAGTTCGTGTAGATGACCTAGAGATGCGCGAGGATGTTCAACAGGAGGTTGCTAAGCTGTGGGAGACGGTGAACTCAGAAAATCTATCTGACATCTCAGACATTGAAGGCTACCGAGAGGACTTTTTGAAATTATTCGGGTTTGGTGTTAGTGGCGTAGATTACGATGCAGATGTAGAAGAGAATGTGGATTTAAAATAAAACAAACGAACTCTTAACCTTCTAGACCATCAGAGTCCTTCTTCTGATGGTCTTATTTTGTGAGTTTTGAGATTCCAAGGTACCAGCTAGAGATCGATTTCATGACAGCTGTATCAGTATCAGCAGCAATGGAACAGGGCAAGAAAGTTACAACAAAGCATTCGATCATGCAACATAAAGCGGTTTAGGTCGTCTAGTTAGTAAAAGCTCGGAAAGGAGTTTTTACTATGAATTCATATGATTGGTTACGTTGTTGCTCCATTATACTGGTCGTGCTGCTCTTATCAGGGTGTGGTGCACCCAAAAACGCTAGTATCGAGGGGAATAAAAGCCAGCCTAGCCTAATGAGTAATTCCGTTGAGACTCCTGTGCAGCAGCCAATCCAAGATACTGTAGCAGACGGAAAAAGAAATCCGTTAGTAGATCCAGGTCAGGTCCGAGAATTCCTTGGAGTAAAGAACATCCCACATGGTGATATTTTCCTCCAAGATAACGTGCTCTATATAAATATTGTTGAGCTAAATGAAGAAATTGAAAGCTTGATTGCAGCTGCTTATATAGCTGGATCTTACAAGACAGTGAATGTAGCTTTTACACTTAAAGAATTGGAAACAGTACAGCAAAAACTTTCTGATCACGAGCTACACGCGAAGCTGGGTTTGTATTCCTCTGGCATTGACGTAATAGGTAACAAGGTGACGATCAGCATGCCCGATACAATCGAGGCCAAGGCCAAGCTGGAGATCGAGAAGCTAGTCGATCCTGATATGATTTCGTATGACATACAATTACTGAATGAGAAGCCTGATGTCGTTGGCACAATCGTGAAGCTTGAACAGAATCGCATCCTAATTTTAGAGGATGGAGAAGAAGAGCCGGGGTATTATTTCAGCTTCTCAAAGTATTCGGAAATGCTTAATGAAGATGGTGGGGAAATCACATTTACTGATTTACAGGAGAAGCAGAAGGTTCGTCTCTGGTTCGCTGGAGCGGTGATGACTTCCTTGCCGGCGCATGCAACAGCTCGAAGGCTGGAACTTGTAAGCAATTAGCAATAAGCAATGCCGATGGACTCGAAGCATCCATCGGCATTTTGTGCTGACTTTTTATTGTTGTATGCAGTCGATCATAAATCAGCAAAGCTACTAGAACAGGTTCAACCGACCAATACGTTCGACGGCTTCCTTTAGGCGCTGCTCTGGTGCGAGTAGACCTAGCCGCACATAACCTTCACCGGCTTCACCGAAGCCAATACCAGGTGCGACAACCACGTTGGCTTCAGTTAGTAGCTTGTCAGCTAATGCCGCTGAGCCCCAGCCTTGTGGAACAGGAAGCCAGCAGAAGAAGCTGCCTGCGGGTGGAGAGGCGTTCCAGCCGATCTGCTGCAATGAGGTGAAGAGCGCTTGCCGTCGTCCCTCATAAGTAGCAACAAGCTCCTTTACGCAATCCTGTGGTCCGTTTAGTGCCGCCGCCGCTGCGTGCTGGATTCCCCCGAACAAGCTACAATAGTAATGATCTTGAATGAGATTAATTAAGCGGATAATCTCAGGGTTACCTAATGCATACCCGACTCGCCAGCCTGCCATATTGTAAGACTTAGACATCGTATAGATTTCGATTCCGACTTCCTTGGCCCCCGGTGTTTGAAGAAAGCTAACAGGACGCTTACCATCAAATCCGATCGCTCCATAGGCAAAATCACTAATAACAGCAACATTATGTCGATCCGCAAAGCGCACGGTCTCTTCATAGAAGGAAGAGGAAGCTACAGAGCCCGTTGGATTGTTAGGGTAATTAATGAACATTAATTTGGCTTGATCTGCAATGGCTTGGGGAATTTGCGTATAGTCTGGTAAAAACCCATTGTCCTCAGATAGCTTCATCATGTGCATGCTTGCTCCTGCGAGTGCTACGCCAGACCAATAATCGGGGTATCCCGGATCGGGCACTAAGCAGAGATCTCCACGATTTAACAAGCATTGACTAATCTCAACAAGCCCTGCCTTGCCTCCGAATAGAATAGCAACCTCAGTCTCCGGATCCACATCAACACCGTAATCCTGTTTATAACGATTGGCCATTGCTTCCTTAAGGAAACCAAAGCCACTGAATGGTGGATAACGATGATAGGCTGGATTCTCTGAAGCTTCCTGTAATGAACGAACGATATGGGCTGGTGTAGGCTGATCAGGGTTACCCTGACCAAGATTAATCACGTCGCGTCCCTCTGCAAGCGCTGCTTGTGCTTTACCAGCAAGTGCTGCGAAAAATTGGCTCGGTAGATTCTGCAAACGTGAAGCGGCTTCGATATGGATACTTGGCTTATATGTATGACGATTCATCGATTCATTCAACTCCTATGAAATTTGACCGTACAAATAATGTACCAGATTCATAAAACAATTGAAATGACCTACACTTATCGGTAACATGAGGATGTATATCATTATTTGTCAACAGAGTATGGGAGGGCTACTTATGAAAATTGCTGTATTCGGTGGAAGTGGTTTTATTGGTGGTCATTTGATTCGTGAGCTAGTTAAGCAAGGAGATGAGGTTGTTAATGTTTCTCGATCTCTAAAATCAGATATTCAAGAGCATGTACATAACGTGACCTGGCAGGACTTAGAGATTAATCCTGAAATCCTAGATGGCTTTGATGCCTTCGTGAATTTAGCTGGGGAATCCATTAATCAGAGATGGACGAAGGTGGCTAAGGAACGAATACTTCAATCGAGACTGGATGCTACAAATCGGATTGCTAGGTTAGTTCGAATATTGGATAATAAACCTGAGGTCATTATTAATGGTTCAGGGATGTCGATATATGGATATTCAGAAACCGGAACATTCGATGAGAAAAGCACACGTAAGCTGACTGATTTCTTAGGAAGAACAGTGGATGACTGGGAGAAGGCTGTAAACCGTATTCAAGGTGTACGTATCGTGAAGCTCCGAATTGGACTTGTTTTAGGCAAGGACGGTGGAGCTTTTCCCATGATGGTGTTACCGTATCGTTTGTTCGGTGGGGGTAAGATAGGAAATGGTCGACAAGTTCATTCATGGATTCATGTTAAGGATATGGTGGGTATTATTAAGTACAGTATCATCCACAAGGAAGTGAATGGTGCAATTAATTGTACAGCACCTAAACCAGTAACGAATGATGAGTTTGGACGTACAATTGGTAAGGTACTACACCGCCCACACTGGTTTAGAGCCCCAGCTTTCATGTTCAAGCTAATCTTAGGTGAGATGTCAGAGGTCATTCTAAAGGGTCAACGCGTACTGCCAAAACGAATTCTAGCCTACGGTTATGTTTTTACTTATGCCACACTAGATCGAGCTTTAAAGCACATTTTGTTAAAACCAGATAAAGAAATGTAAGGAGATTATGATGAATACACAACGTTTACAGGTTTCTATGCTTCAAGTTGATATTCAAATTGGTCAGCCTGATAAGAATTTCCAGAGAATATCGGAACAGCTTCATTCAGCCGTAAGTGGGGCTATTAAGCCTGATGTGATTCTGCTGCCGGAGATGTGGAACACGGGTTATGCACTAGATCACATTCATCTTCTAGCAGATAACCAGGGTGTCAGAACGAAGAAGCTGATCTCCGATTTTTGTAAGGAACATGCTGTAAATATCATTGCTGGCTCTATTGCAGATCGTATGGATGGTGAAGTTCGTAATACCATGTACGTATTTGACCGAACGGGTGCAGTAGTAGCAGACTATTCCAAGATACATCTATTCCGTCTCATGTCTGAAGAGAAGTATCTTGTTGCGGGTGATCATCTCGGACAGTTTGAGCTCGAGGGCGTAAGTGCTGGAATGATGATCTGTTATGATATTCGATTTCCTGAATTAACACGAAAGCTCGCACTAGGTGGGGCCAAAGTCCTCTTCATTTCCGCAGAATGGCCTAAACCACGATTGCAGCATTGGCGAACCTTACTTACTGCAAGAGCTATAGAGAATCAGATGTATATTGTTGCTTGCAACCGAGTGGGTGTAAGTGATGGCACTGAATTTTTCGGCCATTCCATGATCATTGATCCATGGGGTGAGATCATAGTAGAGGCTGACGAAGAAGAGTCCATCGTCACTGCAGAGCTCAATTTAGTCCTTGTAGATCAAGTTCGAGAGCGGATTCCCATATTTGAAGATCGCCGACCGAAGTTTTATTAGATCAACTCTCTTTAGCTTATTTGGTGCTATGATTGGTGCGGAAGCATTGATTCGTTGGTTTGATCCTGAACGCTGAATGATTTCTCCCGATCAATTCATACCGTTAGCTGAAGAGAATGGGCTAATTGTACCGATTGGTATTTGGTTTATTGAAGAAGCCTGTCGCCAGCTGAAGGAATAGGATCGTATGGATATGGGAGTCCTCATCATGTCTGTGAATATCTCTGGCAAACAGCTGCAGCAAGAGGGAATTGTATGTACGGTAGATCGTATACTTGCGGAGAGTGGAATGAATTGATCCAAAGCGTTTATGCTTCGAAATCACAGAGACAACTGCATTGCAGCATATGGAGGTATCCTTGAGTGTGCTAAGAGAGTTTATGCTTAGAGGAATCCCTATTGCTCTTGATGATTTTAGGACAGGCTATTCTTCCTTATCCTTATTGAATAAGCTACCGCTAAAAAACAATAAAGATCGATCGATACTTCGTGAAAGATATGGATAATGGAGAAGATAACATCGCAATCATAATGGCCATTCTTGCTATGTCGCGAAGCCTTAAGTTAATGGTCTTGGCAGAGGGCGTTGAAACTGTTGAACAGATGATGATGCTTAAAGTTCTCGGCTGCGATGCCTATCAAGGATTCTTAAAGAGTAAACCTGTGCCAGCTGATCAGTTGGAGCTAATGTTTCTACAATCCTAAATATGCAATTTTCATATCAAGAATATTCAATTGCAAGATTACACACACAGTGCTAGAAAAACCATCAGAGTTGCTATCTCTGATGGTATTTCTATTGATTTTTATTGTATGAGTATGCATTTTGCTCAGTTTACTAAAAAGATGAAAACTTGAGGGAAAATGGGACATCTTCATGGGTTATTAACACCTTAGCGGACACAGGATCCACTATTCAATCATATTCACCTGAAAAGAGTAGCTGTGCGGACACAGGATCCGCTATTTGCAAGATGTGACAATGAAAACAGCTCGTTTTGTCATAATAAAGGATCCTGTGTCCGCGAAATGGGATAATAAGCTGAAAAAACCGAAATAACGGATCTACGGTCCGCCGCATAGCTATTTGGGTACAAACCACATGCTGCCAATGCCATCGAATCATATTCATCTTCTGGTTTTAGTGCAGACTGAGTTATCGACAAAATCACTTTTTGTTGTAAATCATATTATTCCTGCAAGGACTGCAGTATTTAAGTGTGATACATACGTCTATAGACTGGGAGGAGGGGAAAGACATCGAGGACGAACAACTGGTCGACCTGATATTGGCGGGTGACAAAGAAGCATTCCGCGTATTAATTGAACAATATTCAAATTATATTTATCAAGCTGCATATGGTGTGCTCCGTCATGTTAAAGATGCTGAGGACGTCGCCCAAGAAACATTCGTACAAATCTTTCTTTCCCTTCCCAGGTATCAGAGAAAAGGTTTGAAGAGCTGGATGACGCGAATTGCAGTCAATAAAGCGATTGATCATAAACGTAAATTAATCAGGAGGAAAGAGCAATCCATGGAAGAGGATGCGAATTCCCCACCCATGGCCATCCAAGATCAGCATGCCAATACTGAGCTTCAGTTGCTAAAGAAAGAGCGACAACACATGCTGGAGCGCAACATTAATAAATTACCGAGTAATTATCGGGAAGTAATTATTGCGTACTATATGGATGAGAAAACCTATCAACAGATTGCTGATGAGCAGGGTGCTGAATTGAAGACGATCGCATCGAAGCTATACCGCGCAAAACAATGGATGAAGAAGCATTGGAAGGAGGACGATTACGTATGACCCATTATACATTGAACCAGTGGCAGGCTTATATACAGGGTGACGAACTCGACCGAGCTTCGATGGATAATCATCTGCTTGAATGTGATGCATGTATGGAGATTTATGTAATTGTTCTAGAAGAGCTTAATGAGATTTTACCGCAAATAACGAATATAAAAGCCTTCAGTGATAAGGTATTTACAGAAATTAAATCCTTACCTTACAAGAACACCATAACCCAACAAGCACAATCCAACAAAAGATGGTATACGAACACGTTCTTCCATTACACAATCGCAGCAAGCTTGACTATTCTTCTCGTTGGATCGGGAATATTCGACCAAATGTTCGAGCGGGTATCACAAATTTCACAGCAAACAGAACAAGCTCAAAAATCGATGGTGTCAGATCCATTAACGAATAAGGCGGGGCAATGGTTGGATGCCATTCCAGCTAAACACGCGAAGAAAGAAGGGAAACCATGAGTAAAAGTGGCGTAAAAGCATTCTTCCTAGGATTTATTCCGGGGATGGGACATTTGTATTTAGGTAAAGTGGTAAGAGGGGTATTATATCCGTTAGCTTTCTTCTTCACAATCATATTTGGATTTATCTTTGCAACTGCAATTGCTAATAGTTTTGAAGCTTTTATACTCATATTAGTTTTTGCATTTCTTATTGGAGTAATCAGTATGATTGATCTCTTTGTCACAATTAGTAATTACTTTCGTTATCGCGCCAATCCAGTTTCCTCCTCTGACATATCGAGTCAGGAAGGCTTTGATATTCCGAATGATAATCAATCAACTAAGACAATCATGCTCTCGCTAATTCCAGGACTCGGTCATATGCACTTAGGATTAATGTATCGAGGTCTTACCTTTATTATTGGATTCTTCGGGATCTTGACCATGATCTTCTTCATAGCGGTATTGACAGGTGAAGGCGGATTCTTAGTATTCCTGGGTGCGTTACCGATTATATGGATTTATAGCTTGTTCGATGCGATACAGCTTCTTCATCGGAAAAATCGTGGTGAAGTGTTGGTCGATAAGTCCATCATGGAAGAGCTGGATGAGCATCGTGAGCAGGGCAAGAAGAGTAAGATGCTGGCTACCTTCCTATCGATATTCCCAGGAGCGGGTCATATGTACTTAGGATTACAGAAGCGTGGCTTGCAGCTGATGGTTGCATTCTTATTCTCCATCTACATTCTCGATGTATTACATTTGTCATTATTCCTGTTCTTGATTCCAATCTTATGGTTTTATAGCTTCTTCGATGCTCTCCAGCAAATTTCTAAGCATGCAAGAGGGGAAGCCCATGATGTTCCGATCGTGGATTGGTTAATTAATCATCAACGGTGGGTGGGAATTGCTTTATTAGCACTAGGTGGATTTTACATTATGGATGAAGTGCTCTTACCGTTAATGTATGATATTTTCCCGGAATATCGATTTAATTATTTGTATGAGCGTTACTTCCAGACGACGTTGGTGTCTATTCTGTTAGTTGCTGGTGGAATTTTCCTACTCAAGGGTAGTAATAAGAATAAACCTAAGGGTGGTGAGAACGAATGAAACAGTGGCGTGTAGGAACGGTGTCCATGGGGGTAGCTCTAGTTATGTTAGGTGTTATGCTATTCTCCTCACAGTGGAGAGGGCTCGAAGCACTTGATACGTTTTTAACCTGGTGGCCTATGATCTTCGTTCTCTTGGGACTCGAGCTGTTGATCTACTTGGCGGTTTCTAGATTAAGTAATCCTGTGGTGAAGTATGATATATTCAGCGTTTTCTTCGTAGGGTTTATTTGTATGGTTTGTATTGGTTTTGTCGTGCTAACCTCTTCAGGTTTAATGCAACAATTCAAGTATGAGATAAGCTCAATAGATCGAACGACAGCCATTCCAACGATTGAAGAGAAGATACAGTCCCAAGTGAAGAAGGTTGTTATTCAGAACAATAATGGGACCGCCATTCATGTAGATCAAACGATGGTCTCTGAGCAGTCTGTACATGTATTCGGCTCCTATCAATACACCTCCTCAGAAGGTGAGGATGATCTAAAGCTGTCGGAGTCGTTTGTAGCGATACACACAATTGGTGATACGATGTATGTGAATATTCAACAGCCTCCAAGGAGAAATGGAATCCGATCAAGCTATCCTTATTTGGATTTGACGGTGGTCATACCAGAAGGTGTTACAACTGAGATAACTGGCAATTACAAGGCTATCTGATCTCGAGTGATGAGTTGATCACTTCTGTTAATGTATCTATGAATGCCTCAGCAGCCTTGGATAGATATCTCCCTTTACGGTATGCGATAACCAGCGTTCTTGTTGGAGCTGGTTCAGCAAGTGTGAAGTAAGCAGGAGCAGAGGAAAGACCACGATCTCTAGTTACCATGCGGGGAACAAGCGCTATACCCATTCCAGCAGCAACAAGAGATTGCACAGTCTCGATGTTGCTGCTTTCGAATACAATGTTAGGCTCAAACCCTGCTGCCTTGCACAAATCAATTGTAATTTGTCTAAAGCCCTGTCCTTTCTTCAATAATATAAAGGGTTCATCCTTTAGTAAGCTCATATGAATAGGCGAATTACTCTGATGGTTGAGCGATGTTAGGTGATGTCGAGGTGGAACAGCTAGACATATTTCCTCTTCAATTAATGTTCGGTAGATAAGCGCAGAATGGTCTATAGGTAGAGAGAGTAAACAGATATCTGTTTGTCCACTTGAGGTTAATGCTTCTAGATTTGCACTAGTTTCCTCTACAAGTACGATTTCGATCTCAGGATAACGAGATTGGAAGACAGGAAGCACCAGCGGCAGAATATGTGATCCTGTAATGGGTAGACTACCAACAATTAGCTTGCCTTTACGCATCTGTGAGATATCTCCCATTTCTCGCTTGAGCTGCTCGATATGATCAACAATTGTCTGTGCTTGTTCCATGAACACACTGCCGGCATGAGTGAGCTCTACTGAATTTGTATTCCGTTGGAATAATAGAACACCGATTTCCTTCTCAAGCTTGGACAATTGTTGACTAAGAGATGGTTGAGCGATATGTAATTTCTCAGCTGCTCGTGAGAAGTTCATTTCTTTGGCAATTTGTAAGGCATATTGTAGCTGACGGATCTCCATTATTCATACACCTCTATTAAGAATTGTTTGGTTATAGGATAAACCTATTAGATCTATAGATATTATATCTTGGAACAATGAAGAAAGAAATGATAATATGAGATTAAGTAAATTTGATGAGGTGAAATGAGATGGGTAAAAAGACATTATACGAGAAAATATGGGAAAGTCATGTTATTGATCAAGAAGAGGGCAAGCCAGCAATCATTTATATTGACCTTCATCTTGTGCATGAGGTTACATCTCCACAAGCGTTCGAGGGACTTCGGATATCTGGTCGTAAGGTACGTCGTCCAGAATTAACGTTCGCAACAATGGATCACAATGTACCTACGCAGGACCGATTTAATATTAAGGATCCTATATCTAAGCAACAAATCGAGACATTGGAGCAAAACTGCCGTGATTTTGGTGTAAAGCTATACGATTTGCATAGCGCCGATCAGGGTGTTGTACACGTTATGGGACCGGAGCTTGGACTTACACATCCAGGTAAGACCATTGTTTGTGGTGATAGCCACACATCCACGCATGGTGCATTCGGTGCCTTAGCATTCGGTATCGGCACAAGTGAAGTAGAGCATGTTATGGCAACACAATGCTTGCAACAAGTTCATTCGAAAACGATGGAAGTACGAGTGAATGGTATGCTTAAACCGGGCGTGAAGGCGAAGGATCTTATTCTTGGAATTATCGCGAAGTATGGTACTGACTTTGGAACAGGTTATGTTATTGAATTTACTGGTGAAGCAATCCGTGCACTAACAATGGAGCAACGTATGACTGTATGTAATATGTCCATTGAAGCAGGCGCACGCGCAGGAATCATCGCGCCAGATGAGACTACATTCGAGTACCTTCGTGGACGTGAGTATGTTCCTCAGGGCGCTGCTTTCGATAGAGCTGTTGAACAGTGGAAAAAATTAACTACCGATGAAGGTGCTGTCTATGATCGCACTGTTGAGATTGACGCTGCTGCTCTTGCTCCTCAAGTAACTTGGGGTACTAGTCCTGGTATGGGAACAGATATCATGTCGCTAGTTCCAGATCCGAAAAGCTTCACTACGGAGAATGAACGTAAAGCTGCTGAGAAGGCAATCGAATATATGGGATTGATTCCAGGAACACCTATGACTGAATTGAAGATCGATCGTGTGTTCATCGGTTCATGTACGAATGGTCGGATCGAAGATCTGCGAGTTGCAGCCGAAGTAGCTAAAGGCTATAAGGTAGCTTCGCATGTCAATGCGATCGTGGTTCCTGGATCTGGTCGTGTGAAGATTCAAGCTGAGCAAGAAGGATTGGACAAGATATTCACGGAGGCAGGCTTTGAATGGCGTGATGCTGGCTGTAGCATGTGTCTGGCTATGAATCCAGATGTACTAAGTCCTGGTGAGCGTTGCGCATCTACATCTAATCGTAACTTTGAAGGTCGTCAAGGCCGAGGCGGAAGAACACATTTAGTGTCTCCTGAAATGGCTGCAGCTGCAGCGATTATGGGTCACTTCGTTGATACACGTGATTGGAAATTCAAGGCTGAGGTTAACGCCTAATAGGAGAGGGGATACATCGATGCAAGCATTTATAAAGCATACAGGAATCGTAATTCCAGTAGACCGTGTGAACGTGGATACAGATGCGATTATACCTAAGCAATTTCTGAAGAGAATTGAGCGCACAGGCTTCGGTCAATATCTGTTCTTCGAGTGGCGCTGGTTTGAGAATGGTGAAGTAAATCATGAATTTGAAATGAATAAAGATCGATATAAAGGTGGATCCGTGCTTGTGTCACGTGCCAACTTTGGCTGTGGATCTTCAAGAGAGCATGCGCCATGGGCTATCCAGGATTATGGATTCCAAGTCATTATTGCTCCGTCCTTTGCAGATATTTTCTATAACAATTGCTTCAAGAACGGTATTCTACCGATTAAGCTATCGGAAGAGCAGGTGGAGCACTTCTTCCAGATGACTGCGGGGAATGTTGGTTATCAGCTATCTGTTGATTTGGAGACGAAGACAATTACAGATGAGTTTGGTTTGTTAATTAACTTCGACTTGGATGAGCATCGCCGACAATTTCTTCTTCAAGGACTAGATGATATCGGATTGACTTTAAAGCACGAGAGCAAGATTACTGCCTTCGAACAGAAGCGTCTAGCAGAAATCGTCGTATAAGTTATATAGATATTTGCTAAGAAGCTCTAAGAATGTAGAAAAGCACTGAGAAGAGCTGTCCAATCAACAGAAAGCTGTTGGGTGGACAGCTTTTTCGTATTTTCATAAGGTTGCTGAGCAAGACAATATTTCACTAGGAATCCGATCAATGACTTTCTCCAGACGAGTCCCCTTAACTTCCATTTCTTCGCAACTTTATGAAACTATTAACGTCTTAATTAATGGTGCCTATTACATGCTGGATAGTTTTCACTGTCATTTCGAAGACGGCTTTGCTAGAATAATAATAGAGCTTGAATATAATTAATGATATCGCGAATAAACTCCAGTAATAACTAGAGAAGCAGCTTAGAGGTGAGCGTATGAAACGATATTTAATCACTACGGTGGTCATTATTCTAGCCCTATTACTTCCGATGCTATCTTATGCGAAATTGGCAGAGGTTGTTAAGCATTCAATTGTTTCAGAGAATGAATCCTATAATCACATTGCGAGAGGGCTGGCGAAGAAAACACCTGTACATACGGATATCATCAAATCCTTCTTAACGGGGAACCTAACTTCCATTCATACCATTATTTCAAGTGAGGTTCAGGTTAACGAGAGTAAAGAGCGAGTATTAGAAGATGTGTTCAAAATTATCATTGATGCTGGACATGGAGGGCGAGACCCTGGGTCTGCAGGTGAAAGCGAAGAAGGGGAGAAGCTATACACGCTATCATTATCGCACAAGATTTTCCGCTTGCTAGAGAACGAAAGCGCTATTACTCCCATATTAACAAGGGAAGCAGATACTTATCTAACAACAGAGGATCGAGTAGCTATGGCTAATCGCGAACAAGTTGACGTGTTCATATCCTTACATGCTAATAGTTTCACTGACAAGAATACTAGAGGCACAGAAACTTATTATCATAACAGTAATAGTATTGAGCTTGCTGACATTCTACATGAACATATCGTTAAAGCGACAGGCTTTCCAGATCGAGGAGTACGACAGATGGATTATAAAGTGATTAAGGAAACAACGATGCCGGCCGCTCTTTTGGAGATTGGATACTTGTCCAATAAGGAAGAGGAGCTTATCATGACATCTGAGGACATGCAGAATAAAGTTGCTGCCTCCATTGTCAGAGGTATTAAGCAATATATATTGTCGGAATTATAAAAATTCATTTATACCTTGAGAGGAGATTAACGATGATTAAAGGATTGAGATTAACAATGAAGCAAATGCTGATTTCTGTATTAATAATAGGTCTACTATTACCGCAAGCTGCACTTGCGGTAGAAACTGGGGGTGCTACTAGTATACCAAATGGTAGTTTCTCAGATACGAGTAATCATTGGGCTAAGAAATTCATTTCTAAAATCGCACTTTTGGGCTTTGCGCAGGGGAATAATGGTAAGTTTCTACCTGAAGATTCGATTTCTCAACAAGAATCGGTAATTATGATAACGAATATGATGGGCTTACAGGATAAAATTGATGAGAATGTAGCTTCGAATCTTCCCATTAAGGTTGCGGCTTGGGCACAGCCTTATGTCGTATTAGCGCTTAGTGAGAAGCTCATAACCATGTCAGAGGAGCTAAGCTCAGTATCTGATGATTGGGGAGCGGAGCCAGCCAGCCGCGAGTGGATCACTAAGCTGATCATAAGAGCTATTGGTCAGCAAGCTCAAGCAGCGCTTGCCAATAATGATGATACTGGATTTACAGATGAAGATAAAATTAGTGATGGATACGTAGGTTATATTAATATCGGCCAATCATTAAGTATAGTGAATGGATTACCAGATGGAAGCTTTAATCCTAAGGGTCAGATCAAGAGAGCTGAGATGGCTGTCCTTCTAGGCCAAGCTGAACAGCATCTTCAAGAACGAAGTGCGATGATTGCTAATGGAACAGTGGTGAGCACGAATGCATTCTCCATACAGATCGAAGAGAACTCGGGACAAGTAAAAACCTACACCACTCATCCGAATGCAGGCTTTTATATGGAGGGTAGTAACAACTCAATCGCGGTATCAAGTATTTCGGTTGGTGAGTATCTAACTATTATCCACGAGCAAGGAATTGCTTACTATGTTGAGGTTTCCGATGAGAAAGTAATTATGGAATCTTTCAAAGGTACTTTGGAATCCATATCTAGAGTAGATCTAACAATCTTACTTAATGTGGAAGGTGCTTCTACCTCCTTCAAATATGCGGCTGATGTTGAAGTTACCAATGAAGCTAAGGGACTTTCCTTATCCGATTTGACGGTAGACAGTACTTTAGTGCTTAAACGGATCAGTGGAGCTGAAAGTACAGAGATTACACATATTTTTGTTGAGACTGCCCCTGTATTCAAGACGGTAGTTGGTACTATAGATAACGTGCAAGCTACTAATCGTATTGTTAAAGTGAAAGAAACTACTACAGGTGAATCTGTTGATTATGATATTCCTACAGCAATGGTGATTACAAGCGGTACCCGAGCACTAACAAATCTCAACGAGCTTAATGTTGATGATGAGGTTACAGTTGAGTTAAAGGATGATGTGGTAACGTCATTCACAATTACGAAACCTAGCATTATTGTTGAAGAGGGTATCGTAAGATCAGTAAATGTTGCAGATGCGATTATCACACTTTTCGCACCGAATAATAAGTTTGTTGGCTACTCAATGGATAATAACGCGCTCATACTAATAACGGGACTTGATGGAGCAGACCTTGCTGATATTCAGGAAAATGACGAAGTGTTAATACAATTAAATAGTAATAATCTAATTACCAAGATTACTGTGTTGAATCGTTCAATTGAGACAAAGCGTGGTCTACTATTCTTCTCTTATGATCCAGACTCCAATTTTGTGTTTCTTAAGAAAGACAAGTCATCTCTTCCAGAAGCATACGAAATGAGCGCGAGTACTACACTTGCAGTCGGGGATACGACAGTATCAATAGCCACACTGAGCACTTTTTTCACAGCTGGCAAGAAAGTCGATATTACCTATACAGGTGATCGCTTAATGGCAATGAACATTTCTACAAAATACGATGGTGAATTACTGTCAATTAATACGATAACGAAGACGATCAAGTTGAACTCCGACAATTATGGAGAGCTATCATTAACGTATACAACGCTTCCTTCAGTAGAAATTTTCGGAAAGACCAATGCGTCTGTATCGGACTTGGCCATAGGCTCAGAGGTTCAGGTCGTGCTCGATAGTAATCAAGATAAGGCCATACAAATCAAATTATTCAGCACCCGTATTTATAAAGTAGCAACCAAGTATACTTACAAATTAACGGTTACAGGAGAGACAACAACCACATCAGATATATTAAACGTGACTTCGATTCCCATTACTCACCATGCTAAGTCGATAGCAACTTATGCGGACATCACTGACCATATGTATATTGAGGCTACGATGGCAGGTTCAACGACAACAGCTATTTATATTCCTGCGGTAACAGTAGGTAAGCTGACATCGGTAAGTGCTACTGGAGGTTCAATCACTATAGAAGAATATGGCAAGGCTGCCAAGGCAATTAATAACCTAACTTCTGTAAGAGTCGTTAAGAATGGGTTAACAACCACTACACTAAGCTCTATTGCTGTTAATGATCGAGTAGAGATTGTTGTGGGTAAGAAGGGTTCTAGTTGGATTACTGTGTTGACGCCAGTTAAGAAGGGTTTTATCGGTTATACGGCTGCTACTAAAACTGTAGAGGTAACTAGAACGCTTTTATCAGAGCCTAATAAATTCATTCTTGCTGATAATGCTTATATTCACAAAGGGACGACTGTGCTAACCGCAAGCTCCTTAACCAGAAATGATCAAATTATGATCTACTTCTTGGACGGGAAAATTGCTGAAATCGAAAAATTATAATAAAACAACCTAGATTCGACACAGAGCAAACACATAATTGTGTTTGCTCTGTATCTTTTTTCTGAGAATAGTTGATCTTACGGACAGGATTCGGTAAACTGTTGTTCGGAGCTATTCATTCGAATCGCCCTGTTCTTGGGGGAGGAGGACTAACAGCTATGAAGAAGCAGGTTCGACATATTCTGGATACAATGGCGGGTATGTTCCCTGATGCCCATTGCGAACTGCACCATTCCAATCCGTTCGAGCTAACCATTGCTGTTCTATTATCAGCCCAATGCACAGACGAGACCGTGAACAAGGTGACCAAGGATTTGTTCCTTAAATACAAAAATCCTGAAGACTACTTAGCTGTTCCGCTCGATGAATTGGAACAGGATATAAGACGAATAGGATTATACCGTAATAAGGCAAAGTTCATTCAAAGCTTATGTCAGATGATCTTCGAGGAATTCAATGGGGAGCTTCCTACCTCACATGAAGACCTTGTGAAGCTACCAGGTGTAGGCCGTAAGACAGCGAATGTGGTTGTATCCAATGCCTTTGGTGTTCCTGCTATTGCAGTAGATACTCATGTTGAACGTGTCGCTAAACGACTAGGTTTGGCAGGACTTACTGATAGTGTACTCAAAGTGGAAGAAAAACTTATGAAGCAAATTCCAAGAGAGGAATGGACGGTTACACATCATCGTCTGATCTTCTTCGGGAGATACCATTGTAAGGCGCAAAATCCACGATGTGAGGTTTGCCCCTTGATCGACATTTGTCGAGAAGGCAAACTAAGAATGAAAAAGAATAAATCAGCAAAAAATACTATTAAAAAGATAAGGTTGGGATGAGAGATGAGATGCATTTCTGTATACACGAAGGATTTTGAAATTTTCTCTGATATTTATGAAGAGATCATTGACACACCAATGCTAGACAACGAAGAGAAGGAAATCAACGGTATCGTATTTAGCGATTCAGGCGAAATTGACGATGAGTATGTAAATCGTTTGAAGGAAAAGCCTGAGGTCGTTGTAATGAGAATTAAAGATAAGAACATTACCATATTGCAGCATGGTGAGGTTTTTGAAATTTTCTTTCCCGAGTTGAGCCTTCAAAACTAAGACATCAACCAATGGAATGTAAGGGAGGCTGGGTTTTAGATCCGGCTTCTTTTACATATCGGAACATAATAAATTAATAAATGAACGATAGAAAGGTAGTTATTAAGCCATGTCTCTTACATCAACAATACAACATATTCAAACAGCAATGATGGAGCATGGCGATCCTGTTCATGCTACACAAACCGGTCAGCTGCTTGAAAAATTACATAGGAATAAAACGGTTATTGCGATGTGTGGACACTTCTCTGCCGGCAAATCTAGTTTAATTAATACCATGTGCGGTGCTCCTGTATTGGCCTTTGGACCCATTCCTACGAGTGCGAATCTGGTGATGATAGAGAATGCAGAGCAAGGGCATTCTGAGGCGATAGTGCAGTATAAGAGTGGTGCTAGTGAAATCATTCCAACACAGATCCATTCCCTGCTAACCTCACGAAGCAGTCAAGACGGCTTTATCTCCAGGATCGATGAGCTAAGTAAGAATGGAGTAGAGGTGGAACGAATTGATATTCATATGCCGGTCCCACTATTAGCTGATCAGCTCATCTTAATGGATACACCCGGTGTTGATTCTACAGACGATGCACATCGAATGGCAACAGAGTCAGCCCTTCACCTTGCGGATGTGGTATTCTATGTGACGGATTATAATCATGTCCAATCGGAAGTAAACTTTAACTTTACGAAGCGTTTGAAGGACTGGGGTAAACCGGTTTATATCATCATTAATCAAGTGGACAAGCATAATGAACAGGAGCTAAGCTTCGAACGATACGTAGCAGATGTTAAGAATGCCTTTGCAGATTGGGACATTCAAGCGGATGGTTATTTGTTCGTCTCGGTTAAACAGCCATCCCACCCATGTAGTGACTGGTATAAGCTCATGGAATTATTCGAGCAGATTAAGTTAGGGTCTAATGCGATCCTGCAAGCTAGCGTGGAGCTGTCATGCTCCCATCTGGTGAAGGAGCACGTTCGGTATGCCTACCCAGACGAACAGCCCCCAGAATTTGAAGGGTTAACGCTAGAAGAGGTTAAACACCAATTAGCGGAGCTGCAAGAAACCATAGAGCAGATCAAACAAGGCCCATTGGTTCTGAAGCAGCAATTTCGCGATGAGCTTACGAGATTAATTAACAACGCCAATATTATGCCAGCAACAGTGAGAGATCGCGTAGATGCCTATCTACAGAGCCGTAAGCCGGGATTCCGAGTCGGCTTACTATTCAGTGAGGCCAAGACCAAGGCAGAGTCTGCTGAACGGCTGCGGCTATTAACGATGATGGTTCAGGATCATACTGATAAACAGCTAGTCTGGCATCTGAATCATATTCTACAAAGCTATGAGCAATTACCGCAAATCGCTCCGATATTGCAGAAAAATCAGGTTGAGATTCCTGAGATCACGAACAGTATCACCTCAGACTGGATTGCGGCTCAAGTGAATATGTCGGCAGGGTTTAATGCTGAATATACGATGATATACAGTGGTAAGCTGACTGAACAGATCAAGACCGACTTTCGTAAACAAACAATAGAGCTTTTCGAATATATAGCTGAGGCGTCAGCTGAGTATGCTGGGCAATTAGCGGAGCTTCATCAGGGAAGAATCGAACAATTGACAGTGTCATTGAACGAGATGCTGGCTGCTAGATCGATTGATGAGGATCGGAACGCTTACTTGACTTTGCTATTGTCTCAGCTTGATCAGATTCAGGGCGAGTCTATTACGTACCCTGACCCTGACAAGATGTTGCAAGGTGCCCATCTACAACAGGCTGGGTTAGGGCCTGTAAGTACCTCAAGTACATCCGGGCAATCTGTAAGCTCACCATTCTCACTTTCACTTTCTGTAGATGAAGATACCCATACGGATGCCTTACAGGATGAACAGCAAGCTAACACGTTCCGATATCGTACGGTTATGGAGGAAATGGCCGAACGGTTATCACAATCTGCCGAGCTACTTGAGCCGATTCAATCTCTATCGAGTATTCGTCGATCGTTAATTGATCGATCCAATAAGCTGAAAAATCATCAATTTACGATTGCACTATTCGGTGCATTCAGTGCAGGAAAGTCATCATTCGCGAATGCGTTAATGGGTCAATCGATTCTTCCGGTCTCACCTAACCCAACAACGGCAGCAATTAATCGTATCGTTCCTGCGGATGAGGAGAGAACTCATCTAACCGCAAATATCAGAATGAAATCTGTAGAGGCTGTGCTGACCGATGTCCGTCATTCGTTCAATATGTTAGGGAGCACGCAAGGCTTCGAGTCTATGGAGACTGCCATAAGCGCTATTCGTGGGATGAGCTCAGATCGCGTATCTAGTAGAGGGAAGGTGCATCTATCGTTCTTACAGGCTATAGAGCAGGGATGGTTGGATATCCATCAACGTCTAGGAACGGAATGGTTAGCTGATGAGACAGAATATCGGCAATACGTTGCGAATGAGGCTAAATCCTGCTTCGTAGAACGGATCGATCTCCATTATAGCTCTCCATTTACAGATCAAGGCGTTATTCTAGTTGACACACCAGGAGCAGATAGTATTCATGCAAGACATACAGGTGTTGCCTTTGATTATATTAAGAATGCGGATGCGATTCTATTCGTGACCTATTATAATCATGCATTCTCTCAGTCGGATAAGCAATTTCTACTACAATTAGGACGGGTTAAGGACAGCTTTGAATTGGACAAAATGTTCTTTATCATCAATGCGGCTGATCTTGCTGATTCGACGAGCGAGCTAGAAGTAGTCGTTGATCATGTAAGTAAACAGCTGCAGCTGCATGGAATACGAAATCCACGCATATATCCTGTTTCCAGTCGGTTAGCTTTGGAAGCCCACATGGAGCATAATGCTAAGGCGTTAGAACGCTCTGGTATGCTGGCATTCGAGCGTAACTTTGCTAAGTTCGCTGTCGAAGAGTTAGCTGGCGTAGCCTTGCGATCAGCCCAGCTTGAGCTGGATAAGGCAGTGCAGGCAGTACAGCAGGGGGTTAAGCTATCACGCCTTAGCTCAGAGCAAATTGAACAGGATCGGATTTACAAGCTTTCCTTAATCCCTAAGATACAAGCTGAGTTCGAATCTCACATGGAGCAGCTTGTGACATTAACGATACGCCAAGAATTAAGTGAGCTTCTCTATTATGTGAAGCAACGCTGTGGTTTCCGATTCGGTGAATGGTACAACGACTCGTTCCATCCCTCTGTGCTACAAGAGGATGGGAGGAATATGAGTATGGCCCTAACAACCGCATGGAAGGAATTGCAGCAATCCGCTTCAATCGAGGTATCTCAAGAGGTATTAGCCACATCACTCAGGATCGAGAATTATATGCGTGATCAGCTAATAAGGTGGAGGGCACGATTACTACTTACCATCACTCAGCACGTAGAAGAATTTATTAGTGATGAGGTATTGCTAGATTCCTTCGTAACCCCCGAGGTAGGGGAAACGCTGCTCGAACCTCCTCTCGATCATAAGGTATTCAGAAAGTACTTTAAGAACGCTAAAGCTTTCTTCGAGGGTGAGGGTAAGAGCCAGCTTAGAGCGGTATTACAGAATGAGATAGATGCTGTTATAAGTAAGTATGTGGATGAGCACGAGGATCGATTGGGAAACTATTATGAGCAGTTATTCATGCATGAAGCTCGTCGAGTATCCGCTAAATTGCTTGAGCAATTCCGCATTTATGGTGATGGATTTGCTATTAATGACAGTAATGTCATTGACATGGTAGATATAGAACGTAGACTAGCGCGGATACAGCACTAAACAGCTTGATTTGAATGAGAATGGTCTGTATTGTGAACAAATTAAGAACATGCATCGGTTTTTCGCGTTATATGGTATTTTCCCCTCGTTGATCGTTATTCTTGATGGTGCTATAGTGTTCCAATCTGAAGAAATACACTATAGGAATAGCATTCAGGGGGAACAAAATGGACGTCTTAAAGCAGTTAAAGGCTTATTATTGGAAAGAACGTTATTTGTTATTTAGCTCGATCATTTGTTTAATTATTTCTACGGCAGTTGGTATGGTATATCCGCTGTTAACACGCTACTTGATAGACGATATTATCAAGGAAGAGAAGTACGACCAGGTGCTTGCATTAGCCTTGGTCGTATTTGGCGTTATTGTCATCAAAGCGATTTTCCAAGGCTTGCATGGTTTATCGGGTGGTAGATTAGGCAATCGAGTTGCCTATAATCTTCGTAATGCTCTATATCGAAAGCTTCAATATTTATCATTCCAGTATTATGATAAAGCTAAGACCGGTGACCTGATGTCACGTCTTACAGCAGATATGGACGCGGTTCGACAATTTATAGGCTTTGGTTTTGCTCAATTCTTAAATTTGTTCCTCATGGTTGGCTTTGGTGCCGCGATTATGTTCACCATTCATTGGCAACTCACACTCATCACTTTAGCTACAATGCCTCTATTGATATACACAGCGATCCGATTTGAGAGTCGGATTCATCCGCAGTTTCAAATGATGCGGCAAGCGATGAGTAATATGACTACAGCTGTGCAGGAGAACATTACAGGTGTACGTACCGTCAAGTCATTTGCACGGGAGCCCTTTGAAGTAGATAAGTTTAACATTCGCAGTAACGAATATAAGAATAATCAGATTGGTGCGGCATACATATTCTCACGTTATTTTCCATTCATGGAGATCTTCTCACTGTTATGTGTGGTATCCCTGTTAATCGTGGGGGGTTATCTGGTCATTAAGGGTTCGATAACCATTGGGGACTTAGTCGCTTTCTTCAGCTTAATCTGGTTTGTTATTGGCCCTATGTGGGGAGTTGGGTTTCATATTAATCAATATACACAATCGAAGGCTTCGGGTGAGCGAGTTCTTGAGATATTAAATCACTATGTACATGTCAAGGATCGTGAAGACGCCATAGCCTTATCGAAGGAACAGATCCATGGACATATACAGTTTGACGATGTTCAATTTACGTATCCGGAGTCGTCGCCAACGATCGTTGATTTCAATCTCAATGCCCCACCAGGCTCGGTAATTGGTATTCTTGGGGGCACGGGCTCCGGGAAATCCACCATCATTCAGCTGCTGCTGAGGGCTTATAATATTAAGGAAGGTACGATCAAGCTAGACGGTCACGATATTCGAGGCATTCAGCTAGAAAGTTTGCGTCAGGCGATTGGACTCGTATTCCAGGAAACCTTCCTATTCTCTTCAAGCATTCGGAATAATATCTCATATGGAATTAAGAATGCTAGCATGGATGATATTATCCAAGCGGCCAAATATGCTCAAGCCCACGACTTTATTATGGAGCTGCCACTTGGCTATGACACAGTAGTTGGAGAACGTGGAATGGGATTGTCTGGAGGTCAGAAGCAGCGAATCGCAATCGCTCGAGCACTCATCAAAAATCCGAAAATTCTCATCATGGATGATTCGACGAGCGCAGTTGATATGGATACTGAGCACGAGATTCAGAGGGGTCTAAAGGAAATCATGCAGGGTAGAACAACATTCATCATTGCGCATCGGATATCCTCGCTGAGACATGCTGACGAGATCATCGTGCTCGATAAGGGAAAGGTCATTCAACGAGGTAAGCACAAAGATCTGCTCTCACAGGATGGATTATACCGCGATACCTATGATAACCAGTATGCGGATCAGACAACACAGCAGGTGGAGGTGCAATCTTGAGTATAGAAGCGAAGAAAGTAAAGTCAACCCGATTCGTATATGAGGATGATGAGGTTTTATTAAAGCCCTTTGATTGGGCTGTACTCAGACGATTAGGCCATTACATAAAGCCATTTCTAAAAAAAATGATCCCTGTTATTCTACTCATGTTATATGGTGCCGTAACGAAGCTGACAGTTCCAATTCTGATTGGTACTGCCATCGACAGAGTTATTGATCCCGATACGGGTAATGGAAGTATGACGATCCTATCCATCTTCGCTGGGACGATTCTTGGGTTGTATGTCCTTCAACTATTCGCTAACAGAGTACGCATACGAATTACAAACGTGATTGGTCAAGAAATTATTAGCGATATTCGCAACGATCTATTCTCACATATTCAGAAGCTGAGCTTCCGTTTTTTTGACAAGAGACCTGCTGGGTCTGTCCTAGTACGTATTACGAATGATGTGAATGCACTGCAGGACTTGTTCACGAATGGTGTCGTGAATATGCTGATAGATGTTGTACTTCTGATTGGTATTGTTGCAGTTTTACTAACGCTTAATATTAAGCTTGGGCTCGCAATTATGTTCACAGTTCCACTTATGTTTATCATCTCTACGACATTACGCAAGAGGATCCGTAGAGCCTGGCAGGAGGTACGTTTAAGACAATCGCGGATTAATTCACATCTGAATGAAAGCATTCAAGGGATCAAGGTAACTCAAGCCTATTCACAGGAAAAAGAAAATATCGTCTTCTTCGATGAAATGAATACGAGCAATCGACGTTCGTGGGATGTCGCATCGGGACTAAATCAAATTTTCATTCCTATATTGGAAATCACTGGAGGACTCGGCTATTTCATTCTGTTCTTCTATGGGGCCTCCTTGGTTGAAAGTAATGAAATCTCGATTGGTCTGTTCGTGATATTCGGTACCTTCATCTCGCAATTCTGGGAGCCGATTAACCGCCTTGGGCAGATGTATTCACAGCTATTAATCGCGATGGCTTCCTCTGAACGCATATTCGAATTCTTGGATGAACGCCCCTCTGTTGCGGAGAAGGAATTTCCAATTCAGCTTCCTACTATTCGTGGAGATATTAAATTCAACCATATTGTGTTCGAATATGAGAAGGGAAGACCTGCGCTAACTGATGTGAATTTGGCGGTAAGTGCGGGTCAGTCAATTGCATTAGTAGGTCATACTGGGTCAGGTAAGAGCACGATCATTAACCTACTCTGTCGATTCTACGATCCTATAGAGGGTAGCTGTGAGATCGATGGGTATGACCTACGAGATGTATCGATCCAGAGCTTACGCTCCCAGGTAGGTATCGTGCTCCAGGATACGTTCATCTTCTCCGGTTCGATACGTGATAATATCCGATTCGGTAAATTGGATGCAACGAATGAAGAGGTAGAGCAGGCTGCACGATCGGTTCATGCGCATGACTTCATCTCTAGAATGTCATATGGCTATGATACACAGGTTGAAGAACGAGGTAATGTGCTATCGATGGGTCAACGTCAATTAATCTCCTTCGCTCGTGCGCTTCTCGCAGACCCACGCATTCTCATCTTGGATGAAGCAACCGCGAGTATCGATACAGAGACGGAAGTAAAAATTCAGAGCGCTCTTAAGGTACTCTTACAAGGCAGGACGTCTTTCATAATTGCACATCGCTTGTCAACGATTCGTTATGCAGATCAGATCGTTGTTATGGATCATGGTAGGATTATGGAGCAGGGTACACATCAAGGATTGCTTGAGCAGAAAGGTATTTATTATGGACTTATCGAAGCGCAATATCGTTTCCTACAGGAAGTTGTTTAACGGCAAAGACGGCATCGCCATCCTTATCAGGACGGTGATGCCGTTTATTTTTATAGGTGTATTTTCGTATGTAGGCACTAATAGCCTATTCTGTGAATAGCCTAGGAGAGAGTACTCATATGAAACGGAGAGATCATACTATGCAAATCGAGGTTGTAAATCCCGGTGAGTCCCTATGGCAAATTGCTAATCGCTACGGGGTACCGGCCGATCGTATCGTTGCGCTGAATGGTTTGGATCAGCCAGAAAGCCTTGTTCCTGGTCAAGCGCTTGTCATTCCTGTTGTAGGTAGCTACTATATGATTCGTCAGGGAGATTCATTCTATTCCATCGCGAATCGACTAGGGGTTTCTCTTCAGAGCTTAATTCAGACTAACCCGAATGTGGATCCTACGCAGCTCCAAGCAGGTCAGGTATTGCGAATTCCTCAAGCTCCAAAACCGATCATTGAAACGAATGCATACCTACAGCCTGCTACTGCGGCTCGTGACCAAGCTTTAGTGCGCGAGCATGCGGAATTATTAACGTACTTTAGTATATTCCAATATCGCGTTCTGCGAACCGGGGAGCTCGTGCCACCAGAAGATAGTGCGGCTTTAGAAGCGATTCAAGCCACGGATTCGAGACCGATGATGGTTATTGCTAATTTTGAGGAAGGTAATTTCTCGCCTGAGATTTCTAGAGCGATTTTTACGGATGCGGCTGTAAAAGAAACGATGATCGCAAACATTATTCAAACGATGCTGAATAAAGGCTTTCGAGCGCTCAACATCGACTTTGAGAATATGTATGCGGATGATCGCGAGCTTTATAATCAATTCTTGCGTGAGATTACAGCGAGACTGCATCAAGCGGGCTTGCTAGTATCGACCGCGCTAGCTCCGAAGACTAGCGCTACACAAGTTGGGCAATGGTACGAAGCCCACGACTATAGGGCACATGGTGAGATTGTCGATTTTGTCATCATAATGACCTATGAATGGGGCTGGTCTGGTGGCCCACCGATGGCCGTTTCACCTATTCCACAAGTAAGAGCTGTGCTGGACTTTGCGGTTTCCGTTATTCCACCATCGAAGATTATGATGGGTGCACCACTATACGGCTATGATTGGACTCTCCCCTTTGTGCAGGGTGGGAAATTCGCACGCTCCTTCAGTCCCCAGGCAGCCGTATCACAAGCTAGGAATGTCGGAGCTGTCATTCGTTATGACCCTGTCTCACAGGCACCTAACTATAGCTATTATGATGCTGAAGGTAGGGAGCATATCGTCTGGTTCGAGGATGCACGCAGCATGCAAGCGAAATTCGATCTTATCAAAGCTTATGGTTTACGCGGAATCAGCTACTGGGTGTTAGGCAATCCTTTTCCTCAGAATTGGGCATTGCTCGGCGACAATTTTATAATCAGGAAAATTTGAGCTGGAGTAGAGCATCGTACGTAGCCCAGCCCTAAGGAAGCCATTTACTCTATCACGCTTCTGTAGAGGCTCTTCAGTACTCTATTGCTAACCATTACTCCTTATACGCTTCTACAGAGGCTTTTCGGTACTCTATTGCTAACCATTACTCCTTATACACTTCTACAGAGGCTCTTCAGTACTCTATTGCTAACAGTTACTCCTTATACTCTACTGTAGAGGCACTTCGGTACTCTATTGCTAACAGATACTCCTTATACGCTTCTGTAGAGGCTCTTCGCTACACTAATTATTTGTTACTTCGGAGGAAGTAACAGCAGCGAGGCGGTTCAATTTAAATATGCCACATACAGCTCTGGACAATGGATCGCGAATAAAACTTCGCGGTTTATTGTATTTTATATCTAGAAAATTGTTTTCTGGAGAGCTGTTAAGTTGCAAAATTCATGCAGAAGTTTTACTCTAAATGGAGTGTCTTTATATTGTGTCATTATTTTGCTGGAAAACGAATCACTTCGAAGGGGGTAATGGATTGAAATCATCAAGCTTTATATGGGCTATTGTTGGAATTGCAGCGTTATTATCTTCGTTATTACTCATCTTTGGACTTGTATATGCTGTGAATGATGTTGTTAATCCTAAGGCGACTCTATTCGAGGATGTAACAAGTGCACCAGATCCGCTACAGAATGAGAATGAAGATAATCGGTTAGAAATTGTTGCGCTTGGAGATTCGCTAACCAAGGGGACTGGTGACAAAACTGGGGTAGGCTATGTAGGTTACATAAAGGAAAAGCTAGCCGCGGCTACGGGTGATCCTGTATTCATCCTGAATAATTTAGGTGTAAATGGTTACAGGACAGAGCAATTGTTAGCAGATCTGAACAAGCCTTCAGTGGCAGAAACTGTTGCAAAAGCAGATATTATCGTATTCACAATAGGCGGCAACGATTTGTTCAAATATGTGAGGGAAGAGTTGGATATCACAGCAGCCAATGTTGATCCAGAGCAATTATTTGAGAGTATACCTGAACCAGCGGAGCGACTTCAGCAAATTCTCGAGAAAATGAATGGAATTAATCCGACTGCTACAATTGTTTATATGGGCTTGTTTAACCCTTTTCTTGACCTAGATGAAACAAGGGCAACTTCGCTCGCAATTGCGAAATGGAATCAAACCGCCTACGAATTTATAAATGCTCATCCGAATATGATTCTGGTACCAACGGCAGATTTATTCGAGAAGAATTTATTGAATTATCTATATAGTGATCATTTCCACCCGAATCAAGAAGGATATCAACGTATGGCGGAGCGTGCGGTTCAAGCACTCTACTAATGGATATACGAGGTGAACAAACATGAGTAATACAGCTGAGAACGTATTGTCAGTCAGAAACTTGAAGAAGAAAATCGGTAACACGATGATCATCAAAGGGATCTCCTTCGATATATATGGTGGTGAGATATTCGGGTTCTTGGGTCCTAATGGCTCTGGTAAAACAACTACCATCCGTATGCTTGTAGATTTAATCCGACCAACTGAAGGAACCGTCACAGTATGTGGATTCGATGTACATAAGGAACATACAGAAGCACTGAGGTTGATGGGCTCCATCGTTGAAAATCCAGAAATGTACCCTTATATGACGGGATGGGAAAACCTCGAGCACTTCGCTCGGATGGTACCAGGTATAGGGCAGGAACGGATACAAGAGGTCGTAGATATTGTGGGTATGCACAACCGAATTCATGACAAGGTAAAAAAGTATTCGTTAGGCATGCGTCAACGTCTGGGTATTGCGCAAGCGTTACTCGGTAAGCCAAAGCTACTTATTATGGATGAACCAACGAATGGACTTGATCCTCAAGGGATTAAGGAGTTAAGAGAATTCATCCGTCGTCTGGCTGACGAAGGTATGAGCTTATTCATCTCCAGTCATTTATTGAGCGAGATTCAGATGATGTGTGATCGAGTGGCGATTATCAGCCATGGCGAAGTCATTGCTGTTGGTAAAGTGGACGAGCTACTCGATCAATCAACAGGTAAAGTGTTAATTCATGTGAATTCCCGTGAGAAGACGATGAAGGTGCTTGAAGGCTTTACTACCATAGAAATTCAAGATGCAGAAGAGCTGGAAATGGCGGATTTAACGAAAATTCCAGACACCATCGTATTAGCAGTTAGAATGGATATGACTGAGATTTCCCGTTTGAATCACGAGCTGGTTGTGAGTGGCGTGCATGTTCATGCTCTTCAGATCAGGAAGCCTTCACTTGAAGAGCTATTCCTCAATTTAACAGGGGGTGAGAGTATTGACTAGCTTATACCCTTTGGTGATGAATGAAGTCTTAAAAATCATCAAGAAGAAACGGTTTCTGGTCGTCATCCTTGTTCTGGCGGCACTCATCCCGATCTTTACATATGCCCAAATGAAGGTTGCTGAGAATCTTCAAGAGCAGTTTGGTTCTACGGATTGGAGACTAGAAACACAGCAACGAATTACGGATTACACCAATCGTCTTGGAAGTGCACGTGTACCCGAGGAATGGAAAAAATTCATGATGGTACAGGTGCAGCAGCTGCAATATTATTTGGACAAGGATATTAATCCTCAAGCTCCGAATGGTGTAACCTTTACGAGAGGCTTTCTAAGCGAAACCGTCTCGTTATTCTTGCCACTGTTGGTACTAGCTGTTGCTTCGGATTTAATATCAGGAGAACGAACAGGTGGAACGATCAAGATGTTATTAACTCGCCCTGTTAGGAGATGGAAGATATTGGCGAGTAAATTGATTGCTCTTACGATGTTTGTATCACTTATTATTATCATTACGATTATTCTGGCTTATTTGATATCAGGGTCCGTGTTTGGCTATGGTGGATGGGATACGCCAGTACTAACTGGCTTTCAGGTAGAGGGCACGGATGTGAATACAGCTTATGTTCATGCGGTAGATCAATGGTTATTCTTAATTATGCAAGGTGGGCTTGCTTGGTTCTCAGCAATGGCAGTCGCTTGCTTAGCATTGATGGTCTCGGTCCTCGTTAGGAGTACAGCTGCCAGTATTGTGATTATGATGGCATCGATTATTGCAGGCCTAATCTTGGCGAATATTGCTTCTTCCTGGGAGAGTGCCAAATATCTCTTCATGGTGAATTTAGATTTACCTGACTATCTGAGTGGTCAGTTACCCCCAATTGAAGGTATGACTTTGCCATTCTCGATGACGGTTCTTGCCGTATGGGCGTTAGGCTCGTTATTTGTGTCATTCACTGTATTCACAAAACAGGACATTCTAAATTAAGGAACAACCGAATATTTAGTAGAATTTATTACAAGTTAGTATTCGCTTGTCCCATCTCATGTTATAATGCTAACCGAAGCAAGAACGTTGCACCATGGTTGAAAGGGGCTAGACAATGACCGAACAGTTAGATATCTCCACAGGACTTCTAGAGAAACAATCTACCTATAGCGATGACGATATACAAGTATTAGAAGGGCTAGTAGCAGTACGTAAGCGACCTGGTATGTACATCGGAACGACAAGCTCAGCAGGACTTCATCATCTCGTGTGGGAAATTGTCGATAATTCCGTCGATGAGCATCTCGCTAAGCACTGTACGAAGATCGATGTTATTATACATCGAGATCACTCTATTACCGTTATTGATAACGGACGTGGAATCCCGACCGGACTCCATAAAACCGGTATACCAACACCTCAAGTCGTGTTCACCATACTCCATGCGGGTGGTAAGTTCGGTGGTAGCGGGTATAAGAAATCCGGTGGTTTGCACGGTGTAGGTGCTTCGGTAACGAATGCTTTATCCGAATGGCTGGAGGTTGAAATTTACCGTGATGGTAAGGTACATAAGCAGCGCTTTGAATACTGGGTTGATGAATCAGGTAAAGAGCATGTCGGAGAGCCCGTTACAGGGCTACAGGTGTTGGGCAATACGAATAAAACAGGCACAAAAGTAACATTCAAGCCAGATAAGCGCGTGTTTCAAAGCTCGATCGTTATTAATTACGATCCCTTGTATGAGCGTTTACAGGAAATTGCCTTTTTAAACTCAGGATTGAAAATTACGTTAAAAGATGAACGAACGGATAAGCAAGAGTCATTCCAGTATGATGGTGGAGCAGGCCATTTCGTGAAATTCCTGAACGAAGATAAGACTGTGCTACATGATGTGATTCATTTTACGATGGAGAAGGATGAAGTTGATGTTGAACTAGCCTTTCAATATAACGATGGATACACAGAAACAATCGCCTCGTTCGTAAATTCTATCCCTACAAGAGGCGGTGGAACGCACGAAACAGGCTTTAAAACTGCGTATACACGGATTATGAATGAGTATGCTAGAAAAGCGGGCGTATTGAAGGAGAAGGACAAGAATCTCGAAGGCACTGAGCTACGTGAAGGCATGATGACGGTTATCAATATCAAGATGGGCGATGTTGAATTCGTTGGTCAGACGAAGGATCAGCTCGGAAGTGCGATAGCGAGAACAATTGTTGATGCCTGTGTTGCGGAGAAGATGGCCGTATATCTCGAGGAGAATCCTCAGGTAGCGCTATTGTTGCTCAGGAAGGCTGTACAAGCTGCTAAGGCTAGGGATGCCGCTCGTAAAGCTAGAGAAGAAGTGCGCAGTGGTAAGAAAGGTAAGAGTCAATCACTAAGTCTAGGTGGTAAGCTAACACCCGCACAATCCAAGGATTTCACGAAAACTGAGTTATTCATCGTAGAGGGTGATTCAGCTGGAGGATCAGCCAAGCAAGGAAGAGATTCTAAGTATCAAGCGATTCTCCCGCTCAAGGGCAAGCCGTTGAATCCGGAGAAGGCCAAGCTCGCAGATATTATGAAGAACGATGAGTATCGTTACATCATCAATGCAATTGGTGCAGGAGCAGGAGCAGACTTCGAGCTTGACGAATGTAATTATAGCAAAATTATCATTATGACAGATGCAGATATGGATGGCGCGCACATTCAAGTTCTTCTATTGACCTTCTTCTATCGATATATGAAACCGCTCATTGATGCCAACAAGGTGTTCATTGCCAAGCCGCCCTTGTATAAGATTACGAAGAAATCGACAAAAGCAAATGCCCCCTTCGAATATGCCTTCTCAGATGAGGAGATGGCGGAGGCTATTAAGAAGCTTGGCAACGTAGAAATCCAAAGGTACAAAGGATTAGGCGAAATGAATCCGAATCAGCTTTGGGAAACGACGATGGATCCTGAGAAAAGACTAATGGATCTTGTTCAGATTGACGATGCGGCAAAAGCAGAACGTCGCGTATCGACATTAATGGGTGAAAAGGTTGATCCACGTAAACGTTGGATCGTTGAGAATGTAGATTTTACCGAGATTGATGAATAAGTGGGTGGATGAGGTCCTATGAATATAAATGAGAAATTTACGCCAGCTTATCTTGAGGATGTAGTAGGCGACCGATTCGGCAAGTATTCCAAATATATTATTCAGGATAGAGCGATTCCCGATGTGCGCGATGGCTTGAAGCCTGTTCAACGTCGTATCCTATATGCGATGTATGATGCTGGGAACACAGCGGATAAAGCTTATCGCAAATCTGCTAAGACGGTTGGGGATGTAATGGGTAACTTCCATCCACATGGTGACTCCTCCATCTATGAAGGTATGGTGCGTATGGCACAGCCGTGGAAGATGAGCCATATGCTCGTGGATGGTCATGGTAACTGGGGCTCGATTGACGATGATCCTCCGGCTGCTATGCGTTATACGGAGGCACGATTATCCAAGATTGCGGTACAGCTCTTAAGAGATATTGAGAAGAATACCGTTCCCTTCAAGGATAATTTCGATAATACGGTCAAAGAGCCTGTTGTGCTGCCTTCTCGTTACCCAAATTTGCTCGTGAACGGGGTTAGTGGGATCTCATCAGGCTTCGCTACTGAAATTCCTCCGCACAGCTTAACAGAGGTTATTGATGCCTGTGTAGCGATCATGGATAACCCTAATATAGGTTTGGACGACCTATTGAAGGTAGTTCAAGGTCCTGATTTCCCTACAGGTGGTATCATCATGGGGGAAGACGGTATTCGTGAGGCTTATGCTACGGGTAAAGGTAAAATTTATATTCGTGCAAAAACGGCTATTGAGGATCTGAAGGGTGGCAAGCAACAAATTGTCATTACAGAGATTCCTTATCAGGTTGTCAAAACACGGTTAGTTGTGGCCATGGAAAATCTTCGGATTGAGAAGAAGGTTGAAGGGATTGCAGAGGTTCGAGATGAGAGTGGCCGTGATGGCTTGCGTATTGTTGTTGAATTGAAGAAGGATGTCGATGCTCAGGGCATTCTGAATTTTATGCTGAAGAAAACCGACCTTCAGGTTGCTTACAACTTTAATATGGTTGCGATCGTCAATAAGGCTCCTAGACAGCTAGGCTTTAAGGAAATTCTGGTTGCTTATATTGCTCATCAGAAAGAAGTCGTGACCCGACGATCACAGCATGATCTCGATAAAGCCGAGGATCGAGCACATGTGGTTGAGGGACTGATTAAAGCATTGAATATTCTTGATGAAGTCATTGCATGTATTAAGGCCTCGAAAAACCGCTTAGATGCTCAGAATAATCTCGTGGCCACATTCGGATTTTCCGAACGTCAAGCTGACGCCATTCTAATTCTCCAATTGTACCGTTTGACGAACTTAGAGATTGGCTCATTAACGAAGGAAATGGATGAATTGCGTAAGCTGATCAATTACCTACAGTCCATATTAGGTAGTGAGCGTAAGCTGTTATCCGTAATTAAGGATGAATTAGCTGGAATTCGCAAGGAATTCGGAATCGAGCGACGTTCTTTGATCCAAGGACATATCGAAGAAATTAAAGTGAATTTGGAGGTCATGGTAACCTCTGAGGATGTATATGTGACCTTCTCGAATGAAGGATATATTAAACGTACGAATAAATCCTCATTCGCACGATCGGGTGGAGAGCTTGGGGCTACGGGAGTCAAGGAAGGCGATTATATACACAGAATGATTGAAGTGAATACGTTAGAAAATTTACTCTTGTTCACCAAGAAGGGTCAATTCTACCTGCTACCTGTTCATCAGATTCCAGAGCATAAGTGGAAGGACAACGGGACAGCAGTTGTCAATCTCATTCCGTTGCCTAAGGATGATAAGATTATTCGGATCCTTGTCGTGAAGGACTTTGAAGGACCTGATCGCTCACTCGTATTCGTCACTCGTAATGGTCAAGTGAAACGAACTGAGCTCAAGGAGTATATGACTACTCGTTCAGTTGCGATTACTGCAGTTAAGCTGAATGGTCAAGATGAGGTTGTTGATGTACGAGAGAGTGATGGTAGTAAGGAGCTTCTATTAGTTACAAAGAATGGAATGGCTATCCGCTTCAAGGAGCAGGAGGTAAATCCGATGGGGCGCGTTGCTACTGGTGTTAGAGGCTTAACACTGAAGACTGGGGATGAAGTCGTGTCATCGCTCTGGGTTGATGGTGACGAGGGTGAAGTAATCGTCATTTCTGATAAAGGCTTTGGCAAACGTTCATTATTAATGGATTATCCGATTCAAGGTAGAGGCGGAAAAGGTATCCAAACCTTCGAATTTAAGGACGGTAAGCGAGTTAAACCGAACGGATCAGAATTATTCAAAGCTCTGTACGTAAAGGAAAGCTATGAGATAAGAGTCATCATATCGGGACAACCAGAGACTACAATTTCAAGTGAACGATTCCCTATCGAAGATCGGAAATCGATCGGTAAAGGGATTATCACACTAGGCAAGACAGAACGGATTGAGGATATTCTAACGTTAATATAAAAAATGATACACAAGGAGCTTGCTTTTCTGAAGCTCCTTTTCTTTATTGTAAAGGCTGATTATGTCGATTAATGTCTTAAATTATTAATTATATTAAGCTTTATTTCTTAGGACAAGGGTGTTATAATTTCCCTTAAGGTATGATGCGGTAATCATTATTGATATTAGGGAGAGATCGCTGTGTATTCATATGATTTTGCTAAGGTATGGTATAAGGTAACACGTGATATGAAGGTACATATGGATGCTCAACTTGCTCCAACATTAACAGAGAGTCAATTGAATGTGCTTGAGTTTATTATGAGTCACGAGCAGGTGAAGCCTTCGGATTTGACCGATTTTCTAGCCACTACTCCTGCAGCGATTACAACATTAATGGATCGGATGGAGAAGGCGGGTTTGATTACTAGAGAGAGAGATACACATGATCGACGAATTGTGTGGCTAAAGCTTACGACAAAGGGAGAATCCGAAGGGCAAAGAGGGCTTAAGGTTCGTCAGGATTTCTTAGAGCATTACCTAGGACGTATCTCCACACATAATCAACAACTGCTCGTATATTTACTAGGAAAGGTATCATCGCTGTAAGCTGGGACAATCATGGTAACTGAGCATTCACATCGACTACCATGGATTCTAGATTTGCTGAGGCTTCAAGATAATAAGATTCGATTCGATCATAGTCTTTCGGTAATAGCAGATGATCTACGCGCTCTGAGAGTGTGAATTCCAGTGGCAGCACTCGATAACGTGAAGCTCCATTTGTTTTGTACTTATGAACATAGGTAGGAATTGCCTTGACTTCAGTTAATTCAACAGCTAGATCAGGGTAGTGCTTACGTATCCCAACTTCGAATATAACTCCTACATCCGTTGGTTTATTCTTGTTCAAGAACCGATCTTGATTAGATATGAAATTCCCCATTGAATAAATAACAACGCCTTTTTTCTGGATACCTCCATCGGTAGTTATCTCGACAATCTCGTATGGCTGTACGACATGAGGGTGGCTGCCTAATATGATGTCAGCACCTGCTTGGAATAACAAATCTACTAGGAGCTGTTGCTCCTCAGAGGGTTGGGATTGATATTCATTACCGAAGTGTAAAGCTACAGTAATAAGCTCTGCGCCTAACTCGCGAGCCTTCTTAATGTCTGTCTTCATGCGTGGCTCATCAATTAATGAAACCAAGTAGGGCTTACCCTCTGGAATTGGAATACCATTTGTGCCGTACGTATAAGCAAGGATGGCCATCGTAACATCCTGGTGAGTAACCATGGTGATGACTTCCGCCTCCTCAGGTGTAGCGGCTGTTCCAACGGGAATAATTCCCCGGGATTTTAAATTGTCTAGCGTAGCTAGTACACCCTTCTCCCGTCGATCAAGTGAATGATTATTCGTAGTAGTTAGGATATTAAAGCCTGCGAGCTTTAAGGAGTCAGCTAGCTCAGGGGGGGCATTAAATTGAGGATAGCCGGTATATGGAAGATCTCCGACAAGAGGTACCTCTAAATTGCCAATCACCCAATCACCCTTTAAGAAGGGGGAAATCTCGGTAAAGAACGAATCGAAATTATAGGTTTGTGAAGCGGCGTCATAACCCGATTTAGTCTGTGGAAGGTGCATCATAATATCTCCGACCGCTATTAGCTTTGCTTCTGTATAATAAGGCTCTGGTTCAACGACAGGTGGTTTAATATCGGTTTTAATTGGGTTTGACTCAGGTTCATTCTGTTTGTTCTGTGCGGTATCAGTAGGCTTTTGTTCGGAAAGGTTTGAACATGCGCCCAAGCACAAAATCATGATAATAAGAACCAAGCTAATCTTCTTATTTTTACCAAATGAAAGTCGTTGCATCATTATTCCCCACTATTATAAATAGATTCCGACCACAAGCTCCAAGGATGTTCATAAGGAGGGAGCACGTTGAAAGTTAATGTTTCCTTGGAGGTTGGATGGGTGAAGCTTAACATCGTTGACCATAAGGCTAATTGCTGCCCAGGTTTATTCACATTAGCACCATACTTCTGATCTCCGAATAAAGGACAGCCAATGGAGGACATCTGCACTCGAATTTGATGGGGCCTTCCAGTGAGTAAATCAATTTTTACAAGGCTGTATCGATCGTGCTTCTCAACAACGCGATAGTTTAATCTGGCTTCCTTGGCTTCCTTGTTCTGTGCGGATACGGTCTTGACCGTATTCGTCGTCGTATCCTTAAACAAATAATGGTGAAGAGAGCCTGTTACAGCATCGGGTTTTCCATGAACGACTGTATAATAATGCTTTTTCATACTATGTGTTCGGATCTGCTCGCTTAAACGAGCAGCAGATTTTGAGGTTTTGGCGAATACCATCACACCACCTGCAGGTCGGTCTAAACGATGGACAAGTCCAAGGAAAGCTTGCCCAGGCTTCGAATGCCTAACCTTGAGATCCTCCTTCAGAAGCGATAATAAATCGGGATCACCCGATTCGTCCTCTTGCGTAGGGATATTCACAGGTTTAATAACTACAAGTAAATGGTTATCTTCATAGATAACTGGAATAGAACCTCGAACTTTGTGATCCATTCTCAAGCTCTATTCCTCCCACCGAGCTGTCGTTCCTGCAGGTAACGTGATGCCTGTCGCAGTTACTGGAAGCCCAATGTCACCACTCTGAATCGATCCGCCAAAGCGAGTTTTCATTGTCAGATGAAGGATGTTATCAAGTACCGTTGATGACAAACCAGTTGTATATGAATTGATGAGGAAGAACAATGGCTTGTCCGACATAATCTGCATACAAGATTCCACGAAAGGGTAGAGACTCGTCTCAAGCTTCCACATCTCACCAGCCGGTCCACGTCCGTAAGAAGGTGGGTCCATGATAATGGCATCATATGTACTTCCTCGGCGCTGTTCTCTCTGAACAAACTTAAACACATCATCGGTTATATATCGAACTGGGCGATTTTTCAAGCCTGACAATTCAATATTCTCCTTGGCCCATTGAACCATACCCTTTGCTGCATCCACATGACAAACCTCAGCACCAGCGAAAGCAGCTGCAACCGTTGCACCACCTGTATAACCGAATAAATTTAGTACCTTGATTGGTCTTCCTGCGGTAGCGATTTTCTCCATGATCCACGCCCAGTTCACTGCTTGCTCGGGGAATAAACCGGTATGCTTGAAATTCGTTGGATGAACATGAAAGGAAAGGTCACGATAACCAATCGACCACCGGTCTGGAATAGATTTGTTGAATTCCCATTGACCTCCACCTGTTGAGCTTCTTGAGTATGTTGCGTCAGCCTTCGCCCACAATTTGTTGTTCTTAATTGGCCAGATCACTTGAGGGTCAGGTCTGCGCAGCGTAACGTTACCCCAACGCTCCAGCTTCTCTCCATCACCCGTGTCTATACATTCATAGTCATTCCAATCTTCAGTTATATACATATCAAACCTTCTCTCATTGAATTCCTGATCACTCTTCCGATATTCTAACACATGAATAACGATTAATTAAGCAATCCTAATGAAAAATAAAGAAGTCGGTGGGAACATTTGAGGCGATTACTGTTTATTGATCAATGTACATCATTAGCTCATAAGCTACAGCTAGCTCTTCATTTCGAGGGAGTTGAGGTTGTACACGTCAAAGATGGCAGTGAAGCGACGACATGTTACCTCGAATTGTCATGGGACCTGATTGTGATTGGGCAGCCCGCTGATTCTTCGAATGTCATTTCCGTATTATTAAAGCTTCGTGCATTAGATAAGACGATTCCAATCCTAACGATCATACATTCGTGTATCGTTAAGGATCGTATTAGGATGTTCAATCTGGGAGCGAATGATGTCTTATCCTACACTTCTCCTGATCAGATCGAGGAATTAATAGTACGAATTATGAATCTAATGCTATTAAGCTACGGTGATCAAAACTTAGGTAACATCATAGATGTGGATGAGCTCCATATTGACACGATAAATCGATTGGTATTTCGTGAGGGATCTGAGGTTCAGCTAACACTAACAGAATTTGATTTGTTGGTGTACTTATCGAAGGGGGCAGGGAAGGTGCATTCTCGAGAGAGTATACTGTATAAGGTGTGGGGCTATGAATTTCAAGGGAATACGAATATCGTAGATGTGTACATTCGTTACCTGCGGATTAAAATCGATAAAGGATATAAGAAAAAGCTAATTAAAACCGTCCGTGGAATTGGTTATACAATTTCAGGTTAATGTTTATTCGATTTTTCCTTGTTAAATAAACCAGAAAAACACAGTTGATAATAAAATACTTTTTCATCAACTGTGCTTTGATTATGATCGTTTAGTTAATGACTCTGCGCGCTGTTTTATAATGATCTTCCCAGAAATTTTTACTCATCTTAGTCATGGTCACACCAACACCTTTTTTATAGGTATGAAGGATGTTGCCGTTCCCAGCATAGATGGCAACATGTGCAATCTTACCTCTTGAATTGGAGGTTGAGTAGAATACAAGATCACCCTTCTTTAGATTACGCTTGGCAACATAATAACCTCGCTTTGCTTGATCCTTAGAGGTTCTGGGTAAATAAATACCCTGCTGAGCAAATAATCTCTTGGTAAAGGAGGAGCAATCAAATACGCGTGTTGTGCTTGTGGATGCGCCATATACATAAGGACGACCCCAATAAGATTTTCCTTTGGAGATAATCGAATTAGCCTTGGACACTGAATAAGCAGCTTCGACATTCTGAGGAATTATTGTGACGGATGCAGTAAAGAGAAGGGAGAAGCTTATTGCAGCTGCAATAATACCCTTACCAAGCTTGAATCTAAACATGTTGTTTGTTACCTCCTAGAATATGATGGCTTGTACATTTCACAGTATAGCAAAGGAAGCACATACAACTATTTACCAACAAAGCAAAGAAGCTTGACTGAGCTTGACTGGATATTGAATTATTAGAAATTCATTAGAATTATAAATGAATAATCACTTGACAGGATTTAGTGAAGGATATGAAACAATTAGGCTTGAAATTAATTTTCGGCAAGAGTATGATTAGAGGGTTACAGGTTGTACGTACAAGTTAAGGTCCGTCGAAATGATAATAAATGGAGGTTTTTTAATTGTTAATTTCTAAACAGCAGGTTTTCTGGTTTATTACAGGTAGTCAGCATCTATATGGTCCAGAGACATTACAGCAAGTAGATGATCATTCGAGGGTAATCACTGACGGTTTAAATCAGGATGAGAAGATACCATGTAAGGTGATTGTAAAGCCTGTCGTGAAAACGTCGGAGGAAATTCGTGCGGTATGTATCGAGGCTAATTCGGATGAATCCTGTGCAGGAATCATTACTTGGATGCATACATTCTCGCCAGCCAAGATGTGGATTGCTGGATTAACGGAGCTTCGCAAGCCATTATTACACTTACATACCCAATTCAATCGGGATATTCCATGGGACAGCATTGACATGGATTTTATGAATCTCAATCAATCCGCTCATGGAGACCGTGAATATGGATTTATAGGGGCAAGAATGGGTGTTGCTCGTAAGGTAGTTGTTGGGTATTGGGAAGATCTTGACGTACGTAATCGGATTTCAGGTTGGATGAGAACCTCACTTGCAATAACAGAAGGACGTACACTCAAGGTTGCTCGATTCGGGGACAATATGCGTCAGGTCGCTGTCACAGAGGGTGATAAAGTAGAAGCACAGATTAAATTCGGCTGGTCTATTAATGGTTATGGTATTGGCGATCTTGTAGCAAGAATGAATGATGTCTCAGATGCCGCAGTAAAAGCGTTATTAGAGGAGTATACTGAGCTTTATGACATATCCTCAGATACGCGCTCGAATAAGTGGAGCTCCATTGAGGACCAAGCTCGTATTGAGCTTGGTATGAAGGCTTTCCTTGAGGAGGGTGGATTTGGCGCATTCACTACTACCTTCGAGGATCTACACGGGATGAAGCAGCTTCCAGGACTTGCAGTTCAGCGATTAATGGGAGCAGGTTATGGTTTTGCTGGTGAAGGTGATTGGAAGACAGCTGCCATGGTTCGGATGATGAAGATTATCGCAGGGAATGAAGGTACTTCATTCATGGAGGATTACACCTACCATATGGAGCCAGGAAATGAGCTAGTTTTAGGTTCACATATGCTCGAGATATGCCCAACAATTGCTGATACCCGTCCTAAATTAGAGGTGCATCCATTAGGAATAGGTGGTAAAGCAGATCCTGCACGAATGGTGTTCGATTGTAGAGCAGGAGCAGCACTGAATGCTTCATTAGTTGATATGGGCAATCGGTTCCGGTTGATCATTAATGTGGTGGATGCCGTTAAACCTATCCATGATATGCCGAAGCTTCCAGTAGCACGTGTATTATGGAAACCGCAGCCTTCATTACGAGATGCAGCTGAAGCGTGGATTCATGCTGGTGGTGCACACCATACTGTATTTTCTTATGTAGTTACTACAGAGCAGCTGGTGGATTGGGCCGAGATGGTAGGTGTAGAATGTGTTATTATCGATAACAATACTTCTACATTACAGTTCCGCAACGAGCTAAGATGGAATGATATGTATTGGAAAATGAAGTAAAGTAACCTTCATCCTGAACAGTTGCAGGAATATCCCCGTTTTATTAGTAGAAAGCATACAAAAAATCGCTCATTTTGGTAAATGGAGGTACCACTACAACCATACCAAAGGGGCGATTTCTTATGAATAATCATACATAGAACAATGGAGTATGCCAATAGGTAATACAAGTAAATCCAACTGTTTCGTTGAAACACCAATCATCTAAAGTGACCACATACTCAAAGTGGAACCCCATATGTGACACAAATCACATTGCCTGATATATCATCATTGTAAAATATAGAAGTCTAGAAAATGAAGCAGGTCGTTCACTATGAGATGTAATGAGGTGATTTAGGTGCAAGAAAAGGATGCTGAAACGTTATTTGAAGCCATTGGTGGTGCGGAAACGATAAGCAAATTGGTAGAAGCCTTCTATCCGAAGGTATATAACAATCCTGATTTATCTCCATTATTTCCAGCTGGGGTTGAAGAAATTATGTATAAACAGATTTTGTTCCTAACTCAATTTACCGGTGGTGAACCACTTTATTCGAATAAGTACGGTCCCCCGCAGATGCAACGGCGTCATCTTGCTTTTGAGGTTACCCCTCGAAGGGCGGAAGCATGGCTGCAATGTATGAAGGAAGCTATGGATGAGATTGGATTGTCAGGTCATCCACGACAATGGTTTTATGAACGATTGACTCATGTAGCGGGTATTATGGTTAACACGGAAGATTAATAAGAATGGGGTGTATGAATATGATACAAGAGATTCAAGTAACCAAAACGAATGATTGGTCCATGAATCTGGAAGACACTTATTATGAAGAAAATCCTGCAGAGCTTCTCCAGTCTGCGGTCGAAGCCGTACAGACCACTGCTCCAGGCTATTATGTGAACCTGGTAACCCCAGGCAGCTTCGGTATGCCGGAGGAAAGCTTGATACCCAAGTTGATTCATCGCTTTCAGGAAGAGAATATTCCAGTAAAGGATATTCACTATATCAGTGAATGTGGATGCGGTGGACATGTCACCCGAGTATACCGGTGATCTTAGGGAAAGACATATAAAGCATTTCGAGGTTTGAACTCGAAGTGTTTTTTTTATGGTTAAGAAACTTGACCTGAATCATTCTTCGTCGTATGTAGATGTGAGAAACTATATATGTAGAGGAAGAATAGAAGGGAGATATTCAAATGACATCAAGCTGCGTACTCTTATATGCCAGTATGTCTGGGAACACAATGAGGATGGCTAATATGATTGCTGAAGGTGTCGCTCAGGCGGGTTGTGATTTAGTTGTGAAAGAGATGTATACGGCTAGCGCTTTGGAGCTTGAAGCATATGATTGTATTCTTCTGGGGTCATCTACCTGGGGGGATGGAGAGCTGCCTGATGAAGCGTTAGATTTCTATGAAGAGATGGATCAGTTAAATTTACATGGTAAAACTGCGGCTGTATTCGGATCAGGTGATAGCAGTTATGAGCATTATGGTGCCGCAGTTGATTTATTGGAGCATAAATTGTGGGAGTTGGGTGCTGATCTAGTTCTTGGTTCATTCAAGGTTGAGCACTCACCTACTAGGGATGAGTTTGAAGATTGCCGTTTATTCGGAAAAGCATTTGTTGAACAGTCTTCCTATTATGAAAAGTGATGGATATAAAGCTAATTCATACAACAGTTTTTATATTTCCTACCACTGCCGCAGGCGCAGGAGTCATTCCTCCCTGGCGGCTTTCCTTTGTGAGCTGAGGTGATGCCATTCTGATACAAATCTGCCCGAATGGAGTCGCTGAGCTGCCTCAGTCTATCATGCGCATACGCATATATCTGTTTATAGCTGAGACAGAAGTAATCTACATCGACAGTGTTGTCATACTCTAACCAAGCTCGATTACGGGGACAACCGCCGTGACATAAGCTCTGCCATTCACAAGCTTTACATGGCTTAGGTATCTGCGGTTTCAAGCTAAGGAATGTGTCATAGACCGGGCTAGCTAACAATTGTTCGTAAGAGTGTGTAGCTACATTACCGAGCTTCCAATCAGCATGAAGATAGAAATCACAGGGAAATGCATCACCGTTGTGCTCTAGAATCATCGTCTTCGGACAGAGCTTGCGATGCGAGCAAAGCTCAGCTTCTCGATGTGCATACACACTTAACAAGTTATCAAAAAAACGTATTGATATAACTGGATTACCCTCATTGTACCAATAATCAAATACCTCACATAGAAAATCTCCATATTCTGCTGGAGTAACTTCATATACACCTGCGGAATTTACCTGTTGAGAACGGAAGTCCATACATGGAATAAACTGAATATATTTAAATTGCTCTTGGTTGTAGAACTCCATAAGCTCCTTCACTTTATGGATATTGTCTTTATGGATGACAGTTAGAATGTTGAAGTCCACCTTCTGTTGTTCTAGATAACGGATTCCCTTCATGACACGATCAAAACTACCTAATCCAGCACCATCAACTCTACGCAGATTATGAATCTCACGAGGACCATCTAGACTAACACCTAACAGAAAATTATATTGCTTGAAGAAGGTGGCCCATCGTTCATTAATAAGTGTTCCGTTCGTTTGTAAGGCATTGCTAATGATGGTATGAGGAGGTGCGTGTTTCGCTTGTAGAGAAACAACCTGCTGGAAGAAATCTAGACCAGCGAGTAGGGGCTCACCCCCTTGCCACGCGAAAGAAGCAACACCTCTGGATGCTGCCATATATTCAATCATGAACTTCTCAAGGAGCTGGGTATCAATACGTTGAATATGTGGCCCCGGCTTACCTCCACATGTGCTGTAATAACAATAGTCACAAGCCAGATTACAATCCTCAGAAACGGTTTTCCACATCACACTAACCATAGAAATTCCTCCATTAGTACGGGAAGTATAGTTCAATACGCAGCCTGTTCTGTTCAATCGCATAATAGTGAGAAAATTCCAGTAACTGAATAAACTGAAATGAAGGGTCAATTATGATTTCATTAATTGTCCGATTATTATGGATGAATACGATTCGATCTGGATTTAAACCTATCTGATCAAAGAAGAAGCCATCCCTGCTCATCAGTTCATCATCTGTATATACACTGAGTACGACTTGTCGCTTCTCATATCGTTGTAAGACATGGAGTGTCTTCATAGTAAATGCAGCTCCTTAACTATTAATATCATCCTATCAATATGTAATGTGCTAGGTGGTGATGTGCATCACATCAATAGTGGTGAGCAGGGTAGGTAATATGCCCAACAGTCTTACATAGTGTGATAAGCATCACAATTGTGATGAAGGAACAGTCTATAATTAGGTTTGTAGAGATTGACAAAACTTTTAGGAGGAGAAAGTCATGAAAAAATGGTTTCTGGTAATTGGTTTTATCTTAGCATTCACATTGGTTGTGTCAGCATGTGGAAATTCAGAGAATGCTGAAGAAGTAAGCGGAACTGGGGTAGTAAAAGAGTTCACTATTAACGCTAGTAACTATGAATTCGATATTCAAGAAATAAAAGTGAACAAGGGTGACACAGTAAAAGTGACGTTGGTAAACACACAAGGCAATCATGGAGTAAAATTTGAAGGTTATAATAAAGAGGTTCAAGGGGATAAGACAATCACTTTTGTAGCTAACAAAGCTGGAGAATTCGACTATATCTGCTCTATCATGTGCGGAACAGGACATGGAACGATGGTTGGAAAACTCATTGTAACGTAAACATGAATAGAAAAACTGCCGAAGTAATGATATTCGGCAGTTTTTTAGTGTCGTCATTTTTAGATTAACTCAACAAGATGGAATTCATGTAGTTAAATGAAACAAATTCGACGAATGATGAAGAATAGATAGATTTCCAGCAGTCAAAATTGTAGTGGATACATGCTTTAGCTTTCATATTATTCATATTGCGAACTATCCATAAATGTAAGGTACAGCATATAAGTAAGCATACATAAGGCCGTCGTTATAAATCCCCAGCCAAGCGTTATTTGTTCAATTAGTAAGTAGTTGTTGCATAATTGCATAGGTGAGTAGATGTATAACCAGCCCAATCCTACAAAAATAACGGTGTAACTGATGAAAATAATAGCTTTTCCCTTTGAATATAGTTTATTCCAGCTATCACGCAGCGGTATTCCCGCTAGAAAGGAGAGACTAAAAAATTTGAATAGCTCCATACTTTGACTATTTAATGCTTCATCCATAGCTCTAGGCAGCATCCAGTACATAGATATGATCATAAATAACATAATTCCCGGTAACCCGTTGCTATTCCACTTTTCGAAAAAACTAGGAAAGCGGATTTGAACATAGTTAGCCATTAAAAAACCCGCGAAAACCAATAAAGGCATTTGCATGTGCATGTGAACGATCATAATAGATTCCATTAAATTAGAAACGGGGGGAAGCATTAAGATAATAAGTAGCAATATGCCATATGTGTATTGCTTCATATCCCCGCCTCCTTATCTAGGGCAATCATGCCAGTTATGGTGTTAGCAGCTTCAACAATCTTGGTATAATCCATGACATCCTTTAGATTACCTTGTCTGTCTACGAGATAGAATGCTGAATTGTGTGTGAAATGACCGTGACCATTGGGAATAACAATAACACCAAATGCGTCTAATAGTGATTGTAGCTCATCTTGATCGGGTATTCTTGCCATTCTCCAGGTTTCTCCATCGCTGAAGAAATAATCCTTATATTTGTCTAATGTTGCTGCATCGTCACGTAATGGATCAAAGGTTATACTTAAGAACACAATTTCCTTCCCTATATAAGGTTCAGGTATTAATTTATAAACCTCAGCCATATTATTCTCTAATTGAATACATACCGTTGTACAGGATGTATAAATGAAAGTAACGAATACATATTTATTCTCAAATTCAGATAGGGGATACTTGCGGCCCTGGCTATCCTCCAAAGTTACCAGAGGGAAGCTTGGCAACGTTTCTTCCAGCTGATTCACTCTGGCCGTCTCTGAGGTATATGCGCGGAATCCATCGGTTCCTATATAGAATAGTGAGAATCCGAATATTAATACAATCGTGCAAGCAATGGTGGTATGCCTATGCTTGATCATCATCCATCAACTCTCTCTCTAGATGGTTAGAGACAGCTCGAGTGAACGAGCTGTCTCTATTAGTAATGGTTACCAGGTCTTGTAAGGAGGAGACCCAGGTGGTGAATCTACGAGGAAATTAACTACTGGAATTACATACGCCATGAATACGATCAGGAGCATAATAATGACCCAGCGTCCCCAACGCTCAGTCCAATAAGGAGTAACAGAACCATCATCTTCTGGTAAAGCTAGCGGGAATTCTGTATCTCCTTTTGGTGCAAAGAACATCAGATGGAATACTGCGTAAACTTGGATGAGAACACCAATCATTAATAGTGATCCACCAATAGCTAAGAACATGAGATAGGGATCCCAGCCTAATGCTGTAGCATGATCTCCATAAGTGGAGTAGGCGGTTCTACGTGGAGCCCCGAACAATCCTACTAGGTGCATCGATCCTGACATGAACAGCATACCTAGAGTCCATATTATGGTTTGGATTATTCCTATTTTGTTCATTCTCGGTGTTAATTTCCGTTTGGATAAGTAGGGTATTAACCAATAGCTAATACCAAAGAATGTGAGAATGACAGAAGTTCCCACAGTTAAGTGGAAGTGACCGACAACCCATAAGGTATTATGAATGACTTGATTTAATTGATTCGTGCTCTGAACGACTCCACCAACTCCAGCTGGGATGAATGCGATCATGGCAATCATAGGAGCTAGGAAACGAACATCTCCCCATGGAAGCTTCTTATACCATGATATAAGCCCGGTTCCACCTTTGGCCCTTGCAGTACGTTCTAATACGACGAACATCGCGTAAGCGGTCATTAGGGATGGGAATCCAATGGATAAGCTCATGAACACATGCATATATTTAACAGCTTGTGAAATACCAGGGTCGATAATCTGATGATGGAAGCCTCCTGGAATGTTTAATATTACGATTAGAATGATGACGACTCGTGTTAATGTATCACTAAATCGCCGACCACCAATGATCTTAGGTACGATGACATACCATGCAGAGATGGCTGTCAAATACCAGATGTTGACCAAGGTATGCCCGAATGCCCAGAATAATGTGCGGGCAAGCATAACATTAATGGTATCCACCCATCCGAACGCCCAGGGTATGATGGTTAATACCTCGATCGTGACAGGTATACTTCCGAAGAACAATAGTACAAACACGCCTGTTGCGAAGAATGAGAAGATCGGTAAATGCTGTCCTTTGTTAGTCTTGCGCCAATGAGCGACGTTGATAAATGCGCCAAATGCACACATCCATATGCCTAATACAATGAATACTAAACCGATATAGAAGTAAGGTGACGCTGCCATAGGTGGGTAGAATGTGTACATCACGGATGCTTCATTCATTAGAATGGGGACAACAGCGATAACAAATCCAACAATCTTCATCCAGAAACCGATCCATGCCATCTTTCTTACCTTGGGAAGTAAACCGCCTAAAGTATGAGAAAGTCCAGCATAGAAATAACCGATTGTGAAGAATGCGGTCAACACAACAATTAATGTAACACCATGTGCGGTTAATACTTGATAATAGGAGAACCAAGAAGGTAGTTCAAAAAGTCCGGCGCGATTTAAACCTTGCAATAACCCTAAGAATCCGCCTACTAGTAAAGCAATAAATGCTACAGATAAATACGATTTTGATAATTTGGCATCCGCGAGACTCATTCCCATTACATTATTGATTTTTTCAGTAATAGGTCGTGAATGTCCTTTTTTGGTTTGAGATATGATCGTTTCCACGTGGTTCCACCCCCTTTAATTAATGGTTATATTCGTACTCATTACATGGTGACCAGCACCACAATATTCATTACAAATCACTAGAAATTCACCAGGCTTGTCAAATGTCTGTGTGATTTTCTGAATATGTCCCGGCATCACCATGGCATTAATATTCGTTCCTGCAACTTGGAACCCATGAGTTACATCCTTGGAGGTTAATATAAAATGTACAGTGGATCCAGCGGGTATCTCAAGCTCACTTGGTGTAAAGCTAAAGATTTCTAAGATCATGACGACTTCATATTCATTGTCACCGATCTTCCGAATACCAGGATTATCGAATGGAGCGGTCTCATTTACCTTCTGCGGATCAATCGTTTCATTATGACTAGGCGGACCCATTCCCATAACAAAGGTTTGATACCCGGTTATAAGCATGAAGCCTATGATTAAACCAAAGCTTAGTGTTAGCCATACCTTCTCATCACGATGCATCTTCATAGTGCTTCCCCCTATATTCTCGACATGTAAATTCCAAAAAAGATAATATACGTAATAATAATGACTGCAGCAAGAATTCCTAAGGAAAACCATGTTCCTCTTCGTGGCGAAGGAGTCTTAAGCTCGTTCCCTAGCTTTTCCCTTTGTATAACCTTTTCTGTTTCCATATGAATAACCTCCTTAATTCGCTTATTTTTCATGCAATAATGGTCAATTATATTAGGTTATAATTGCAGTGTGTGTGAGCGTTATCACATTAAATCAGAGATAAAAAGATATAATCACTTAATAATATAGAAGAGATTTTTATTAGGATCGGGGGTAAACAATGCTTACTGGCGTTATTTTGGCAGGGGGACATAACCGTAGAATGGGCGGTCAGAATAAAGCTTTACTTTCTTTTCCAAATGAAAGGTTGATTGAGCGACAAATTCGCATCATGAGACAGAACTGCGATGAAATCATTGTTGTATCTAATGAGCCGAGAACTTTGTTGCCAATATTGAAAGATACTGTTCGCATTATAACTGATTATATCTCGGGAAAGGGACCTCTTAGTGGCATGCATGCAGCTTTTTCACTCTCGAAAAACCCATATTTGTGGGTAGTTGGTTGTGGTATGCCTTATATTTGTCCGAATGCCGCAGATTTACTTTGGAAACATAAGAAGGATCTAAGATGTGATGCAATCATCCCATTTGTAGGAAATCAGCTACATCCACTTCATGGTATTTACCACAAAAGTTGTAGCTCTGTCATTTCGAAACTATTGGAACTAGAATGTGATCAATACAAAGTACATGAGTTATTCAATAATATATATTATGAGACTTTAAGTGAATCGTTATTTGCTGCTCAAAATATAGATCTAAAGTTTTTAATCAATATACATTCGCCAGAGGATTATAAACAAATTCTACGAACAAGTCATACATTTATATAACTATACAATTTTCTTGCATATTGAATTTTCAGCCAGCGCACAATTGGACAAGTATTCCATTGTGCGCTGACTGATGTAGATTAGTTTCTCGAGTCAATTGATTGTTGACTAATCTTTGGGAACAATACGTTATTCTCAAGATGAACGTGTAAGAAGAGATCACTCTCTATATTTTCTAGACGTTTATAGACAAGCTGATATGTGCCACACGCTTCTTCTGGAGGCATGAAATCATTGGTGATATCTCTTATTCTTCTTATGATACTGCCTGCCGAGTCATGTTCATCCTCTAACGACTTCAACGCCTCAGCCAATACTTCATTCTTCACTGAGGAAAGATCCTTTTCTGCTTGGATTATGGTTGGGAATACATCCGATTCTTCTTTGAGCATATGCTCTGACATCTCAGCTTTAAGCTGTTGGAACAAATCATGTACCTCTGAGAGATGCGGATGAGACTCCCCATGGACATGCAATACTTTAGTGACATATGGGCTTAATTGCGGCAATTCCTGCTTTAAGAACTGGTGATGCTTCTCAATAATGAGCTCGATGATTTGCTCACATGAGGACTGATCCCAATCCACTCCTAATTCATTCCTGCTCTTGGCTTGCTGATACAATTCCTCCAACCTAAGTAGAACCTCGCTGGTGTCTAGATTTCTATCCGTAATTGCCTCAATAATAGGGCGGTTTCCACCGCAGCAAAAATCAATTTTTAGTAACTTGAAATAATCTCCTGCCTGGGGAAACGTCTTTACGATTTCTCCTACAATAGACTGCTCATTAAATTGGTTTGCAATCATAATTGATCCCTCCTAATTTTTATCCTTATCAGAATATGTGCTTTTCTAATGTTGGAATGTGATCTGTATCACATAAAAAATATAAAAAAATAGTGAACTAAAAAGCCAGGAAAAATTTCTTCGATTTTAATGGCGAAATGTGAACGCTTCTTGAACATGCTGTTCATTCAAACATGATTCGTGATGCTAATCACAAATTCAACGCATTGAAGGTGTTTATATTGATATAGCATCATGATTTGGTCTCGTTTCTTCTACGAAAAAGACGTGATTGTGATAAATGTCACAGGACTTTTGTAGAAAAACTGTTTATATTAGATATAGAAAATAAAATGTATGGGGGATTATGCTATGATTCAGTTGTTTGCTTCCAGATTTGCTAAGCTGTACTTCTCCACAGTAGTGATCATTATCATTGCTATGTATTTCGGCTCTCGCTTTTTCACCCATATTGATCTTGCATTATATGGTTATATGGTGGGAACTTTTGTTTTTATTGGAGGTTTATTCTATCGCTTCATTGCTTGGGCTGAAAGACCACCAACAAAGCTGATTATCAAAAAGGGAATACGCTTACTATTTCGCAAAAGTACACCAAAAACTTCTTTGGAGCACTTAGCCACTTATCGCTTCATATGGAATCGTGGATTTTACCGATGGACACAGCATGTGCTGCTTGGCTGGGGATGTATCATCTCGGCTTTCGTAACATTTCCGCTTGTATTCGGCTGGATGTATTTCACGATGGAGGATAATAAAACGTATACAGTGGTTGGCTTTGGAATTAATTTAATGAAGATTGATGCTGAAGGGTGGATTGCATTTCTGTTCTTTAACGCTTTGAATATTACTGCGTTTATGGTTATTGCAGGCGTATGTATGGCGCTTTACCGCCGGATCGGGCACATGCAAGCTAGAGCGGAGCAGTCGTTTGTCTATGATTTCCTTCCCCTATATCTACTATTATTCATTAGTATCACAGGCTTAATGCTAACGGGCTCGAACATTTTCCTTCACGGCTGGGGACACCCGGTTATTACGGTGATTCATCAATGGTCCGTTATAATCACTTTGATTTACATCCCGTTTGGTAAGCTTGCGCACATCCCGTTTCGCCCAATGAGTGTATTAGCCAAAAACTATCGGGAGCATTATGCAGAAGAACAAATGAAAGCTTGTAAAGTTTGTGGGGCAGGTTTTGTATCCCTTGAACAATCCAATGATGTCATTCAAGTTTTAAATAATAATCAACTGAGCTTCGACATGAAAGAAGGATTTAATCTTGCAGAGCTTTGTTTGCCCTGTAAGCGCAAATATAGGATGTCTCGATTCACCGGTATCCAAACGCATGAGTTACGAGTGAAGGAGGCTAACCAGAATGCTAAAGGATAAATTCTTCAGAGATATTCCTAATAAGAAGCACCCAAATGAGAAATTAGTAAAGACACATTGTTCATACTGTGGTATGCAGTGCGGTATGAATTTACGTGTGGATACGAGCAGCAATAAAATTATAGGTGTTGAGCCTAGATATGACTGGCCGGTTACGCTGGGGAAGATGTGTCCTAAGGGAGTTACCGCTTATCAGCAAACCAATCATGACGATCGCTTGTTAATGCCGCTCATTCGTGATGACGCTTCTAAGAAGGGGACCAAGGAAGGGTTCCGCGAAGCCTCATGGGAAGAAGCATATGATCTCATTGTGCGTAAATTTAAGAAGTTGCAAGCTGATTATGGCAAGGATTCGATATCTGTGTTCAGTGGTGTGTCCATGACGAATGAGAAGTGTTACCTGACTGGTAAGTTTGCCAGAGTTGCTCTACAAACTCGATATATCGATTATAATGGAAGGTTCTGTATGTCAAGCGCTGCAGCTGGTTTCCTCCGTACCTTTGGTGTTGACCGTGGATCGACACTACCTTGGACGGATATTAATCATACGGATTGTTTGTTCATAGCCGGTAGTAATACTGCTGAATGTCATCCCACCTCAATGTTCCGGGTATGGGAGGTTCAGAATCGTGGTGGTTATCTGATCGTTGTAGACCCAAGAGAAACGCCTCTTGCTAGAAGAGCTGATATCCATTTGAATATAAAGCCGGGAACCGATTTAGCACTAGCAAATTGCATGGTACATCTGCTCATTAAAAACGGGTATACCGATCAGAAGTTCATTGACGAGCATACGAATGGAATCGAAGAGACGATGGAAGTCGTCAAGCAGTTCACACCCGAATATACAAGCGAGATTACAGGTGTATCTGTTGAGAAATTGATTCGTGCAGCTGATATTTATGGGAAAGCACCGAATGCAATTGTGATGTTCGCTCGGGGTATTGAGCAGCAAATTAAAGGATCTGATAACGTATCCGCATACACGAATATGTGCTTGGTTACCGGCAAGATTGGTCGTCCTAAATCAGGTGTAGCCACATTCACCGGACAAGGAAATGGCCAGGGAGGTCGTGAGCATGGGCAGAAAGCGGATGCTTTACCAGGATACCGCAAGATCACAAATCCGAAGCACGTTAAAGAGGTGTGTGAGGTCTGGGGAATAGAGCCGGAAGAAATGCCGCCAGCCGGAGTTTCTGCTTATGAGATGTTTGGTTTAATGGAGAACAAGACAATCCGTGGCTTGTATTTACTCTGCTCCAATCCGGCTGTTTCTGCACCGAATCAGAATTATGTGCGGTCGGTATTCAAAGATTTAGATTTCATGGTATGTGCGGATATTTACTTATCCGAATCCTGTGAATTTGCCGATGTTGTTCTCCCTTCTGTTACTTGGTCGGAGGACGAAGGTACAGTGACGAATCTTGAAGGAAGAATTATCAAGATTAATAAGGCGCAGGAGCCCTTAGGTGAATCGAAACCAGATTGGTTAATCCAGGTGGAGCTTGCTGAGCGACTCGGGCGCGGAGACTACTTCCGTCATCTTACGACCGCTGAAAAGGTAGCCGCAGAATTTAGATTAGCCTCCAAAGGTGGTTACGCAGACTACTACGGTGCTACTTGGGAGAAGATCGATAAGCAGGACGGCGTGTTCTGGCCATGTAAAAATGAGGCTGATCCAGGTACACCGTACATGTTCTTAGATAAACAATTTTACCATTCAGACGGAAAAGCGTTAATTTGCGCATTACCGTACCGTTCATCAGCAGAAGAGCCTTGTGTGGAATATCCGCTATACTTAACAACAGGGCGAGTAGTATATCACTATTTATCAGGTAATCAAACCAGACGTATTCCATTTCTGAACGATATGTGTCCTGAGCCTTATGTGGAATTACACCCGGACACCGCAGCGAAATATGATGTTGCGCATGATGAGATCATCCGTCTATACTCACGGCGAGGTTCAGTATTGTATAAAGTTAAAATCATAGAAGCGATCCGTAAGGATACTGTATTCGTTCCCTATCATTTCGGTCATGATCAATCGATTAACCTGTTGACCAATCCTGCATTAGATCCGATGTCGCGTATGCCAGAATTTAAGGTTTGCGCGGCACAAATCGAGAAAATTAAGGTTCATCAAGAGGTGACACTATGAAGCAGCTATTATATATCGAGATGGACAATTGTATAGGGTGCCGTAGCTGCCTAGCAGCTTGTACCCAATGCGGCGGTCATGAAGAACGAAATCGCAATTATGTATATGATGTGAATCCTTTAGTGAATACACAAACGATCCCCCTCATGTGCTTGCATTGTGTTGATCCAGCTTGTGCGAGAAGCTGTCCGGCACAAGCGATTCAGATTACACCAGAAGGCGCTGTGTTATCGGCTCTCGTAGAGAAGTGTATAGGCTGCCAGAACTGCACCATTGCGTGTCCTTATGGAATTCCTAAATTCGACGAGGAACAGAATTTGATGTACAAGTGTGATCTTTGTTATGACCGCACGAAGGAAGGTATTCCACCGATGTGTGCCTCGGTTTGCCCAACCAATACATTACAGTGGATCACTGAAGATGAGTTGGCAGAGAAGCGAGGGGAGCAGCATAGGCTTGGTAAATGGCTTTCTAGTCACTTACCTGCATGTGAACCATCACTAGAAGGCGATACGAATGTGAAGATGAGCTTGCCGGGTATATTACAGGGGATTAAGAAAATATATTAATTAGGTGGTGAACATTAGTGGAGAAGAAGCCCTTTGACGAAGATAATTATACACACAATATTCATAAAGATAATGAACGGAGCTTAGATCGCAGAGGCTTTATGAAAACAATGGTAGGCGCGGCTGGATTATTCGCGGTATCTACACTACCTTGGGGGGCTTTGGCTGCAAAGGAATTACTCGGACTGAAGAATAAATCATATGTAAAGAAGGAAATCGCAGACGTTAAATCATTAATGGTAGGTCAGTCGGTGGAGTTCTCGTATCCTAGTGACCACGAATCTGCTCTATTAATCCGACTGAGTGATAATGAATATAAAGCTTATCAGAATGCGTGCACGCACTTGAAATGTCCTGTTTTCTGGAGTAGTGAGGATGAGCATATGGTCTGTCCTTGTCATCATGGGGTATTCGATCCCAAGACAGGAATCCCGACCGCAGGACCTCCTAGAAGGCCTTTACCAGAGGTAGTCGTAACTATTGAGGGTAATACGATCTATGCGATAGGAGTGAAGCGCTATGAAACGTAGCTACAGAGGCATTATGCTTCTAAGCTTTGTTCTATTCTTGAATATTGTTCTTACTCAATATACAGTTAATTTTTATTTCTACGATAAATTTGGTTGGACGGTCTTGTGTGCCGCACTCAATGTCATTTTATTTCCCGTTGCGGTTTATATTTATAAGAAGGAAGTGAAAGTGGATGGACGTTAAAAAGATACAACTTCCTTTACAAACGATCAGTTTAGTCCTGGGTTTTATGGTATGGGTTATATTGTCATCCTTAATGCCGTTCATTAAAGAAGATATTACGCTCACTTCCTTACAATTAGCCTGGGTTACCGCAACACCGATATTATTCGGTTCAATTATGAGAATTCCTGTAGGATATTGGACGAATCGATATGGAGCGAGAAAGCTATTCTTCATTAGCTTTCTCCTACTGATTGGTCCGATTTATTGGATCAGCTACGCAGATAGCTTTATAGAGCTAATCATCGGTGGATTATGTCTTGGTATTGGCGGAGCCGTGTTCTCCGTTGGTGTAACCTCCTTGCCCAAGTATTATCCGAAGGAACGCCATGGATTTGTTAATGGTATATACGGTATTGGTAACTTAGGTACTGCCTTGACTGCCTTTGGTGCACCTGTTTTAGCCAACTATTATGGTTGGGAAGCTACCGTACGATTATATATGGTTTTGCTAATCATCGTCATCATTTTAAATTTTTTCTTAGGTGACCGAGATGAGCCGAAAGTAAGAACTTCATTATTAACACAAATTAAGGGTGTTTATAAGAATGAAAAGTTATGGATCTTATGTCTGTTTTATTTCATCACATTCGGATCCTTTGTCGCATTTTCAGTTTATTTGCCTAACTTCTTAGTATCCCATTTTGATTTACAGAAAGTGGATGCAGGACTTCGTACGGCCGGCTTTATAGTCTTGGCAACCGCGATGCGACCCGTTGGTGGTTGGTTGGCGGACCGATGGAATCCATTTAAAATTCTCATGGTTGTTTTCAGCGGTTTAACTGTGGCAGCGGTTTTGTTATCATTCGCACCATCCATTGAATTATATACGGTAGGATGTTTATTGATTGCTTTCTGTGCAGGAACTGGTAATGGAACGATCTTTAAGCTAGTTCCATTATACTTTACGAAGCAGGCGGGTATTGCGAATGGATTAATATCAGCATTAGGTGGAATTGGTGGCTTTTTCCCTCCATTAATATTAACGCTTCTATTTAATCTGACAGGACATTATGCGATTGGCTTTATGGCACTCTCACAGGTGGCCCTGGCAAGCTTGATTATCGTGATGTGGATGTTCTATCATGAGAAATTAGGGCTAGCACAGCATATCGTGGAACAGATGCCACAGGCAATCATGATTACTAGTCCCAAAGGGATTATACAATCCGTAAATCAACCTTTTACTGAGATTACTGGTTATACATCTGAAGAAGCCGTTGGTCAAACACCTCGGATACTAAAATCAGGTATACAATCAGCTTTATTCTATAAAAATATGTGGATGGAGTTAAATGAGAAAGGATATTGGCAAGGAGAAATTAAGAATCGCCGTAAAAATGGTGAAGTATATACAGAATGGCTGACCATTAATGCGATTAAAACTGATTCTGGTGAAGTGAAATGCTTTGCAGGTATATTCAGTGATATTACTCAGCATCGTGCTAAGGATGTGATTTAGATGAAGACAGAATTTTTTCTGGATCTGATCTTTGTACAAGAAAAGGTCGTTCAAGAGGATTTTGCTGAAGCAATCAAGAATCAACTGGAAACGCTATTCGCAAAAAAAGGCAAATGGCACATGGAAGTAAAGCAAGAGAATCAATTAGTTATTATCATAGCAGAAGTAAATGGGATATATAGCTGGCACAATGAAGAGATGGTTGTCGAATATTTGGAGGAAGCAGCGGCTCCACAATTCTGGGAATGGCTGCAAGGCTATCAAATTCGATTCGATCTAAAGGAATATGCAGAATGCAGTCATTGTGGTAGTGAATAGGAAGTCATACATGGGACTTAACATGGAGAGGAGTGATCTACATCGATTGGGTGAAGCAATTGTCAAGACATGAGGGCAAGCTGATTAGAATCTGGATTGAAGATAGATCGGGTGAGAAACAAACCGAGCCTAAACAATTTCTCCTGCATAAAGTTCAAGATTCAGTTGATCCAGGATATATGCAATTTTATCTGAATCCTACGCAATTCCTGACCGTACCGATATTCGATGACAATCACACAAGAATAGAACAATCGAATGGTGAGGAGTGTTTTGTCTCACACGATTCTCAAGCGAAATTACTATATCGGGTATATTTTAATCACGACTGATAACTTTTTACTTATGATATGATCTGACATTCGGGAGCAGCCAGTGCTGCTCCGATTACAATAATAAGACATTAATAATTCATAATATCCTCCGGATCCTGCGTACTTCCTTCGCGACATATACCCACATAGAAATTTATTAGTACTGATACTCCTTATTATTAAACAATGTATGAGATACACAATCTTCATGTTGAATATTGTGTATTTAGCTTTCCAAATTTTCTGATTTGTAGTGTTTAAAGGTTAGATTTAATGGGAAAGTTAGAACAAGAAGGTAAGGAGGTGCCTGCTTGAGAAATATTCAATTGCCTCTGCAATTGATAGGTTTGACTGCAGCATTCATGGTATGGGTGTTAATTTCCGCCTTATTGCCTTACATCATATTGGATGTTCCATTATCATCCGGTGAATTGGCTTGGGTAACGGCAATTCCTGTTATTCTTGGTTCACTACTGCGAATCCCTATTGGTTTCTTAACAAATTGGTATGGGGCTAAGAATATGTTCATCATTGGTTACGTGTTATTAATAATCCCGGTCATATATCTGAGTTTCGCAGAATCCTTCCTTGATCTAATGCTTAGTGGTTTTCTGCTGGGTATTGGCGGCGCAACATTCTCTATTGGTGTGACATCATTGCCTAAGTATTATTCTAAGGAAAAGCAAGGTACAGTCAACGGTATTTATGGTATTGGTAATTTAGGAACAGCACTCACAACTTTTTCTGCTCCACTTCTGGCAAACATCTATGGATGGCAGATGACTGTCCGCTTCTATTTAATTCTTTTGGGGATTTTTGCTATTCTGTTTTTCTTCTTTGGAGATAAGAATGAGGACAAGATTAGAGTGCCATTCATAGGTCAATTAAAAAGTATTTATAGGAATCCGAAAATTTGGTTTTTTAGCTTCTTCTATTTCATCACCTTTGGATCATTTGTTGCATTTACACTGTATTTACCTAATTTTTTTGTGAATCAATTTGATCTTGATAAAGTGGATGCGGGTTTGAGAACTGCTGGATTTATCGTTCTTGCGACATTGATTCGCCCTTTTGGTGGTTTCCTATCTGATCGCTTTAATGCCTATACCGTTTTGCTGGTTGTTTTTAGCGGATTAACGATTTCAGGTATCATTCTATCCTTTAGCTTAACGATGCCACTCTTCACCATTGGCTGTTTAACCGTTGCTGCTTGTGGAGGGATTGGGAATGGTGCTGTATTCAAATTGGTACCGCAGCATTTTCCTAAGCAGATGGGAATGGCTAGCGGATTTGTATCGGCAGCGGGAGGGATTGGCGGTTTTTTTCCTCCACTCATTCTAACCATTGTCTTTGGTCTGACCGGTCACTATGCAATTGGTTTTATGGCTCTATCCGAATCGGCTCTTGCTAGCTTTATTCTGGTTATCTGGTTGATCTTTATGGATCGCTTGAAGCCTTCAGGACAGCTTGATTGATTAAGCTAAATCATAAAAGTTAGGACGTGTTCTTAGATGTCAGGACCCGCACTTAAACATTGGGATAGTCATAGCTCTATTCACGAAGCTACATTGGGAGAAGCAATAGAATTACATGAACTATTGCGTCTATGTGTAGATAAGCAAGACTTAGAAAAAGCACTAGAGGTAGCCTATATTACTGTTGAGCATTGGGAAACACGCACCTTGTGTCATGCGGAAGCAGAAGAAGAGGGTCTTTACTTAGAAATCGTGGAGGAGCAGCCCGAAATGAAAGAGACTATTATCGCACTAACACGTGATCATTCATTGATGCGCTACCTGGTCAACGAAATCAAACAGATTTTGCTAGCCCGTGGAGATTTTAATGAAATATTACAACGCTTTGATGCGATTATCCTGATAGATCTCATACATAATAAGGATGAAGGAAAGCTGATAAGAGGGGAGTTACTCTCTGATGGAATTAAACAAGAAAAAACGGGCTGAGATTGAGGAACAGCCCCTAAGACTAGCATTCCCTTTAAGCTATCAACACTTAATAGATCAATTCGCTCAATACCATCTACATTCCTATGATGTGAAAGCAAGTGTGATTGCTCAAGTTGATGGCTTTCTTGTATTACTTCGTTACGGAGAAGGTCTGTCTCAGTCGCAGCAACAAGTATTCGAAGAGAATGAACTCATTCAAGTATGTGAAGAATTAACACAATTCTATGATGAAGTTGCACACTTGTGTAAAAAAACGCTGATTGCTGATTATTACAAAATGATAAAACCTTAGAGAAGGAGACTACGATAATGTCAGTACCCGATGATAAGGAAATGCTCTCGCAGGATCAAGAGGATGTGTTAGAAATTCTTCGAATGCGTTTTCTAATAGTTCCAGATGATGTTGAAGCGAAGATTACAAGTATTCAAAACTCGAATGAGTTACAACGCCTTATTCTAGTTGCGGCTAATGCAGCAAGCTGGAACGTCTTTCATGAGGAACTAGATGAAGGCGAAGCATCATTCCGACTATTGGGAGAACGATTCGATCCGATATCCGATGCTCCATAAATGTGAAGAGAGGGTGATTGCAAAATGGTGAGAAAGCGCAGCAAACTACTGAGATCCTTCAAACATCTACAACGTGGGGAGCACATTAATGATGGCTGGACGGAGGAGAATGTAAGATCCCGCGATTGGGAGGGGTTATACCGAGGGCGCTGGCAGCATGACAAAATTGTACGTTCTACACATGGTGTTAATTGCACAGGATCCTGCAGTTGGAAAATTTATGTGAAAGACGGCATCATCACTTGGGAAACCCAGCAAACGGATTATCCGTCAACTGGATCCAACTTTCCAGAGTATGAACCGAGAGGGTGTCCAAGAGGGGCAAGCTTCTCGTGGTATACATACAGCCCTATAAGAGTGAAATATCCATACATGCGCAGTGATTTGTATGAGATGTGGAAAGCAGAGCGAGGACAAGGACATGATGCACTGCAAGCTTGGACGAATATTGTAAGTGATCCTCACAAACGTAAACGTTATGTGAAAGCAAGGGGTAAAGGTGGCTTTGTCCGAGCGGATTGGGATGATGCTTGTGAGATGATCGCTGCCGCATCGATTTACACGATTCAAACCTATGGACCTGACCGTATCGCTGGATTTAGTCCTATTCCCGCGATGTCCATGGTCAGTTATGCGGCAGGGACTCGTTTTCTATCACTAATTGGTGGTACCATCCTCAGCTTCTATGACTGGTATGCAGATCTTCCACCAGCATCCCCACAAATTTGGGGAGATCAAACCGATGTACCGGAAAGCGCCGATTGGTATAATGCCAAGTACTTTATCATCTGGGGAACGAATTTACCTCAAACACGAACACCCGATGCACACTTCATGGTAGAAGCACGTTATAACGGTACGAAGATCGTTGGGGTAAGCCCTGATTACGCTGAGTATGAGAAGTTTGCCGATATTTGGTTACCGGCTCGGGCAGGTACTGATGGCGCATTAGCGATGGCCATGACCCATGTGATCCTGAAAGAATTTTATGTGGACTGCGAGGTACCTTACTTTATTCAATATGCCAAAACCTTCACTGATCTTCCTTTCTTAGTGAAGCTTACTGCAGATGAACAGAATGGAATGCGTTCAGGCCTATTCTTGCGAGCGGCCGATGTGGGCAGTGACCATGAACTGGGTGAATGGAAAACTGCCGTATGGGATGCCAACACCGATCAGTTAGGTATACCTAACGGTAGTCAAGGATTTCGTTGGGATCAAGGTAGTAAGTGGAATTTAGATATGCAAGCTGGGGAAGGTAACAAGATTGATCCTAATCTGAGCTTCATTGATTGCGCGGATGAGGTTGTTTTACTAGAATTCCCCTATTTCTCCGAGGAGACAGGTGGAAGCGTGAAACGCGGAGTTCCAGTGAAATATATACCGGGTAAAGATGGAGAAATCATGAAGGTATCAACGGTATATGATTTGATGATGGCTCATGTTGGCGTTAATCGGGGGTTAATTGGTGATTATCCTATGGATTATAACGACTTAAAACCGTATACACCTGCTTGGCAGGAAGCCTTTACTGGTGTTAAGAAGGCCCATGTTATTCAAGTTGCTCGTGAATTCGCTGATAATGCTGCGAGAACGAAGGGAAAGTCCATGATTGCTATGGGCGGGGGAACCAATCACTGGTTTCACAGTGATCAAATTTATCGTGCCATCCTTAATTTGGTTCTATTAACGGGTTCTCAAGGAGTAAACGGCGGCGGATGGGCCCATTATGTCGGGCAGGAAAAGGTTCGCCCAGTAGAAGGTTGGCAGCAGGTGGCATTCGCCAATGACTGGATTAAACCACAGCGGTTACAGAATGCAACCTCTTATTTCTACTTCCATACGGATCAGTTCCGTTACGAATCTATGCCAGAAGTACAGAATTCAGCATGGGGTGGACGGTTCAACCAGATGCATCCAGCTGATTTCAATGCCATGGCAGCCAGACTTGGTTGGTTGCCGTCTTTTCCTCAGTTTACGCAAAATTCGTTGGATTTGGTGCGGGATGCACGAAACAACGGTGCGGCTAATGATCAAGCGGTCATTGATCAAGTCGTACAAGCAATTAAAGACGATAAGATTGAATGGGCTTTCGAAAACCCGGATGATCCAAGAAACTTCCCCCGGGTATTCTTTAATTGGCGATCGAATTTACTTGGTGACAGTGGAAAGGGTCATGAATATTTCGTTAAGCATTTAGTTGGTGGTGATGATCATATTCTGACGAATACAGATCATTCATGGCGACCAGAGACAGTTAAGACAGAAGGCGAACCACCTGAAGGAAAAGCGGATCTACTTGTTAGTATGGATTTTCGGATGACAAGCTCAGGACTTTTCTCGGATATTGTGTTGCCTGCAGCAACGTGGTATGAGAAATACGATTTGAGCAGCACCGATATGCACCCTTTTGTACATCCGTTTAATCCCGCCATCTCACCTCCATGGCAAGCTAAGAGCGACTGGGATGCTTTTCGTGAAATTGGTAAGGTGTTCTCCGAGCTAGCAACGAAGCATCTACCAGCTTGCGAGGATCTGATCATAACACCGCTTGGTCATGATACGGTGGGAGAAATTGCTCAGCCTGGAGGTAAGGTGCTCGATTGGCGTAAAGGTGAGGTTGAAGCGATTCCTGGTAAGACAATGCCAAACTTTCATATCGTTAAACGGGATTATCCGAATGTATATAACATGATGACTTCGATGGGTCCGAATATTAAACAGGGTTACGGTGCTAAGGGCGTGAGAATCCCTGGAGAAAAGGTATATTCAGAATTATTGGAACGGCTTGGTGTTTCTCGCAGAGAAGGTATAGGTCATGGGCGCCCTGAGCTTTATACGGATAAACAAGCGATTGAAGCTATCTTATTGATGTCGGGAGCGACCAATGGTAAGCGAGCAGTAGAGGGCTGGAAGTCGATGGAGAAGAAAACGGGCAGAGAGCTTGCGGGCATTTCTGAGGCACGTGAAGAGGAAGACTTCACCTTGGAACAGATTACCATCCAACCGCGACAGGCCATATCGACTCCTGTTTGGAGTGGGTTGGAGAAGGACAACCGACGCTATTCACCCTTCACGGTTAATACGGAATACGGCATCCCCTGGCACACCTTAACTGGACGGCAAAGCTTTTATTTGGATCACGAGGTGATGCTGGATTTTGGCGAAGGCTTGCCCTTGTACTTACCCCCCCTTGCTTATAGTCCCTTTATTAAGGGCGAGGAAGAAGTCGTGAATACTGGAAAATATATGACGGTTCGCTACTTGACTCCTCATCAGAAGTGGGGCATTCACACCATGTTCACGGACACAACACATATGTCCACACTTTTCCGTGGCTGGCAGACCATTTGGATGAACGAGAAGGATGCTGCTTCTATTGGCGTGAAGGATAATGACTGGATTGAAGTATACAACCGTAATGGGGCGATTGCTGCCCGTGCAGTGACTACTTATCGTATTCCACCTGGCATGGTTTATATGTATCATGCTCAGGATAGAACCCTAGGCGTGCCAGGTACAGCTATTAACAAGACACGTGGCGGTACGCACAACAGTGTAACTCGCATCACGATGAAGCCGACTCATATGATAGGTGGTTACGCACAACTGAGTTACGGATTCAATTATTATGGTCCAACCGGAAGCCAGAGGGATACCGTCACAATCATCCGACCGCTGAAGGAGGTGGATTGGCTTGAGGATTAAGGCGCAAATTGCCATGGTTATGAATTTGGACAAATGTATTGGTTGTCATACATGCTCAGTAACTTGCAAGAATGTATGGACCAACCGTCCTGGAACCGAATATATGTGGTTCAACAACGTAGAGACTCGTCCTGGTCCTGGATATCCGAGGGAATGGGAAGATACGAAACGATTTAAAGGAGGTTGGGTGCTGAAGAACGGCAAGCTTACATTAAGAGCAGGTGGACCTATTACCAAGCTTTCCAATATTTTCTTTAACCCCGACATGGCAAATATGGATCAGTACTACGAGCCTTGGACTTATGACTATGATAACTTAATCAATAGTCCGAAGAGTAAACACCTACCCGTAGCTAGACCGATGTCCATGATCACTGGTGAATATATCGATAAACCGGAATGGGGACCGAATTGGGATGATGACCTTGCCGGTGGCAGTGAGATTGTTCCATTGGACCCTAATGTGAGGAAGCTACAAGAGCATATTGCCATGGAATACGAGAAAACCTTCATGATGTATTTACCAAGAATTTGTGAGCATTGTCTCAATCCTTCCTGTGTGGCCTCATGTCCTTCAGGTGCCTTGTATAAACGTGAGGAGGATGGCATCGTGCTCGTTGATCAGGATGCATGTCGTGGCTGGCGATTCTGCATGAGTGGATGTCCTTACCACAAGGTTTATTATAATTGGAATACCCATAAAGCTGAGAAATGTAACTTCTGTTACCCTCGAATAGAAGCAGGACTGTCTACAATTTGCTCAGAAACCTGTGTGGGGCGAATTCGTTATTTGGGTGTAGTGTTCTACGATGCAGATCGAGTTAAAGAGGCAGCATCTGTTGAGGATACTAAGGACTTATATGAATCTCAGCTTTCTATATTCCTTGATCCTAATGATCCTGAGGTAATTACTGAAGCTCGTAAAGCGGGTATCAATGAGGCTTGGATCCAAGGTGCACAGGATTCTCCCATTTACAAGATGGCGATGAAATGGAAAATCGCCTTACCTTTGCATCCTGAATATCGGACGTTACCCATGGTTTGGTATATTCCACCACTCAGCCCGATCATGAATCACATCGAAGAGAATGAATTAAATACCGATCATTATATTCCTGCTGTCGATCATATGCGAATTCCGATGAAATATCTAGCCTCCTTACTAACTGCGGATGATACAAGTGTAATTCGTAAGGTATTACTGAAACTAACAGCTATGCGTGTCCATATGCGACAGCAATCGGTTGGTGGAATTGACGAATTAGCTCATAGTAAGCTGTTGGCTGAAGCGGGTATGTCAGTCGAGGAAATTGAAGATATGGCACGATTACTTGCAGTGGCCAAATATAATGAACGTTTTGTAATACCAACTGGACGAAGGGATATGCACGACGATCTCTATTACCAGCAGGGTGCATGTAACCTGGAGGACATCGCCCCAGCCGAAGGGATGACTACATATCCATTTGGAAAAGGAGACTGAATATGGATGAGCAATCACGAATCATACTGGCCATTGCTTCTCGGATGTTGAGCTATCCATCAGATGATTACAGACATGATCAGTCAGATATCTTCGCAGCAATCATGGAAGACCTGGATTCGGAGGTACTTCGACAAAAGCTGAACCATGCAATGATGCCACTGTCTCAATTACCGTTATCGATCATCAAGGAGCAGTATGTGGAGACATTCGATTTAAAAGAAAAGACGGGTTTATATTTAACCGCACATGAGCTTGGTGACAGTCGTAAGCGTGGGATGGAATTAATAACGCTCCAGACAATGATTCAGAATGCGGGTTTCGTGTATCGTTTAGACGAGCTTGCGGATTACATTCCCTTGCTGTATGAATTTCTAGCGGTGACAGAAGATAGCGAAGAGACTGCGCTTCTTCAGACTCGAATTTCTTTAGTTACAGCACGCATTCACAAGTTTCTGACCGAGGATAGCTTATACCGAGCTATATTTTCTATTCTTTTAGATGAGGTTTTCAAGGGAATTAAGTTAGAGGAACTGGAAAAATTAGAGCAATCTAGAGAAAATCCGGATTTGGATCCGATGCCTTATCCATTAATGTATCAATAGACGAGGAGAGAGGTAATGACTGGGATATTCTGGTGGGTTGTATTTCCCTATATAGCTGGTACGACAATGATAGTCGGACTTCTTTATAGCTTTGTATATCGTCAGAAGAAATGGACGGCTCCGTCGACGGAATTTCTTGAGAAAAGATGGCTTCGCATCGGATCACCGTTATTTCATTATGGCATAATTTTTGCCTTCTTCGGTCACGTCATGGGAATGCTTCTACCTAAAAGCTTATATATCAAGCTGGGCGTTACAGACGAGATGTATCATCTCTTCGCGATTGTCGGCGGTGGATTTGCAGGACTAATGGTTGTAGTGGGATTGGTTATACTGCTGGTTCGTAAGCTTCGTCATAGAAGATTGTTTGCTCAAGCAGGCTTCGCTGATTACTTTTCCCTATTGATGCTTCTGGTCGTTTCCGCACTCGGAACGTATATAACAGTTATTTACAATACTACCGTACATGCTTTTGAATACCGCACATCCATCGGTCCTTGGTTCCGCAGCTTATTTTATTTTCAGCCTAAATATAAGTTGATGGAAGCTGTACCATTTATATTCCAAATGCATGTAATAGCTGCTTTCCTATTATTCGCAGCTATTCCCTTTACGATGTTAGTTCATATGTTCTCGTTTCCAGCAAGATACTCTACCCGCGCACCCATCCAATATCGCTCCCGTGTTGGGTATTCCAACAAAGGGAAGAAGAAGGAACGTTGAATGGCTTAGCAGGAGGGAATTCTTGAATAAGAAATCAAGATTATTCTGGAATAATCATTTCATTGTTACTTCTGCCTGGAGGGACGATTGGGTATACATTCTCTTCCTCTACAACATCAAATTCCATGATGACAGGCCCAGGAGTGTTTATCGCGATACTGATGATATCTCTTGCTTCTTCAAGCGTATGAGCTCTTAGTCCTGTTGCTCCATAAGATTGAGCAAATTTAACAAAGTCTGGTGAAGATAATTTAACTGATGAGTAACGACGGTCGAAGAACAGCTCCTGCCATTGTCGCACCATCCCTAGATAACCATTGTTTAAGATCGCCACTTTTACAGGTAACTGGTAGTCTACAGCTGTCATTAATTCCTGCAAATTCATCTGAAAGCTTCCATCACCGCTAATACAAATGATCTGACGCTCGGGAGCGGCCAATGCTGCTCCGATCGCTGCAGGAAAACCATAACCCATCGTACCAAGTCCACCTGACGTAAGCAGAGATCGTGGATACTTGAATGCATAATGGTGTGCAGTCCAGATTTGATGCTGACCAACATCTGTCGTTATAATAGCATCTCCATCGGTCAACTCATCAATGAGCTGAATGACTTCCTGTGGTTGTAAAGCACTATTGGAATTTACATATCGCGGCACTTTTTTCTGCCACTGAGAAGTTTCATAAACCCATTGTTTGTTATTCCCATTCTGAAGTTGCTTCAATAATTGAGTAATAACATCTTGAATATCACCGGTAACAGGAAGATCAACTATAATATTCTTATTCAATTCTGCTGCATCAATGTCAATGTGTATCTTATATGAATGCGGTGAGAATGCTTTCATATTACCCAATACACGATCACTGAACCTAACCCCCATAATAATAAGTAAGTCAGCCTGATGAACAGCTTTGTTAGCGGCAAATGTACCATGCATACCTACCATACCCAGATGCAGAGGATGACGAGATGGGATTGCACCGATTCCCATTAATGTACATACGATTGGGATATTAGTCTTCACAGCTAATGCCTCGAGTAATTGAGACGCCCCTGATGAGATGATTCCACCGCCACATAATATGATCGGTTTCTGGGCTTTGTTGATTGCCTCAGCAATTCTCATAATGGAAGTTTCCTTAACTTTAGGATTGTTGTTATACCCTCTGATTTGGACAACACTTGAATAGCTAAATGCAGCATGAGCATTCATAACATTCTTCGGTATGTCTATTAGTACAGGGCCAGGTCGACCCGTTCGTGCAATATAGAAGGCTTCTTTAATAATTCTGGGAAGTTCGTTTATATCCATAACCAAATAGTTATGCTTGGTAATATCCATCGTCATACTGTATATATTGACCTCTTGGAAGCTATCACGCCCGATTAGATTTGTCGGAACTTGCCCAGTGATAATGACTAATGGTACAGAATCCATGTAGGCTGTTGCAATTCCCGTAATGGCATTAGTCGCACCAGGTCCCGATGTAACAAGAGCGACGCCTGTGCCGCCTGTTACCCTAGCGTATCCATCTGCAGCGTGCACAGCTGCTTGTTCATGTCGCATTAAGATATGTCTAATTTGCTGATAATCGTAAAGGGCGTCGTAAATAGGGAGAACAGCACCTCCGGGGTATCCGAAGATGGTATCAATATGCTCTAGCAACAAGGCCTGAATGAGCATATGAGCCCCTGATATGATGTTGGTGTTCTGAGTCGGAGGTATATTCACATTATTACACTCATTTCTATATCTAGATTTTGTTTATGTTACTTTATTATCATAATTGTGAACGTGATTTAGATCACGCTTACAGTAATTTGATGTGTGTTACAATACTTCGAAAACTAGTTCATATCTCATAATATAAGGTTGTGATTTACGTTGGCACACAAGTGGAAACTCTCCAGATTTAATCGAAATGTCCAAATTGAAGGACAGGGAGGGCGGATATTATATAACAGCTTGACGGGGGCAATCGCTACAATCGACTCCATAGAAGAAATTCAATTACAGTCATTGTCGAAAAAAAATGATGAAAAAGGGAAATTATCTGAAATTTTATCTACATTATGTGAGAACGGATTTATAGTTTCTGAGCAGCAGGATGAGTTATTGCAAGCTTCTCAGCTACATAAATCTTTGAAGAACGACACATCAACTATGCATCTCATTGTCATGCCTACAGAGGCTTGTAATTTTCGTTGTACTTATTGCTATCAATCTTTTCAACACGGAAGTATGTCGGAAGAAACTATTCGTGGTTTGAAGAATGCGATTAAGAATTTCGCACAACGAATCACTCATTTATCGATAAGCTGGTTTGGCGGTGAGCCTTTACTTGCACCTGAGATCATCGCTGATTTATCCGCGTCTTTCTTAGAAAGCTGCAATGCCAATAACGTTGTGTATGGAGCAGACATGTCGACCAATGGTTATCATCTTACTAAGGAACGGTTTCAAGAGCTGTTAGGGTTGCATGTTCGAAGATTCATGATTACGCTGGATGGTATAGGGGAATCCCATGATCGAAGAAGGAAGCTTTCTGGTGGACAAAGCACTTATGGACGGATCATCGAAAACCTCAAAGCCATACGTGATGTAGATGGTTTATTTGTGATTGATATTCGCATTAATTTCGATGAGCAGAATTTAGTGAATGTGCCTGAATTATTGAATGAGTTGTCTTTACTGTTTAAGGGAGATCGAAGATTCCAACTATTAATTCGACCTGTTGGGTGCTGGGGTGGACCGCAGGATGATCGTATCCCAGTCTGTGACCGAACTTCGGCAGATTACCATCTTTGGGAACTAACAAATCAAGGTATTGAGCTAGGTATTCCGTTAAGCGAAACGATTGGGGATTCTCTTCTGCCATCAGGCTCTGTTTGCTACGCTGCAAAGTCCAACTCAATGGTCGTTAGCTCAAATGGAAACCTTCACAAATGTTCAATTGCGCTTGATGAGGACACGAACAGAGTAGGGAAGATTCATAGTAATGGCAATATGGATCTGGATATGGAGAAGATATCCATGTGGACGGATTCAGGTGAAGAGACGGATACAGTGTGTCAATCGTGTTATTATCGGCCGTCCTGCCAAGGAAACCACTGCCCTCTATATCGCATGAGAACGGGCAAGCGTCCTTGCCCGCATGAGAAGCGAAAGATTAAGCAAGTGTTAAATCTACTCTGGAGAGAAGCAAATTCCATAAATATATGATTTACGAGGACCCACCAGATAACTCTGGGCATCTCCACACTGTGTGGTCTGAGGCAAACAATCTCGCTATCCGCTGATGTTTACTCAGGATGGGCTACAAATCAATATTATCTTTTGTCACAAATATTTGATTTACGAGGAGGTGATCAAACGATGAAGTTAATCCGTCCAGCAATATCTTCAACACAATCGGCAAAGGCTAGTAAAATTCTGAAATCTGTTCCCGGGAATTTAAAATAATCAACGAAGGTAGGCTCGGACTTCGGTTATAATTCCGAATAGAGCTGTAGCTATTGCTAGGTGGACCACTGCCCATGGTAGTTCAAGATGGGTGATGACCGTAATTACGCCAACCAGCATTTGTATGATTACAACGATCGCCGCAAGAACAACCCGTATACGCAAGTGCTGATCTTTACTTATAGTGAATGTCCAGCCTGCAAATATCAATATGTATAGGGTCGTTATCAATGCAAATATTCGGTGCAGGGTTTGTAACAGTTGTCTGTTGTCAGTAGGAAGAAAGGTTTCTCGACAACCTAACCAATCACAAGCCAAACCGTACTGTTGATGCTTGATATATGCGCCAATTGTAATGGTTACAAGTAGTAGACCCAGAATGATGTGAATGTGAGTACGTATATATTTTCGAATGCTTGTATGGTCATAACGGTTTTCTAGGGCGAATGAATCCTTCGATTTATATGTATGGCATATAAAAATTAGTAAAGCCATAAAAATCATGGCAACCATAAGATGAATCGTTATGACTATTGCAGGTAAATCGAGAATGACAACGACTGCACCTAGAAGCACTTGTACAATTAAGAGGGTCAACATCCAATAAGTCGTTAATTTTATGTGTAAGCTTGGCTTTAGACGAATAATTTTAATACTAAGTATAATGGTCATTATCCCAAGAACAGCCCCGATTACCCGATGCGCATACTCAACTAGTGTTTCTCCATGAAGAGAAGGAATGTATTCACCATTACAGAGCGGCCATTCTGGACCACACCCCATGCCTGATTCCGATGAAGCGACATACCCACCAAAAACGATCAATATATAAGTTAAGAACAGCGTTATAAGTGCTAAGCGTTGTATTGACACAACAATTCCTCCTCCATTATTTGTATAAACTACTTTATGTTAAATATAACTGAAGCTTTGTGATACGGCTCACATATGATAAGCAAATGAGTCTTTATAGTTAGATAAGATTTCTTATGACGTTATAACATTACGTTTAGGAGGGTTTTTATTGCAGCAATCCGCATGGTTTATTTCTCTTATGTTTATGGCTTTGATCATTATTGTATTTGTTATTGTATTTTTGAAATCTAGCAAAAGAATGGAGTATGAACCGATTCAGAAGAAAGGATATCGAGTACGGCGTTTTTTTTCTACGACAGCATGAT
>DFZX01000109.1 GCA_002383695.1 Caryophanales bacterium UBA4045
CTTGACTAATCGTAAGAAAAATGTACTTGCCGGGTTGCCAGGGTTTAGTATATATCCTTAGAAAAATTCCAACAAATGCTTCTTGATCTCTTCGTTCGTACCACCGACGACAAGCTGCTTCTGCTTCTTGTCGAATAAATCTTGGATCGGCTGAGGATAGGTCTGGCTTATATTGCGCAGTCGGATCGCTTCGTCGAACTTAGCTGGATGAGCAGTTGATAGTGCGATCGTTACCTCGCCCTCAACTGTAAGCTTGTCAGCAGCGGATACGCCACAAGCAGTGTGAGGATCGAGAAGATAACTAAACTTCTCATAATACTCGCTTATGGTATTCAGGCAATCTTCATTCTCGACACTATAAGCGGAGAAATCGGCTTGTACTTGCTTTAACATATGCTCAGGTATGACGATTCGACCTTCAGTCTTGAATTGCGCCATAATAGAACGAATGGTATTGGAGTCCTCCCCGTAAAGGTAGAATAAATACCGTTCGAAGTTACTCGCAACTTGAATGTCCATTGATGGACTGTAGGTTCCGCGGAAATCCCCAGGTTGATAAACCCCCTCATTCACGAAACGAGCAAGAATGTTATTCTCATTCGTAGCCAGGATCAGCTTGTTAATCGGAAGCCCCATTCTCTGAGCTAGAAAGCCTGCTAAGATATCTCCGAAGTTACCTGTGGGGACACTAAAGTTCACTTTATCGACAGGCTCTTTGTTGATGAGCTGGAAGTACGCATAGAAATAATAAACCGTTTGTGCCAGTATTCGTGCAATATTAATGGAATTAATAGCACGTAGATGGTATTGGTTCTTAAAGCTGACGTCAGCGAATAGCTCCTTGATGATGCGCTGGCAGTCATCGAAGGTTCCCTCAACGGCGAGGTTCAGTACATTATCATCATCAACCGTGGTCATCTGTAGCTCCTGTACCCGACTAACCTTCTGATGTGGATGCAAGATACAGATGCGAATGCCTTCCTTGCCTCGAACACCTTGGATGGCTGATGCGCCTGTATCGCCTGAGGTCGCTCCTAGTATATGAATGATGGAATTGTTCTTCTTAGAGATGTAAGAATAGAGATTACCTAGAAATTGTAATGCTACATCCTTAAAGGCATAGGTCGGACCATGGAATAGCTCCAACACGTGAAGACCATTATGGATCCTATGCATCGGTGTGATTTCATCATGACGGAATGTTGCATAGCTGTCGTCGATGAGCTTCTTCAGATCTGGGCGTGATATCTCTTCGTTCACGAACAACGAGAATACCTCAAGGGCAAGCTCAGCATAGGTGAGCTTCTGCCATTGCTTAAGGGTTGCTTTCGACAATTGTGGAAGCTTCTCGGGAACAAGTAATCCACCGTCATCGGCAAGACCCATTAGAACTGCATCGATAAATCCGATTGGGGATACCTGTCCCCGTGTACTGGTATATTTCATATATGTCTCCAACTCCTTGATATTTGAGTGATGTTCAGGGCTACATTACATCCTATTATAGAACAAATGGCAAGGCATATTCTACTTCTTCATAAATTTCATCCGATACTGAAGGGGAGATACGCCTACATATTTGCGGAAGAGTCTTGTGAAGTAAGGAAGCTGATTGAATCCAGTTTGCTCTGCTACTCGGGATACCGACCATGCGGTAGTAAGTAGCATTTGTTTGGCTCTCTCATTCGGTAAACTAGCAAATATACGATTGGCGTACAACCGAATACCTTCTTCATACAACGTGCAAGATGATACAGATGATAATTAAATAGGCTCTGAAGGACCGCATTCTTGAAGGGCTCCGAGTAATGCTGGCGTAGATAATTAGCAATGCTTTCTGCTAATTGTACAACATCTTGATCCTGTAGCAAAGACCGCTCTTGACGAACCTCTATGAAGAGTCCCTCTATGTACGATTAATAGATCGAACACGCCAATGTGATTCGACTGTTATGTGATTCTCCTGCAAGATGCGAGCTCCTACCGCAAGCAACGCTCGTGTATGTGAGATCTCCCGATGAACCAGGCATGATCTCGTTAAAATTCTCCTCTCCAGGCTTAGAGCAGAACAACTTAAATATCTTAGCGACCACATAAGATTGCCTTCAAATATCCAGATCGTGCTGTGAATGTTCTTGGATATTTTTTTTGGCGCTATCGTGTATATGTTTAAAAATTAGAATGAGTATGCACTTAACTAAGGAGATACAGATTGTAACTCTTTTTTGCGGATAAGCTTGCGGTAATCTTCGGAGGACTGGTATACTAGATTAAAATTAACGGAGTATTCTGATAACTAAAAGTGGTATGAAAACCTGGCGAGTTCAATATTTATAGTAAAAGCAACCAATTTCTTAGTCGCAATGGTATGCGATTTATATGAAATTGCTCACATATAAATATAAATGTGAAGTCGAGAGGGGAAAAGCCATGAAGACGAGAAAGCTTGGAATGATTAGTCTAATGTTAATGATCGTGATTACAGCTGTTGGTTGTTCATCTTCATCTTCGTCCAATCCCGATGCTATTCAGATTGCTACGGGAGGTACAGGGGGTACTTATTATCCGTTAGGTGGAGGTATGGCACAGATTTTTGAGGATGAGCTTGATCTTACAGCTACTGCACAAGTAACGGGTGCTTCTGTAGAGAATATGCAGCTAGTGTCCAAAGGTGAGGTACAGCTAGCATTCACCCAGAATGATATAGCCGATTATGCAGTGAATGGTATAGAAACATTCGATGAGAAAGTGGAGGGAATTAGTGGGATTGCAGCTTTATATCCAGAGATCATCCAGCTAGTAGTAGCCGCAGACAGTGATATTCAGTCCATTCAGGATTTGAAGGGTAAGAAGGTATCTGTAGGTGCGCCGGGAAGCGGGAATGAAGCGAATAGTATTCAGATTCTAGAAGCGGCGGGTTTATCCTATGATGATATTGATGAAGAATTAAAGTCCTATGCGGATTCTGCGGATAGCTTTAAGGATGGTTTAATCGATGCGATGTTCGTAACTTCAGGGATACCGAATTCATCTGTACAGGATATAGCAGTCTCTAAGGAAGTTCGTATTCTTAGCTTAGATGCTGATGTTATTGCTAGTCTAAAGGAGAAATACCCCTTCTTTGTCGACGAAATTGTTCCTGCTGGAACGTATGATGGTCAAGATAACGATGCGACAACGGTAGCGGTATTAGCCTCATTAGTTGCAAGCAGCGAATTAAGTGAAGATTTTGTTTATGACCTAACAAAAGCGTTGTTCGAGAATCTGGATGTTCTCACATCTAAGCATGCAAAGGGTGGAGAAGTGAAGCTAGAGAAGGCATTAGCTGGATTGACAATTCCAATCCATCCTGGCGCTCAGAAGTATTATGACGAGAATAATATAAGTAAGTAATGTGGAAGCATCTTGTTGTATGGTTTCTAACCTGCGCTGCCATTGTGCTAATCCTCCTCTGGAATCATGGGTTAGTTCTGACTATTACATCTAATGATGATCAGCGCATCCTATGGAGGCACTCCGTAACCGAAGGAGATCAGTTCATTATCCGATATACACATTCGGTTGACAGAACAGATGTTGACGAGGTCATTCGAGTGGGTGAGGGAGAGCTGATTATAGATGCTACCCTTTATGAATCCTTCGGAGCGGGTCTCCCTTCTACGATCCAGGACGGTCAGACGACCAGAAGGGATGGTGGCAAGGTGATCATAGAGAATATCAATCTTCCCATGCCTCGCATTGATCTCTATATTGGACAGGTAGTCGCAAATCATACATTCATGTTCAAAGGGGATACCATTCCTCTGCATACACTTAGTAAACCAGGGACCTCTATCCGATTTGTCGTATCCAATGAGAACCTACTAAAGAGGATAATGGGGAGGTTGATGCATTGACGGATAAAGTGAATTTAATAGAGCAAGAAAGCTTATCTTATGAAGAAGTAGAAGAAATACTTGAGAAGTATGATCCCGAAGCAGGTACACGCAAGATAACCGGGTTTATGAAGCAGACGGTATTCGCAATTGCCGTTTGCTTTTCCTTATTCCATATCTATACTGCTTACATAGGTGGTTTAGCCTCGCAATTACAGAGATCACTGCATCTTGGCTTTGTATTAGGCTTGATCTTCCTACTATATCCCCTCACGAAAAAAAGGCTGAATGAGAGTAAAGTCTCATGGATTGACATGCTATTAGCAGCTACGGGAGCTTTTGTAGGATTATATTGGCTACTCTTCTACGATGAGATTGTCCGACGATTCGGTAATCTCACGTTGATCGACCTTATTGTTGGTGGATTAGCAATCATTCTTGTACTAGAGGCTGCAAGAAGAGTTGTCGGACCTCCAATTACAATTATGGTTACGATCTTTCTTCTATACTCCTTCTTTGGTCCAATCATGCCTTCTTTCTTAAGGCATGCAGGGATCAGCTTTGAACGAATGTCCTCACATATGTTTTTTACGACGGAGGGCATATTAGGAACACCTTTAGCGGTATCGTCGACCTTCATCTTCTTATTCATCCTGTTCGGTACAATCCTAGATAAGACAGGGGTTGGCGATTACTTCAATGAGCTTGCCTTAGTCATAGCAGGTCGAGCAAGCGGAGGGCCTGCCAAGGTGACCATATTCTCTAGTGCACTACAGGGTACAATAAGTGGAAGCTCTGTTGCCAATGTTGTCACATCGGGGGCATTTACGATTCCGTTAATGAAGAAGCTAGGCTATCGTAAGGAGTTTGCTGGTGCCGTAGAGGCAACCTCCTCAACAGGTGGGCAGATTATGCCACCTATTATGGGAGCTGCTGCATTCCTCATGGCTGAATTCACAGGCATTCCTTACTGGGATATTGTAAAGGCAGCAACGATACCTGCGATTCTTTACTTTGTCGGGATCTGGATCATGACCCACTTCGAAGCCAAGCGATTGGGACTTAGGGGGCTAACGAAAGATGAGCTTCCATCCATTATGGATGTATTGAAGAAAATCTATTTGTTGCTACCTCTGGTTGCTATCATTTATTTGTTAAGTACAGGTATGAGTCCAATGCGGGCAGCCTTATATGGTCTATTCATGGCTATCCTTGTTGGTTTTATAAATCCAGGGGAGAAACGTTTAACTCTGAAAGGACTCGTGGAAGCTTTAGCTCTTGGTGCTCGGGCTGCGCTAGGCGTTGCGGTTGCTTGTGCGGCAGCAGGGATGATTGTAGGTGTAATCGTATTAACGGGAGTTGGATTAAAATTTGCTAATGGTTTAATTGACCTAGCGGGCGGTCATATATTCATTACTCTCCTGATGACGATGCTAGCTAGCCTGCTGTTGGGTATGGGGGTTCCGACTACAGCGAATTATGTCATAACCTCTATGATTGCAGCGCCTGTATTAGTTGAGATGGGCTTCCCGCTATTAGCTGCTCATTTATTCGTATTCTACTTCGGAATTCTAGCGGACATTACTCCACCAGTCGCACTGGCAGCCTTCGCAGCCTCGGGTATTGGGGGAAGTGACCCTTTAAAGACAAGTATGGAATCAGTTCGACTAGCTATTGCAGCCTTTATTATCCCGTATATCTTCGTATTCTCACCGCAAATGTTACTCATTGATACGAATTGGATTGAGGCATCTCTCATTGTGATTACCTCCTCGATAGGTATGATAGGCTTAGGGGCAGGAATGATTGGCTACTGGTTTAAATCGATGGGGATTCTATTGCGTGTCATTACGATAACTGGAGGGATTTTACTCGTTGTTCCTGAATTAACTTCGTCCATCACAGGTGGTATAATATTACTATCTGTCGTTGTATATCAATTGAAATTTCAGAAATACGGGAGGAGCTTCACATGTTAAAGAGACCAATTGGACGAATCGGTTATGAGGGTTCTGTAGTTATGTTCGGAGCTGCTAGTCTTGGCAATGTGACACAAGAAGAAGCGAATGATTCGATTACCTTGGCATTGAAGCATGGAGTAAATCATTTCGATACGGCTGCAAGCTATGGGGATGCTGAGCTAAGATTGGCCCCGCTGATCAGTAAAGCGCGTAATGATATTTTCCTAGCTACAAAAACAGGGAAAAGAACGAAGAAGGAAGCTAAGGAGGAAATTTATCGGTCCTTAGAACGGATGAGGGTGGATACCGTTGATTTACTTCAATTGCATGCAGTAGGTAGCACGGAGGAGCTTGATCAGTGCACGGAACGTGGGGGTGCTCTAGAAGCAGCGATTGAGGCGAGGGAAGAAGGAATTGTAAAGGCAATTGGCATTACAGGACATGGACATCAGGCTCCAGCTGTCCACTTGGAGGCGCTACGGCGCTATCCATTCGAAACTGTTCTAGTACCGTTTAACTATTATATGTATGCATTACCTGAATATCGTGATGCATTTGACGCGTTATTGGACGAGGCTAACAAGCAACATGCAGCGGTCCGTGTCATCAAGGCTATTGCTAAGGGACCGTGGGGGGCAGAGCAGGAGCGTTCGTATGCAACCTGGTATGAGCCTTTCGACCAACAGGAGATTATCGACGCTTGTGTCCATTATGTGCTTTCGTTCCCAGGTATAGCTGGATTTGCAACTGCAGGTGATATCCATCTGTTTCCCAAGATCCTAGATGCTGTTGAGAGGTTCGGTTCCATGAACCGTGTAGAGTCCGAACGCATTCTGAGTGCGATTCCAGGGTATGCGTCAATATTCGTAGCGCCAACTTCGATTGCTTAAGTAACCACATGTATTCTTATGTATAAAATTGGGCGATACGCAAATCCTATACTCATCAATAATGAGGAGGAATAGGATGACAAGCTTTATTATGAAGATCATTATTTGTCCGCTAGGGTTGATGCTGTCTGATTGGTTATTCGCCAGTGTTGAATATACTACACTTACTCAACCGATTGTTATCGGCTTGATCTTGGCGGTTGTAGGAACAATGATGGAGTTTCTATTCCTACGAAGAGGGACAGTATGGATAAGTACATTTATGGATTTTGTAGCTACACTAGCTATCGTGTACTTCGTATCTAATTTATATGAAGGTGCTGTAGTTACGTTCTGGGGAGCTATACTCGCCTCATTGATTCTGGGGGTCACCGAATATTTTACCCATCGATGGTTAGTAGCAAACGATAAAACTAGAAAATCACATGCCTAAGCGAACACAGACTGTTGGGTGGCTGATCGGCAATCCGTCACCACCCTCATCTCAAATAAGGAACGATTAGAATTAGTTGTATTTTTCCCTATATAATTGGTGAAGATAGTTTCTTCGCATTACGAAGAAGTAGATGATCTGCAATCCAAGAAAGCTTCCGAGAACTACAATGGAGCTTTGAATCACCGAGAAGCTCGTATATTCCGATTCAAGCAATTGCTGCAAGGCGGCAAAGGCCATGCAGCTATGGATAATCGCCACAGCCATTGGCAAGAAGAACAAGAGTCCCATCTGGTGTACAACAACCTTCTTCAGCTCCTTGAAGCTTAAGCCGATCTTGGACAACATCTGATACTGCTCTTGATCCTTATCCAAATCCGTGAATAAGCGGAAGTATAAGAAGCTACAGGCGAAGACGAAGAACACAATACCGACTAATACCGTTAAGATGGATAGGATCCCGTTCACTTCTTTCATTTGCTGCCAATTGATGCTTAAGAAAGTCATGTAGTAGGAATAAGAGTTTGAGTTATAGGTATCGTAGTTCAGCTCGTCAGATATCTTCTTGGAAACGGCTATTGTATCCTGCCAATTGTCAATAATAAAGCCATGCTGCGCTCGTTCTGTGTGATCGCTGGAATGCTTCATTATGCTCTCATACAAGCTATCTGTGATCACGATTACGTGATTGTGGGGTTGCCCTAGGTAGGAATCATCCATGATTTTGTTAATGTTCAGTTGCTTCGGAGAACCTCCATACTGATGGGTTACAGCATCACCAAGAGGCGGTTCATCCCGATTCACATTAGCCTGTTGGATGACAAAGCTGTCCTGATCGTCTCTTAATGTCTGTATAGGAGAACCTATTTTCTCTGCATTCTGATTATAATCGGTCAGGCTTAATGCATACATAATGCTACTATTATTGTTCACTCTCATTATCGAGTAAGTTGGAGAGACATGAATGTAATCGAATCCAGCCAAATCTAATTGCTTCTCAATTACTAAAATTTGCTCCGTTTCCTGCTCTAACGTGTTCTCTTCTCTGGAATGATACTCAATTGCAAAAGGACTCCCAAGCTGCTTAAGTAGAACATCCTCCATCGCAGAGGAGGTTCCGATCGCCGTAAAGGCAGCAGCAGAGATAATCGCTACGAGGAAGAACGTCTTGGCATTCTCCTTCATTCGATAGGTGAGCTCCGATAGGGTGAGTAAATTCGTCTTGTTGAAGTATAGCTGGGCATTCTTCTTCATTACCTTGAGCACATAAACACTGAGCTGTGTGAATAGATAATAAGTTCCCGCAACCACGAGCCCGACTCCAGCCACTAATAGAGCAGTCATCTCACTACCTGTTAAGTGATGTCGAGCATCCCCGGCAAAATAAAACACACCCGCATACCCCAAACCAATGAGGACAATAGATAATACGGCCAACCAGACAGAGGATTTAGGCTCTGGTAATGGTTTTTCCTTCGACTTGATCAGCTCGATGAGCTCACTGACCTTGACGGTTTTTGATATAAAAAAGGAAACGAGAATGAATAGGACTGAGAAGGCGATGCCAGTGACCAGCACGGCTTTAATAGGAAAATAGAACGGTAGTTTATTCCCGATTGCTAAAACGGTTGCGCTCATGAGTAGAATGAGCTTCGTTAGAATAAGCCCCAAGCCTACACCAGTTACAATCGAGGCGAAGCCGATCACAATATTCTCTGTAAAGATTAACTTGTTCAGCTGTCGAGGCGACAATCCAAGCACGGTCAGTATGCCAAACTCGATTTTTCGCTTCTTCAGAAAAGCACTTACCGAGTACAAGACGAAGAAGATGGAGAAGAAATAGGTAATATACTGCGACACCTGAAATCCAATTCTTCCAAAGGTATTCATCGTCACACTAACCTCTGTTAGATTCCCCTGCATATTCGGATGGAAAGCGAGCAGGCCATAGATAAAGAAGATCATCACCGCAAAGGTACTGCTTAAGAAATGTCCAATATAGATGCGTTTATTACGCAGCACATTATTAAGAGCGAACTGTCGAAAAGTCATATGCGTCCCCTCCCATTAAAGAAAGCACATGGATGATCTTCTGGTAGAATATTTTCCGTCCGTCGCCTGCATAGATTTCGTTATAGAGCTCCCCGTCCTTGATGAATACGACACGACTGCAATAGCTAGCCGCTAGAGGATCGTGGGTGACCAGCATCATCGTGACCTCTTCACGGTTCATCTTCGTTAACAGCTCCATCACATCACGCGCGGATTTCGAATCCAAATTACCTGTCGGCTCATCGGCCAATAGTAACTGGGGATTATGAATAAGTGCCCGTGCGATCGCTGTTCGTTGGGCTTGCCCACCTGAGATTTCATACGTGCGTTTGTTGAGAATCTCTAGAATACCGAGCTTTTCTGAGAGTAAGTTAGCCTTCTTCATCATCTCGGCGACTGGCGTTCCATCTAGTGTAAGAGGTAGCAGCATATTCTCAAGCACAGTGAGGGTGGGTAGTAGATTGTACGATTGAAACACGAAACCCAGTTGTCGGCGGCGGAATACAGCTAGCTCCTCTTGAGATAGCTTGTGTGGCTGCTGGGCGTTGATGATAACCTCACCTGAGGTTGGAGAATCGATGGTAGATATGACGTTCAGCAAAGTAGTTTTTCCACTCCCTGAAGGTCCCATAATTCCCACAAACTCACCCTTCTTGATCGTTAGGTCGATGTTGGAGAGGGCTTTATGCGACAATTTATCGTTGTATATTTTGCTAAGCTGATTGACCTTGAGTATGTCCATGAGTATGTCTCCTTTATATTGTAGCGTATACGATAGAGTTTACCTCATGTGCGCTCCTACTCGAATCGAATTACCTGTCAGGTTTCTTACAAGCTTGTAAGATTAGGACAGATGAGGGAGTGGAGGGACAGACATGTTTAATTCATTAGTGGAATCGGAAGCGGACAGTGGTACCATGGTCGATTTCAGATTCGATTTCAACATCATGATTTAATTGGTCAAGAATCACCTTGACTAGGTGCAAGCCCATACCTGTAGATTCCTTGTATTTCCTACCATTCTCCCCAGTGAAGAAGGGCTGAAACACACGAGGCAAATCTGTAGCAGGAATACCCACGCCATGATCGGTAATCTCCAGAATGATAGTCTGCTCAGTACGATATGCACTTATGAGGATCTTCTCTCTACTCTGAGAAGAATACTTGATGGCGTTAGTTAGTACTTGGTCGATCACGAATCTGAGCCATTTGGCATCGGTTTTGAGCACGTGGTCAGGCGTAATGTGCACCTCGGGATACACATAATTATGGATCAGATAACGTTTGTTATCTTGAATGACCTGATTGACGATCTCGAATAAGTTAACCTCCTGTACATAGAAGTCCCCTTCGAATGTCTCTAATCGGGATATCGTTAAGGCCATGTTCAGGCCCTTTTTCATCCTTTCTGTCTCTTCCGCGATGCTCTCGGAATGCGGCTGATCGTCCTCCTGTATGAGTAATTCGATCACAGAGAGTGGCGTCTTCATCTGATGAACCCACTGATTCATGAAGGTAGCGTGATCCTGCTGCTTCTTCTCCAAGCTCTGGAGCTGCTGCTGATATATGTGATATTGGGACTCGAGTAGCTGCTGAAGCGCTTGGGGTAGCGGAGCGGTTCCAGTAACCTTAGTAGGGTGGAATGTAGTGGCTGTCGTAGCTAGCTTGCTATAGAAGGAGGAGTGACTCATATATCGGAACACCAAATAAGCAATCAGGATGAGCACAGCGAGACAGGCAGCGTAGAGAGCCGTTAGAGGACGATCATAACCATCTAACCAGAGCACTAGGACTACGATAGAAATTTGAAGCAGCGAAAATATAATTAACGGAATATGCTCACGTAAGAAGAGCCTCATGATGGGCGCGCTCCCTTGGCCCAGGTAGGGTTCAGTCGATACCCAGCTCCCCGAACGGTCTCCATGGCGTCCTCGATGCCGATTTCAGATAATTTTTTGCGTAGACGCGTCATGTTCACACTTAGGGTATTATCATCGACATAGGCTTGGTCATCCCAAAGCTTATCTAAGATATGATTGCGACTTATGACGCGGGGATGTCCCTTCATGAAGATCTCCAGGAGGACGGCTTCTTTTTTCGTTAAGGTGATTTTTTGGTTATTGAGCTGGGCCTCTAATCTTTCAGTAAAGAGGGTTAGACCCTCCAGCTCTAACGTTCTTTCCTCAGCTTGTGGAGCATATTCACCATAGACCCGACGCAGATGACTGCGAATCTTCGCCATAACCACCTCATAATGAAAGGGCTTCGTAATGTAATCATCCCCACCGTGCTCAAGGGCCATCACTTGATCCATCTCGCCACTACGGGCGGATATGAAGATAATGGGACAGGTTGAAACCGTCCTAATCTGACGGCACCAATAATATCCGTCGAAGCTAGGAAGGTTAATATCGAGCAGGACAAGCTGGGGCTGACATTGCTGGAATTGTGCGAGGACATGGTCGAAGCGTTGAACGATCACACCTGTGTAGCCATAACGTCCAATATGGGATTGTAAGAGCTCAGCAATCTTAGCGTCATCTTCGACGATCAATATAGTATCCATAGGTGCATTATAGCGTTTTTGTTAGTAAATAAGAAGTTTACGAGTATATGCTTACCAGACTGCTGTTATGCAATTAAGGCAGATGAGATCATGATGAATTGTGTAACTCTTGTTCTTTCCGTTATTAATTGCTTTAAGCTGATTACGTTGAACCATTGTCTTTAATACTTTACCCGCCTGTGTTTGTCCGACACCAAGCAGTGACTCAACCTCTCATCTTGTAATATGGCTATGTATAGTAATGTAATCAAGTATACTTTGTTCGTGGGACTTACTAGGGGTGATGGCGTGAACTTTATTCTTATTAGGTAAAATGACGACAAAGGCGTTATCAGAAACCTTCAATTCAGGTTTCATTGGATGGTGTGCACACATTGATCTGAAAGTGATAATCCCAAATTTGTATAGACATAATCTGTGTTCATGATGCCTAGCGTCTTATTCATAAGGGGTTTCACAAAGAAAAGGTTACCGTCCACTAAGGGCAGTAACCTTTTTAGATTTTTATAAATCCCACTTCTTATACCTTTTCTTGAATTCTTCAACTTTATTGATGATTTGCTCATCATTAGAATCAATCTTAAAGTCAACGAGGTAATTCTTCATCGCATTATTAATCAACTGATTTCGTGAATGACCCGTAATTCCACTTAACTCTTCATAACAAAGCATTAATTCCTTCTCCACTCGAATGCTAAATGTACGGCCAAGTTCTTTCTTTGGCTTCAATATAACTTCCTTCAACGAAATCCCCCCCATCAGGCAACAACAAACTCCGCAAAAAGTGAATAAAAGATGCATTTTTGTAACCGTTCGATAGATTAAAGTATAGTCGAATGAGCGGCATCACGATTAAACACAAATAGAACACAAAATAAACACATTATGATACAATTGGAAAATAGAGATGTCGAACCCACATGAGAATGCGTTTTGTTTGAGTTGGATTTGCCAGAAGAGTAGGTGGGCAGTATGCATCAAGGCTTTACGATAAAGGAGATTGCAGAGGGTTATTTAACAGACAGCTCTCAACTAATCATTACAAATATTAATAAAGCAGCGTTAAACGTGCTATTCCCCGATTGGCTCCATCTCAATATGGGGCTTTTATTATCTGAGCAGCTTCTTTCCGTCTCCATCGGAATGCGGCGACAATCTATCGTGGGCATAACCAAGGACATTATCGCAAGAACGGGGTCCAACCAAGTCATCTTACACAATATGGACATGCTGTTCTCCCCGGAATTCAAATTGGATGTCTTAAAGCTTCTCAGCAGCATCGGCAGAGGAATGAAATTCATCGTTTTGTGGCATGGGAAATTTGAGGATGGGATTATTACATACGCAGAGCCAGGTTATAGCGATTACCAGACATACAATTTAAAGGATTATGACGCATATTACATCACGAAATAAGGAGCTCCGATCTGAAATGAAATATGGTGAATTAATTCAGTTTGATCCTATTGAAACCGTTATCCAGCTTAACGATGCGGATGACCAGATGAAGGCTATAAAACTTATCGGAAGCTATGTCATGTCAGATGATATGGCCGACATGATTGATGGCAAGATATTATCGCAGTTAAGCTTGGACGAGGTTATTGATAACAAAGGGATCTTCCTAGTCGGTAATTATGGAACAGGGAAATCACACTTAATGTCTATGATCTCTTCCATCGCTCAGGATGCAAGCAACCTTACATATGCTAAGAATGCCAGGTTTGTGGAATATGCTAAAGTCATTGCAGGTAGATTCGAAGTGTTACGGATAGAAATTGGTTCAGTGACAACTCCTCTAAGAGATATTGTTACAACTGAATTAGAAAAGGACTTTAAAAGAAGGGGGATAACCTATCGATTCCCTGATGCGGATAAAGTAACGAACAATAAAGATGCTCTGAACGAAATGATGACCGTATTCCAACAAGAATATGGGACTAAGGGCTATTTGTTAGTCATAGACGAGCTTCTGGATTATTTAAAGGGACGCAACCAGTTCGATTTAATGCGTGACCTTGGTTTCCTAAGAGAGCTCGGCGAGTTTATTAAGAACTCACGCTTTCGCCTCGTATGTGGAATCCAGGAGGCATTATTCGATAATCCTGCGTTTACTTTTGTAGCTACTACACTGTTAAAGGTTAAGGATCGGTTCGAGCAGGCGATTATCAGACGCGAGGATATAGCCTATGTTGTGTCTGAGCGGATACTGAGCAAGACGCCTGAACAGAAGGCGAAGATCCGCGAGCATCTAACACTATTCTGTTCCTTATATAAGGATATGTCAGATCGCTTAGAGCAATATGTCGAGCTATACCCTATCCATCCTGCCTATATCGAGACATTCCAACGGGTATATTTGGCCGAGAAGCGTGAGGTACTTAAGACTATATCAGCAACAGTGAAAAAATTATTAGAGATGGATGTTCCTGCGAATGAGTCAGGCATCAAATCTTATGATACATATTGGACTTATATTAAGGAAAACCTGGCGAAAAAAGCGGAATCGGAAATGAAGGAGGTTCTTGAGAAGAGTAGTGTACTTGAGGACATTGTTAATCGCTCCTTCACGGAGAAAGCCATCTATAAACCATTAGCTATTCAGATTATTTATGCATTGAGTGTACACCGACTCACAACGATGAGTGTAGATGTTCGTGCAGGGCTTACCGTTCATAATCTGAAGGATGATCTGTGCTTATATATAGAAACCCCAGTCAAAGATGAAGAATTCTTATATGCTACTGTCTCGAATGTAATGAAGTCGATTATGGAGACAATAAGTGGACAATTCATTGAATATAACAAGGAGAACGAACAATATTACCTAGATTTGAAGAAGGATGTTGACTACGATGCCAAGATTGAACAGAAAGCTAGCTCGCTTCATGATAGTCAGCTAAATCAATATTTCTATAATGCCCTACTGGAAACATTGGAATGGGACAAGGATCAGTATGTACCAGGTTACTTGATTTACGAATATCCCTCTCTAATATGGGAAGAGAAGAATATAAATCGTAATGGTTATTTGTTCCTAGGTATACCTAATGATAGGCCAACGGCACAGCCACCTCAGGATTTCTATGTGTATGTAACACCACCTTTTGGTGGAATTCGATATGAAGATGATCTGAAGGAAGATGAGGTATTCTTCGTGCTGAAGGGGGATGAAGGTCTAAAGTCATCGCTCAAGATGTATGCGGGTGCCAAGGAAATGGAAGGAATGCCTGGTTACAGCGATTCGAAGAAGCCTTACAGGGATCGTGCAGAGACATATAAGAAAGAAGTGAAGAATTGGCTAAGTTCGAATAAGATATCCGCATTTTCAATCCTTTATAAGGGCACGTCAAGGTCTATTATTGAAGTTCTACACGGCAGGAAGGTAATGGATCGAAATTTCAAGGAAATCGTGGACCTGGTTTCATCTGTTATGCTGAATGACTATTTCAATGAGAGATATCCGAAATATCCCAAATTCCAGGTGAAAGTAACAGAAAGGAATATGCGTGAAATCGTAGGGAGAGGTCTTAACTATATAGCGGGTATAGCAACTCAGGATGGGGCTGCGTTACTGGACAGCTTTGGGTTGCTGCAGAACGCGAAGATTAAACCAGAGAACTCAGCGTATGCTATGCATTTTATAAAGAAGGTTAAGGATTTACAGCCAGGTGGAGTCATTAATGCATCAGATTTGATCAACAACCCGTTCCCAGACATATACGTGGATAAGGAATTTGTATTCGGGAGAGAGTGGCTGGTGCTACTGTTTGCCTCAATGATTTACAGTGGGCATATTACATTGCTTGCTGCGAATAATGAGCGATATGATGCCTCCAATCTAGAGAAGCTTGCTAAGGAGAACATGTCTAACCTGCTTGATTTCAAGCATATAGCCAAGCCCAAGGCTGCTTCACTTACAGAATTGAAGAAAGCGTTTGTTATGTTAGATTTGCCCGAGGGATTAATCGTCAATCCGAACACTTGGGAGGATGCGACAGTGATGCTTCTGGAGAAATCAAGAAGCCTATCTGACAAGGCATTACATGGCAAAAACCTGCTTAATGAGAATTTTGTGCTGTGGGGCGACTTGCTTATTCCTATGAATAAGATGCAGGAATACAAGGAGCAGCTACAGCGGATTGTGAATTTCGGCAATGCGGTCAACAGCCGATTTAATACAGCGGCCAAGTTGCAAAACTTTGATTATACCGAAGATATGTTGAGTGAAATCGAAGAGGCAATCCTAATAATTGCTACAATTGAGAGATTTGAAGAATTTAAGAATCGATGTACAGCCAATGTAGAGTACTTCTCAAGGGTAGAGCTTGTGGTCGATGATGGTGTTCTAATGGATAAGATCAGAGCTCGGAAGAATGAATATCTTAACATTCGTGATGAACTAGCGAAGAGTGATTGTGCTACTGATCATGGTAGTGCGCTTAATAATAGTCTCGCAATGCTGAAGTCTGAATATATCACCCAATACATAGAACAGCATGCGAAATCTAGACTCTCCTTATCGGAAGGTAAACGTAAAGGGGACATCCAAGCAAGTGCTGTGATGTCGAACGTTCGTAAACTGACAGGGATCAGTGAAATCCTACCCAATAGCAAGCTATTAGACATCGAGAACAGCCTTTCAGCATTGAAGATATGCTATGAGCTTACATCTCAAGAACTTAATATTAGCCACATTTGCCCGCATTGTCATTTCAAGCCTTCGGATCAAGAGGTCAATATTAAAGGGCGATTAGATACGATCGAGGATGGGCTTGATAAGCTCTGTTCGGATTGGACAGGGATATTGTTGTCCGCGATTAGTGACCCATTTGTATTAAGTGATCTGAATATGCTGAAACCGTCACAGAAAGAGTGGGTAGAAAAGCTTATTACATCCAAGAAGCTGCCGAATGTGGTGGATACCTATTTTGTCGAGACGATTAATCTGTTGCTCTCTGGGTTAGAGAAGGTAGTTGTTGATGCAGACAGCTTTGTTGAGGAGCTTTCGAGGCTTGGCCCTTGTACAGTGGAGGACTTTAGACAGAAGGTGGATGCCATAGTAGCCGGTCTTACAAGCGGTAAGGACAAGAACAAGCTCAGAGTCATTCTTAATAAATTGAAGTAGGCAAATATGATGACATGATTGGAGTGTAACCGATGAAACTAAACAAAGAGGATATCGACAAGGTACGCCACATAGAAGGCTTCCCAATTGCCAAGGATGAGGATATCATAGCTCTGTCGCAACCGCCATACTATACGGCTTGTCCAAACCCGTTTATTGAGGATTTTATTAAGGAGCATGGTAAGCCGTATGATGAAGCTACGGATACATACCATAGGGAGCCGTTTGCGGCTGATGTAAGTGAGGGTAAGAATGACCTGATCTATAATGTACATAGCTATCATACTAAGGTTCCATATAAAGCGATTATGAGATACATACTTCATTATACAGAGCCAGGAGACATTGTATTTGATGGGTTTTGTGGGACAGGAATGACCGGCGTTGCGGCACAAGCGTGTGGTAATCCTGATTCTAAATTTAAAAATCTAATTGAATATGGAATGCATAATGTGAAATGGGGAGCTAGGTAAGCTGTATTGAATGATCTTTCCCCAGCAGCTACATTTATCTCATACAACTACAATACACCTGTTGATGTTATCGATTTTGAAGATGAGGCTAGAAGGATATTGATAGAAAGTGAGGAAGAGTGTGGGTGGGTATATGAAGTACAACATTCAGAAGAAGAATCTAATCCGTTTTTGGACTTTAACGAGGGTAACCCACGGGGTAAAATCAACTATACTGTTTGGTCTGATTTATTTGTATGCCCCAATTGCTCAAAGGAATTAGTGTTTTGGGATGTTGCAGTTGATAAAAGCTCTGGATCTGTAAGTGAGGATTTCTCATGCTCATCTTGTTTGATGATGCTGAAGAAAAAAGATTGCGAAAGGGCACAAGAAACAGTCTATGACAAAGTGCTTGAGGATAATATTGTTAAATCAGTACAAGTTCCAGTATGGCTTAACTACTCAGTTGGTATGAAGAAACATGGAAGAAAGATAACTGAAAGTGATTATGATGTCATACGTAAAATTGAAGATATGGATATTAGTTATTGGTTTCCTTCCGATAGAATGATCATAGGTACAGAAACTCGAAGAAATGATAAATTTGGAGTTAGAAATGTCCATCATTTTTACACCAAAAGAAATTTATATGTACTGTCATCAATCTATGACAAAATACAGGCAAGCAAGCACCATAAAGAACTGTTGATGTTAATGTTCACCAGCCAACTTATAAATATAAGCAAGTTAAATCGGTATAGACCTCAGGTGTCATTTCCATATAATCCATTAAGCGGTACTATGTATATGTCTTCAATGATAAGCGAGGCCAATATATTTAAGGCATACTCAGCTAAGATAAAACGCATTGTTGAGGCTTTAGATATGATAAATGAAAGAGGGGTCTATGTTTCAAACGGTTCACTAACAAATATCAATGTAGAAGAAAACTCTATCGACTATATATTTACAGATCCTCCATTTGGTAATAATCTAAATTATTCGGAATTAAGCTTTATTTGGGAATCATGGCTTAAGGTTATTACGAATAATAAGTTAGAGGCAATAATAAACCCGTCACAAAAAAAAGGCTTATTAGAATATCAACAATTAATGGAATCATGTTTTTTAACATGTTATAGAATTTTAAAACCAGGCAGATGGATGACTGTAGAATTTCACAATTCGCAAAACTCAGTCTGGAATGCAATACAAGAGGCACTACTTCGTGCAGGATTTATTGTTGCAGATGTACGTACTTTGGATAAGCAACAAGGTAGCTTTAAACAAGTAACAAATACCTCTGCGGTCAAGCAAGATCTTGTAATATCTGCGTACAAACCCAAGGAGATCTTCAAACGTCGTTTTCTAGAGCATGCTGGAAGCGAAGAAGCTGTTTGGGAGTTTGTTCGCCAGCACTTAGTTCAGTTACCTGTTTTTGTTATCAATAAAGATAAGCTAGAGATAGTTACTGAACGTCAAAACTTCCTATTGTTTGACCGAATGGTTGCTTATCACATTATGAACGGTATATCAGTTCCGATAGATGCATCAGACTTCTATAAAGGGTTAAAGGAACGATTTATTCCTCGTGATAGTATGTATTTTTTGTCTGATCAAGTCAATGAATATGATAATAAACGGGTTAAGATGGATGTCGAACCTATCCAAATGTCAATGATGGTCGTAGATGAGAAATCGGCGATTGCTTGGTTATATGCACAGCTTGAGACACCGCAAACAAGACAGGACCTTCTGCCGAAATTCATGCAGGAGCTTCATCAATTGAAGCATGAAGTGATGCCAGAATTAGATGTGATCTTGAATGAGAATTTCTTGCAGGATGATGTGGGGAAATGGTATGTAGCGGATTTGAATAAACAATCGGATCTGGACAAGCTGCGTAATAAGCGACTTCTTAAGGATTATGAGGAATACGTTAAAGGTACAGGAAAGCTTAAGATATTCCGTACAGAGGCGATTCGTGCGGGGTTTGACCACGCATGGAAGCAACGGGATTTCGCTGCGATTGTGAATGTTGGAAAACGGCTTCCAGAGAAGGTTATCCAGGAAGATCCAGCATTACTCATGTACTATGATAATGCATTGAGCAGAATGGAATAGAAGTTCCTGAACAAGCTAGCAAATACTATACATTCATACAGGAGTATACCGATGTTGAAGAGCGGATGCATTGCATATGACAAATCTAATAACCGCAAGGTAAGGATACTCGAATTTAATGAGTTTTTCGAGTATCGCTCTTATCGTGTGCTGGACGAGGCTAGCAATAAAATCTATGTATTGTCCGAGGATCAGCTAGAGTCGGAGATTGCTTGGAACAATACTGAGAGTTACATCCGTTATATCGTATCCTGTGCAAGAATTAGAAATGAACTATCCGCTGGCATTGTATCTGCCATAGATGAGAAGATACTTCCACTTCCGCACCAATTATATGCATTGCGGCGAGTGGTTGATGCGGATCATATTCGATTCCTGCTTGCTGATGAAGTGGGCCTAGGTAAAACCATCGAAGCAGGTCTGATTATTAACGAATTGAAATCGAGAGGACTCATTAAGCGAGTGCTTGTCGTCTGTCCCAAAGGTCTGGTTACTCAGTGGCAGCAAGAGATGATGGAGAAGTTCAATGAACGATTTCGTGTTATTCTACCCGAGGATTACGACACCTTAAGACGCATCCAAGATTATGATAATGTCTATGAAATTTATGATCATGTGATTAGCCCGATGGATGCGATTAAGCCGCTTGAGAAGCGTGTGGGATGGGATTCTGAGAAAATTCAGAAGCATAATGATGAGCGCATTCATGCAATTATGAATGGTGGCTGGGATTTAATTATTATCGATGAGGCGCATCGTGTAGCTGGAAGCTCAAGTGAGGTTGCTCGTTATAAGATGGCAAGTATGCTGGCGCAAGCCAGTCCATATTTGCTGTTACTCACTGCGACGCCTCACTCGGGGAAGACGGAGCCGTTTATGCGCCTCCTACGACTGCTTGACGAAGCTGCTTTCCCCAATGTTAAGGCTATTGTTAAGGAACAGGTGTCTCCCTATATTATTCGAACTGAGAAGCGAGAGGCACTCGATAATGAAGGAATTAAATTATTCAAGAATCGATTGACCAAGGCTGTTGAGATTGAATGGCAAGAAAAGCATAGTATGCAGAGAGAGCTATATAAGCTTGTCACGGACTACGTTACTAATAGCTATAATCGTGCTATCAAAGAGAAGAAGAGCTATATAGGGTTCTTGTTAGTGCTCATGCAAAGGTTAGTTACAAGTAGTACAGCTGCTATTAGGGAAAGTATGGAGAAGAGACTTGTCGTATTGAAATCGAGTAATATTACACATGCCAACACAATGAGAGATGATATATATGATATGGACATCGAAGCGGCACTCGATGAAGCATTAACGATGACAGCGAGAGATAATAAAGCAGAAATTACCGAGCTTGAGACGATATTATCGATGGCGAAACAGGCTGAATTTCAACATATAGATGCCAAGGCGGAGCATCTTATACAATTGTTAGACAAGCTTTATTCTGAAGAAAAAGATCGTAAGGTGATCCTATTCACGGAATTTGTTGCCACACAAAATTTCTTGGATAATCTAGTATCTCGTATGGGATATACAACCTCCCTGATTAACGGTGCCTTGACGATTGAAGAGCGAAACGAGACATTAAAGGATTTCCGAACACGAACCCACATACTCATATCCACAGATGCGGGTGGAGAAGGCTTGAATCTTCAATTTTCCAATGTTGTCATCAACTACGACTTACCATGGAACCCTATGAAGATAGAACAACGAATCGGACGTGCAGATCGAATCGGACAGCACAAGGATGTGCTTGTATATAACTACCTATTGGCGGATACGGTTGAGAACCGTGTTAGAGAGGTGCTTGAGGATAAATTACTAGTGATCTATGAACAGCTTGGAATTGATAAGCTGCATAATGTACTAGATAACGAGTTTGCAGAGATGAACTTTAATGATGTGTATATGAAGAGTATTGCGAATCCGAACAGCACTGATTTCTATGTGGGGAGTATTGAAGAGAGTGTTAAGGATCAGATGAAGCAAGCGCAGATCATTAAAGAGCTCCTTACGGATGACAAATACCTAGATGAGATGAGAAGGAACGATGTGTTCACAAACAATATAGCATCCATATTGCAAAATATGTATATCCATTATCGGGAATGGCGTGGTGAACATATTGAACTCACATTATTGGACAACATCGAACTTTCAAATCCAGAAATTGCAGAGGTCATCGAATTGGAGCTAGGTGTATCCAAAGAGGAGCTCATATTCATTATCAATCTGCCAGATGTCCCGAACGAACAAGGCTACTTCTCATTGTGGGAGCTTTCCCTTGGTGATGATCAGAAGAAGAAGCGCATTATTTCACATTTTGTGAATGTGGAGGGGTTATACAGGCCTGCGTCTGCAAAGCGGATATTCGATGAGCTGGTAAAGCCTGACTGCATCATAGAAATGAAAGATCAGCTCCCACTCTCAGATGAAGATTATCGAATGATCTATGAAAGCGCTAAGGGAATTGCCCACAATCTGTTCACGGAATTGAAATCGAAGTTAGAAGAAAGCGGTGAAGCCCAATTCGTCAAATATCTGTACGCCTCCGATTTACGTATCGAGGCGGCCGGTAGAATAGGTATCGATACCATCCGAACACATCGGCTGAATAAACTGCGAATTGAACGTGTGAATATCACGAAGGAATACGAAGATAACAAACAGATGTGTCCTGTATTCAAGCCTGTGTTTATTGCGTATATGGAGTGATGATTAGTGACGATTTACGATGAGTTAAGAGAGAAATTAGCGATAGGATTCGTTGACCAAATACTAATGTTTGATGGGGATGGTATTGCTGCAAAGTGTGATATGAGGTCTGTCGTAATCGAAGCGGGATATGAGTTTCTTATCTACACGGATCCATTAGCATTTCGTTATTATTACGAGCTTCACCTGCGGAATCAGATGGATCAAAAAATATTTGTTGTAGTTCATGATCCCCAGGCATACATCCCTTATGATATTCGTAAAGCCTTCTATGTCGTTGATATCAACTACGCAAGCCTCTTTTGCAATCTTGATACCGCGGCTATTCGAGATAACAATCTATCGGATATGAAGCTGCTGTATATTGCCTATCAAAATCATTATGGCGGGAAGCTAAGCTATAAACGTACACATCATTTCGTGAATAATAATTTGAATGAACTGGCAATTGTGAATGAGTATGTAAGTGAATTGATGGGTGATATCCGTAGTTTATTGATGCAAGAACACAGTGAGGATTTGTGGTATCGTATTGCTTCATTATGGGCAATAATCAATCATAAGCTTCACGCAGGATTATCAGATGTGGATGTTGAAATTCTTGCGAAAGAAATTAACACCGCGTTTAAATATTGGATGCTAGAGCATTATAAGGGCTTATCCTCAAATCCGATCTCCGCAGGTCCAGTTATGATGCATCGCATCAATGATTATATACGAACGAAGAGTCGAAAAGCAGTGCTGCTTGTTATTGATGGTATGTCAATGGAAAACTGGGTTTCATTAAAGCAATCTTTACAACCGATTACGAATATGCATGAGAACTATGTATTTGCGCTTATTCCGAGTATTACTTCTATTTCACGTAAGGCGATGTTCTCGGGGAAGCTGCCTGTTCATCATGAGCATTTATTCAGTCTCTCCGATGAAAAGAAGCTATGGGTGGCATACTGGAGAGACAACGGGTACGCTACTAATGATATATTTTATGGTAGAGGCTTTGATGTAGAAATTCCCTACAATACCAGGATAGCGGGAATCGTCATTAATCATGTTGATGATTCCATGCATGGACAGGTTTTTGGTAGCGAAGGAATGAATTTGAATGTATCGTTGTTTGCGAATAGAGGACAACTGAAGCAGTTAATCGATCGATTAACTAATGAAGGCTTTGACATATTCTTAACAGCTGACCATGGTAATATTGAGGCGGTTGGTCTAGGAAAGATCAAGACAGAAGGATTGAATACGGAATCCACTTCTCAGAGGGCAAGGGCTTATAGAGATTTCGCAGATACGGATAAGATTCGCAATATGGAGGGCGTATTTCAATATCCAGGTTATTATTTACCCAAAGATTATACATACTTCATATGTGAAGGTAACTATGCATTCGCGGACAAAGGCAAGATTATCGTCTGTCATGGCGGAATGAGCTTAGAGGAAGTTATTGTTCCATTCATAGAAATTAGAGGTGACAAAGTTGAGTAAAGCCATATCGCTTTCCAGGTCGATTACACCCGATTATCTGGATAAGATCGTTCAAATTTATAGTAACACTTCAGACACAGATGAGATTAAGATGGCAGTAAATGAGTATTTGTCTGACCACATCATGAGCAGTACTAATCTTAGAAAGACACGTGAAATTCTATTAAGCACTTGGGTTCATGTTGCTGATGACTTACAAAGAGTCAGGGATAAAGCATTAGAAATTTATACTTCAGCACCGAGCACGGAGCGAATGGCTATCCATTGGGCTATGCTCATTCTGGCGTTTCCGATCTTCAAGGATTTATGCTCGATTATTGGAAAGCTGTCGGATGTCCAGGAGACGGTGACGTTAGCACGGATTAAACGGAGGCTTTCTGAGCAGTGGGGGGAACGAACGACTTTACTGCATAGTACTGATAAAATTATCAAGACACTAAAGGATTTAGGGGCTTTACTCCAAGTAAAGCCCGGCGTATATACAACACCTACACAGAAAATTGAGGATGGGCGGGTCATTAGCCTGTTGGTCTACTCGGTGTTGCATTCGAATGGAAAACTATATGCAAACCTAACTGGCTTGGAGGCTTATCCGGAATTTTACCCATTCCAGCTTCATGTGAGTCTGGATGAGCTTGTAGATTCGGGATTATTCAGTATTGATAGGATTGGTGGCGAGGTAGTGGTTAGTTTATAGCCACTAGAATATCAAGTGAATACTTATTTCCAGATAGCAATGTCTATTATGAGCATGATTCACTATAGTGAATAAACCGATACGCAACTGCAATCCGACTGAGCAATTCGTTTGAGTATACGAACGTATGTGCGGTAAAATATAGGTAGATTCCAACCATGAAAGTGCCTATGTAGGGATAGAATGAACGTTAGGTTTGCGTATGGAGTACCCACACGATCTTGGTATAGTGGCGTAATTAAAGAAGGAATATCTTCAATTGTTAGAGAGCATGAAGAGCGTTATCTTGAACTAGATGAATCACACCAGTCAGATAATTTGGGAGTAAGGGTTGATTTACGGAATGACTATGCATTTAAGCAATTGTTTGGGCGTATAGGGAACGAGCGCATCCTGATTGAATTTCTTAACGTGATACTGAAGCTGCCGATTGAGAAATAAATCCAGGATTGAAAAGGGGGTCCGCTCCTCTAATTATATCTAGACATGTAGAAAAGCAGTCGGTCACTAAGATTGCTTTTTTTGTCTTTCACATTTCATCAGCCCAAATAAATTTGGAATTGTAGTAATTAATTGTGGGCTCACTTTGTATTCTTCAATCTTGTGTCTAATCTGTGAATGAAAATCCAGGGAGATAATGACGTTGTCAGTGCTTTCATCAACGCGAGGGTATTAGTCTGATCTTCTTCGGGTAGCTGGCTTCTTTTCAATAGCTTCCATCAGCCATGGATGAAGGCCTTGTACCTTCTTTCTCCATAAAAAAGCGGTTTTCGGTGAGATACTCAATTCACTAGCAATTTGCCGAGTGGAGTATCCCCCGATAAGAAGCTTTATGAAAGTAGGCCATTTTTCGGGATTTTGACTTCGGTGAGTAATCAAATGACTTCCGTCATTTAAAGTAGTACCGCATGTAGTACAAATGTACCGTACCTTATCACCGAAGGAGCCGTGTTTATGCATAGAGGTTGAGGAACATACAGGACAAATACGCCCTATATTCCCCTTGGTAAGGGGGGGGTTAGCTGTTTCTATAAGAATTTTCCGTGTGACGATCCTTTTTTGCACGCTGTTTATTTGAGAAATATCATTCATAAAGGCCTTGAAAACACTTGTTTTCATATGAAGTATCCTTCTTTCGTATTGGATTACTACTAATTCAATGCTATCATGCTTTAAAGTAGATATGCAACAATAGTTTGGGAAGTTTAATGAAGTCTAGCCGCTCTTTTATTTTTCCTGTAAGATAGGAGTTATAGGCAAATGTGCGTGATGAAGAAAGTGAAAGGAGGGTGAAATTAGTATGAAGAAAGTATTTATTGGTAGCTCTAGCGAGTCTTTAGAAGAGGTTAGAATGGTAGCTGAATGGATTGAGGAAGAAGGCCTAGAGCCGATTCCATGGAATAAGTCAGGAGTGTTTCCCCTAGGTCATTATGTGTTGGATAGTTTGCGGCAGGTCGGCAAAACTGTGGACGCTGCTATTCTCATATTTGGTGAGGATGACCCAATCTGGTATCGGGGAGATACTTTACTGCAACCTAGAGATAATGTCCTCATTGAATATGGACTTTTTTCTATGGAACTTGGATTAATGCGGACAATCATATGTCGTAAAGGGGCGTCCAAAATAGCGACTGATTTGAAAGGTTTGATATTTTGTGATTTGGACAAAAGATATAAAGCTCAAAACAGTATAATTCAATGGCTTAAACTATCTGTTACATAATACAGGGGTTAGAATAGTAGTTTCTAAGACGGGAGAGCTTATGGATACGAACATCATGTCGCATACGTTAAAAAGTGTGCCAGAATTGAAATACGTCAATGCGGAGAATGTCGCTCGTTATCGGGCCATCATGAGGTTTATATATGGAGAGTACAAGAAGCTCCGATATTGGATGCGTCCTGAAGAGGTGTACACAGGTGTCTCAGCATGGGATGTGCTTCCTGAATATACCCTGGAGCAGTGTGCCAACGACCTGGAACAACTTGTGGAATGGGGGAATTTAACCTCTAGGCATGATGGGGGTCGTTCTTCGACGTTAGAGGAGTATATGCGGAAGAAGATGCAATATTTTCTAAGGCCGTATTCGATTGAAATTGAGAGATTGCTAGAGACGTTAGAGAAGGTGACGGGATATGGTGGCTCGTTGGAGCCAACGTTGTTCGAATCTATAGCTGATAAATTATTTGATATCCGACATAACACGGCAACCATGGAGCCACAGCAAGCGGTTGAGCTCTGGAGCAGCTTGTACGAATCCTTCGTTCGCTTGCATGAGAATGCGGCGGATTACATCGCAAGTCTTCAGACGGCAAGGGCAGGAGAGATGATGGTAACCAATTCATTCCTGATCTTTAAGGAGCAGTTGACAAATTATCTGCAGAATTTCGTTCAAGCTCTCCAACGTAGTGCTTATAAAATTGAAGGTAATCTAGAGCGAATTGGAGAGCCTTTACGTGATTTGTTCTTCGACAAGGTTGTGGAAGGGGAGTTGGCCAAACCTCGATTGGAGGAGTCCTTATCCAAGGACGAGATGCTCGTTGAATTTCATCAAGGCTGGGATAATCTGCGGCGATGGTTTCTAGGTGGCCAGACTGAGCCTAGTGAGCTTACATTGCTGGAGAGAGCAACGAAAGATGCGATTGCACGAATTGTAAGAAGTGTGATCCGTATTCAAGAACGGAAACGATCGGGGTTAAGTCGGCGCAAGGAGCTGGAGCACCTGGCTAGATGGTTCACAGAGATGGAGGATGTGGAGCAGTCGCATAAGCTTGCTGCATTCGCGTTTGGACTATTCCCTACACGACATCTGCAGGGCGAGGATTTGCGCGAATCCGATCGAGCGGACATGTCGATGTGGGAGGAGAAGCCAGCGATCCGGCTGTTGCGATCTCGTAGTCGGAAGCGTGCGGAACGTCACGAGACACAACCGATTCCTGAGAATGCGGAGAATAAACGGAGAGAGCGGGAGGCGTTCCTGCTGAGACAAGCTGAAGAATGGGCTGCGATAGAGGAGCTTACAGCACGGGGAAGGCTGCCCATATCCGATCTTGGTACGGTATCTACGAAAAATCGACTTCGGTTGTTATATTGGATTGGCCGGTGTTCCAGTGCAGCAGCACCAAACCATACGTTCATGACGCCAGAGGGCTTGAAGGTTGCGATTACGAATATAAAAACAACGAACAGAGCACAACTCGTATCTGAGGATGGTGAACTGCAATTACCGGATTATGAGCTGGTTTTTACGCTTAATGAAGCGGTTGGTCGACGTGCAGTACTGGTGGCGAAGGAGGTATAGTAGATGAGAACAAAATCAGGCGCTGCCCTACGCCGGATTGCCCGGGCGACTAGAACAGCTGGACAAGTGGGCGAACGTAAGCGTGAGTGTGTCCATGCATTACTCAATCGTCCTTGGATTACGAAGGATGAGGATAAGGACATGTATTTTGCAATCAAAGATCATTATGAGGAACTTAGAGACTGGTTTATGGAGCAGGCAGGTTATCCGTTAATTGTAACCAGGTCACTAGCCAAGCTGGATAAATCGCCGGTTGTTGCTTACCCATGGATGGGATTTCGTGAGTTTAGGGAATCGCGGGACTACGTCTTCTTCACCTATGGGCTGTGGTATCTGGAAACCAAGACGGAGATGGATCAGTTCCTCTTATCCGATATTGTGAATGACATTCGTGAGCATATGAACGAGCGAGGACTCGAAGCGGACTGGACGATTTATTATCATCGGATGTCGATGGCTCGGGCATTGAAGAAGCTAAAAGCGCTAGGTGTGCTTATAGCAGTAGACGGAGATGAAGGAGATTGGGCGAATGATAGTGGCAAGAATGTGCTGTATGAGTGCTCCTCCTATGTTCGATATGTACTGAGAAGGTTCCCGCAGGATCTGACCTACTATGAGCGAATGGAGGAATTGTCCGATTCAATTCTGTATGCTGATTCTCCAGATGGACAAGCATTGCGCAAGCGACATCGTGTATATCGACGATTCCTGCTCGAACCGGCGGTTGCTGATCGCAGCTGGAGTTTGGAGGATTTGCCATATGTATTGACACAGCGTCGCTCTATTCTTGATCAGCTGCAGAAAACCTTGGGTTGGGAAGGTAGACGTTACAAGGAAGGGTTATTATTCTTTCATCCCGAATTGACAGGCGAAGCGGATTTATTCCCTACACTTGCAGGTGTCTCTGACTTAGCTTTACTCGTCTCCGGGGAGTTGCGGAAGCAGCTGCATGTTGAGGGTGCGGGCAGGTATACGGAAGATAATGGATGCATCCGCTTGGACCGCTCAGATATGGAAACGCTTATTCTGAGGCTGTTTGAGAAATATAAAGGCTACTGGAGCAAGGAGTTCAGGGAGGCGAAGTCCTCTGTACTCGCGGAACAGGTAATCCATCATCTGGATGAGTGGAGTCTTGGGGAGTGGGAGAACGGCACGCATTATCTACTCTCTCCCGTGCTTGGGCGCTGGAACGCAGAGTATGGCGAGACTGAATTTGATTAGATTCGAGTGGCGAAGTAGTGAGTGGAGCCGATCGTATAAAAGGAGCTGATATAGCTATGCAGAATAATGAAGCTGAAGATATAGATTTGCAAGGCAATGAAGAAGCCCGTTGGCGTATGAATCGAGCTGGTCTGCTGAATTTCTGGCTCTATGATGAAGAGGAATTCCAGCTCGAGGAAGGGCGTTTAATCCTACGGGGAGCAAATGGTTCAGGGAAATCAGTTACGATGCAGAGCTTTCTGCCCCTCGTTCTGGATGGTGACAAGCGCCCCAACCGATTGGATCCCTTCGGATCAAGAGATCGTCGTATTGAATATTATTTGCTGGGAGAAACGGATAGCGGTAAGACCGATGTTACCGGGTATTTGTGGTTGGAATTTTATCATGACGGCAAGGATTTATACAAAACCGTAGGCATTGGTATTCGCGCTCGCCGCGGGATGGCACAGGTGCAATTCTGGGGCTTTCTGCTGGATGATGGGCGACGTGTTGGGCAGGATTTTCGACTATATGATTATAAGCATTGGCTTGAACGGAATGGTGAAAAGATTCCGCTGGGTAGACGTGAGCTGGGGGAGCAGATTGGGGCAGGAGGGCAGGTCGTTCAGGAGCAGGCTGCATACAGGGAAATGGTCAATAAGCAGCTGTTCGGCTTTGCTGAGGGAGATTCCTATCAGGATCTGCTGCAATTGCTCATTCAGCTACGTAGCCCGAAGTTATCTAAGGATTTCAAGCCGACCGCTCTGTACGAAATTCTTCATTCATCGCTTCCCCCTCTGCAGGAGGATGAGCTGAGCCCGTTGTCTGAGGTATTGGAGGATATGGATCAAATTGCGGATGGTTTAGATGAGGTTCGATTACATCGGAGGGAAATGGCGAGCCTGCAAGAGATTTATGAGCGTTATAACAAGCAGGTGCTCTACCATAAATCCGTAAGTTATATGCAGGAGCAAGAAGCCTTCGATGTCCTTGATATAAGGACGCGAGAGGCAGAGTCAGCTTGGATACATGCAGAAGCGGAGATGCTGGCCGCACGTCAGGAGCTTGAGGTAATTGATGGCCGTCTGACCGAAACAGCAGAAGAGCTAAGCGTATTGGAAAAGCACGAGGCCATTGGTAAGCAGAGAGAGCTGGAGCTGGCTACAAAATCTCTATCGGAGACGGAAGCTGGGCTAGCCTCGGTGCGGGAGCGAGTCAAACGCCATCATCAACGAGCGGATAGATTAAAACGTGATGTGGAGGATACGGAAAGCAAACGTGATCAGCTACAAGAGGAGCAGCAAGAGCTGTTGGATGAGCTAGAGGCGATGTCGCAGGAAACGGAATTTACGACATATCCGATCTATCGAGGTTATTGGAATAGCGGGGAGCCAGAGCACGACGATTGGAAGGGTACGTGGGTACGTGATATCCGCGAGCATCGGGCGAAGCTGGAGCTAGCACTTAGTAAATCTAAAGAAGAACGGGAAGCCGCGCGAAATGCACAGCGCTTAGAGGGTGAGCTAGGTGAAGCGCGGAGAGAACGCGACCAAGCGGAGGAAGCTCGCTCAATGCAGGATCGGCAGCTAGAGCAGACCAAAGAGCAGATGAAAGAAACGGTATTGCAGTGGAGAAATCAATTGAAAGAGCTGTCGTTTGATGACGATACCGTAGGGCGAACATTCGCCGGGATTAATGCCTACGGGATTGATGAGCCTTCCTCAGATGTAATTCGTGAGCCGCTGAGACAAGCCTATGATTTGCTAAGAGAGCGCTTGGCTAGGGAAAGGCTTACGGTTACACAACAGAAGGACAACCTCTTGCAGGACATAAGTGTTTTGGAAAGCGAGAAGTTAAGCTGGGAGCAACAGCGTGAGCCCGAGCCAAGCCGGAATGCTGCGCGAATAACGGCGAGATCGTCAAGGGAGGCTGGAAGCGGGGCACCGCTATTCGCTGTCTGCGATTTCCATGCACAGGTAAATGAAGAGACGAGGGCGCTTGTCGAGGAAACATTAGAGCGTGCTGGATTGCTAGATGCTTGGATTTCGCCTGATGGACGGTTTGCCTCATTTTTTAGTGAAGGAGAAGAGGTATGGATTGTGCCAAGTCCTCATGAGATCGGTTATACATTGGCAGATATTCTGACCCCAGCTTCGTCGGAGGAGAGTGGGCTGTCCGCTTCAGTCGTGGATGCGGTGCTTCGTACTTTTCTATGGAGTGAAGAAGATGACAGTGTAGTTTTCCCGGTAGGCGAACAGGTCTTGTCAGCTGGAAGGTTCCAGATTGGTTCTTTAGTTGGAATTGTTGCGAAGAAGGATAGAGCGGCATTCATTGGCAAGGAAACCCGCAAACGGACACGTCAGCTGGAAATTAACCGTCTACAGGTTGAAATCGGGAAGTTAAATGGACAAATTGAGGAAGTAAAGGGTCTGATCGAACAGCTTAAGATGCGCGAGCAGCATATGCTAGAAGAATATAAAGCTTTCCCGCCAACAGAGCAGCTGCAGAAAGCGTTACAAAATTTGCAGGCTGCTATGTACCAATTAGATACGTCCATTCGACAGGAAGAACGAATCATGGAACGATTCAAGGTCATAACTGCGGAGTGGCGCGAATTGCAGCGTCAATTGTATGAGTTAACCTCCAATTGGTCCGCATTGAAACAGGAGCAAGCCTTGAGTGACGCGGTATCTATATGCCGCGATTATGAGGGCTCGATCAGCACCGTTCATGCCACCTGGCAGCGTAGTAGAGAAGCCGGTCTTGCGGTAGCTCGTTACCTTGAAGAGCTTGCTTCAGTCGAGGTGTCCTTGGAAGAGGATGAGATAACAGAGGACGAATTGGATCAGCGTCGCCGGCGACTGCAGACACAGACCGATACATTGCGTAAGCTGATGGAGGAGCTTGGTCTTACCGAGATTGCCAATCGAATTGAGGCTGTGCAGATAGAGCGGGATGAGCTTGTTCGTAACCGCAAGAAGGTGGATGGAGTGTATCATGATGCGGGTCAAGCCACAGCCGCAGCCAAGGAACGAACCCGACTTCATCAGGAACAGCTAGAGACAGTGCTTATGCATGTTGAACAAGCGGTTAAAGCGCTGCAGCGGGAATTTGGTCGGAAGCTAGTTCGGGATTTGCGTGAGAGGGAAGAATTTGAGCTTGCAGATATGGATATGAAGAGGCTAAGTAAAGAGGTTAGGCTGTTGTACGATGCTCAGTTCATGAATCGAAATCCAGAGAAGCTAACAAGCGATTTATTAGAGCAGTATAATAGCGTGCGAGCTGTATTAACCGATTATATTCTTGAAACGGATGTCGAGGAGGATACAGGGCGTATTCTAATTACCTCAAAGCGTGATCGGCTTCGTCCGCAGCCGCTATATATTTTACTTGAAGAAATGCAACGAATGGAAGAAGAGCAGAATCTGCTGCTAAGCGAGAAGGATCGTGAGCTGTATGAAGAAATTATTCTGCGAAGTGTAGGCAAGGCCATCCGTCAGCGCATTCACCGTGCAGAAGCTTGGGTTAAACAGATGAACAGACTGATGGAGGAGCGTAATACTTCTAGTGGCTTGCGATTGCGATTGGAATGGGAGGCGAAGCCTGCCCAGTCCGAAAACCAATTGGATACCTCTATCTTGGTCGAACTGCTGAAGCGTGATTCGCACCGACTACGGGATGAAGAAATCGATCAAATCATTGGACACTTCCGCTCTCAAATTGGTTATGCTAAGCAGAATGCACAGGATGAGCAGGAGTCGATGCGTAAGCATCTATACGATATGCTAGATTATCGGAATTGGTTTCAGTTTGAACTACGTTATCGGAAGGGTGAGCAAGCTGGCTATCGTCCCCTTACCGATTCGAGGTTTAATGTGCTCAGTGGTGGGGAGAAAGCGATGGCCATGTACATCCCACTCTTCGCAGCAACATGGTCGCGTTATTCGGATGCACGACCTGATTGCCCACGTCTGATTTCTTTGGATGAGGCGTTCGCGGGAGTGGATGAGGAGAATATGCGAGATATGTTCAAGCTATTAACGGATATGGGCTTTGATTATATGATGACCTCACAGGTGTTATGGGGCTGTTATGATACGGTGCCGAGTCTAGCCATCTATGAGATTCATCGACCGAAGGACGCTAGTTTTGTGACCTTATTCCGTTATCGGTGGAATGGCCGGATTCGCGAGTATGTGGATGGTGGGTCATCGTCATGACGGGGTTAGATTGGACGAGACAATCTGAAGATAAAGCGCGGCAATATTTCGGTCGCCCAGGCTTCCAACGGATGCTTTCCCTTGTGTGGGGGAAGTATGCGGTATTGGGGCGAGTAGGCGGTGAAGTGAAGATAAGGCTTGCACGAGAAGATGAGTGTGAAGCCATTAATGAGTTCTTCGGTACGTACTACAGACCTAGTGAATCTATAAAAGTCAGTCTTGTGGAGCTTCAACAGGAGCTCCTCGCTTCAGCATTTCCATATACCATACCTGAATTACATCAAGTTATAGAAGGAAGTCTGCTTTTAACGAAAGCGGAAAAAAACACAATTCGTCAGACGGAGTGGAAGCAGTTATTTGGTAAAGTAAGAGTGAGTTTAAGCAAAAGGAATAGCTGGATTGCAGAGTGGCTTCACCAGCTAGAGGAGGGTTCGGCACCTGGTTATCGAACTCTTCTTGAACTGTTTCGAACTAACTCGGAGGAGGCGGAGCTCTCTCTGAGACATGCAGTAAGGGCACTCGATCTGCTTCTTATGGATGATTCTGATATGGCCTCAGACGCAACAACTCTTGGCTCCCTGATCAGATTACCCTTTTTGGCAACTATGGCAACTGGGGATTCTCATGCATTAGACCTGAAGCGTCCTGCTGGTCGACTATTATATTATGCATTGCGTGAACGAAGGCCTAATGGAATGGTAAGTAAGAATTTTTTTGCGAATAATGAAGAACCTTTATTGGAAGAAGAGTATACAATCGATACCTTAACGATCCGAGAGGTGTATCGATCAGCAGGCATAGCGGATGACGATCTCTCACCCATTGTTCATATATATAGACCAGAAGCTGGTGAACCTGCCGTCCCAAAGGTCTGGACGCTGCGCGAGGTTGAAGCCACGGTACAGTTGCCGGCAGTATCAGCCATATATATCGTTGAGAACCCACCTGTTTTTTCTATGCTTCTAGATGCCATGAATGAGCTGTTAAGCGGAGATCAGCAAGTATCTATTCGCCCAATTCCTCCTATGCTTGTATGTAGTAGCGGGCCTGCGAGCGCTGCGGCGCTTCGATTGCTCCGACGAATAACGGAAAATTCAGTAGAGCCATGCCCCATCTTCTATTCAGGAGATTTCGATATAAAGGGACTGGAAATGGGCGTTGTACTAGCAAATCGATTTCCAGGACATTTCTCATCTTGGAAATTTGACGAACTCGCCTATGTTGAGCCAGTATTACTGTGTCCTGCTGGGCCTGACTTCTCACAAGTAGAGTTAAATCGATTACTACAATTTAGGGTGCCTTGGGACAAAGAGCTGACACTTATCATGCATCGAAAAGGTCATAAAGTGTTTCAAGAAACGCTCATTACTACGCTGATAGAGGACTGGGTAGCGGCTGTGTTGAGTAAGAACAATTAGGGTCAGATGGTACCTCAACCCAGTGTGTTTAAATATCTACTATATTCAGCGTGCCCTAAGAGGTACAAGAAAGCAAATGCGGGAATTTTGGTAATAGGACACTTTGTGGAATGAGATGTATTTCCATAATCCGTACTATTCTTCGTCACAATGATGGCGGATGAGATGTTAGCTCCATTGGCCCATTCTACGATGGCATCTTTACTCGATAAATCCGTGTTCTCGCGGTATTTGACCTCAATAAGAATTTTTGACAATGCCCCATAGGTAACGACAATATCTATTTCCTTCTCCGTTTTAGAATCGCGATAATATCCAATTCGGGTAGGACTCAGATAATTGAAGGAATGAACGTGCTTGTATATGGCTGTTTCAATAATCATGCCCATTTCAGTTGGGTCTGTTAGGACCTCTTCCCCGATCATAAGCACAGCATTTCTTATAGCGGCATCGGCCAAATAAACTTTAGACCTTGCTTTGAGTACTTTCTTACCTGTTTGTTCAGATGGATGGCTTACGTAAATTAAATTCGCTTGCTCCAAAAATTTCATGTAGTTGGAAACGGTTGGGCGTGAGATACCTACTTCTTTAGCAATGGTGTCTTGGACAACGATATTACCGCTATACATGCAGAGATAGAGGAAAATTTGTTCAAGCTCAGTTACATTCCTAATCGGGAATAAGGACACCATATCTCTCTTTAGTACCTTATCAACAACATCCTCACGAATTATTTTCTGGGCGTAGTTTACATCATCGATTAGAGCTACTTCGGGAAAGCCGCCAACAATTAAGTATCTATGGAAATGCTTTTGCAGGGGCTCCAAGTTAATCATAAGCTCAGATAGTTTGGATTTCTCCAAGGTACCGAGCTTTGTAGGAACGATGTCCTTGGATAGCTCGGGCTTTCGAACTCCCATCAATTCGATGTATTCGTAGAAAGAAAGTGTAGGTATGCGAATGGTCGTCCACCGACCTACACCGCTTTCAGTTGCCTTTTCTGCAAGGATTGGACTTGCGGAGCCCGTAGCCATGATGTGATAGCTCGGATTATGGTCATACAGCGTCTTTAACCATAGGTCCCAGTCAGGTGCATATTGAATTTCATCGAAGAAAAAATAGAGCTCTCGATCATCAGGATTCAGATTGTTCTGAAAGACGTCAATAATCTTCCCGATATCACTGAGCTTCAGCATAGGATGGTCAAAGGAAACATACAGGATATTCTTAGGAACAATTCCCCGCTTTAAGTAATCATCGATCAACTGATACATAATGGTGGTTTTACCCACCCTACGAGGACCAGATAGAATAATCTCTCTTCTAATCTGTGGATGCTCGAACACCTTCTTCGCTTCATAATACGCTAATCGTTTTACGGGTTTATTCAATTCCGTAGTTAACATGCCTGTCGACCACCACCCATTGTAGCCTTGAAGTACTTTAAGTATGGTTTCATCTGTAATAAAGTTCATAGTCTACACTCCTAGGTCATTATTGTTAATTATACTTTACATTATAACCTTAATAATGTAAAAATAAACGAATAACTTGTAGAGCCAGACTTCTGACGCTATTCATATAATTCTGTATGATACATACCGCCACTCAGATTACTTGGAGTCACCAGTCAAACGCTCTATAGGGAATATCAGACGAATAGGAATGACAATTAACGTAGCTGCTACTGCTTTCAGTGAGTCCCAGACTAAGAATGGGTAACAGCCGAGCACCATCCCTTTCTCAAAGGAAATCCCCAATACGTGCATAAGCCAAGGCACCCCGGATATGTATAAAATCAGAGAGCCGAAAACCTCCATGCTCAAAAAGATAAGAACAATTGAAAGCGTGCTGTTCGATTTAATCTTCTGCGTAGTAAATCCAATTAGCATGGCTGCTATCGGCCACATCCATACATATCCCGCAGTAGGACCGATTAGAACACCCAGCCCGCCCTGTCCTCCTTGTAAAAGGGGAAAGCCAATGGCTGTTAGTGCGACGACAATAAACATGCTAAAGAAGCCATATTTTGGACCGAGTAATCCACCCGCTAACATGACCGCTAAGGTTTGTAAGGTAACAGGTACAACAGTAAAGCCGAGCGGAAGACTGATAAACCCGAATACGACAACAAGTGCTGCGAATAATGCGCTGAACGCGACCCCTCTAATACTGAGCTTAAACATTGAATTCTCTCCTTAAAATATGTATAGTAGAATAAATGATTGTTAACCTGCGAGCATCAATTTTGGTTAACAATTGGGATTGTAACATAGTCTTTTATGAAATGGTAGGAAATTATATGAATCAGGCATCCCATGCATTATCTATCGATAACCTTTTCGTTACATACGGAGCAGCAGACCAACTACGGTTCGCGCTAAAAGGGGTTTCTTTACATATAAGCAAGGGCTCATGGACATCCATTGTTGGTGCGAATGGTAGTGGTAAGAGTACATTGGCTAAGGTAATCGCTGGATTAAGCAGTCCTTCGGATGGAAACCTTACAATGGCTGAGGATGTCCGTGTACATATTGTACTTCAGAATCCCGAGACGCAAATTCTAGGGGATACAGTATATGAAGAAATTAGTCTAGGCCTATTGGATTCCGCATCATTGATAGATAGAAGGAGTAAAGTCCGTGCGATATTAGATGAGGTTGGACTAGCGTTAACGCTGGATACGCTTACTGCACACATGTCCGGAGGAGAGAAGCAGCTACTGAACATTGCTGTATGTATAGCTGCTGGAGCAAATCTATTCATACTCGATGAAGTGACCTCCATGCTAGATCATGGATCGCGCGATCAGGTTCTACAGGTGATGCAGAAGCTGAATAGTAGAGGAGCTACAATCCTCTGGTTTACACATCGATCTGAGGAGCTTGGATATTCTGAACGGGTTATTCTGCTAGATAAAGGGCAAGTGTCCTACGATGGATCAACTCGACAGTTTTTATATGGGGAATCTCATAGTGAGGATAGTCCATGCGTACAATGGGGAATGGAGCTTCCTTATGTGGTGCAGGTGGTTAAGCAATTGGAGAAGAGAGGATATAGCCTGCCTAATCTACCAGTATTACCACAGGATTTAGGTGAAGCTATAAGAGAGTTATGCCAATAATCGTAGAGAATGTAACGATAGAGCCGATATTAAATTCGATCAATTGCACGATTCAAGACCACAGCCTAACGCTTATTATCGGACAATCCGGGGCTGGGAAGTCTACCTTATTACTAGCTCTAGCTGGACTGATGAAGCTACAAGCCGGCTCTGTATCCTATGATCAAGTCCCATTATGGAATAAGGGAAAGGTGAATAGAGAGCTACTACTACGGATTGCTATTGCCTTTCAATCCCCGGAGCATCAATTTTTCGCCCAGACGGTTCAACGAGAGTTCGATTATTCCCTACGTCCATACCGCTTAGACAGCACAGAACGTACTCTGCGCACGAATGATGCCTTGCAGCAAATGAAGCTACAGCAATCGATTCTGCTGAAATCCCCTTTTGAGTTCAGTGGTGGGCAGAAACGTAGTATCGCGATAGCCACACTGCTAGCGGCCCATTCAGATTGGCTATTGCTCGACGAGCCATCAGCTGGGTTAGATGCAACGGCTGCTGTTCGGTTAAGAAAACAGTTAATCGAATGGAAAGCGAATAGAAGTATCGTTATGGCGACGCATGACTGGGAGTTCTTCCTCCCAGTAGCAGATCGTATACTAGTCATATCGGATGGTACACTACTCGCCGATGTGACGCCTGCTGAGCTCTCGGCAGCACCGGGATTGTTACTTCAAGCAGGTATTGGTGTGCCAGATGCCTTGAAGGTGTCTTATGAACTGCAGAAGGTGGGCATACCTACGCAGATGTTGATTCTTACCCCAGAGCAGATGGCTATGCAGCTCATAGATCGATTGGAGGGGAGGCAGCTACAAGCTCCTTCCACGTTGCCAGTCGAACAGATGGCTAGTATGGCTATCAAGAAGACAGTAGCTGCAGAAAATGACTTACAGAAAAGATGGGTATACCGAGTAGAAGCTAGGCTGAAGTGGTTGATGTATATGGTTTTATCCATCATCATCCTCTTACAGTATCGATGGTTAGGTATGACTCCAGCCATCATCATATCACTCTCGACTTTACTTCTATTACGTAGAGAGCATGCTCTACAAGCAATTAAGCTATGTAAGCCACTACTATTTTTTATTATGGTTGCAGCAGTATTCGCCGGTATACAAGTGTCGATAGAGGACGGCTTTATGCTAGGCTTCAGCGTGAACGCACTATGGTCTACCCTTCATAGAATGCTTCCATTCCTCGAGGTGACGTTAATTAGCTTTGTATTCACCTTATCTACGAGTACGACGGAGATGAAGCAAGGGCTAGAGAAGGCTTTATCCATATTCGAACGGTTTCGAGTGCCTACGAAGATGCTAGCTTTATCAGCCTCGTTGGTGCTACGGTTTATCCCTATGATTCTAATCGAAACCGAGCGATTCTCGCTTATTGCTGCAGCTCGTGGTAAACGAATTGCCAGAAAGGGACAAATTCGCTTCCGTGATATTCATGTGTTCACGATCCCGTTATTGCTCTCTCTGTTTCAGATGGTAGAGGATTTAATTATGGCCATGGAGATCAGAGGGTATATGGATAAGGATACTAAATTATGATTTGTGAGGGGCGCTAGAGAACTCTAGGCTACAAATCAAATTTATCGTTTGGCACTAAATTATGATTTACGAGGGGCTAATTAGAATGAGCATTCAGCTACGTGGTCATCATTTGTTATGCTTGCTTGGGTTTAGAGGGATGGGTTATTCAGAGCCATTCGCCAAGAACATGCTCGAGGTATATGAGCAGCTGTGGCAAGAGCCATCAACATTAGTGACAATTGTTAGAGGTCCAGACGACTTATGCGGAAGCTTCCCATGTGATCAGCCTAATCATTGTGACAGCCAAAACGTACTTGAGAGAGATAGCTTTATTCGAAACCACCTTGGTCTGGAGGTCGGAGAATCTTATCCATGGCAGCAAATTTTAGATCAGGTTAAATCGAATGTGCAGCCACAGCATATTCCTGAGTGGTGTGCCACATGCCCATGGCTTTCTTATGGAGTGTGTGAGGAAGGTGTAGGAAGAATTGCTAGTGGAGAAGGGCTGTTATCACCGGCTAGCTTTTAAGAATAGGTCATAACGAAGTGCTGAAAAGTGTTGAAACCCTACAAAAGTACAGTAATTTATTTCAAATCAGTTCCGAAAAGTAGTATTCCTGCAATAGTACAGCAATTTTTCTACGATATCGATCGAATTACTGAAGAAAGCAATAAAACCTGCACAATTGCAGTTATTTGATGATTACAAGTTTACTTCCCTTCAAATTACTGTACTTTTGCAGTCTTTCGTAGGAGGAGGCAGACTAACTGGAATTCGGATGGCATATGACAGACAGGAGTTGCAATATCCAGTAATCCAGGCAAGTGTGGTTAAGCTTTAGTGATCGAGTATGAAGATGTAGGGAAAGCAAACGTTTTTCTATGGAGGAAATAATAATATGTTGATACTCTTCTTTTAGCGGGGATTGGTGGAGTTTTTTACTTTAACGGTCGATATGTCTACTTACTGAGAGTTGGAAATTGCTACGGTTTACCCCATTGACCACATCGGTCAATTCACTTATAATGGTAATTGACCGATGTGGTCAATTACCATTTTTTCAACGGAGGATACATTTATGTTTGCCAAGTTTCTGAATATCAGTCCAGAGAAGCAGACCCGTGTTGTGAATGCAGCACTGAAGGAATTTGCTCAGAAGGGGTACCAGCTTGCTTCTACGAATGAAATTGTGAAGGATGCTGAAATTTCTAAGGGCATGCTGTTTCACTATTTCCATAATAAGAAAGCTTTGTACTTGTATGTATATGACCATGTAATTGATGTATCTATGGAACAGATCTTTGCGAGAATAAATTGGGATGAGAAGGATATCTTTATGAGATACCAGCAAGTCGCCAGGCTTAAATTTGAGATTTTCAAAAAGCATCCAGATATTTTTAGCTTCCTGAAGGTTGTTTTTAATGAGGATTCTTATGAGGTGAAATGTGATGTAGACCGCAGGAATAAGCAGTTTCTAGAGGGTAGTCTTAGTAAGCTTTTATCCGATATTGATCTTTCTAAATTTAAAGAGGGGATTGATATTACCAAGGCGATTAGCATTATAAATTGGACGTTGGAGGGATTTGCCTATCAGCAGCAAGGTAAATTGACGACAGCTAGCTTAGAACAGCTGGATTTAGATAGCATATTCGCTGAGATGGATCTTTATATGGAGATGCTGAGAAAATCTTTCTACAACTAACAAGGGGGCGTAAAGATGAAGGTTATTGAAATCAACAGCCTGACTAAAACCTATGGGAAGTCGAGAGGAATTACGGATATCAGCTTTGATGTTGAGGAGGGTGAGGTTTTCGGGTTTATTGGGCCTAATGGTGCCGGGAAATCTACTACGATCAGAACGTTACTGTCACTCATCTATCCGACAAGTGGAAGTGCTAAGATATTCGGTAAAGACTGTATTGAATTTGCTTCGGAAATTAAGCGGGAAATTGGCTATTTGCCATCAGAGGTTTTCTATTATGACAATATGAAGGTTAAGGATTTATTAGCTTACTCAGCCAGCTTCTATAAGAAGGATTGTCGTAAGAGAATTATCGAATTGGCCGAAATTATGGATCTGGACTTGAATAAGAAGATTGATGACCTGTCCTTAGGTAACAAGAAGAAGGTGGGGATTGTCCAAGGGCTACTCCATGAACCTAAGCTCATCATTCTGGATGAACCAACAAGTGGACTGGACCCGCTGATGCAACAGAAATTTTTCGACCTGCTTGATCAGGAGAATAAGAAGGGCGTTACGATTCTATTCTCGTCTCATATTCTAAGTGAGGTTCAACGATTATGTGATCGGGTTGCGATTATTAAAGAAGGTAGGATTGTTACAGTAGAGAAGATTAGCGCATTAAAAGAAAACAATTACAAAAGGTTCAAAATTGAAGTATCCGGATTCATCGATCACAGGATCTTTCAGATAACAGGGGTAAATAACCTAGAGGTAGATGGCCATATGCTCAGCTTTTTATTCAGAGGTAATATCAATAATGTAATGAAAATAATATCCGAGGTTGAAATTTCTAACCTATGGATAGAAGAGCCGAACCTAGAGGAGATCTTCATGCACTATTATGAGAAGGAGGCCTGATACCATGAATATCTATATGCATGAGCTGAGGGCTTATAGAAATTCCACGATCATATGGTCCATATCGCTAGCCGCAATCGTTGTCTTATTCATGTCGATGTTCCCTACTTTCTCTAGGGATATTGAAGATTTCACGAAGCTGATGGAGGGCTTTCCTGAAGCGGTTAGACAAGCGCTGGGGCTAGAAATAGAAAGCTTAGGCACGATTCTCGGGTTCTACTCCTATGCATTCCTATATCTCACACTCTGTGGAGCTATTCAGGCGATGAATGTCGGGACGTCCATTGTGTCTAAGGAGGTCCGTGAGAAGACGGCAGATTTTCTACTAACGAAGCCCGTGACTCGCGCTAGCATAATGACAGCGAAGATAGGGGCGGCGGTGACTTCATTACTCATTACGAATGTCGTTTTTATAACGACGGCTAGCTTAATGGCATCTATGGTTAAGACAGAGCCCTACAGTGTTGAGAAATTCTTATTGATCTCGATAACCTTGTTATTAATTCAGCTTATTTTTCTAGCTATAGGCATTATCATATCCGTTGTTGTTCCCAGAATTAAATCCGTATTGACGGTGTCGCTAGGGACCGTCTTCGCCTTCTTTATTATAGGCATGCTTGCTTCAACGAGTGGAGATCGTGCTAAACGATATGCATCCCCCTTTCAATATTATGACAGAGCTTATATTATAGAGCATTCACGTTACGAAGCTTCATTCATCTTAGTAGGACTAGGGATTATTGTGGTCGCAATTACAGCAAGCTATGTAATCTATACAAGACGGGATATCCATGGGGTATAAGTGAAGATCACTATATTCTATATAGCTTAGCTTGGGGAGGGGTTATCAGATGAATGTATGCTTGAGGGAAATGAAAGCCCATAGAAAATCATTAATCATATGGAGTATAGGTGTCGTGTTTCTGATTGTTTCTGGGATGGGCAAATATGCGGGTTTGTCATCCTCGGGTGAGTCGATGAATGAGCTTATGGCTGAGATGCCACGATCATTACAGGCGATTATGGGTACAGGCGCACTCGATTTATCTACGGCAAGTGGCTACTATGGGGTTCTCTTCTTATACCTGATGCTGATGGCGACGATTCATGCTGTGATGCTAGGGGCTCATATCATCTCTAAGGAAGAACGAGATAAGACCGCAGAGTTTCTATTCGTTAAGCCGATATCAAGAGGTCAGATTATCTCAGCCAAGCTAGTGGCAGCTCTTCTGAATATAGTGATTATTAATGCAGTTGCTTGGATATCGAGTCTTCTTATTGTTGGGAGCTATAGCAAAGGGGAATCGGTTAGTGGGGATATATCGATCACGATGATTGGTATGTTCATTCTGCAGCTGTTATTCCTAGTCATTGGAACAGCGATCGCAGCAATAAGTAAGAAGCCTAAGAAGGCTGCCTCACTGGCTACGGGCATACTGCTGATTACATTTATCTTATCTATTCTTATCGATTTGAACGATAAACTAGATAATCTAAGGTATCTTACACCGTTTAAATATTATGAAGCGAAGAATGTCATGTATGGCGGAGGATTGGATGTGGTATTCACCCTAATGTCTCTGATTATGGTGGTAGCACTTACGTATGGTACCTATCTATTCTATAGAAGAAGGGATTTGAATGTATAATTAGGATTGTATGACCGATTGGAAAATATATGTTATGGTTATATTGTATAGTGATGCAGTATTAACAATATGACATTGGAGGGATTTATGTGGCAATGAGAAGTGATAACACCATTCATATTTCAGAAAATCCAGTATCCAGGTTCTTATTTAGTAGTACACGCTCCGCTGTAATTTGGCTAATTATTCGACTATACGTAGGATATGCATGGATTGATGCAGGCTGGCATAAGGTTACGAATGAAGCATGGGTTGGTGATCAAGCAGGTACGGCAATCACAGGATTTGTTGGAGGTGCACTAGCCAAAGCAGAGGGTGGCAAGGACGTAACGGGGTGGTATGCATCATTCCTTGAGAATGTTGTGCTTCCTAATGCTGAGGTATTCTCATACTTTGTTGCGTTCGGTGAGCTGTTAGTAGGAGCAGGTTTAATTCTCGGTTTGCTGACAGGTATTGCTGCATTCTTCGGAGCGTTGATGAATGCCACATTCCTTTTTGCAGGTACATTAAGCTCGAATCCAGTACTCTTTATTCTTGCTACGTGGCTTGTATTGGCTTGGAAGGTAGCAGGCTGGTATGGTCTAGATCGCTGGGCATTACCTTTCTTAGGAACCCCATGGAACAGGAAGAACAGGGGGGAATAGGGAGAAGAAGAGGCTTCTCTTTAAGAGAGCCTCTTCTTCACAATGTCTTGCGGATATAAGTACAGAGACTCAGAAGACTCTTACATAGTCGTTTCTGACTCAGGAGCCGTATTTTCAGCTGTCTTGCCCTTTACAGCCATGCTTGTAATCCTGGCATCGTTCCAGCAAGTCACGCGAAGCAGTTGCCGATTACATGGGAAGTCTATAGCTTGCCCGAACCGGATTATATAACTAGCGGTTTCTTCTGGAAAGAGGGTGCGGAAATCATTCAACACGACGTAATCTAGCTGTACCTCGTCTATTACTAGGTTGACGAACAAAGCTGCGACAGAACCTTGGTTGGTGACTTCCACAGACCATTCAAGCTCGCTTAGACGAATAACGTTCCAATCCAATCTCGTCCGAGGCATCTTGATGAGACTATGAAAAGGTTGCTTCTCAGCAGTAGAATACGAATACAGATTGATATCCGTTCCGTTGCCCCATCCCAATGTAAGCCGAACCCATAATATTTCATCTGGAAATTGTACCAATTTAATGGAAATGTGCGAAACATACCGAGTGGAGAATGGATCCGCCTTCACATCTACAGCAATCAATACGGTCTTATTTCCGTACTGATTAATTGCTTCTACGACCAGACGACCCTCAAGAAGAATGTCTGTATCATTATGCACGAAACATTCGCCGACGAAATTGGAAAACCCGCTCCAATTCAACCTATCGTAACGAAGCGAGGCGTGTATCGGTTTGTAGGCGGAGGCTACAGCGTGATAGGCCATCTTCGGTCGGTTATAGTAGTCCACACTGCTCGTGCATGTTGCATTCGGAAACGGTTCATTGAACTGCCATAACAGAATTCCTGCATTCCGTTCCCGCTGCCTACGGGTTTCCTCAACTGCATAGCGAAGTCCTTCCGCTTGAATCATTTGGCTTGCATATACCTCATCCCGGAGGTCCTCGGTAATGCCGAACAACGTTCTTGATCGGTCCGAGTGATCCCACCAGCTCCCGCCATGATGCGCCCAGTAACGATTAGCGCGTGTTGCAGGCATCCGATATTGAGAGGGAATAATCTTCTCAATCGTCGATAGGTTTGCCAATCCATCAATGCCAATCTCGCTGCTAAGCTGAGCATCCGATGTGTTGGAATGACGATAGTGATCAATCGAACCCAAGTACTTCCATGGGCCGTGTATATCATGATGAACACCTTTCCCCAAACTCTCTACGGAAATTTCAAACCTCGGTCCGGAAGGTGACGTGGGCAAGAAATGGCGTCCTTCGTCCAATCGATTCACCACTAGCTTCAATGCTGCGAGATTGGCATCACTATCATCCAATGGAACGAACGCTTCATTCAGCAGCTCGTTGCCGCCGCACCATAGGGCGAGCGATGGATGATTTCGTTTCTCCTTGATTACCGAGGCCATCGTTTCTTCCAGAAGATGAAGGAAGGTCGGGTCGTGGGACGTCCAGTTCGAGATGCCCGAGCTTGATTGCAGCATATCCTGCCAGACGAGAATGCCATATTTGTCGCACCATTCGTACAATCGCTCACGCTCTGCAAGTCCGCCTCCCCAGATGCGAATCATATTTACGTTGGCCATCTTCAGGAGATAAGCTAACCAATCGTACTTGTTGTCATGAGGGTCGCAATAGGTATGAGCTAAAGGTACCCAATTCCAGCCTTTAATAGGCATCGTTCTCCTATTGACCCGACAAAAGTAGGGCAGGGAACCGTTGACCCCCTGATCCCCATGATTAAATTCAATAGTACGGATCCCAATAGCTACGGTACGCTCGTCAAGCACTGTCCCTTCCTCATCGAGAAGGGAAATAGATAATTGATAGTCGGGTTGCTCTCCCATCCCATTCGGCCACCATAGCTTCGGGTTAGGTACCTGCAGGATGGCTTCCACAGTGGTTGTTTGAGCTTCCTCGAAAACCAACGGGAGAAGCCGAACAGAATCGATGATCTCGCCATGGATTCCTATTACGGCCTGGATGTTTGAATCCAGCAAACCCCCTTTAACCCTGCGAATTGCGATTGCAGCACGAATCTCCGCCATGATACACGAATCATTGGATCCCCAATGTAACTCACTGCGCGTATGAACATCATCTATTATGAGATCCGAATAGGAACGCAATTCGATGCCTTTCCAGATGCCGAGTTCTATCAGACGAGCAGTAAAATCCCATTTGTAGGAGAAACGCGGCTTCAGATGATTCACGCCATGCGTATGCCCGATTTGACCGATGCCCTCTGGTGCTGCGGCCAAGACGACAACTAGTCGATTCTTCTCATCCTTCTTTAACTGATCTTTAACATCGAATGATGCATTCGCATATAGCCCTATAGTTTCTCCAAGCTTGGTTCCATTTAAATAATAGTGAGCATGGTAGTCTGCGCCTTGAAAGGTTAATACCTGAGTCTTCTCGGAGCGTGCAGCCTCCTCCAGCTCAAATTCGCATTCAAACATCCAATCTCGGGTACATACCCACTCACAGAGACGGCTGTTTAAACCAATCATCGGATCCGGAATTACACCTGCTTGATGCAATACGGTATATACCGAGCAAGGCACATTCGCCTCAAGCCAGTCCGTCTCTCCAATGAACAGCTCATTCGTCTCCATAGAGGAGCCCCAGAGCCATTCATTGGGCCACCAGCCCTTCATCTTCCAAGGTAAACGGGTCAAATCCAGGTTTAACATCCACTACACCTCCGTTAGTACTATGTGCCGATATAAAAGGAACATCGATTTGTTTACAATATCTTGATACTGTCGACATTCACATACGATGAATCATGCCACAGTACTCGAAGCTCAAGCGAGTTTCCTGGATTCGCATAGGTGAAGGGAAGTATAAAGTCTTGGTACGAATTCGTGCTGCTGAATTGTTGCCGGGTTATAATCGAACTGGAAAGCAAAGTATTGGCTGTTGCATCGAACACTTCTATCGTCACGACGGGGCTGTTGTCGAATGTGTTATTATCCACCATCATACGGAACGATGCAGTCCTACTTCCAGCGGTTACGTAATTAACATAAGGCCCATATAACATATAGTTTGCTTGATCCTGTGCGACATTCGCAGACCATCCATCTCCGTCAGCACGACCGTTCGCATGGAACATCTGCGTCGATTCCGCTTCAAATTGTTGGATGGAATAGGAATCTACATAGATATAATCTACTTTTATATAGGCATTGTCATACCATAGAACCCGAAATTCTATCTGATGTCCAGCGGTAGCATTGTTAAATACAACAGGGAACTCTTGATAAGCATAGGCTTCTCTGAACTTCTGCCTGGTAATCGTTTCTTGTCCCAAAACTACCCCTGCTGTCACGTCAAATACTTCCAGCTTTACGACATTGGTGTTGTCTATTGTGTTATTATCGATCATCATCCTGAATCTCACAGCTCGGCTTCCTGTCGAGATATCCGTGGCGTAAGGGCCGTAAGTCAAATAACCCGTATTGTCCTGGACTGTGTTGGCTGACCATCCATCTCCATCCGCTCGTCCTATGGAATGCCCGAATGATACTCCTTCCGCTTCATACACCTTGGGATTTTGCAAGCTGTATCTCTGCTCATCTCCATACTTAATTAACACACGGTCGAGCGTAATATCCGAATTATCATACCAATACACCCGATATTGCAACGAATGGCCCGCAACGCTGTAATAGGGCAAGACAAAAAATTCGTCATGGTTTGCTTGCTTGAATTGTCCCCTTGTAATAGAACGAGAAGCGACGAGTGAATTAGCAGTGTCGTCATATACCTCGATCCTCATAACGACCGCGTTATTCAGTGTGTTATTATTTATTCTCCCCTTGAAGATAGCTATATTCTCACCACCGCGATTATGGGAAGCTGTCTGCCCGGAGATCATGTACCCCGCACTGTGAGAAGCCTGAGTTGCATTCCAGCCATCCGCAACCGCAGCTCCAACTTGATGTGTCATATTCTCCGCTTCTAACAGCACATCGTATCCCCCGCCGCTCACTTCATTGGCCAGTCGTGCGCGTTTCGTAAAGTTGGCTCCACTGCTTCCCCGATAGTAAACCCACTTTTCCCCGTTAATGTCAACGAATGCGGGGCCGTCATTCCCAAAGCCTTGACCATATGGCAATTCGGGATAAGCACCGGGTAAGACTGCGTTCTGATGGTACTTCTCCCACACTAACAAATCGCTTGAACGGGCAAACCCAGATGACCACGTGGCTCCGGAGAAGTCCGCATTCGCAGCGTCTGTGCTTCCTTCGTAAACCATATAATAGTAGCTGCCTTCTTGTACGATATCCCTTTTCCCTGCAGTTCCCCCATCGAACGAACCTGCTGGTCCGCAAGGAAGGACTGGAATTTGACCGTATTTCGTGAATGGACCTGTCGGGGAAGAGCTTGTAGCAACGCCCGAACACATATCCACTCCATTAGACCCATGATAGAATAAATAGTAGGTACTGCCTTTCTTAATCATTGTCGGTGTGCCAACCCCGCCTGAATCCCAATTACCCGAAGTAGGGCTCAGGACAATTCCTTGCCTTGTAAAATGTGTGCCATCTGTAGACGTCGATAGTTGGACCTGGTACGTATTCACCCCAAAGACACCGCGTTCCGAATACAAGTAGAACACACCATTCTCATAATATATTCCTGGAAAGCTGTCATAGGTAACCCCTGTTTCCGGAGTATAAACAATACCCTTATCTACGAAATGAATGCCGTCGGTGGTCGTCATTAGCCCTACCCCAGCACCGTTTGTAGTCCCGCGGATCCCGTAGAAATAATATTCGTTGCCCACCTCTATAACATCGACAAAATGCATGGACTGATCGTAACCAATCTTGGTATTCACAGAATCTGGAGCGAGGTAACATTCGTTGTCCCATAGGTTGGACAAATTACAATCATATTGGCTGTCTGCCGCGGAAACCTGAGTCCGATCGTCAGCAAATATAATCAACACAGCAAAGAGCAACAATATTATGCGTAACTTACAATATAATCCACGACTGTTCATCATCCTATTCACACTCCTATGGAATTATTAATTTTCTTAAATCAATATCATCAAGACTTAAATACTATTTCTATTGTGATTACTTGTTTGGGACCGGCATAAACGCTTACCTCTTTCCCTATACAGTTCAGTTCCCCAATAAGGGATTCATCAAGATGAACCTGATTGACATGTGACAGCTCTCTGTCAAATCTCAGTGTTCCTTCCACCTGTTCGTCAGCAACATTAACCAGTCGAACGATGTAGTGATCTTCATGGTCTTCCGACCTCTTAAGAGCACTAAGGATTAGGCTGCGATGACTGATGCTGAGGAATGATTTCATCCTTGGCAAGTTCGATTCTCTACGATGCGGAGTTTCAAACACGCGCTTAGTTGAATTAAGAGTGACTGAACGCGGAGGATGAACAAATCGTTGAAGCTCGTGATATAACAGCTCCGCAATCGGCTCTGAAGGATTATAAACAGATATTCCATAATCAAATATTAATTCTCCCAGCAGTTGACCCCCATCGCTACCGTCACACAGCACCTCTTTGCCTGTGCTACGGAATAAAGTCATAGCTATCGTGTGTAAGCTATCGTATCGAACTGCAGCCTCATAGAGACCCTTGCTTAAGATTGCAATTCCCACTTCATCATCATGAATACATATAATTCCATTATGGGGTACCACCTCGCGAGCATGCTCCAGGTAGTCTTGATAGTCCGGCTGCTTGATAGGACGCTTGACTAAATCAAAAGGCGTGCTGGTATAGAAATGCTCGGTTTGCACACCTGTCGGCAGCAGCAACCTCACTCGGTGATCTCTTGCCGTATTCACGATCCTTGTCCTGCAGCGAAGTAAAGGATCTTGATCGCGCACATCCAGAGTCGTCTCAAGCACCATCTTGGTCAGCTTCTCACTCCGCTTAACCTCGGAATGATGAATGGCCTCTGGAATATTCAAGATTTGGCGAATCTTAATGACCGTTTGAAGTGGACCGTCGCTCATCACCGATATTTCCGCATGCAAACCCGCCGATGAACAGACCTGGTTAATTGCGGGCGCAACATGATTCCACCCTTCTCCGATATCGCCGTCATCCTCAAACTGCAGCAAGTGTTCGAACAGCTTGTGGGTTTTGTGAACGAGAATCGTAAGGGTTCCATTCGTATGAACTGTCAACAGATAACAACCGTTGTCCCAGGATTGGGACGAAACCTGTTGTGAGCCTGTAAACCGAGCAGGAGGCTTAAGCGTTGCTGACGTATATTCACCCGCCTTTAATTCAACAGCCGATTGAAGCTTTACTGCATAAGTACGGTATCCTAAAGCGGGGATTGTCGTACGAAATGCCAGGAGATATAGATCCGCTTTGCCTCCGCTCGGAAGATCTCTATACGGGCGCCATTTAGTTGTCACATTTTTCTGATAATCATGAACTTGGTAGGGAATGACTTCGCCATTCTCATCGAACAGCCGGAAGCTGCTCTGCCCAAGCGCGGGACCTGAGTTATTCATTGAGCCCTGAGGGGGCAACCAGACTTCAACCACAATCACGCCATCCGTATGAGATTGTGTCGAGTTAAATACAACAAAATGTCTGTCGTCCGCACCTCCGCTTAAGAATACGTGATTAGAAATATAGGCAAACTGTTCTTTTAACATTTGCTCGCCAATTAACCGGCTTTGATCGAATCGATACACCATATCACGATGAACCTGATCGATTGAGCACCCGCATATCGAGTCATGCGGATGGTTCTGAAGCAGATATCTCCACGCTTTCTCTAGGAAACCTTTTGGATAAGGCCTTCCTTCCAGCGCCGCGAACACTCCCCATGGCTCAGCCCACACTTCAAGCAGGGCTTCGCATTCCTTGTTCTGCCTTTTAATCGGATATCTGGAGGACAATACATTCGCAAGCACCATATTGTTGAGTCCGACCTTGCCTGGAGAACGTTGCTCTCCTTGATAAACTTCCAGATCGTGTAGATGAGGCTGTAATTCAGCGACGTAAGCTGCGAGATGCGAGTGCTCGAAATATACGTTTAATCCTGCGTCCTCGTTTAGTGTATTTATTATTGAGGGTAGCATCGGCTCAATTTCAACATGATCGACCCCATCCAACCCCAGGGCAATCGGTGTAGTCGCCCTTTCGCTCTTATAAACCTTCATTTCCTGAGCCCGCTCAATCAGCTGTTCCTGATCGTAATGATAGTCTTTATCGGCAAATGGCCAACGTATAAAGAAGAAAAAGTCTCCGTAGGAACGATCCTCATCTAGCTTAAGTCCAAGTACATTCGATCCGTCCGACCCTCGCCAGATTATTTCGGATGCTTGCTTCTCGCCTTGAAAACCACGGAACAACACGGCATGATCAATGCCAAAGCCTCGAAGTATTTGTGGAAGCTGACTGTTGTGACCGAATATATCCGGTACATATCCGCTTTTCAGTGGTTCTCCTCCCCATTCGCGAACCTTCCGTGTGCCCATCAGCAAGTTCCGAATCAAGGCTTCACCGCTCACTAAGAACTCATCCGGCATGACGTACCAAGGCCCTGTTATGATTCTTCCTTGACGAATGAGGGTGAGCAGCCGCTTTTTATTTTCCGGTCTAATTTCCAAATAATCATCAACTATAATCGCTTGGCCGTCTAACGTGAAGAACCGGTAGGTCTCATCCCTTTCCATCACTTCTAGTAGCTCGTCTATTAAATACACCATTCTTACCCTAAAGCTTTGATAATCCTGATACCATTCCCGATCCCAGTGTGTGTGTGATACGATATGAACCTTCTTGATTTGATGAATTTCTCTCACAGTCTCCCTTCCCATCATCCCTTGATAGCACCTGTGTTGATTCCTTCAATGAATGGTTTCATCGCAACCATAAATAAAAGGACTAACGGTAAAGATGCTATAGTATAACCCGCCATCATATCCGTAAATTGGTTCACACCTGGCCGATCCACCAGGAATGACAATCCAATTGGAAGTGTTCTGAGCGAATCTTTGCTAATCGTAACCAGCGGCCACAGAAAATCGTTCCATATTCGTAATAGACTGAGCACGCTTACAGTCGCGATCATCGGAACGGTCAGCGGCATCACAACCTTGACCAATATTGCGGCCTCTTTCGCTCCATCTATTCTGGCCGCTTCAATTAAGGCTTGGTCGATCCCTTCGAAGAACGTTCTCAGTAGGAAAGTGGCAAAGGCTAAACCTGCAGCAATTCCAGGTAAGATAAGGGCGAGATGGCTATTTAGCAGTCCCAAATCCCTGATCAAGAGATAGGTTGGTACAAAGGCCAAGATGACAGGGATCATCATTGTGGACAGCAAAATGGAAAATAGAACATGTTTCCCTGGAAATTGAAACCGAGCAAAAATATAAGCGGCATTTAAACTAACGAAAAGGATGCCTGCGATCGTCAGAACAGACACCTTCACACTATTCCAAATGTAGGGTATAACCTTCGGAGCAGCATTCGCGTAATTTTCCCAATGGAACACATCAAAGCTAGGTAAGAAATAATTATATGCCAAGTCGCTTGTGGATTTTACGGACGTGAACAACATGAATAGAATCGGATATAAGGTCAAGGACATAATCAGGACTAGAATTGCGTACCTGACAAATTGAGTAACTCGACTTTCTCTCATGCTTACCTCTCCTGCCCCTCTTTCGACATATGCATGCTGATCAGAGTGAGTAACAATATAAAGACGAAGATAAATACACCAATTGCTGATGCATAGCCATATCTCCCAAACAGAAATGCATTTTTATACAACATAATACCCGGTACGACCGTAGCATCCATCGGTCCACCCTGTGTCAAGATAAAGATATTGTCGTAGTTCTGCAAGGCAAAGATGAGAGACAAGACGACTAAAATTCGAGTTTGCCCTGCAAGCAAAGGGATCTCCAGACGCCAGAAAATCCGCCACATCGAAGCGCCATCCATCCTTGCAGCCTCATACAACTCTTTAGGAATTTGAAGGAAGCCCGCCAAATAGATCAGGGTGTTCGCTCCGTTCACCCAAGGAAAACCTGCGAATATAATTGCGAGCAGCACAACAGAGGTGTCCGCCAACCAAACGTGCTGTATCTGATCCAACCCTATGGCACCCAACAGTCGGTTTATTAATCCATCGGGACTATAGAATTTCTTCCATAGCAGCAACATGACAATGCCGGGAATAAGAGATGGCAGCAATACAATAAATCTGAACACATATTTAGAGACCTGACTTTTAATATGGTGAATCATCCAAGCCAATAGGAAAGAGACAGCTACCGCTTGTATAACATAGGCGATAGACAGAATGACAATATTTAATACAGCTTTGCCGAATAAGACATCTTCGACAAAGAGCTCAATATAATTACCAAGACCAATGAATTCCGAGTGTTGTGATCCATTCCAATCGAGCAATGATAAATAAATGCCGCGTATGAACGGGTAGAAAATAAATAGCGCAACAAATGAGAATGGAATCGTTAAGAACAAATACATGTATCGAGCTTTATAAAGCCGTTTCGCCAGTATATTTATCGGTTTCACCTCCAAGCGACTTTCGGCAAACAAGGCCTAGGGGCACAGTACCCTTAGGCCTTATTGCTCCTAATTATTTAAGCTGTTCATCGATGAAAGCTTGGTCAACTTGATCCGCATATTGCTTTAAATTACGCTCCAGTGCAGCCAGGTTAGACGCACTTCTCTTCTCTAGAAATTCGTCGGTAGTGAACTCGCCGGTCAACAAGCCGTACCATTGCGTATGGAACTCTTCAAAGTCTTTACCTGTATCGAACACGGGCGGAAGACCAAAGCCATAGATGCTGAGCTCGGCAAACTTCATTTCTGCATCTACTTTTTTCGCTTCTTCCGTGTAAGCTATGTCAGCAACTGCCGATGTATCAGGCTGTAGGGAATCTTGTGATTTAGCTCTCTTCATGCTGTACAGCTTGCTGACTTCATCTTTAGAAGTAAGGAACTGTAAGAAATCTACCGCCAATTCCGGATTTTCCGTGCTTTTGGATACAACCCAACCATTGCGCAAACCAGACATCGGATTTAATCCGCCTGCCGTTAATCCCTCGTAGTTATCTTGAGTGATTGATGGAAAATTTGTCACGTCCCACTTAAACGCTTTATCTTCATCCATCTTAGCTATTTCGGAGTCCATACTCGAGAATGAGAAAGTACCGCTGTACATTTGTGCACTTCTTTGAGCCAGGAATTCAGGGGTAACTTCAGATCCGTCAGCTGTAGACAGATTATCGTTGAAATATGGCTTCATCTGAAGAATCAATTCGACGGCTTTCCTGTATTCCGGTGACTTGGCAGGGTCGATAAGCCCTTTCTTAAATGCTACGTATAATTCGTCAACTGTATATAGCTCTCCGTTTATACTTCCAGGAATTTCAAAATTATACTTCCATCCATCCTGATGTCGTAGATTGATTTGATCCGTCAGTGGCCGGAACATAGCATTCACCATCGTTTGGAACATCCACCAAGTTTGCGCATCGTTATTCTGGATGGATACGTACATCGGATTATATTTGTTGAGCTTTAACTTTTCATTCGTTTCCAGGAATTCATTCCATGTTGTTGGTGGTGCCGTAATACCGGCATTATCGTATGCGTTCTGGTTGTAAAACATACCGACCCATACAAGCGACCACGGAATTAACTTCGCATCCCCTACAGCATCCCTTGACGAGTCAAGGAACGGGGCCACAAAGTCATCTTTCCAAGGCTTATTCGTACTAGAGTAAGGATTAAGCTGGTCCAGGTACGAATCCAGCGGCAGAAGCTCGTCAATCCCTCCTAGAGTTAGGGCCATCGGGGGTTCAACCATAATAACGTCGGCTGCTATACCTCCTATAAGCTGAGTTTTAATCGCTTCGGAATAGTTCTGATATGGCATGGACTCAAGCTCTATATTCACCTGTGGATGCTTCAGCTTATAGTCGTCAATTGCGGCCTGCAGTTGATCTCCCCAATCCGAGTCCATAAAAGTCACCATTCTTAAATCTCCTGATAACGTTTGTGAATCTTCAGCCGAATTCTCTGGTGAATCAGTGGGCGAATTCACAGAATTACTGCAAGCCGCTACAAGCAGTATGCACATCAAAATAACTGTAATTTTCGTTCGCTGATGCCAAAATCTCAAAGCAATCTCCCCCTAGTTTCTAGTTCATATATTTAATATGACTTATAAAGTTATATTCAATATATGTAATAAGAATATAACATAGGATGAAAGCGGTATCAATCCCTTGATAAAAACTTTATCAATTACTTTCTGAGTCTAGCTTTGCCGTCGATTGCAATCTGTACTAGTTGCGATATTTCGGAAGAAGTGGCCCCGTGGATTGGTAGACCTTCAGTTTCGGTTCCAACATAATTTTCTGAAACGGTGGTTGAGCCGAATCGCTCCGATGTTTGATGATATCCAGCACAACTTGCGCAGCGCGGCTCCCCATTACCTCTTCCGACTGTGCTATATAAGTAAAGTAAGAATACTCATCGTAAATTGATGTTGGGTTGTCAAAGGCGACTATTGAGATATCTTCAGGCACACTCAGTCCAATTGCCTGTGCCGATTTACGTATTAATACGGCTATTGAGGAGTGCAACGCGACATAAGCGGTCGCTTGGTTTGAACGAATATATCGATAGAAAGGATGATTATCCTCAAGTGGATTTGTGTGAATTTGAATATCGGTGAGAAACAATGCGGGATTGATCATGGCTCCTCTTGCCGTCAACTCTTTCATATACCCATCGATCCTGTCCTTGATCGTGACCGTCGGTAACTCAATACTTGAGCAAACTGCAATATCCCGATGGCCCAGCTCCCATAGGTGGGACACCGCCAGTCTAGCTCCAAGAATATTATCAGAGCATACCAGATGGGTCTCTACGCCCGGCAAATATCTATCAATCAACACAAATGGGTAAGCCTGCAGCTTCAACGATAAAATTTCGTCATTATAAGTATCCTCATCAACAGGAAATATGATCAGTCCCTCTGCGCCCATTCGAATCAACTCACGAATAGCCAGAACCTCCTGCTGCTTGGAGTTTCCGGTTAATCTTATTGTAATCGAATAGCCGTTTGCGATTAATACTTGATGGATGCTCTCAACGATTCGCATTGCAAACAGACTGTCGATATTCGGTACAATGAGGCCGATTGTCCGGCTGTCCGAAGATACAGACGAATTAGATTCTTTATTATCTGATTCATCCATCACAAGGCCTCTTTGAGGTACGCTATCACCTTGTTTCTTGATATTCGACAAATCACTTACAAAGCTGCCTCTACTGGGAACTCGATAGATCAATCCATCCTTCGCTAGATTGGTGAGAGCAGTAGAAACCGTTATTCGGCTCACTTGAAACCGTTCCATAAATTCTTTGTCGGATGGCAGCTTTTCATTCGGTTTTAATATTCCAGCGGCAATTAGTTCTTGTACGTATTCCTGAATGACATGATATAAGGGCTTTCTGGTTTCCTTTTCCATATATAACTCCCACTTTGAAAGGTATTTTGTCTTGCCGGACATCATATTAGTTCTATTTCGAATCATACATTAGTTATATTAATCATGTCAAAAAAAGAAAAGGTCTTTATAATCTGTAGCTATTGGATGGATAAGGGACTTTTCCTAGTCAACTGGCAGGATATTACTAGCAATTGGCGGAGAAGCAAAACCCCAGGTAGAATAACTCTTGGCTTTTAATGGTTTTCTTAAGGTATAGCTATTATCTTGATTCTCATTACCTGAATTATTGTATAATGCGGGTAGGAAGGGTGGTCACATGAAGATTAATTTGGCTAGATACGATGTCCAGACCCGTCGTATCATTAGGGAGAATACAGAAGTATGGCGCGTACAGGGCAAACTCTCTGACTTCTCAATCATTTCGTTATGATAGGCATTAGTCGAAAGCAATTTTACATCGTTGCCGCAATAGCTCTAGGAACATTACTGAATCCGCTGAATACGACGATGATTGCTGTTGCTTTCTCGCGATTACAGGAAGACTTTCAAGTTACGTACCAGAGTATCTCGTGGTTAATTGCTTGCTTCTATGTAGCAAGTGCCATCGGTCAACCGATATTTGGGAGATTTACGGACAAGTATGGCCCTAAGCGTATATTCATGCTAGGTTTATTATTGGTCACTATCGCATCTATGCTTGCTCCGCTCTCACCAAATTTCGGCTGGCTGATCACTTTTCGTGTGCTTCAATCTATTGGGAGTGCGGCATTGTATCCGGCGGGTATGAGTGTCATTCGTTCTATTGTTACCGACAATCAGGCTAAAGTTCTAGCTGTGTTATCTATATTCTCATCTACCTCTGCTGGTCTGGGTCCCTTCTTAGGAGGCGTGCTCATCCATTATGGTGACTGGCAGCTCATATTCCTCATCAATTTTCCATTCATTATTGCATCACTATTCTTAGCTATTCGGATGATACCTAGAGATGAAGCCCGAGATCATAAGTTGGATAAGAGAATGGATTATTGGGGTATGGTGTGGTTTTCTGGCTTTATTGTGATGCTGTTAGTGTTCTTATTATCCTTGCCGCAGGGTGTGAATTATTATTTGCTTGGCATCTCACTTGCTATGGCAATTGGCTTTTATCAGTATCAGCGAAGAATAGAGCATCCGTTTATCGATGTGATCTTCCTGAAGAACAATAAGCATGTCAGCTCGATTTATGTGCAGTTTATTCTTGTGAATGCCATATTCTACTCAAGCCTGTTCGGTATCCCTTCATACTTACAAACCGTACAGCAATTCGATACGAAGACAGTCGGATTAATCATGCTATCGATTGCTGGATTTGGCGTTGTAAGCACACCTATAGCAGGCTGGTGGGCAGATCGAGTTGGGCCGCGGAGGCCATTGCTTGTAGGCGCAGCTTCGATGCTCCTGGGTACGCTAAGTATGCTGATCATTCAGGATAAATCTCATGCTATGATTATTTTCCTAATTTTGTCGCTAATAGGCTTTAGTAATGGATTCCTCAATATTGCACTACAAACCTTGTTATATACGTTCGTTAGTAAATCACAAACAGGCACGGCATCAGGTTTATTCATGACCTCTCGATTCCTAGGAACGATTCTTTCATCAAGTATATTGGCAATAGTGTTCGGCCTAGAAATCAGTACTCAGCAGCTACATGGGATGGCGATTGCCTGCGCTATGATCAGCAGCTTCCTGCTATTCCTTTCCATTCGGACTGTCCCTCCTGCGAATGAACATTCGCTTAGGGATGAATAATAGATTACTTGACCTATGAAAATTATCTGATAGATTAGTAAAAAGGACAGACCTTTAGTATATGTGCTTGTTGGGCTACAGTAGC
>DFZX01000005.1:0-9886 GCA_002383695.1 Caryophanales bacterium UBA4045
ATCTTACAGCCGCGGAAGCTTGATTATAAGATCATGTTTCCAGGTCCAACAGGTACTAATTCTGTTGAGAGTGCACTCAAGATTGCTCGTAAAGTAACAGGTAGGGAAACTGTGATCTGCTTTACGAATGCATTCCATGGTATGACATTGGGCTCATTAGCTGTTACGGGAAATAAGAAGAAGCGTGAAGGTGCGGGAATCACCCTAGATAAATCTATATTCATGCCTTATGACGGATACTTCGGTAAGGACATTGATACAGCTGATTATATAGAGAAGATGTTGGACGACGACGGAAGTGGTATAGCTATTCCAGCAGCAATTATTCTGGAAACATTGCAGGGTGAAGGTGGACTTCAGCTTGCTAGCTCCGAATGGTTACAGAAGATCGAACGAATTTGTAAGAAGAGAGAAATCATATTGATCGTTGATGATGTACAGATGGGCTGTGGTCGTACTGGAACCTTCTTCAGCTTTGAAGCAGCGGGTCTTAATCCAGATGTAGTTTGCCTATCTAAGTCAATCGGTGGTTATGGGCTGCCTATGGCGTTGATGCTAATGAAGCCAGGCTTGGATATCTTCACGCCAGGCGAGCATAACGGTACATTCCGTGGTAACAATCTAGGATTCATTGCTGCAGCTGAGGCGTTGAGCTATTGGGAGACAGAAACCTTTACTAAGGAAATCGCTAAGAAATCATTGAAATTGCAGCTACACCTCAAGAAGCTAGTTAAGGATTATCCGCAGGCTAAAGGTGAAGTCCGAGGTAAAGGAATGATCCAAGGAATTACCTTTGAAATTCCTGGACTTGCGGAGAAGGTATGCGCGTTGGCCTTTGATCGTGGTCTCATCATGGAGACATCTGGACCGAACAGTGAAGCAATTAAAATCATGCCACCTCTTACGATTGAGGATTCGGTGTTGGATCGTGGACTAGTGATTGTTGAAGAGTGCTTAAGAGCATCCCTACAAAAATAATAAATACAATATAGATATGGAGAATATGAATATGATTGTAAAACATTTGGAAGATATTATTGGAACTACTGATGACGTACATGCAGCAACATGGAACAGCCGTAGATTGTTACTTCGCAAGGATGGAATGGGCTTCTCCATGCACGATACGATTATCAAGGCAGGCACGGAAACATTCATATGGTATAAACATCATTTGGAGGCTGTTTATTGTATTGAAGGAGAAGGCGAGATTGAGCCTGAAGGAGATCGGATTTACCCGATTGTTCCAGGTACATTGTATGCGTTAAGTGGCAATGAAAAGCACTTGTTAAGAGCTAAGACACAGCTCAGAATGGTTTGCGTATTTAACCCTCCATTGACGGGTACGGAAGTACATGATGAGCATGGAATTTACCCGCTTATAGAAGAATGAGGAATAAGCTTCACTAAAATTTTTGAGGAGATGAAGACATATGAGTAATGTACAAACGATCAACGAGAAGAGAGTAGATTTGTATCCATCGAGAGTGAGTGATAAACCAAGCTTATTGGAACGTAAGGATCCTGTTGTGCATGGTAAAAAAACGGAGAATAGTCTGCTAACTCCCGAACAACTAGATTTTTATGAGAAGAATGGGTACTTATTTCTCGAAAGCTTTTTTAATGAAAAAGAGGTTGAGCTATTAAGCGCAGAGGCGAATCGTTTAAAAGAAGCAGGCAGGAAATCATCAGCGGATGAGATCATTCGCGAGCCAAATGGTAACGAAGTGCGTTCCATATTCGCCATCCACCGTGAGAAGGGGGCCTTTGAAGATATCTCCAAACATTCCCGTCTACTGAATGTCGTGGAGAATATTCTAGGAAGCTCTGTATACGTTCATCAATCCAGAATTAATTTTAAACCAGGCTTTACAGGGAAAGAATTTTATTGGCATTCAGACTTCGAAACCTGGCATGTTGAGGATGGCATGCCTCGGATGAGAGCACTTAGCTGTTCTATTGCATTAGAAGAAAATTTTCATTATAATGGCCCCCTAATGGTTGTACCTGGATCACACAAGAAATTCGTCTCATGCGTTGGACAGACGCCTGATGATCACTATAAGGAATCACTTCGCAAGCAGGAATATGGCGTGCCTGACCAAGAAAGCTTAACGAAGATGGTTGATGAGGCTGGAATTGAAGCACCAACGGGTAAGGCTGGTTCCATTGTCATCTTCGACTGTAATACCATGCACGGTTCGAATAGTAACATCACACCAAAATCACGTAATAATGTATTCATGGTCTTCAACAGTGTTGAGAACAAATTACAAGAGCCTTTCTCGGGGCAGAAACCGCGTCCAGGTTATATTGGTACACGAGAGTAAGATGCTGGTGAGTAAATAGAATTTGAGATCATGTATACAGTGATAATAAGGATAAGAGGCTGCGATTAGCAGCCTCTTTTTCGATATGACTAAGTGAGGAGGTTCCTTAAGCGCTTTTATGATATCATAGGGGTTAATGGAAATTTCCTTGAGATTGGAGATCATGATGATGAACATATATACACGTACGGGCGATGAGGGATTAACGAGTGTGATTGGTGGTAGGGTGAGTAAGGATGACATTCGAGTGGAAACCTACGGGACGATTGATGAGCTGAATAGCTTTGTTGGTGTTGCGGTAAGTATGATAATAGGTCATCCTTTGTATGAAGATTTATCACAGCAGCTAGTACGCATACAACATGAATTATTCGACTGTGGCTCAGACCTTGCCTATGTTCGAAAGGGAGATCGGAATGAGAAGGTACAGCTTGAGATGACGGAACAATTAGAAGCTTGGATTGACCAATATCAGGACGAGGCACCACCACTTCGTCGCTTTATCCTGCCAGGAGGAAGTATGCTCTCGTCCCAATTACATGTATGTAGAACAGTTTGCCGTAGAGCAGAGAGACTGGTGGTTACGATGGCAAGAACAGTGGAAGTGAATGCGGAGGTTCGTCGGTATCTCAATCGATTGTCGGATTACTTCTTCACGATGGCTAGGGTCGTAAATGCAAGAGATCGTATTGGTGATGTTGAATATGAGCGGAGTGCTGACGTGTTCAGAACTTCAGAACAATGAATTACCTAGAGCCGCTTGTTTATATAGTTAGCACGGAGGATGAAGGCATTCAGTTAAAATCGATTCTGCGAAATCGAATGAAGCTTTCTCGTTCTCTTCTTAGTAAACTCAAACAGACCGAACAAGGGATTACGCTGAATGGCCAAAGAGTTTACACCAGTGTTGCTGTCCAAACTGGAGATTGTGTTGAAATTCGGATGGTCCGTGAAGCATCTGACGATATTCTCCCTCAGGATTTACCGATAGATATTATCTATGAGGATGACCATTTGCTGATTGTTAATAAAAGTGCTGGTATGATTGTACATCCCACACATGGTCATTATACGAATACACTGGCGAATGCGGTTGTTCACCATTGGCTTGTACAAGGTGAACAGGTGCGATTCCGACCTATCCATAGGCTTGATCAGGATACCTCTGGGGTGCTAGCCATTGCTAAGAATCCATTCATTCACCAGCATGTATCTGAGCAGATGAAGAGAAATGAATTTGAGAAGGAATATATCACTTTTGTTCATAACCATCCGATACCGACTGAAGCGAAGATATCAGCACCGATCGACCGAGATTTGGTCAATCCACATATTCGTGTAGTTACACCTGACAGCGGATATCCGTCCGTTACTGTATATCAGACGGAGAGCGTATACGGTGATGGTCATGCTTCATTACTTAGAATTTGGTTAGAGACAGGGAGAACACATCAAATTCGTGTCCATATGAAATTTATTGGCTGTCCCTTGATAGGTGATAAGATGTATGGTCTTGATCCTAAGACAGAGGTCGAACAGCTTCGTGATTCTCATATAACTCGTCAAGCTCTGCATGCAGAGAAGCTAACCTTTGCACACCCGATGACGGGTGAAAGAATGGTATTTAAAGCGAATTGGCCGACGGATTTGAAGGCTTTACATGAACAATTAATGAATAATCACTAGGAGATATCATACATGAAGAAGCTAACGATGTATCAATATTCAAAGTGTAGCACTTGCCGTGATGCAGCTAAAGTACTTAAGAATAACGGGTATGAACTTCATAGTATTGAGATATTCGATAACCCACCCGATGCAGAAACCCTAACTGAGCTTATTCGTTTAAGTGGTTTGGAGCTTAAGAAGTTTTTCAACACCGCTGGTGAGGTATATCGGGAGATGAACCTTAAGGATAAATTGGCTGGTATGTCAGATCAAGAGAAAATTGCTCTGCTAAGCTCAAATGGTAGATTAATCAAGAGACCAATCGTTACAGATGGCAAGCAGGTTACCGTGGGTTTTAAGATAGATCAATATCAAGACATATGGAGCTGAGAATCTTTGCAGAAACCTGTTGAACCAAATAAAGACAAAGTTAAAGATAATGGTCGCTCGAGGTGGTATCTTGGCTTAATTGCTATTACGCTGATCACAAAATACAAAACTATATTACCTTTATTAGCTAAGTTTGCAATCCCAGCAACAAGCATGCTCATATCCGTGTTCGCTTATGCGTGGCTGACCCGGAATTGGGTCATTGGAGTTGGACTCGTGGTGATGATATTCATTCATGAGATTGGTCATGTGCTAGCTGCGAAGCAGAAGGGATTACCGGTTTCATTACCCGTTTTTATTCCTTTTCTTGGGGCATTCATTGCGATGAAGAAAAACCCGCGAGATGCTGTAACCGAAGCCTACATTGCATTCGGAGGACCATTGTTAGGTACAGCGGGAGCACTGGTCTGTTATCTGCTAGGTGATATAACGAATAATGTTACATTACTTGTGATTGCATACGTAGGATTCTATCTTAATCTGATCAACCTTATGCCCATTCACCCCCTAGATGGCGGGCGAATTTCGACCGCAGTGACTCGATGGTTATGGTTAGTAGGTCTATTGGGTGTAATCATTGTTGTATGGTATATGCAGAGTATTATCTTTTTTATCATCTGGGCACTATTCGCTTGGGATTTATATCAGAAGTATGGCAAGAAACAGCAGAGTAAGATGTTTAGCATGCCATTGCAATTAAAGATTCCGGCCGAATATTTAAGAACGCAAGGGGTTTTCATTCCAGGTGAGGAGCATCAGAAAACACTAGCTTTCCAAACCTTCTCGACAATAGGCAATAAGAATCAGACGGTTGAGGTTTACTGGGATACTCTTGGGGTGAGAGAAAGTATTACCTTAGAGAAGCAAATCCTTGTTAGTAGTGTTAAGGTCATGAGAATCAAACATCTTCCGGGCGATGGGTCACCTCTTACTCATATCGTTGCTTATTGCGAAATGATTGGAGCTCCTCATGAGAGCGACCGATACTATGAGGTTCCCGTTCAGACTAGATGGACCTATGGTATCGTTTATCTAGGATTGGCTGGCTTCTTAGGCACCATGCTGTATATCATTAACGCAATGGAGATACCGGGGGTCAATGGATGACGATGAAAGCTAGAAAACAATTAGAGAGTAAACGGCTAGACCAATTAGGGTCTGCCATATTCACTGAGGTAGAGCTATGGAAGCTCGAAGCACATAAGTTGGGTAGAGATATTATTGATCTTGGTATCGGCAGCCCTGATTTGCCGCCATCCTTGAGCGTGGTAGAAGCTTTGCAGCATGCGGTTGGTGACCGTGCAAACTATCATTACCCCTCATCGGAAGGAAGCTTAGCCTTCCGTACTATGGCAGCAGAATGGTTATTATGGCGCTTCGGGGTTGTGGTTAATCCTGATGATGAGATCCTTACACTGATGGGTACACAGGATGGGCTAGCTCACCTTGCACTTGCTACTTGTGACCCTGGAGATATTGCACTTGTTCCAGATCCAGGCTATCCAATTTATGCAGGAGGACTTGCGCTTGCTGGGGTAGAACCCTATTATATGCCTTTGAAAAGTGAGAATAGTTATTTACCAAGATTAGATTTAATTCCGCCAGATGTTGTAAATAAAGCGAAATTTATGCTCCTAAACTATCCTAGTAATCCACTTGCAGCTGTTGCTGATCTATCTTTTTTTGAAGAGGTGGTCTTGTATGGTCGTAAGCATGATCTATTAATCGTACATGACCTAGCCTACTGTGAGATGACCTTCGATGGGTTTCGACCACCAAGCATATTATCGGTTCCTGGTGCAAAGGATATCGCTGTAGAATTTCATTCCTTATCTAAAAGCTTTAATATGGCGGGCTGCAGAATTGGCTTCTTAGCTGGACGAAGAGATGTTGTTCAAGCTTTACGACGATTGAAGGGGAACATCGATTATGGTGTGTTTAAAGCTATTCAGCTTGCAGGAATCGTAGCTTTAGAAGAAGATATGAAAGCCGAGAATAGCTCTGTGGCCGCTATTTATGAGCGACGAAGAGATATGTTCATAGAACAATTAAAGCTTGCGGGCTGGGATAGTCCGCTACCGAAACCGAAGGCTACAATGTTCGTTTGGGCGCCAATTCCAACTGGCTGGACAAGTCGTCAGATTTCCCGGGAAATCTTGCTAATGACAGGTGTAGTTGTTATCCCAGGCGATGCCTTCGGACAAGAGGGTGAGGGCTTTGTCCGTATTGCCCTCGTTCAAGAGGATGCTCGTCTAGTAGAGGCGGCGAATAGAATCGGCTCGTTCTTGCGAGGTCAATGTAGGAATTAGCAGATTGTCACATATAAGAGTTTAGCTTTAGTATGATATTAGCGATTAAGACACAACAATTAGGAGATAATTATGATGCTAGCTAGTAAACCAAGAGTACTTCTTGTAGATGGAATGGCCTTATTATTCCGAGCTTATTTCGCTTCCTCTTTCACCGGTTATATACAGAAAACCAGCTATGGTCTTCCTACCAACGCAGTGCATGGTTTCATCAAATATTTCTGGGATGCGATTCAAACCTATTCACCTTCACATGTGATCTGCTGTTGGGACATGGGTAGCACTACATTCCGAACAGAGAAATTTGCAGGCTATAAAGCCAATCGAGATGCTGCGCCTGAGGAGCTTATCCCACAATTTGAGCTTGTGAAAGAAGTGACTGAGAGCTTTGGCGTTCGTAATGTGGGTCTTCATGGATTTGAGGCTGATGATTGTATTGGAACCTTGGCTAGATTGTACGGGGGGGTTGATAGTGCCTCGGAGGTATACATTCTAACAGGGGATCACGATATGCTGCAATTAATTGATGATAATATTACAGTGGTTATCATGAAGAAGGGGCTATCGAATTATGCCGTTTATGATTCAGCCCTCCTCCTAGAGGACAAGGGATTAACACCTATACAGATTATTGATCTGAAGGGTTTGATGGGTGATACCTCGGATAATTATCCAGGGGTGAAGGGGATCGGCGAGAAAACCGCGAAGAAGCTCCTTCAGGATTATGGCAGCATAGAGGGGATACTAGAGAACCTTTCTGAGCTACCCAAAGGAGTCCGTAGTAAGATAGAGGCAGAGCTGGATATGCTTCATCTTTCACGTGATCTTGCGCGGATTCGCTGCGATGTTGAGGTTGCTTGTCATCTCGAAGAGTGCATGTGGGCACCAGAATCCAGCAGGGTGTATAGTAAATTTGAACAGCTAGAGTTTAAGGGGTTAATGAAGCTGATTGGGTGATCATAGGCTAGTCACCTAAACAAGCTCATCCTCATTATGCTCGTCATGCGTATCATGGTCTGGTGGATAAACCCGAGGTAGCCCTTCATGTAGCTCTCGATTCTCGTATACGAATCGGTTTGGCGGTCTCTGATCCTCGCGCCATGGTGAGCTCTTCCCAAGTGATTCACTCACAAGCGACATTCCATATGGACCCTCGGGAAATTCCTCTGCGGTCAGATCATTTCGTTGTGATTCAACTGTGGCTAAATCTGTATACTTGCTGCGATCTTCTTTCTTAAACCCTTTTGACATAGAAAAACACCTCCTAGGTATAGGTCATAAGACACTATTGTACCCTGGAGGTGTGCTTCTATACGGAAGTATTCGTTTAGAAATCATTAAAGTTCACAGGTCCTACAATTTGCTCAAGAAATCCAGTTAATTCCTCCGCTTGCTCTTCATCCAAGCGGAATAATTGTTCGATATACCCTTCCTTTTCGAGATCGTCAGGGCCGATAACAGCGGTTATTCCTTGTTGCATATCTGTGACAAGCTTCTTCCCATAGAATCTATTTGTTGTGGTGATGACTAAGTCAAATCGATTCAGCTTGGGTGTAACTAGTGTTACAAATCGCGTAGTTGTGTCCTCGGTACTGTCGGATAAATAATCAATTTCTGACATTATAGGTTCATCCCTAACTATTTAGTATGTAGCTGATTATATCTTTTTTATAGAATAAGGGCAAAGAATATGATACACCTCTTAAATTGTACATTTGGTATTGATAAATATATCCAATTATGATATTGTACTGCTTAAGGAACGGATGAGGAAGCACCTCTCTTGTGATCATCACAGGAGAGGTGCTTTTCGTTCGTTTTCTATTTTCAATATTTTTTATGGAGGTGTTTGAATGAATTTGGTTTTTGTTAACAGCTTTGAGAAGAGAGTTGAAGAAGATCGTGTTATCACTGCACAGGTTACAATAGGTGAACGTCAGGGAATATGGCGTATTCTCTGGAATGAGCCGGACAATGAGGGGAAGAATGGTCAGGATTGTTGGTTTGAGGGTGACAAGTGGCAGGACATGATGAATGTATTCCGCTTAAGGCTTGCGGAGAAGACGGCGGAAGGTTTTTTACCTTTAGTCGAAGGACACCTTGAGGGTTTGGAAGTCCCTTCGGCTAAGAGCAAATTTACGCAGATGTTACAATATTACGGCGAATGCAATTCCAATGAAGAGCTATATCAACAGCTTCGGCTTTGGCGGAGAGAGCAAGCGGTGAAAGAAAGTAAACCATTCTATATTATAGCCTCGAACCGTGTGCTTCGAATGATATCCTGCTTCACACCCCAGAGCAATGAGGAGCTGAAATTTATTCCTGGCTTAGGTGAGCACAAGATAGCCGTGTATGGGAAGAGCATGACTGAAATTACTGGGAAATATCCGCGGACCGGAACCTTCCCCCTAGAGTGGGTCATTCAACAAATTGATCCCTATGAATTTAAGCTTTGGGTTCATAAGCAGAAGGAAATCAAATTAAAGGTAGAGCTTGAAAGACAGGGCACGAAGAAACGGATGCTAGAGCTCATCGCACAGGGAGAAACGCTCGAGACGCTACCCCAAACACTGAATCTGCCACGCAGAGAGGTTGTATTATGGAGCGAAGAGCTAGAAGCAGAGGGCTATGACATGGACAGCTTTATAGACGGTGAACTCCAGCATATATCAACTGCGGATCAAGAGTTAGCCTGGAAAGCATTCGAGACAGAGGGGGACCAATACTTAAAACCAGTACTCAAGAAAATTTACAGCGAGGAGGAAATCAAGAGTAAGGATTTGGATTTAACTTATGAATGGCTCCGGTTACTGCGTATGCGATATCGTAAAGAGAAATCCACAGAAAGCAAAGTTAGTTAATAGCTAGGAGCATGGTAGAAGCTTAGAGAAAATCGAAGTAATCTTACTACGGATCGGGAGGGATGAATGGCCCGCGAAAGCGAACAAATCAGATGATGAAAGGAGTGAAGAGATGGAAGATTATATAGAAATAGATCGAATAGAGGAGTATGACGTGATGGATGAATTAGATGAGATGGATGAGATGGATGAGGTTAATTTGATGGATTAGTTAGAGCAGAGAAAGTAACTTGAGTAGGTAGAGTAGGTAGTTGAAGTAAGCATTAAGGGCTTGTGGGATGATACCTCCTACAGGCCCTTTTTTGAGCTCGTAACGAGCGATAGAGTC